>NZ_FYDH01000007.1:0-321866 GCF_900187475.1 Pseudomonas sp. Irchel s3h9 | reverse complement strand
CACCGGTCAGTTGGAAGGAATAAACAATCGAATAAAGGTCATCAAGCGGATGGCGTACGGTTACCGAGATAGCGAATTCTTTTTCATGAAGATCAAGAGCGTCTTTCCCGGTAATCCGTGAAGAACCCTTTTTTTGCCTGCCATTCAAGCCATCAGGCCAGATCCACCAGGACGATTTCGCTGTCCTCAAGGGCCGTAACGCTCAGCACCCGTTCCTGCGCTACCGCCACGCCGTCTCGAGCTTGTGCGCGCAAGCCGTTGACTTCAATCAGGCCAGTGGCCGGCACCAGGTAGGCGCGACGGCCTTCATCCAGATGATATTCGGCAGTTTCGCCCGCCTTGAGGTTGGCTGCGACCAATCGCGCATCAGCGCGAATCCGCAGGCTCTGGTCATCGCCGTCCTTGCCGCTGGCCAAGGTGACAAAACCTTCGCGCTGGCCTTTCGGGAACGGTTTGGCACCCCAGGAGGGTGGTGCGCCGGTTTCCGTTGGCAGGATCCAGATCTGAAAGATCTTGGTGTCCTTGGCTTCCAGGTTGTATTCGCTGTGAGCGATGCCGGTACCCGCGCTCATTACCTGCACGTCGCCAGCTTCGGTGCGGCCCTTGTTGCCCAGGTTGTCCTGGTGAGTGATAGCACCTTCACGAACATACGTGATGATTTCCATGTCGCGATGCGGATGCTGGGGAAAGCCAGTGCCGGCTGCGATCACGTCATCGTTCCACACCCGCAGGTTGCCCCAGCTCATGCGCTGCGGGTCGTAGTACTCGGCGAACGAAAAGTGGTGATGGGCATCCAGCCAGCCGTGATGGGCGCCGCCCAGCGAGCTGAAGGGTCTGAGTTCAAGCATGATCGTCTCCTCAAAAGGTTCGACGCGAGGTGTGAAGGGCGCACCCGACGCGGGACCGGTGGTTTATGACGGCCATCATCTATCAGTCAATAATCGATAAAAAGCGTAAAAAGTGCGGCGTTATAATCGAAATACTCGATAAGAAAATAGTTGTGAAGCATCTCATCCCACCTTCAGTTCATCGCCTAAACCAATGACCTGAAAGCATTTCGCTAGAACTGAGCGGCAAATACAGACACCATAGCCGCAACAGCCTCACACACTGGAGCCCGTCAGCGTGGCGCAACACACCCCCGATCTTCCTCCCGAACTTCGCCCCTTGGCCGAGATGCCATGGTTCAAACGCCTGGCTGCACGCTTCTTCGGCCACGGTTTGACCCGACTGCGCGCGCAGCACCGTGCGTCGTGGTTGCACGGTCAGGCCGATGGTTTCCGCAGTGGCCATACCGCTGGCGTCGAATATGGCTTTAAGGAAGGCAAGCTTGAGGGGCTGGAAGAGGGCCGGCAGGTGCTGCTGATCCGTGACAGTCGCAACACCGAGCATCGCCCGCCCAGCGTCGACAATCATCTGTTCGATGATTGGCGCCTGCCGTTGACGGCCGAGCTGAAAAAACGCATGAAGGCCGATGTTGCCCGTTTGTTGCCTGAGCATGCTCAGCCAAGTACCGCGCAATGGAAGATGATTTTCAGCGAAACCCCGTCAACCTCAGTGGTTGCCGGCGCGGGCGCGGGTAAGTCCACCACGCTGGTTCTGCGTATTCTGTTGCTCAACCACTATCTGGGTTTTGAGCTGGATTCGATGACCGTAGTGACCTTCACCCGCGAGTCGCGCAAGGATTTCATCAACAAACTGATCGAGCTGTTCGCGCTCTGGGGGCACGCGCTGAACCTGCGCCAGGCACGCGAACTGGTGCGTACCTTCCACTCGCGCATTCTGCCGATGGTGCGCAGCTTGCCGGGTTTCGAGCGCTTGCAGGCCTTTGAAAACCTCAGTCATCGAGTTCAGGGTGCTGAGGAGGAGGTCGACAGTAATCCGTTCGACCTGCGCATCAACGATGCGCAACGTCAGCAACTCAACGCCTGCTATCACCGCTTGTTCAACGAGGACGAGCGTTTTCGACATCTGATTCAGCCACTGTCGCGCGCGGGTTTGCAGCTCAAGGAGCTGGAGCGTGATCACCCGGATGTGCAGAAGCGCGTCGCGGTAACGGAGCTGGCATCCCGGCGCGACGAAGAGCTGTGCGACGCCATCGAAGATCTGTGGTTCCGCGCGGGTGCTTGGCCGATCAAGGGCATTGAGCCGAATCGGCAGAGTTTCGATATCAACGGCGCGAAATTTCATTGTCATGGTTACATTCCGAGCCTGGATGCGTGGGTGGTGCTCGGTTTCGATCCGCGGGAAAACCCGCAGGTCAGTCGGCCAAACGCCAAGCTCAGCGTGCGCGCAGAGTGGGCAGTCAAGCGCACCCTGTTTCAAGCTTTCTGTCGTAAGCCTTTGATTTGGCTTGATAGTTATGAGTCATCAAAACGTGTTCTGGCTACTTTGGCAGGCGATGCCAGTGCCGGGCCGGGCTTCGATTACAAGGTCAAGGGTGAGCTGGCTTCCGCGCCATTGCTCGACTGTTTTGTGGCGGCGGCAGGCTTCATCGAGAACCTCGGCCTGGATGTGCCTGACGCGGTCGGTCGCATGAGTTTCGCCAAGGACGACCCGGATCGTTTCTTCTTTGAAGCCTTGAGTCTGTTCTGGCGCGCCTTTGAAGATCATTTGCTCGATCAGAAACCGCCGATCATGACCTACAACCGCATGTTCGCGCTGTTCAGCGAGCATTCGCCGGAGAACCTCAAGCTGTTGAGCGACGAGTTACTCAGGCCGTTGTCGCACTTGATGATCGACGAATTTCAGGACGTTTCGCCACAGATCGTCTCGTGGATTCGTGCAAGTCTGACGGAAATCCGCAGTCGTGGCCCGGCCATGCACGTCGGGCGGGGCGCGCAGCGTTCGTCGTTGCTGTGCGTCGGTGATGACTGGCAGTCGATTTACGGTTGGCGCGGCAGTTCGCCGAGTTATTTCATGGCGTTCGACAAGGAGTTCCCGTCGCCGAGCACTACGCGGGTAATGCTCAGTGATAACTACCGCAGTCACCAGCACATCATTGATGCCGCTGAACATATCGTTCGCGCGGCACCGGCGATCCCGGGCAAAAAAGCCAAGGCCAGCGGCGCACCCAAGCCGTTGCAACCGGTCAATGTGCTGGAGCGCGACGATCAGGCCTTGGGCCAGCGCCTTGCCGAACATTATCGTCAAGGTCACTCAATCTTGATGCTTTATCGAAAAAGCAGCGATAAGTTATTGATAGAAGAGCATATTCAGTCTGTAGTTAATGTTGATTCGAGCTTGCCGTACGAAGCGCGACGCCTGAAGCAGCTGACCTACCACAGCGCCAAAGGCTTGCAGGCTGACGCGGTGTTTCTGCTCGGTGATTGCCAGCATCTGACCAGTTCGCCCTACAAGAATCAGGTCTATCGCATGGCGGGCCTAGGCAAGTCGGGCGACAGCGAGCCCTACGACACGGCGCAGAAAGACGAAATCCTGCGCCTGGCGTATGTCGGCATCACGCGGGCGGTCAGCCATTGCTACTGGTATGTCGAACCGCAGGAAGCGCAAGCGGTGAACATGCCCCGGGCGTCCGACCGGGTGGCCAAAGGCAAACCGTTCTTCGTTGATCACCGCGCCGCCAAGCAAACCGCGTAAGCACAAAAAAGCCCGCATCGCTGCGGGCTTTTCGTTTTAAATCATAAACTTATGCGTAACTCTTGAGAGACTCCGGAGGAATGAACGCTTCCAGCTCGTCCTCCACAGCCTCGATGATTCGCTCGACATCCGCTGCATTCATCACCGTCGCGCACGGGATCCCGGCGATAGCGATCATGGTTTCGCCGCTGGCACGATCGAACAGTCGGGCGATCATACTGCCCGGTGCGTCCATCGTTGCCTCGAAACCCATCGGATGGAAATGCCAGCGCATCAACTGGCATGCGTTGGGGAACGTGACTTTGCTTGACCCTTTATTCATATGTTGCCCGCCTTCTTCATCGAGCGCTTCCGTTTGCTCATGTTAGGTGGGAAGAGCCTTCATTGGCTCAACCGGTGACTGACATTAAAAGTAGCATCCGCATGTGAAATTCCTGTGAGATTTTTCAGTTCATTTTGCGATTGCTTCGCATTTTTTGATGTAAGTCACGGCCTACGCAATCATCGCCAGAACGCCACTATGGATTAGTCATTGAAGCCTGTGGCGAACTTGGGCAAGCTCGGGTTTTTTGTGCCGAGCCCTTTATGCACGCCGACGACGACGGCCCTGAACAGACCCAAGCCACGGCTGCAACGGTCATGCGCTATCACCTGAGCTGGAAACACCGCGACCTCGACAGCGTCATGGCGCTGTATCATCCGGACATTCAGTACAACGATTTCTTCCAGAACCGCGTGCTCGGCCTCAACGAGTTACGCGAGTACGTGCGCGTCAGCATGCCGCGAGAATCCGACGAACTGCTTGAGCATTGCGACCGCATTCGCGTCGACGGCAACACCGCATTCATCCAATACGAAGTGACCTTGCGCGGCGGCGACGGTCTGGTGTCGTTTCGCTCCAGCGAGGCGCTCACGGTCAGGGACGGGCTGATCTGGCGCGTCAACGAATACGCTTCGCTGGTGCGCACGCAAACTGCTGGCAAGGCCTCGTCAAGTCAGCGCCCGGCAGTCAGTCGCCTGGGCTTGTCGCCGCGTCAGTTGAGCTTTATGGCCGAAGACCTGCAGCAGTATTTCGAAAAGCAACAGCCGTATCTTGATCCCGAACTCGATTTGCAGCGGGTGGCGAAGGAGTGCGGGTACAGCCGCAATCAGATTTCCTATCTGCTCAACCAGGTGCTCGGGCAAAGTTTCTATCGCTACGTCAATCAGGCGCGCCTGCAACATCTGCTGCGCTCGCTCGATAACGCCGCGCCGCCGGTGCGCATCGATGAACTGGCTTTCGCTGCGGGTTTCAATTCGTTATCGGCGTTCTACAGCTGTTTCCGTCAGCACACCGGTCAGTCGCCCAAGGCTTACGCGAAACAAATTTCTTTGCGGGCACGCGCGCAAGACATCCACTGAGCACAGCCACTAGGATCGACGCCATCGAAGGTTTTCAGTGGCGGAGTCTTGCATGCCGGCGTGGCGCACTATCAGTTTGTGGATGGACCAACTCGATGAGCCGCTGACCGCGCGGCCCGAGCTTGAGCGTGATCTGGACGTCGACGTGGCGATCATCGGCGCCGGTTACACGGGCCTGTGGACCGCGTACTACCTGAAGAAACTCGCGCCGGGACTCGACATCGCGATTGTCGAAGCACAGACCGCCGGTTTCGGCGCTTCCGGTCGCAATGGCGGCTGGTTGATGGGCAACCTGCTCGGCGAAGATCGTTTGTTGGCCGGCCTCTCGCCGGAACAGCGCCGCGCGTCCTTTGATCTGCTGCACAGCATTCCCGATGAAGTGGAAGTCGTCCTCGAACGCGAAGGTATCGATTGTGATTACCGCAAGGGCGGCGTGTTGTACTGCGCGGCGCGTTACCCGGAACAAGAAGCCTCTCTGCGCGAGTACTTGGGCAAACTGCACGCCCAAGGCCTGACCGACGACGATTATCGTTGGCTCAGCCCCGAGCAACTGGCGCAGCAGATCCGCGTCGCCAAGCCTTATGGCGGGATTTACGCGCCGCACGTGGCGACCATCCACCCGGCGAAACTGGTACGCGGCCTGGCGCGCACCGTGCAGAGCATGGGCGTGAAGATCTACGAAAACAGCCCGGTTACCCATTGGCAGTCGGGCAGTCTACGCACAGCGAAAGCCAGCGTGCGCAGTCGCTGGATCGTGCCAGCCGTCGAAGGTTATTCGGTGACCTTGCCACCGCTGGGCCGCTATCAGCTACCGGTGCAAAGCCTGATTGTCGCCACCGAGCCATTGTCTGCCGCGACTTGGGACGAAATTGGCCTCAGCCGGGGTCAGGCGTTCAGCGAATTCAGCCGTCAGGTCACTTATGGCCAGCGCAGCGCCGACAATCGGCTGATCTTCGGCGCCCGTGGCGGTTACCAGTTCGCTGGCAAGCTGCGCCATAACTTTGATCTGACTCGTGATGAAGTCGAGTTGCGCCGTTATCTGTTCGGCGAACTGTTCCCGCAGCTGAAAAACGTGCAGATCACCCACGCCTGGGGCGGCAACCTCGGGATGTCCCGGCATTTCAAACCGCACATGCTTTGCGATCGCGCCAATGGCATCGCGCTGTCCGGCGGTTATGGCGGGGAGGGCGTCGGCGCGAGCAATCTCGGCGGGCGCACCCTGGCGGACTTGATTCTTGAGCGCGACAGCGAACTGACCCAGCAACCGTGGGTGCTGCCGGATGGTGGCATTCATGCGCTGCGCGCGTGGGAGCCGGAGCCATGCCGCTGGTTGGGCTACAACGCGATCATCAAAAGTTTCGTCCACGAAGACCAGACCCTGGCCAACCCGGCGACCGCGCCTTGGCGGCGCAAACTCGCCAGCCAAGTGGCGGGTTTCATGGAAGGCTTCATGCATTGAACGTCGATTTACTTTAAGAAAGCCCAAAAGACAGGTCAGACCATGAGCATTACCCAGTTCAAAAACACCGCGACATTGCAACTTGACGAGTCCAACCCGGTGGCCGTGCCCCTCGGCGAGCCGGTGGCGATTGCTTCGACCACCAGCGTCGAGCGCGATGACGGCGTCGAAACCGGCGTCTGGGAATGCACGCCCGGGCGCTGGCGTCGGCAAATCACCGCGCAAGAGTTCTGCCATTTCATTTCCGGGCGCTGCACGTTCACCCCCGACGGTGGCGGCGAAACCCTGCACATACAAGGTGGCGACGCACTGATGTTGCCGGCCAACACGCTCGGTGTCTGGGATATCCAGGAAACCGTGCGCAAGAGCTACGTGCTGATTTTCTGATTGTTTGATCCTTTGATTGCCTGCCAACAAAAAAGAAAACCCACACAGGAATCGATCCATGATCCGCAAGACCCTCGCTCTGGCACCGCTGATGCTTGCTGTTTCCCTTGCTCAGGCAGCGGAAACGGTCAAGGTTTACAACTGGTCCGACTACATTGCGCCGGACACCACCAAGAACTTCGAAAAAGAGACGGGCATGGGGGTCACCTATGACGTCTACGACAGCAACGAAACCCTCGACGGCAAGTTGATGACCGGTAAATCCGGTTACGACGTGGTGTTTCCGTCCAACCACTTTATGGCCCGGCAGATTCAGGGCGGGGCGCTGAAGAAGCTCGACAAGAGTCAGTTGCCGAACTGGAAGAACCTCAATCCGGTGCTGCTCAAAGCGCTGCAGACCAATGATCCGAACAACGAACACGGCTTCCCCTATCTGTGGGGCAGCACCGGCATCGGCTACAACATCGCCAAGGTCAAAGCGGTGCTGGGCGAGAACGCACCCGTGGACTCCTGGGACCTGATCTTCAAGCCCGAGTACATGGAAAAACTGCAGAAGTGCGGTGTGGCGATCCTCGACAACGGCCCGGAATTGCTGCCGGCGGCGCTCAACTACCTGGGTCTGCCACACCACAGCAAAAATCCCGAGGACTATAAAAAAGCCGAAGCGCTACTGATGAAAGTCCGGCCTTACGTCAGCTATTTCCACTCCTCGAAATACACCAGCGACCTGGCCAACGGCGACATCTGCGTGGCGGTCGGTTTCTCCGGCGACATCCTGCAGGCCGAGAACCGCGCCAAAGAAGCGAAAAATGGCGTCGACATTGGCTACGCAATTCCCAAGGAAGGCGCGGCGATCTGGTTCGACATGGTCGCCATGCCTGTCGATGCGCCGGACGAGAAGGCCGGTTATGCGTTCATGAACTACCTGCTGCGCCCGGACGTAATGGCCGGCATCAGCAACTATGTGCACTACGCCAATGGCAATGAGCAGGCGGACAGCCTGATCGACCCGGCGATCAAGAACGACACCAAGGTTTACCCGAGCCCGGAGATGATGGGCAAACTGTTTGCGCTGGAGGCGATGCCGTTGAACATTGACCGGATCCGCACGCGGGTGTGGAACAAGATCCGCACGGGTAGCTGACCCGCTTTTCCCCTGTAGGAGCTGCCGCAGGCTGCGATCTTTTGATCTTGCTTTTGAAAGGCAAAGTCAAAAGATCGCAGCCTCGTTTCACTCGTCAGCTCCTACAGTTTGGGCGAGCAATCTGGTTGATATCAATACACTGGCATCGCACTAATAAAGTGCAGAAAAGTGAGACGCGCCTAACAAAAAACAACTTACCCATATTTAATATTTAAATAGAAAATCGTCAGACAATTAGGCAAAAGCTTCGCAACTAAAACATTCTTCCACCTCCGCACGCTTTGTTTACGGCAGTTTTACGAAACAGCCCGATTTGATCTCAAAAAAATCCTTTACGGCAGATTTCAAATTGTGTCAGGTTTCTTACGCCTTCATTGGGCGAGTGATAGGACGATCTCGCCAGAGAGAGTCCTATCGGACAAAAACTGTTCCATTGCTAAACAAGGAAGTGTGTTTATGTCGAAAGTTAAAACGAATGCTATTGATACCGCCGAACAGGCTTTCCAGCTGTCAGCCTTCAGCTCGGCGTACAACCAGATCAATAGCTTCAGCCATCAATACGATCGTGGCGGCAACCTCACGGTCAATGGCAAACCCTCCTTTTCCGTCGATCAGGCCGCAACCCAGTTGCTGCGCGACGGCGCTGCCTACCAGGACAAGGACGGCAGCGGCAAGATCGAACTCACCTATACGTTCCTGACCTCGGCATCGTCCAGCACGATGAACAAGCACGGGATCACTGGGTTCAGTCAGTTCAGTGCACAACAACAGGCCCAGGCCAAGCTCGCCATGCAATCCTGGGCTGACGTGGCCAACGTGACCTTCACCGAGAAAGCCTCGGGCGGTGACGGCCACATGACCTTCGGTAACTACAGCGGTGGCCAGGATGGCGCTGCAGCGTTCGCCTACCTGCCAGGCACCGGCGCCGGTTATGACGGCACCTCGTGGTACCTGATCAACAGTGGCTACACGCAGAACAAGAATCCGGATCTGAACAACTACGGTCGTCAGACCCTGACTCACGAAATCGGCCACAGCCTGGGCCTCGCTCACCCTGGTGACTACAACGCCGGGAATGGCAATCCGACCTACAACGACGCGTCCTACGGCCAAGACACCCGCGGCTACAGCGTCATGAGCTACTGGAGCGAAAGCAACACCAGTCAGAACTTCAGCAAGGGTGGTGTCGAAGCGTATTCGTCCGGCCCGCTGATGGACGATATCGCTGCCATCCAGAAGCTCTACGGTGCCAACACCACCACCCGTACCGGTGACACCACCTACGGCTTCAACTCCAACACTGGCCGTGATTTCCTCAGCGCTTCGTCGTCGAGTGACAAAGTAGTGTTCTCGGTGTGGGACGCGGGCGGCAAGGACACTCTGGACTTCTCGGGCTTCACCCAGAACCAGAAGATCAACCTCAAAGACGCCTCGTTCTCCGACGTTGGCGGCATGGTGGGTAACGTATCCATCGCCAAAGGCGCGATCATCGAGAACGCTATCGGTGGTTCTGGCAACGATCTGTTGATCGGCAATAGCGTGGCCAACGAACTCAAGGGCGGTGCCGGCAACGACATCCTCTGGGGTGGCGGTGGTGCTGACAAGCTGTGGGGCGGTGCCGGTTCGGACACGTTTGTGTTCGCTGCCAGCTCTGACTCCAAGCCAGGTGCGATCGATCAGATCCTCGATTTCGTCAGCGGTCTGGACAAAATCGACCTGACCGGTATCACCAACGGTGCCGGCCTGCACTTCGTCAGCAGCTTCACCGGTTCTGCCGGCGACGCCATTCTGACTTCGTCGGGTGGCAATAGCCTGCTGTCGGTGGACTTCTCCGGGCACGGCGTGGCGGACTTCCAGGTCAGCACCGTTGGCCAGGCAGCGACCAGCGACATCGTGGCGTGATGTAGAAGTGGAAAGCGGCGTGTGATACGTCGCTTTCTCCACTTGCATCGTGTTGCTCTGTAAGCAAGGCTACACGCCGGAGCGAATATTCCTATGATCTGTAAAGCTTTTACCTACAAGGCAATGGCGTGGCTCTCGGCGGCGCTCATCATGATTTCAGGAGAAACCGGTATGGCAAGCAGCCTCAGACTTGAAGAACCCTCGGTGTTTGCGGGGCAGTGGCAAGCGACATTGTCAGAGCGTTCTGATGATGCAAAAGCGCAAAAGCACCAGGACAAGCCTTCGAACACGTGCATCGTCGAATTGCAGGCAAACAAAACCTTGAGCAAAGGTGCTGACTGCCTCGGAGCATGGCTTGAAGCAACCCCGATCGGCTGGTTTCCCGATCCGGACGGCCTGTCGATCACCGGCGAGGAAGGTTCAAGAATCCAGTTTTTCAGTCGACAACGTGACGGGTTTTATCAGACTACTTTGAAGTCTGGCTTGATGATTACCCTTGAGCGCGTGGCGCAATAACCTTGATTATCCACAACGCGACAAAGTTTTAATATAAAGCGCCACGCTATGGTTATAAGCAGCGCGGACTGACAACTGCACCGCAATTAATTACGCAAGTTGTTATGAAAGTGTAAGCGGGTACTTGCAAGTCATCTTTCGCAGGTAAGCGGAACATTAATTGAAGGCTCGCCCAAGTGTGGCGGGTCCAATCATTTCAGGACGAATCGATGAAGATGGCGAAGGCCCCAGCCACCGCTCCCTTATTCAAGGCATTGGCTGACTATAAAAGTATCCTGATCAGCGTCGGCTGCTTTACCGCACTGATTAACGTGCTGATGCTGGTGCCCTCCATCTATATGCTCCAGGTCTATGACCGGGTGCTGTCGTCGCAGAACGAAACGACCCTGGCGATGCTGTCGCTGATGGTGGTCGGTTTCTTCGCCTTTATCGGCCTGCTGGAAGTGGTGCGCAGCTTTATCGTGATTCGCATCGGCAGCCAGTTGGAGCGCCGCTTCAACCTGCGCGTCTACCAAGCTGCGTTCGAGCGCAACCTGTTCAAGGGCGAGGGCAACGCTGGGCAATCACTGGGCGATCTGACGCACATTCGTCAATTCGTTACCGGGCCGGCGCTGTTCGCGTTTTTCGATGCGCCATGGTTCCCGGTCTACCTGTTTGTGATTTACCTGTTCAACGTCTGGCTCGGTGTGCTCGCCACAGCAGGCGCACTGCTGCTGATCGGCTTGGCCTGTCTCAACGAATACATGACCAAAAAGCCGCTGGGCGAAGCGGCCGGTTATTCGCAGAAGTCCAGCCAGTTGGCCACCAGCCATTTGCACAATGCCGAAACCATTCAGGCGATGGGCATGCTGGGTTCGCTGCGTAAGCGCTGGTTCCAGGTGCATTCGCGTTTCCTCGGCCTGCAAAACCAGGCCAGTGACACCGGTGCGGTGATCAGCTCGTTGAGCAAAACCCTGCGCCTGTGCCTGCAATCATTGGTGTTGGGCCTGGGTGCTTTGTTGGTGATCAAAGGCGACATGACCGCCGGGATGATGATCGCCGGTTCGATCCTGATGGGCCGCGTGCTCAGCCCGATCGACCAATTGATCGCGGTGTGGAAGCAGTGGAGCGGGGCGAAGCTGGCTTACCGCCGTCTCGATGCCTTGCTGCAAGCGTTCCCGCCTAGCGACGACGCCATGGCGCTGCCGCCGCCGAAAGGCCAGATCACTTTCGAACAGGTCAGCGCCGGCCCACCGGGACAACGTGCGGCGACTTTGCAGATGGTCAATTTCAACTTGGGCGCCGGTGAAGTGCTGGGTGTGCTGGGTGCTTCCGGTTCCGGCAAGTCGACGCTGGCCCGTGTGCTGGTCGGGGTCTGGCCTACCCTTGGCGGCACCGTGCGTCTCGATGGCGCGGATATCCATCGCTGGAACCGCGACCAACTCGGTCCCTATATCGGTTATCTGCCGCAAGACATCGAGCTGTTCAGCGGCAGCATCGCCGAGAACATTGCGCGTTTCAGCGAGGCCGATCCGCAGAAAGTCGTCGCCGCTGCGCAACAGGCCGGCGTCCACGAAATGATCCTGCGCCTGCCGCAAGGCTACGACACGCAACTGGGCGAGGACGGCAGTGGTTTGTCCGGCGGCCAGAAGCAGCGTGTGGCACTGGCGCGTTCAATGTACGGCACGCCGAGTCTGGTGGTGCTGGATGAGCCGAATTCCAACCTCGACACCGTCGGTGAAGCGGCATTGGCCAGCGCCATCGCCGCGCTCAAAGCCCAAGGCACTACGGTAGTGCTGGTCACGCACCGTTCTTCGGTGTTGGCCCAGGCCGACAAACTGCTGGTGCTCAATGACGGGCGTCTGCAAGCCTTCGGCCCGAGTCAGGACGTGCTCAAGGCACTTTCCGGCCAGCAAGAACAACAACGGGAAAAAGCTGCACCGGCACCGGGCGGGCTCAGCATGAGCCGACAGTATCAGCCCTCGACAAGGAATTCGGGTGTATGAGCAGCGCAAGCATGAACACTGAAAACGAAGCGAGCATGGAACACGCCTACATCACCGAACGCCCAGAACGCGATGCGAAGTTTTTCGCGCGCATGGGCTGGATTCTGGCGATCGTTGGCGCCGGCAGTTTCTTCACTTGGGCGGCCCTGGCGCCGCTCGATCAAGGCATTCCGGTGCAAGGCACGGTCGTCGTGTCGGGCAAGCGCAAAGCCGTGCAGTCGATGAGCAGCGGCGTGGTCAGCCGGATCCTGGTGCGCGAAGGCGAAATCGTCAAGCAGGGCCAGCCGCTGTTCCGCCTCGACCAGACGCAAGTCGCCGCTGACGTGCAGTCGCTGCAAGCACAGTACCGCATGGCTTGGGCCAGCCTCGCGCGCTGGCAGGCCGAGCGCGACAACCTCAAGCAAGTGACCTTTCCCGCCGAGCTGAGCAATGACCCGGATCCGCGCCTGGCGCTGGTGCTTGAAGGTCAGCGGCAACTGTTCAGCAGCCGTCGCGAGGCTTACTACCGCGAGCAGGCCGGACTGCGTGCGAGCATCGAAGGCGCCACCGCACAACTGGCCGGCATGCGCCGCGCCCGTACCGATCTCAATGCCCAGGCCGACTCGCTGCAACAGCAGTTGAGCAACTTGCAACCGCTGGCCGACAACGGTTACATCCCGCGTAACCGCTTGATGGAGTACCAGCGGCAACTGTCGCAAGTGCAGCAGCAACTGGCGGAAAACACCGGCGAAAGCGGCCGGGTCGAGCAGGGCATCCTCGAGTCGCGGCTGAAACTGCAACAGCACGCCGAGGAGTATCAGAAGGAGGTCCGTACGCAACTGGCCGACGCGCAGCTGAAAAGCGTGACTCTGTCGGAGCAACTGACTTCCGCCGGTTTCGATCTGCAACACAGCGAAATCATCGCCACTGCCGATGGCGTGGCGGTCAATCTCGGCGTGCATACCGAAGGCGCGGTCGTGCGTCAGGGCGAAACATTGCTGGAGATCGTCCCGCAAGGCACCACGCTGGAAGTGGAAGGGCACTTGCCGATCAACCTGATCGACAAGGTCGGCGCGCATTTGCCGGTGGACATCCTGTTTACCGCGTTCAACCAGAGCAAAACCCCGCGTGTACCGGGGGAAGTCAGCCTGATTTCCGCCGACCAGATGGTCGATGAGAAAACCGGCGTGCCGTACTACGTGTTGCGCAGCAGTGTCAGCGATCAGGCCATGGAAAAACTCAACGGTCTGGTGATCAAGCCCGGCATGCCGGCAGAAATGTTCGTGCGTACGGGTGAGCGTTCACTGCTCAACTATCTGTTCAAACCGCTGCTTGACCGGGCCGGCTCTGCGCTGACCGAAGAATAAGGATGTTCGGCTGTATGAATAAGCTTTCCACGCTCGCAGCAGCATTCTTGCTGCTCGCGAGTCACTCGGCAGTGGCGGCCATGGGGCCGTTCGAGATCTACGAACAGGCGTTGCGCAATGACCCGGTGTTCCTCGGCGCGATAAAGGAACGCGATGCCGGCCTGGAAAACCGCGCCATTGGCCGCGCCGGCCTGTTGCCGCGCATCGGTTACACCTACAACAAGGGGCGCAACTCGTCGAAAGCGACGTCTCTCGATGAGCGCGCGCGTAACCGTACCGACGATCGTAACTACAGCAGTTACGGCTCGGCGCTGACCCTGCAACAACCGCTGCTCGATTACGAGGCTTATGCCGCGTATCGCAAAGGTGTCGCGCAGTCGTTGTTTGCCGACGAGAACTTTCGCGGTAAGAGCCAGGAGTTGCTGGTTCGCGTACTGGACAACTACACCAAGGCACTGTTCGCGCAGGACCAGATCGACATCGCTCAGGCGAAGAAAAAGGCGTACGAGCAGCAGTTCCAGCAGAACGAACACATGTTCAAGCAAGGCGAGGGCACGCGTACCGATATTCTCGAGGCTGAGTCGCGTTATGAACTGGCGACTGCCGAGGAGATCGAGGCGCGCAACGAACAGGACGCCGCGCTGCGGGAGTTGGGTGCGCTGGTGGGTACGCCGGCGGTGGACATCGGTGATCTGGCGCCGCTCGATCAGAACTTCCAGACCTTCGCGCTGATGCCTGCCAATTACGACACCTGGCATGAAATGGCGGTGAGCAATAACCCGAATCTGGCTTCGCAACGCCAGGCCGTGGAAGTCGCGCGTTATGAAGTGGAGCGCAATCGCGCCGGGCATCTGCCGAAAATCAATGCCTACGCCTCGATGCGCCAGAACGAATCGGAAAGCGGCAACACCTACAACCAGCGCTACGAAACCAACACCATCGGTTTTGAAGTCAGTGTGCCGCTGTATGCCGGTGGCGGGGTGTCGGCGTCGACGCGTCAGGCCAGCCGCACTATGGAGCAGGCCGAATACGAACTGGACGGCAAAACGCGTGAGACGCTGATCGAACTGCGGCGGCAGTTCAGTGCCTGTTTGTCCGGGGTGAGCAAATTGCGCGCTTATCAGAAGGCATTGAGCTCGGCGGAAGCGCTGGTGGTGTCGACCAAGCAGAGCATTCTCGGTGGTGAGCGGACCAGCCTCGACGCGTTGAACGCCGAGCAGCAGTTGTTCACCACGCGCCGTGATCTGGCGCAGGCGCGGTACGACTATTTGATGGCCTGGACCAAGTTGCATTACTACGCCGGGACCTTGAACGAGCAGGATCTGGCGCGGGTGGATGAGGCATTTGTGGTCGCTCAACAGCCCTCACCCTAACCCTCTCCCAGAGGGAGAGGGGACTGATCCGGGGATATTGCAGAAGTACACCGACTTGAACGAGCGGCACCGAATCCAACATCGAGCCGGTTTTTCAGGTCGATGCGAGACCAGCTGAATCCAAAATCGACGCGGTTTTTCACGTCGATGCATGAGGCAAGACACCTCGGTCAGCTCCCTCTCCTGGGGGAGAGGGCTGGGGTGAGGGGAACAGGCGACACCGCAAAAGAACCTGCATAAAACAATAAAAGTGAGTGGTGAACATGGACGTACGCATCAAGCCAATTTCGGTCGGTACCCTGCTGCTTGTGATTTCCGCAACACAGGTTCAGGCGCAATATCTCGAAACCGGCCAACCCGGCGATCCCGGCAGTTGGCGCAGCGCCGAATTCCTCCGCGACTGGGGCCTGAGCCGGATGCAGGCAGAGCAAGCCTACGCCGCCGGCATCACCGGTAAAGGCGTGAAAATCGGCGCCCTCGACTCCGGTTTCGATGCCGCCCACCCGGAATTCGCCAGCGACCGCTATCACCCGGTACTGGCCAGCGGCAGCTACATTGACGGTTCACTGTTCAACGTCAATGGCACCCTCAACCCCAACAACGACTCCCACGGCACGCATGTCGTCGGCACCATGGGCGCCTCACGCGACGGTACCGGCATGCACGGCGTGGCGTACAACGCACAAATCTACGTCGGCAACACCAACAAAAACGACAGTTTTCTCTTCGGCCCCAACCCCGATCCGCGCTATTTCAAAGCGGTATACGACGCCCTCGCCGATGCTGGGGTGCGCGCGATCAACAACAGTTGGGGCAGCCAGCCGCCGGATGTCAGCTACCGGACACTGGCTGATCTGCACGCCGCGTACGCTCAGCACTGGAATAAAGGCACCTGGCTCGACGCGGCAGCGGATGTTTCCCGGCGCGGCGTGATCAACGTATTCAGCGCCGGCAACAGCGGCTATCCGAACGCCAGCGTGCGTTCCGCGCTGCCGTACTTTCAGCCGGATCTGGAGGGCCACTGGCTGGCCGTGTCGGGCCTCGATCAAAGCAATCAGCAAAAGTACAACCAGTGCGGCCTCGCCAAATACTGGTGCATCACCACGCCGGGGGCGAAGATCGACAGCACCATTCCCGGTGGTGATTACGCGATCAAGTCCGGCACCTCAATGTCGGCGCCGCATGCGACCGGGGCACTGGCGCTGGTGATGGAACGCTACCCGTACATGACCAATCAGCAGACGCTCGAAGTGCTGCTGACTACCGCAACGCAACTGGATGGCTCGGTCACCGCTGCGCCGACCGAGCGGGTCGGCTGGGGCGTGGCCAACCTGAACCGGGCGATGCGCGGGCCAGGGCAATTGCTCGGTGCGTTTGATGCCAACTTGGGGGCAGGGCAGCGCGATGTCTGGAGCAATGACATCTCCGACAAGGCGCTGATTCAGCGGCAGGCTGAAGACCTTGCTGAGCACAGTGCCTGGCAGCAAACCCTGCAAGACAAGGGCTGGCAGAACGGCGTTGCTGCCGGTGCCAGTCAGCAGGATCAGACCGATTACGCGGTCGGCACTGCCCGTGATGCGGCAGCGGCGAGCAGGATTTATCAAGGCAGCCTGATCAAGTCCGGCGGCGGGCAGTTGATCCTCACCGGCGACAATACCTATCGCGGTGCGACCACGGTCAATGGCGGCTTGCTCACGGTCAACGGCTCGCTGACTTCCGCTGTAACGGTGAATGACAGCGGCAGCCTCGGCGGTTCCGGCCGCATCGCCGCATTGACCGCCAATAGCGGCGCTCGCGTGGCGCCGGGCAACTCCATCGGCACCTTGAACGTGGTCGGTGACGTGATCTTCGCGCCCGGTTCGACTTACGCCGTTGAACTGTCGCCGACCAGCAGCGACCGCATCGTTGCCGGGGGCACCGCCACTATCAGCGGCGCCACGGTCAGCCTGTCGCTGGAAAACAGCCCGACGCTGCTTAGCACCACCGAGGCGCAAAGCCTGCTCGGTCGCCAGTACGACATTCTGCAAGCGGCTGGCGGCATTCAGGGCCAGTTCGGTGCGGTGCTGCCGAATTACCTGTTTATCGGCGGCAGCCTCGACTACGCCGCCAATGGCATTCAACTCGATATCGAACGTAACTCGACCACCTTCGCCAGTGTCGGGCAAACGCCGAATCAGCGCTCGGTGGCCGCTGCCGTCGAAGGCCTGGGCGCGGGCAATTCGGTCTACGAAAGCCTGTTGCGTTCACCCGATGCGAGTTCCGCACAACAGGCGTTTCAGCAGTTGAGCGGCGAGATCTACCCGGCGTTGAGTTCAATGCTGATCAACGACAGCCGCCAGTTGCGTGACGCAGTAGGCGAGCGTCTGCACGATACCAATGCTGCGCAAAGCAATGGCTGGGTCAAGGCGCTCGGCGCCTGGGGCACGACCGATTCGAGCCACGACACGGCGGGCTACAACACCTCGATTGGCGGGCTGCTGGCCGGTGTCGATGGCGCGCTGGACGAGCAGACCCGCATCGGTCTGGTCAGCGGTTACAGCGACAGTTCGCTGAGCATGGGTTCGGGCACGCATTCCTCGGCCAAGGTCGACAGCTATCACCTCGGCGCGTACGCCGGCCGTGAACTCGGCGCCTGGCGCTTGAGCACGGGCGCGGCTTACAGCTGGCATCGCGCCGATGTGAAACGCGATCTGCAATACGGCGATGTCAGTGGCAAACAGAAAGCCAAAGTCGACGCGGCGACCACGCAAGTGTTCGGCGAAGCGGCTTATCGCCTGCACCTGCAACCGCTGGCGCTGGAGCCGTTCGCCAATCTGGCCTACGTGCATCTGGACACTGAAGGTTTGACCGAGAAGGGCGACGCTGCGGCGTTGAAAAGCTCCGGCGATCAACGTGACGCGGTGCTGAGCACCCTCGGTGTGCGGGCGATCAAGACGTTCAATCTTTCGCCCGCGCAATCACTCGACGTGAGTGGCCATCTCGGCTGGCAGCACAGCCTCAGCGACATCGATTCCGAGCAGCATCTGCGCTTTGCCAGCGGTGGCACGCCGTACGCGGTGGAGAGTTCAGCGCTGGTGCGTGACGCGGCGTTGGTCGGCGTGCAGGCCAGCCTGGCGCTGAGCCGCGATGTACGGGTCAACCTTGATTACAACGGACAACTGGCCAGTCGCGAAAAGCTGCATGGCGTTGGCTTGAGCCTGAACTGGCAGTTCTAAGCAAGATAACCCGGCTTCTGGTGATCGTTCCCACGCTCCGCGTGGGAATGCCTCTAGGGACGCTCTGCGTCCAGTGACGCGGAGCGTCACGGGCTGCATTCCCACGCGGAGCGTGGGAACGATCAACGACGATCATCGCCCTCAGTGGCAACGATCAGGATTTTTCGCAACATCACTAAGGAAGGTCGCTGGATGAATAACAACAATACCCCCGCGCAAACGGGAGGCCGCTTTGCCCTGAAAACCCTCACGCTTGCCGTGCTCTGTGCCATTGGCACCGCCCACGCCGCGCCCTACGTGGAGAGCGGTCGTACGGGCGATCCGTCGAGTTGGCGCAGTGCCGAATTTCAGGCCGATTGGGGCCTGGGCGCGATCGGTGCCGATCACGCTTATGCCGCCGGCTATACCGGCAAAGGCGTGAAACTGGGGATCTTTGATCAGCCGGTGTATGCCGCGCACCCGGAGTTCTCCGGCAGCAATAAAGTCGTCACCCTGGTCACCAGCGGGATTCGCGAATACACCGACCCGTACATCCCGGTCAAAGCCGGCGATGCGTTCCGCTATGACGGTTCGCCCTCGGTCGGTTCCGACGGCAAACTCGGCGCCCACGGCACCCACGTCGGCGGTATCGCCGCCGGCAGTCGCGACGGCGGGCCGATGCACGGCGTGGCATTCGGTGCGCAGATCATCAGCGCCGACAACGGTGACCCGGGCCCGGAGGACGGCATCGTTCGTGGCAACGACGGCGCGGTGTACAAGGCCGGTTGGGACGCACTGATCGCCAGCGGCGCGCGGATCATCAACAACAGCTGGGGCATCGGCATCACTGACCGTTTCGACCTCGGCGGCCGCGATCCGGCGTACCCGCACTTCACCGTCAATGACGCGCAAGTGCAGTTCAACGAGATCCGCACGCTGCTCGGCACCAAGCCCGGCGGCGCCTACGACGGTGCGATTGCCGCCGCGCGCAGTGGCATCGTGACGATCTTCGCCGCCGGCAATGACTACAACCTCAACAACCCGGACGCCATCGCCGGTCTCGGCTATTTCGTCCCGGACATCGCGCCGAACTGGATCACCGTCGCTGCGCTGCAGAAGAACCCGGATCTGGCCAGCGCCAATCCGTACATCATGAGTACGTTTTCTTCGCGTTGCGGCTACACCGCGAGTTTCTGCGTCTCGGCGCCGGGCACGAAGATCTTCAGCGCGATCATCGAAGGCACCAACGCCGACAACCTGACCACCGGCTACAAAAACTACAACGGCACCTCGATGGCCGCGCCGCATGTCGCCGGTTCCATGGCGGTGCTGATGGAACGCTTCCCGTACATGAGCGGTGATCAGGTCGCCACGGTCTTGCGCACTACGGCCACCGACCTCGGCGCACCGGGCATCGACGCCTTGTACGGCTGGGGCATGATCAACCTGCGCAAAGGCATCGACGGCCCGTCGATGTTCGTCACCGAGCAGGACATCCCGGCCGAATTCCGCATCGACGGCGCTTACGGCTCCGGCCAGTTTGTCGCGGATCTGCCGGGTATCGGCGCGATCATCGATCAAGGCAAACCGACCGAGCGCGTGTGCACCGACATCACCTGCGGCCTCGACACCTGGCGCAACGACATTTCCGGCCACGGCGGTCTGACCAAGCAAGGTATCGGCACACTGGTACTGACCGGCAACAACACTTACAGCGGCCCGACCCTGGTCAATCAGGGGCGCCTGGCCATCAACGGTTCGCTGCAATCGGCGGTGACGGTGAATGACGGCGGTATCCTCGGCGGCAACGGCCACATCGGCGCGCTGTCGGTGAACAGCGGCGGTACGGTGGCGCCGGGTAACTCCATCGGCACAATGAATGTGGCCGGTGACGTGACCTTTGCACCGGGTTCGACTTACGCCGTAGAGCTGTCGCCCACCAGCAGCGATCAGATCATCGCCACTGGCAAAGCGGTCATCGAAGGCGCGACGGTGAGCCTGTCGCTGGAAAACAGCCCGACGCTGCTGACCACCAATGAAGTGCAAAGCCTGCTCGGCACGCGCTACAACATCCTGCAAGCGGCGGGCGGTATTGAAGGGCGCTTTGGTCAGGTGTTGCCGGATTACGCCTTTCTCGGCGGCACGCTGGCGTACTCGGCCGATGGCATCCAGTTGGCGGTCGGGCGTAACGACGCTCCGTTCGCCAGCGTCGGTTTGACGCCGAACCAACGTGCGGTCGGTGCGGCGGCTGAGCGTCTGGGCGCTGGTAACGCGCTGTTTGAAACCCTGTTGCTGTCGCCGAATGCGGCGTCGGCGCAGCAAGCCTTCCAGCAGTTGTCCGGCGAAATCCATCCGGCCATTGGCACGATGCTGATCAACGACAGCCGTTACCTGCGTGAAGCCGTTGGCGAACGTCTGCGCGAGCGTGATTTGTTTAACGCCGATGCACCGACTGATGACCGCAGCAACGCCTGGGTCAAGGTCCTGGGTTCGTGGGGCAAAAGCGATGGCGGGCATGACAATGCCGACTCCAACAGCTCTATCGGCGGCTTGCTCGCCGGTGTCGATGGCTTGATCGCTGAAGATACCCGTCTCGGTTTCGTTACCGGTTATAGCGATAGCTCATTGAGCATGGGCAGCGGCACGCATTCGTCGGCATCAGTCGACAGCTACCACTTGGGTGCGTACCTGGGCCACCAGATCGACGCGCTGCGTCTGACCGTCGGTGGCGCCTATAGCTGGCACCGTGTCGACGTCAAACGTGACCTGCAGTTCGGGGACGTCAGCGGAAAACAAAAGACCAAGCACGATGCCGCAACCACTCAAGTGTTCACCGAGGCCGCCTATGATCTGGGCCTGCAACCGATGAACCTGGAGCCGTTCGCCAATCTGTCCTATGTGCACCTGAACACCGAAAGCTTCACCGAAAAAGGTGACGCCGCCGCGCTGAAGGGCGGTGAGGACAACCGCGATGTGGTGCTGTCGACCCTCGGCGTGCGCGCCAAGCGCAGCTTCGCGCTGTCGAATCAGCATCAGTTGGAACTCGGCGCGAGCCTCGGCTGGCAGCACAACCTGAGCAACGTTGATGCCGACAGCCATCTGGCGTTTGCCAATGGCAACAGCGCGTTCACCGTGCAGAGCGTGTCGATGGATCGCGATGCGGCGGTGGTCGGTGTGCGTGCGGGTCTGGCGCTCAATCGCGATGTGCGGGTGAACCTCGATTACAACGGACTGATCGGCTCGAACGAGAAGGACCACGGTGTGGGTCTGACCCTCGACTGGCAGTTCTAAGGCGTACCGGCAGTTCTGCGGAGCTGCCGGTTTTTGAAGGAAGAGAGAGCACAACATGGGACTGTTCGATTATAAAAATGCCGATGGCAAAGCGTTGTACAGCGACGCCATCGCACTGACGCTGTACGCCTACACGCCGACCGGCAAGCCTTTGCCGGCCACCGCTTGGGCACCGCTCACGGCAACCGCGCTGGGCTATCAGGGCAAGGTCGGGCCGCAGGGCACGTTCTTCGGCGAGAAGGACGGCTTCACCAGTGCCGAGGCCGAAGTGCTCGGCAAATACGACGCTGCCGGCAAACTGATCGGCATCGGCGTGGCCTTTCGTGGCACCGGCGGGCTGGGTTACAGCGACACCTTCGGCGACCTGAAAAACAACCTGCTGGCCGCCATCGGGCCGTCGGATTACGCGAGCAATTACGCTAAAAACGCTTTCGACAATTTGCTCAAGGCGGTCGCCACATTCGCCATTGCCAACGGCATTGCCGCCAAGGACGTGCTGCTCAGCGGTCACAGCCTCGGTGGGCTCGGGGTCAACAGCGTGGCCGAACTGAGCGCGAGCAACTGGGGCGGCTTTTTCAAGGATGCCAACTACATCACCTTCGCCTCGCCGACTCAGAGCAGCACCGGCAATAACGTGCTGAACATCGGGTTCGAAAACGACCCGGTTTTTCGCGTGCTCGATGGCACCACATTCAGCAGCGCCTCGATGGGCAAGCACGACAAGCCGCACGATTCGACCACCGACAACATCGTCAACTTCAACGACAACTACGCGTCCACCGCGCAGAACCTGGTGCCGTTCAGCATCATCAATCCGCTGAACTGGTCGGCCCACAGCTCGTTGGGCTATGCCGATGGCTTGAATCGGGTCATCGATTCCAAGTTTTACAACCTTACGCATAAAGACTCGACGATCATCGTCTCCAATCTGGAAGAAGCTTCTCGCGGCAAGACCTGGGTCGAAGATCTCGGCCGCAGTGGCGAGCCGCACACCGGCAGCACGTTCATCATCGGCACCCAGAGCAGCGACTGGCTCAAGGGCGGCGCGGGCAACGACTTCCTTGAAGGCCTGGGCGGTGATGATCGGTTCCGTGATGACGGCGGTTACAACATCCTGCTCGGTGGCCAGGGCCACAACACCTTCGAACTGCAGAAACCGTTGCAGAACTTCAGCTTCGCCAACGACGGTGACGGCACGCTGTACGTACGCGATGCCTATGGCGGCATCAGCATGACCCGCGACATCGGCGCGCTGGTGAGCAAGGAGTCGGGTTCGTGGTGGGGCAGCAAGGAAATCACTTGGGGCGTTACGGCCAAAGGTTTGACCAATGGCAACGAACTGACCCAGTACAACCACTCGCTCAGCGGCGATGGCTACGGCAATGCGCTGCACGCCACGGCTGACGGTGACTGGCTGTTCGGCCTCGGTGGCGATGACAAGTTGATCAGCGACAAGGGCCATGTGACCTTCGTTGGCGGTGCTGGCAACGACGTGATGACTGCCGTGGGTGGCAGCAACACCTTTCTGTTCAGCGGCGCGTTCGGTTTTGATGCCATCAACGGTTATCAGGGCAGCGACAAACTGGTGTTCATGGGCGTCGAGGGCGCGGGGCAGGGCTATGACTACAAACAGCACGCGGCGCAGGCCGGCAACGACACCGTGCTGAAGATTGGCGACTATGCCGTGACCCTGGTCGGGGTGGGAGTGGCTAACCTGTCGGACTCGGCGTTCGTGTTCGCCTAAACAGTAATCCTGTAGGAGCTGTCGAGTGAAACGAGGCTGCGATCTTTTGATCTTGCTTTTAAGAGCCAAGTCAAAAGATCGCAGCCTTCGGCAGCTCCTACAGAGGCAGCGTTAAAGAAGTGTTGTATCGAAATGCTCCGGGGCGTCCCCGTGGGGCGCCCTGGCTGTGAGCTATCTCTAACAATTCCAACAAGAGAGAGGCAATAGCAATGGGTGTGTATGACTACAAGAACTTCGGCACAGCCGATTCCAAGGCGTTGTTCAGCGATGCCATGGCGATCACGCTGTATTCCTACCACAACCTCGATAACGGCTTTGCCGCCGGTTATCAGCACAACGGCTTCGGCCTCGGCCTGCCCGCCACGCTGGTCACGGCACTGCTCGGCGGCACCGATTCCCAGGGGGTGATCCCCGGCATTCCGTGGAATCCCGACTCGGAAAAACTCGCCCTCGACGCGGTGAAAAAGGCCGGCTGGACGCCCATCACCGCCTCGCAACTGGGCTACGACGGCAAAACCGATGCGCGGGGTACCTTCTTCGGCGAGAAGGCCGGTTACACCACCGCCCAAGTGGAAATCCTCGGCAAGTACGACGCCCAGGGCCATCTCACCGAACTCGGCGTTGCCTTTCGCGGCACCAGCGGCCCGCGTGAGAACCTGATCCTCGACTCCATCGGTGACGTGATCAACGACCTGCTCGCCGCCTTCGGCCCCAAGGATTACGCGAAGAATTACGTCGGTGAAGCCTTCGGCAATCTGCTCAATGACGTGGTGGCGTTTGCCAAGGCCAACGGCCTCAGCGGCAAGGACGTTCTCGTCAGTGGCCACAGCCTCGGTGGCCTGGCGGTCAACAGCATGGCCGACCTGAGCGGTGGCAAGTGGGGTGGTTTCTTTGCCGACTCCAACTACATCGCCTACGCCTCGCCAACGCAAAGCAGCACCGACAAAGTGCTCAACGTCGGCTACGAAAACGACCCGGTGTTCCGCGCCCTCGACGGCTCGACCTTCACCGGAGCTTCGATCGGCGTGCACGATGCGCCCAAGGTCTCGGCCACCGACAACATCGTCAGCTTCAACGATCACTACGCCTCGACCGCGTGGAATCTGCTGCCGTACTCGATCCTCAACATTCCCACCTGGATCTCGCACTTGCCGACCGCGTATGGCGACGGCATGAATCGGGTGATCGACTCAAAATTCTACGACCTGACCAGCCGCGACTCGACGATCATCGTCGCCAACCTCTCGGACCCGGCGCGGGCCAACACCTGGGTACAGGACCTCAACCGCAACGCCGAAACCCATAAGGGCAGCACGTTCATCATTGGCAGTGACGCCAACGATCTGATCCAGGGCGGCAGCGGCAACGATTACCTGGAAGGTCGCGCCGGCAATGACACCTTCCGCGATGGCGGTGGCTACAACGTCATCCTTGGCGGGCAGGGCAACAACACCCTCGATCTGCAAAGCGCGGTGAAGAACTTCGACTTCGCCAACGACGGCGCCGGCAATCTGTACATTCGCGACGCCAACGGCGGGATCAGCATCACCCGCGACATAGGCAGCATTGTCACCAAGGAACCGGGCTTTCTCTGGGGGCTGTTCAAGGACGATGTGACCCACAGCGTCACGGCCAGCGGCTTGAAGGTCGGCAACAACGTCACCGCGTACGAGTCCAGCGTCAAAGGCACCAGCGGCGCCGATACGTTGAAGGCGCATGCCGGTGGCGACTGGTTGTTCGGGCTGGACGGCAACGATCACCTGATGGGTGGCGCGGGCAATGACGTGTTTGTTGGCGGCGCAGGCAATGACCTGATGGAGTCGGGGGGCGGGGCGGATACGTTCCTGTTCAACGGTGCGTTCGGTCAGGACCGGGTGGTCGGTTTCACGTCCAATGACAAACTGGTGTTTCTTGGTGTGCAGGGTGTGTTGCCGGCGGAGGATTTCCGGGCTCATGCTGCGACCGTCGGGCAGGACACGGTGCTGACGTTTGGCAATGATTCGGTGACGTTGGTCGGGGTGTCGCTCAACAGCTTGAGTGCTGACGGCGTTGTGATCGCCTGAGGTTGATGGGGCGCCGGTAAGGGCCTCTTCGCCAGCAGGCTGGCTCCCACACTGGATCTGTGTCGTTTATAAATCCCCTGTGGGGGCGAGCCTGCTCGCGAAGAACGATAACTCGGTTTCAAAAGTGACTCGACAGCCACTCCCTGACTCAAACCCCTGCGAAAACAGGAAATGCGGCCTAAAGCCAGCACGTGAGCACACGTTCTATAGCTAGCCGCCATTGAGTACAGGAGATTCAAACGTGAAAGGTTTCAAGGGGTATGTCGGGTTCGTCGCACTGGCGCTGTGTTCGGCCAATGCCTGCGCCGATCTGCCTCAAAGCTCGATTCTGAGCCGTTACGGCGTCACCACCGACCAACTGCCGAGCCCGCCGAAAACCGCGGAGGTCGAACCGGTCGAAGAGAAGAGCCGCTTTCAGATTCAGCCCGAACAACCGTTCGTGACCCTGCGCCTGGGTGACGGCAAGCCGCCGCAAACCACCGGCAATCTGAGCATTGATCGCATGGCGCAGCAGGATCTGGAACGCTGCCGGCGCTTGCAGGGGGAAGTGGTCAAGCGGGGTGGCACGTACATGCCTTGCGACGGCAGCATTCCGGGTATGCCTACCTTCGAATAAAAAAGCTGCTTTGATGATCGTTCCCACGCTCCGCGTGGGAATGCCTCAACGGACGCTCCGCGTTCGGCTCTGGATGGGACGCGGAGCGTCCCGGGCTGCATTCCCACGCAGAGCGTGGGAACGATCGATCGCCGTGAGTCAGTCTTCCTCGCGCACTGTGGCCACTTCATCAGCGCGAACCTTCACCTTGGCCCCGGAAATATCCTCGAACTCATAGAAGCCGTCCTTGGTTTTGGTCTTCGGCATGTCCTTGGTCAGGTACTGGGTGCCGTTCTGCAGGGTGACCACCGTCGGGGTCGAGCAACCGGCCAGTGCCAGCGCGGCGGCGATGGCGAAAGGGATGCCCAGTGCTTTGATTTTCATACCCACCTCTAAATCCTCATTCGATGTGATGCCGAGCATTGTCGGCCCTCTAACGCGGTTGGTGCCATCCCCGGGGGAAAAGTTCGATAGCCCGGCGAAAAAATGCCATTGATCATTTTCCGTTTGCACCGGGTGGGGCACAGCTGGTATCTGTACGCATAACCAGTACTCGCTTGCCATGGCCCAGAATTCCCGTGACTGCCAATCCCCTCGACGACCCGTTCTATTACCTTAACAACTTCCGGCAAGTGCTTGATTGGCTTGAGCTTCGTTATGCCGATGTAATGAGCGAACCGGAACACGCATTCATCCGCGACTTCAACGCGTTGCCCCGCCCGAGTCAGGGGCTGCTGGTGCGGATGGTGATGCGCAAGGGTGTGCATTTTCGTGCCGGCAAACTCAATTACGTGGAAATCGGTGACATCGCCGAGGCCGCGCAGCCCTTGTTGGAGCACGGCTGGATCGACGAACACGCGCCGCTGGTCCTCGCCGAGTTGTTCGATGTGTTGCTCAAGGCCGAGATCCTGCAAGCGTTCGCAGCCTTTATCGAGCAACCCAAGGGCCGCAAGGACGATTGGCTGCCGCTCCTCGCCGAGCAGTTTGCAGACGCTCGCAGCCTGCGCGACTGGGCTCCGCTGCTCGATGATCGCTTGTTCAGCCTGACCATCATGGACCTGTGCGATCGCTTGCGGCTGATGTTCTTCGGCAACCTGTATCAGGACTGGTCGGAATTCGTCCTCGCCGACCTTGGCATCTTCACTTATGAAAAAGTCGAATTCTGCGCCGACTCGCGGGGCCTGCGCAGTCGCGACGACGTCGATGCGTGCCTGTTCCTGCACAACTGTCAATTGCGTTTCGAGGCCGGTGAGCCACTGGACACCATTGTTGCGCAGGTCAGCGCCTTGCACTTCGACAACCCGTGGCTGCAACGCCGGCGTGGCAAGGTGCTGTTCCAGATCGGCCAGTATTGCGAGCGCATCAGCGAGTTTGCCCTGGCCCTGAGCATTTATCGCGACTGCGCCTATCCCGGCGCCCGTTTACGCATGATCCGCGTGCTGGAGCGCAGCGGCGAATACTCGTTGGCGCTGGAGCTCGCCACGCTGGCGGAGCAGGCGCCGGAAAGCGCTGCCGAGCAGCAAGGCCTGCAACGGATATTGCCAAGGTTGCGGCGCAAACTCGGTGGCCCGCCGCTCAAACGCGTAGCGGCCAGACCGGTCGAGCGGCTGGATCTGCAATTGCCACGCACCGACCCAGCCTTGTCCGTGGAGTTTTACGTGCAGGCGCATCTGCACGATGACGATGGCCCCGTGCATTACGTGGAAAACAGCCTGATCAACTCGCTGTTCGGTTTGTTGTGCTGGCCGGCGATCTTCGCGCCATTGCCCGGGGCATTCTTTCACCCGTTCCAGCGCGGCCCGGTGGACCTGCTCAACGAAGATTTCCAGCAACGCCGCGCCGAGCTGTTCCAGGCGTGCCTGAGCGAACTCGACGACGGCCGCTATGCCGCGACCATTCGCCAGCGCTTTGTCGACAAATGGGGTGTCCAGTCGCCATTCGTATTCTGGGGCGCGGTGAATGAACTATTGCTTGAGCAGGCATTGGCCTGTCTGCCCGCCGAACATCTCAAGCACTGGTTCAATCGTTTGCTGCTCGACATCAAGGCCAACCGCGCCGGCATGCCTGACCTGATCCAGTTCTGGCCGCAGCACAAAACCTACCGAATGATTGAAGTGAAAGGCCCCGGCGATCGCCTGCAGGACAACCAGTTGCGCTGGCTGGAGTTCTGTCATCAACACCAGATGCCAGTAGCGGTGTGTTACGTGCAATGGGCGGAGCAGAGCGCTTGAGCTACAGCATTGCCGTGCGCGCACTGTGCGAGTTCACCGCCAAGACCGGCGACCTCGACCTGCGCTTCACCCCATCGCCCACGGCGCTGGAAGGCATCGCCGGCCACCGCACTGTGGCCTCGCGGCGCAGCGAAAAGTATCAAAGCGAAGTGGCGCTCGAAGGCGAGTTTCTGCAGTTGAAGGTCAAGGGCAGGGCGGACGGCTACGACCCGGCGCAAACCTGCCTGGAAGAAGTCAAAACCTACCGTGGCGACCTGAGTAAGCAACCGGCCAATCACCGCCAGTTGCACTGGGCACAGGCGAAGATCTACGGCTGGTTGATGTGCCGCAAACTCGAACTTGAGCAAATCAATCTGGCGCTGGTGTATTTCGATATCGTCAGCGAGAAGGAAACCTGCCTGGTCGAGGCCTTCAGCGCCGAAACCCTCAAGGCCTTTTTCGAGCAGCAATGCACGCTGTTCCTGCAATGGGCCGAACAGGAAATGGCCCATCGCGAGGCACGCAATCTGGCCGCGCAGCAACTGGCGTTTCCCCATGCCGATTTTCGTCCCGGTCAGCGGCACTTGGCGGAATCAGTGTTCAAAGCCGTCAGCACCGGCCGTTGCCTGATGGCCCAGGCACCGACCGGCATCGGCAAAACCCTCGGCACGCTGTTCCCGATGCTCAAGGCCCTGACGCCGCAGCAACTGGACAAGGTGTTCTTCCTGACCGCGAAGACACCGGGGCGCAAACTGGCGCTGGATGCCAGTCAGGTGTTGTTCGATCAGTCACCAGCCTTGCCCTTGCGGGTGCTGGAAATGGTCGCCCGGGACAAGGCCTGCGAACATCCGGACAAAGCCTGTCACGGCGAATCCTGCCCGTTGGCCCAGGGCTTTTATGATCGCCTGCCGGCCGCGCGGGAAGCGGCCAGCCGAATCCGCCTGCTCGATCAAGCCGCCATGCGCGAGGTCGCTGCGCAACACGCGGTGTGCCCGTATTACCTGAGTCAGGAGATGGCCCGTTGGGTAGACGTGGTGATCGCCGACTACAACTATTACTTCGACTTCAGCGCCATGCTGTTCGGTCTGGCCCAGCTTAATCAATGGAAAGTCGCGGTGCTGGCGGACGAGGCGCACAACCTGGTCGAACGCGGCCGGCAAATGTACAGCGCCAGTCTTGATCAGTTCACCCTCGGCAGCGTGCGCAAAACCGCGCCGGCACCGCTGAAAAACTCCCTGCAACGGATCAACCGTGAATGGAACGCGCTGCATGCGCCGCAACTGGCGGCGTATCAGGCTTACGACAAGGCCCCGGAAAAACTCCTGCAAGCGATCTCGTTGTGTTGCGCGGCCATTGGCGATTACCTCAATGACCATCCGCAGGGTCTCGACAGCGCCGTGCAGAACTTCTATTTCGACCTGCTGCAATTCGCCCGGGTGGCAGAACTGTACGACGAGCATTACCTGTTCGACATCAGCAAGCGCGACCTCGACCGCAAAAAGCCGCTGTCGCAGTTATGCCTGCGCAACGTGGTGCCGGCCGCGTTCATTGGTCCGCGCCTGAAAGCGGCGCGCAGCAGCGTGCTGTTTTCCGCGACCCTCAGCCCGCGTCACTATTACGCCGATTTGCTTGGCACGCCCGCCGACACCGTGTGGATCGACGTCGAATCGCCGTTTTGCGCCGAGCAGTTGCAGGTGCAGATCGTCAGCCGCATTTCGACACGCTTCAATCATCGTCAGGCCTCGCTGGAGCCGATCGTCGAATTGATCGCGCAGCAGTTCAGCGAGCGTCCGGGCAACTATCTGGCGTTTTTCAGCAGCTTCGATTATCTGCAACAAGTGGCGTCGTTACTCGCTGAGCGTTACCCGCACATCACCCTGTGGCAGCAATCGCGGGGCATGCTCGAAGGGGCGCGGCAGGCCTTTCTCGATCAGTTCACCGCGCACAGCCAAGGTGTCGGCTTTGCCGTGTTGGGCGGTGCGTTCGGCGAAGGCATCGATTTACCCGGTGCGCGGCTGATCGGGGCGTTCATTGCCACGTTGGGGCTGGCGCAGTTCAATCCGGTCAACGAACAACTTAAACACCGCATGGCCGCCATCTTCGGCGCCGGTTACGACTACACCTACCTGTACCCCGGCGTGCAGAAAGTGGTACAGGCCGCCGGGCGAGTCATCCGCACCCGTGAGGATAGCGGCGTGGTGATGCTGATTGACGATCGCTTTGCCGAGAGCCGGATCAAACAGCTGCTGCCGCGCTGGTGGGCAATCAATCACGAGACGGACGCTTCCCAATTTGCCGGATTACCGCATACTTCTGCTCATGACAATGGCTGGTGAGTGTGATGAGCGAGAAAAACAAGACCGCGGCGATCGAAGAGATGCGTTTTCGTCTGCTGATCGATGCGGTGGTCGACTATGCGATCTACATGATCGATCCCGACGGCATCATCACCAGTTGGAACTCCGGCGCCAAACGCTTCAAGGGCTACGAAGAAGCGGAAATTCTCGGCGAACATTTCTCCCGCTTCTATACCGCTGAGGATCGCGCCGCCGGTCTGCCGCAACGTGCGCTCGATACGGCGATCCGTGAGGGACGTTTCGAAGGCGAGGGCTGGCGGGTGCGCAAGGACGGCACCAATTTCTGGTCGCATGTGGTCATCGATCCGATCATTGATCCCGACGGCAAATTGCTCGGTTTCGCCAAGATCACCCGCGACCTGACCGACCGGAAAATGGCTGAAGAAACCCTCAAGCAAAGCGAGCAGCAGTTCCGCTTGCTGGTGCAGGGCGTCACCGACTACGCGATCTACATGCTCAGCCCCGAAGGCCGGGTCAGCAACTGGAACCAGGGCGCACAGCGGATCAAAGGCTATCTGCCGGAAGAAATTATCGGTCAGCATTTTTCGCTGTTCTATACCCCCGAAGACCGCGAACTCGGCGAGCCGCAACGGGCGCTGGAAATCGCCACCCGCGAGGGCCGCTTCGAGAACAAGAGCTGGCGCATGCGCAAGGACGGCACGCGGTTTCTCGCTCATGTGGTGGTCGATGCGATTCGTGGTGACACCGGCACATTGCTCGGTTTTGCCAAGATCACCCGCGACATCACCGAAGCCCACCAGGCGCAACAGGCGCTGGAGAAAACCCGTGAAGCGCTGTTCCAGGCGCAGAAGATGCAGGCCATCGGTCAGCTCAGCGGTGGCATCGCCCATGACTTCAATAATCTGCTGACGGTGATTCTCGGTAACCTCGAGATCGTGCAAAAGCGCGTGGGCGACGATGCGAAAATCAGCCGCCTGCTGGAAAACGCCACCCAAGGCGCCTTGCGTGGCGTCTCGCTGACCCAGCGCATGCTGGCATTTGCCCGCCGTCAGGAATTGAAGACCGAGTCGGTCGATATCGCGCAATTGGTTCAGGGCATCAGCGGTTTGCTGCGTAGCTCCCTCGGGCCGGGTATCCGTGTCGACACGCGGTTTCCCGACGATCTCGAGCTGGTGCTGGCGGACACCAATCAGTTGGAATTGGCCTTGCTCAATCTGGCGACCAACGCCCGCGACGCCATGCCCGATGGAGGTACGGTGAGCATCAGCGCTGAACCGCAAGTGGTGCTAGAACTGGGGCATTCGGACCTGCCTGCGGGGCGTTACGTCTGCCTTAGCGTAATCGATACCGGGGAGGGCATGGATGATCACACGCTGGCGTCGGCCAGAGATCCGTTCTTCACCACTAAAGGCTTGGGCAAGGGCACCGGGCTGGGCTTGTCGATGGTCCACGGCTTCATGGAACAACTCGGTGGCCGTTTCATTCTCAAGAGTGCAAAGGCCCAGGGCACCACGGCAGAACTGTGGATTCCGGTGGCCGGCGAGGGTACCGTCAGCAATTCGCTGCAGCCACACGCCGAGCCCGTGGTGGTACCAAGACTCAGCGTGCTGGTGGTGGATGACGACTCACTGGTATTGAACAGCACCAGTCTACTGCTCGAAGACCTCGGCCATCGGGTGGTCAGTGCGACGTCCGGTGCGCAAGCGCTGGCGTTGTTCGATCAGGGCGAGGTCATCGACCTGATGATCACCGACATGGCCATGCCGAAAATGAGCGGCGCGCAACTGGCCCATGCCGTGCGCGTGCTCAAACCGGATCTGCCGATCATCCTGGCCACCGGCTACGCCGAACGTCTGGAAGGCTTTGCCGCGCAACTGCCACGATTGCCCAAGCCGTTTACGCAGATGAATCTGGTGGCAATCATTGCCCAATCGATGAAACAAGGCGTCGGTCAATCCGTCTGAACTTGGGCGCCAACGGGGACTTCTAAACGTTTTCCCCACCCCGGAGCGTGCATCTTTTGTCTCGCATACTGACTGAGCCCACCGCTGAAGAAACCCTGACCGAACATGACGCCAAGATGTTTGGCTCACCCAAGGAACGGCTGGATTTCTATCGGCGGGAGATCCAGTACGAAACCAGCATCCTCGCCAACCGTACCGACGCTTATCTGGCGGCGCAGTCGTTTCTGGTGATTGCCTTTGCCTCGTGCATGGCCAACCTCAACCCGGAGTGGGGCAAGTTGTTCACGCTGGTGGTGCCACCCTTTCTGGCACTGCTCGGGCTGCTCAGCTCGCTGAATGCCTGGCCGGGGATTCGCGCGGCGTACGACATCATCGATCACTGGCATTTCAAGCAGAGCCACTTGCTGCACAGCGAGCCGCTGATGGGCCTGGCGTATGACGAATCGCCGCTGTTCAGCGAGATGGAGTCGAGCCACAAGGGCTATCGCAAGTCGCTGCTGTTTTCGGTGCGTACGCCGTGGATCTTTGCGACGTTCTGGGTGTTGCTGGGGAGTTATGCGGTGTTTATTCAGGTGACCAATCCGGGCGGGTGATTGGCAGGTAGGGAAAAGCCCGGTTTATTTCGCCGGGCTTTTTTATTCGCGTGGATTTTGTGCTGCTATTCAGACCGATCCCCCTCACCCCAACCCTCCCGAAACGTCGGACCGCCCCCAATGGGGGCGAGGGGGAAGGGAGCAGATCTTCGTTGTACTCAAAATCTGCGTTCGACTCGGTATCTCAATGTCGTGGTCAGAATCTGCGTTCGACTCGGTATCTCAGGTCGGCGTACCTCGACCATTCACCTCGGTCAGTTCCCTCTCCCTTTGGGAGAGGGCTAGGGTGAGGGGCTGTTCTGGCTCATTCCACAGTTTCAAGCTCTCGACGCAATGCCGACGAGTTCTGCGAGGACATCGGGATCGGCGGGAAGTCTTCGTTCAAGACGCACAAATGGTCGATGGCATCTTCAAACATCGAATCGGCTTTCTTGCGCAGCGCGCGGTATCGCTCAAACTGTTCAATGTCCAGATCGGCCACGTCGAGCAGCGCATTGGCTGCGCGGTTGAGGGTGTGGGCGTTATCAAACAATTGACGATTGCGTTCCAGAGCCAGTGCTCTGCAAGCCTTGATTTGCGCAGGAGTCGAGCATTCTTTCATGACCGTGACCTTAATCTTCAAGGATTCCGTTTCATAGGCGTAGCGCCGCAGGGGAACCGAACCTGCCGGGCCCCGCCGGACATATTCGGCGAGGGGTTATGCTTGTGACTGCCGGCCATTAATCAGGGATCCATTTTTATATAGAAAAAAATTCGATCAATTCGCCGAATAAATTCGCAAATCAAAAATCAGTTTTTTTGTTTTTTGCGCTGTTCGTAACGGGCGAGGATCGGTTGCGTGCTGATGCCATGGAGCAAGATGCTCAGCGCCACCACCGACAAGGTCAGATCGGTACACAGGCTGGCCACCGTGTCGGTCAGCCCGTGGTTCAAGGCATAAAACAGATAGAACAGGCTGCCGATACCGCGAATGCCAAACCAGCCGATCAACAGCCGTTGCCTTCCTTTGAGCAGTGCGCCCCAAGGCATCAGCGCGACGCAGGCCGGGCGGATCAGGCAGAACAGCACGCCGCCCACCAGCAACGCCCGCCAGTCCCAGTGCGCCACCAGCACCACGCCGAGCAGGGTCACCAGAAATACTTCCATGGCGCGCTCGACCAGACTGCCGAACGACAGCATGTCGCCCATCATGATCCCGGCGGCGACCTGGCTGCTTTCCAGCCGTTCGGTGTCGCCGTGCACCGCGTGCTGCGGTTCGACGTTCTGATGACCGACCACCGGCTGTACCAAGTGCTCGGCGGGCGGTTGCCCGGCGCCGGTGGATTTGACTTCGACCTGACGCAGGCCCAACCCGGCAGCGAACACCGACAGAAAACCATAGCCGCCAATCGCTTCGGCAACGACATACGCCAGGGCAATCAACGACAACGCTAGATAGTCGTTCGGGCTGAGCGTGCTGTCGTCATTGTGAATACGCAGCGACAGGGTCACGCGGCCGATACCTCGGCCCATCCAGTAACCGGTGAGCAGACCTGCGGGCACCGCCCACAACAAACTGCGCAAGACCCAGCCCTGCCACTCGGCGGCAGAGCCATCACCGTGAATCAACAACAAGCCGAGAATCACAAACGGAAAGGCTACCCCGTCATTCAACCCGGCCTCACCCGACAGGCCGAAACGCACGCTGTCGACATCCCGCGCATCATTGACCTGCACCAACGCCGCCAGCACCGGGTCGGTGGGCGCCAGCATCGCGCCGATCAACAACGACGGCCCCCACGGCAAGCGCAAAGCAAAATGCAGCAGCAGGCACACCCCGGCGATGGTCAGCACCATTACGGGGCCGGCGAGGCCGAAGGCGATTCGCCAACGCTTGTCGCGCAGCGGCAGGCGCAATTTCAGGCCGCAGACGAACAGAGAAAACAGCACCGCGACTTCTGTCAGGTGCTCCATCCACAGCGAGGCGTCTTCCAGGGATAGTTTCAGCAGATCAAGGCCACTGGGGCCAATGCCAATTCCCAGCAGCAAACAAACCGCCGAGGTGGTCACCGGCATCCAGCGCAGGTATGACGACGTCAGTGCCAGGGTCAGCAGCACGGCGCCGAGTACGGCGACCCACACGATAAAACTCATGATCTGCCGCCCTCAAATGTTTGATGTGACGGCAATCGCACCGTGTTCAATGGGCCTTCAGTTTTACTGTAGGCGTTGGCGAAGGCGTCATCACAACATCGGTTTACCACCGGTCACGCCATAGCGCTGGCCGGTGATATAACTGGCTTCGTCCGAGGCCAGCAACACGTAGATCGGCGCCACTTCCACCGGTTGGCCGGGGCGGCCGAGCGGGGTGTTGCCGCCGAAGTTCTGCACTTCTTCATCGGGCATGGTCGAGACGATCAGCGGCGTCCAGATTGGCCCCGGTGCCACGCAGTTCACGCGGATTTCCTTTGGCCCGAGCATCTGCGCCAGACCGCCGGTGAAATTGGCGATCGCGCCTTTGGTGGTGGCGTAGGCGAGCAGGGTGGGTTTGGGCATGTCCGAGTTGATCGAGCTGGTGTTGATGATCGACGAACCGGCGCGCATGTGTTTTATCGCGGCCTGACACAAGCGGAAGATCGCAGTGATGTTGACGTCGAAGGTCATCACCCATTCCTCGTCGGGGATTTCTTCGAAGGTTTCGTGGGTCATCTGGAACGCGGCGTTGTTGACCAGCACATCGATTCGGCCGAAGCGTTCCACGGTCTTGTCGACCAAGGCCTGGCAATGGGCCTTTTGCGCGATATCGCCCGGCAACAGCAGGCACTGGCGCCCGGCCTGCTCGACCCAGCGCACGGTTTCCTGGGCGTCTTCGTGTTCATTCAGATAGGCGACCGCAACGTCGGCGCCTTCACGGGCGAAAGCAATGGCCACGGCGCGGCCGATACCGCTGTCAGCGCCAGTAATCAGAGCGATCTTGCCGGCTAGTCGTCCGGAGCCGACATAGCTTTGCTCGCCGCAATCGGGATAGGGTTCCATCTTGCGTTGCGAACCGGGAACGGTCTGGGCTTGTGCGGGGAAGGGTGGTTTTGGATAGTCGGTCATCGCGGGTCTCCGAGGTCTCAAGGCAGGTATGGGTGGTTGACCCGGTGCGTTTGCCGTGAGTTCGATCGGATTTACGCCGGTCTTCAGACTCGATACAGAACCTGTGGGAGCTGGCTTGCCAGTTCCCACAGGGTTTAGTGGTGGTTTCAGGTGTGGCGTTGTGTCAGGGCGCGCTCCATGCGGGCGATACCTTCTTCCAGCAATGAACGCGGGCAGCCGAAGTTCAGACGGACGAACTGCTGGTGTTGATCGCCGAAGTCCAGACCGGCGCTGAGGCCCACCTTGCCCTGCTCAAGGAAGAACTGCTGCGGGTTGTCCAGGTCCAGCGCCGAGCAATCCAGCCACGCCAGATAGGTGCCCTGCGGAACGTTGATGGTCACGCCCGGCAAGCGCTTGCGCACCGCTTCTACCAGCCAGTCGCGATTGGCTTGCAGGTAGGTTTTCAGCTCGGCCAGCCACGGCCCGCCTTCGCTGTAAGCCACGCGGGTGGCTTCCATGCCCAGCGGGTTGACGCTGTCGACCATGCCGCAACGGGCGTGATTGACGCGTTCGCGCAGGGCAGCGTTCTGAATGATCATGAACGAGGTCTTGAGGCCGGCGATGTTGTACGCCTTGCTCGCCGACATCAGAGTGATGGTGCGCTCGGCGATCTCCGCGCTCAGCGACGCGGTCGGAATGTGCACGCGACCGTCGAAGCACAGCTCGGCGTGGATTTCGTCGGAGATGATCCACGCGTCCTGCGCTGTACAAATGTCCGCCACCGCTTGCAGCTCTTCACGGCCAAACACCTTGCCAATCGGGTTGTGCGGGTTGCTGAGCAACAGCGCGCCACCGCCGTTCAGCGATTCACGCAATACGTCCAAGGGTGTCAAGTAAGTGCCGTCAGCCTGCGCGACGAACTCCAGTTCAACCTTGTTCAACCCCCAATTCCCCGGCGCATGGCGCAGTGGCGGGTAGTTGGGCACTTGCACCACGACGTTCTGCTGTGGCTGCACCAGCGCTTTCAAAGCCATGTTGAAGCCCGACTCGACGCCCGGCAGGAAAATCAGCTCCTGCGGTTTGACCTTCCAGGAAAACTTGTTCCAGAGGTCGGCGACGATGGCTTCACGCAGGTTGTCCTGCGCCACGCTGTAACCCACCAGCGGATGCAGCAAGCGTTGTTGCAGCGCCTCGATCACCACCGGCGGCGCGGCGAAATCCATATCAGCGACCCACATCGGCAACACGTCGGCCGAATAGCGGCTCCACTTGGTGCTGCCGGTGTTGTGGCGGTCGAATACCTGATCAAAATCGAAAGTCATGCGCGGTCTCGTGAAGGCGGAATGGTCCTGCGGGGCATGATAAACCCTTGTCCCTTTGGAAACACACTCAAACCCTGTGGGAGCTGGCTTGCCAGCGATAGCGGTGGGTCAGTCACCATCATTGTTGGAGGAGCCGACGTCATCGCTGGCAAGCCAGCTCCCACAGGGTTTGCGGTTGTTAGTAGGAGTGCCGACAAACGGCCGACGGTCGGTTTTCACACAGATCGTGTGGTCATTGTCTACAGTGAAAAAGTCGGCAGACGTTTGCCGCAACCGTGATTGTCCAGATAAAACCCGGCACCAGTACCGGGTTCCACCTGATCAGGAGTGCACGATGGATCTCAGCCGTCGTCAGTTCTTCAAGGTCGCCGGTATCGGCCTTGCAGGCTCTAGCCTGGGCGCGTTGGGCATGGCCCCGACGCCAGCCTTCGCCGAGCAGGTGCGCCACTTCAAGCTTGCCCACACCCATGAAACCCGCAACACCTGCCCGTATTGCTCGGTCGGTTGCGGGTTGATCATGTACAGCCAGGGCGATGCCGCGAAGAATGTCGCGCAAAGCATCATTCACATTGAGGGCGACGCCGACCACCCGGTCAATCGCGGCACCCTCTGCCCGAAAGGCGCAGGCCTTCTCGACTTCATTCACAGCCCCGGCCGTTTGCTCTACCCGCAAACACGCAAGCCCGGCAGCAGTGAATGGACGCGAATCAGTTGGGACGAAGCGCTTGATCGCATCGTCGACCTGATGAAAGCCGACCGCGATGCCAATTTCATCGAGAAGAATGCCAACGGGCAAACGGTGAATCGCTGGCTGAGCACAGGGTTTCTCGCCGCATCGGCGGCGTCCAACGAAGCCGGCTACATCACCCAGAAGGTGATTCGCAGTCTTGGCATGCTGGGGTTCGATAACCAGGCGCGTGTCTGACACGGCCCGACGGTGGCAAGTCTTGCCCCGACGTACGGCCGTGGTGCCATGACCAATACCTGGACCGATATCGCCAACGCGAATCTGATCCTGGTGATGGGCGGCAACGCTGCAGAAGCGCATCCGTGCGGCTTCAAATGGGTGACCGAGGCCAAGGCGCACAACGCTGCGCGGCTGATCGTGGTTGATCCGCGTTTTACCCGGACCGCGTCCGTGGCCGACTATTACGCGCCGATCCGCACCGGCACCGACATCGCCTTCATGGGCGGGTTGATCAATTACCTGCTGACCGAGGACAAGATCCAGCACGAATACGTGCGCAACTACACCGACATGTCGTTCATCGTCAGAGCAGGCTACGGCTTCGAAGACGGGATTTTCAGCGGCTACGACGCGAAGAAACGCAGCTACACCGACAAATCCGGCTGGGGTTACGAGATGGGCGACGACGGTTTCGTCAGAGTCGACCCGACCCTGCAAGACCCGCGCTGCGTCTATCAACTGATGAAGCAGCATTACAGCCGCTACACCATCGACCTCGCCAGCCAGATCTGCGGCATGCCGGTCGATGCCATGCAGAAAATCTGGGAAGAGATCGCCACCTGCTCGACACCGGGCAAGACCATGACGATTCTCTACGCCCTCGGCTGGACGCAGCACTCGATCGGCGCGCAGATCATTCGCAGCGCGGCGATGGTGCAATTGCTACTGGGCAACGTCGGCATGCCCGGTGGCGGCGTCAACGCCTTGCGCGGTCACTCGAACATTCAGGGCCTGACCGACCTTGGCTTGCTCTCCAATGCGCTACCGGGCTACCTGACCCTGGGCAGCGACACCGAGCAGGATTACGCCCAGTTCATCCACAAACGCACGCAAGTCCCGCTGCGGCCGGGGCAATTGTCCTATTGGCAGAACTACAGCAAATTCCACGTCAGCCTGATGAAGTCGTGGTACGGCGCAAACGCCACTGCCGAGAACAATTGGTGCTACGACCATTTGCCGAAGCTCGACATCCCCAACTACGACGTCCTGAAGATGTTCGACCTGATGAGCCAGGGCAAGGTCAACGGCTACTTCTGCCAGGGCTTCAACCCGATCGCCGCGCTGCCGGACAAGAACCGCGTGATGGGCGCCTTGGCCAAGCTGAAATGGCTGGTGGTGATGGACCCGCTCGCTACCGAAACCTCGGAGTTCTGGCACAACGTCGGGCCGTACAACGACGTGAAAACTGCCGAGATCCAGACCGAAGTCATTCGCCTGCCCACCACCTGTTTTGCCGAAGAGGACGGCTCACTGGTCAACAGCAGTCGCTGGCTGCAATGGCACTGGAAAGGCGCCGATGGCCCGGGCGAAGCGCAGACCGACATTCGCATCATGAGCGAGCTGTTCCTGCGCCTGCGCAAGCGCTATCAGGCCGAGGGCGGCAAATTCCCTGATCCGCTGCTGAAACTGACGTGGCCGTACAAGATCCCCGACGAGCCTTCGCCGGAAGAGTTGGCCAAGGAAATCAACGGCAGTGCCGTGGCCGATTTCACCGATGCCACCGGCGTCGCGGTCAAGGCCGGCTCGCAACTGGCAGGTTTCGGCTTGCTCAAGGATGACGGCAGCACCGCGTCTGGTTGCTGGATCTTCGCCGGCAGCTGGACCGAGGCCGGTAACCAGATGGCCCGCCGCGACAACGCCGATCCGTACGGCATGCATCAGCATCTCGGGTGGGCGTGGGCCTGGCCGGCCAACCGGCGGATCCTCTACAACCGCGCTTCGGCGGACGTCGCCGGCAAACCGTGGGACCCGAAAAAACGTCTGGTGTGGTGGAACGGCAAGGCCTGGGGCGGCACCGACGTGCCGGACTACAAGGCTGATGTGCCGCCGGAAGCCGGGATGAACCCGTTCATCATGAACCCCGAGGGCGTGGCGCGGTTCTTCGCCGTCGACAAGATGAACGAAGGGCCATTCCCTGAGCACTACGAGCCGTTCGAAACGCCGATCGGCATCAACCCGTTGCACCCGCAAAACAAGAAAGCCACCAGCAACCCGGCGGCGCGGATCTTCGATTCGGTCTGGGAAACCCTCGGCGAGGCCAAGGACTTCCCGTACGCCGGCACCAGTTACCGGCTCACCGAGCATTTCCACTTCTGGAGCAAGCATTGCAAGTTGAACGCGATTGTCCAGCCTGAGCAGTTCGTCGAAATCGGCGAAGTGCTGGCGAAAGAGAAGGGCATTGCCGCCGGTGATCGCGTACGGGTCAGTTGCAAGCGCGGCTTTATCGAAGCGGTGGCAGTGGTGACGAAAAGGATCCGGCCGCTGCAGGTCAACGGCCAGGTCGTGCACCAGATCGGCATCCCGCTGCATTGGGGGTTCACCGGCCTGACGCGCCACGGTTACCTGACCAACACCCTGGTGCCGTTCCTCGGCGATGGCAATACCCAGACCCCGGAATCCAAGTCATTCCTGGTCAACGTGGAGAAACTATAAATGGCCAGCCAAGACATCATTGCCCGCTCGGCCACCACCACGGTGCCGCCGTCGGTGAGGAATCAGGAAGCGGTGGCGAAGCTGATCGACACCACCAAATGCATCGGCTGCAAAGCCTGCCAGGTCGCCTGCTCGGAATGGAACGAACTGCGCGACGAGGTCGGCCACAACCACGGCACCTACGACAACCCGCAAGACCTGAGCGCGGAAACCTGGACGTTGATGCGCTTTACCGAGCACGAAACCGACGCCGGCAACCTCGAATGGCTGATCCGCAAGGACGGCTGCATGCACTGCGCCGAGCCGGGTTGTCTGGCGGCGTGCCCGAGTCCCGGTGCGATCATCAAGCACGCCAACGGCATCGTCGATTTCGATCAGGATCACTGCATCGGTTGTGGCTATTGCATCACCGGTTGCCCGTTCAACATTCCGCGCATTTCGCAGAAGGATCACAAGGCCTACAAGTGCACCTTGTGTTCGGATCGCGTGGCGGTAGGGCTGGAACCGGCCTGTGTGAAAACCTGCCCGACCGGCGCCATCGTCTTCGGCACCAAGGAAGACATGAAGGAACACGCCGCCGAGCGCATCGTCGACCTTAAAAGCCGAGGCTTTGAAAACGCCGGTCTGTATGACCCGGCAGGCGTTGGCGGCACGCACGTGATGTACGTGCTGCACCACGCCGACACGCCGAAAATCTATGCTGGTTTACCGCAAGATCCGGCAATCAGTCCGTTGGTGGGCCTGTGGAAAGGCATCAGTAAACCGCTGGGCCTGCTGGCCATGGGTGCGGCGGTGCTGGCCGGGTTCTTCCATTACGTGCGCATCGGCCCGAATCGCGTCGAAGAAGATGAACATCCGACGCCGCCCGACACCTCGGTGCATGTCGTCGATCCGGCGGTGCACACCTTCGATCCACGCGGGGAGGACCGGCCATGAGCAACAAGACGATCCTGCGTTACACCGCCAACCAGCGCACTAATCACTGGCTGGTGGCGATCCTGTTTTTCATGGCCGGGCTGTCGGGTCTGGCGTTGTTTCATCCGTCGTTGTTCTGGCTGAGCAACCTGTTTGGCGGCGGGCCGTGGACGCGGATTCTGCATCCGTACATGGGCATCGCCATGTTCGTGTTTTTCCTCGGTCTGGTGCTGAGTTTCTGGCGCGCGAACTTCTTTATCAGCAACGACGGCAAGTGGATGCGCCGCATTGATCGCGTGCTGGTCAATGACGAAGAAAGCGTGCCACCGGTAGGCAAATACAACGCCGGGCAGAAGTTGCTGTTCTGGACTTTACTCCTGTGCATGCTGGGTTTGCTGTTCACCGGACTGGTGATCTGGCGCGCCTGGTTCAGTGCGTATTTCGGCATTACCGTGATTCGCTGGGCAATGCTGCTGCATGCGCTGGCCGGGTTCATTCTGGTGCTGAGCATCATCATTCACATCTACGCCGGGCTGTGGATCAAGGGTTCGGTGGACGCGATGATGCACGGCTGGGTCAGCCGCGCCTGGGCGAAGAAACACCATGAACTCTGGTATCGCGAGATCACCCGCGATGAGCGTCAACCGGACGTGCCGGAGCGACCGATCACCAAAAAGGGCTGACTTTTGCCAACCATTCTTGAACCTGGGGAAATCGAAGCGGCGGCGAGTTCGCCGCCGTTTCTGCATCTGCCGCCTTCGAACCTGTTTGCTCTGCGGGCTGATCGACTGGAACAACTGGCCGAGGGGCATGCGCTGGCAGAGTACCTGCGACTGATTGCCGGGTTGTGCCGGGTTCAGCAGCAGGTGTTTGATGATCCGCCGCTGACGGCGCCGTTTGATCAGCAGCGGATCGAGGCTTGTCAGCAGCATGGTTTGCCGCCGTTCGCGGCTGATAGCTTGGTGCGCGAAGAGGGCTGGCAGGCTTATCTCGAAGCTTTGCTGCAGCGTTATGAACCTGATGAACAGCCCGCCGTCATTGAGGCGGTGACAACGTTGCGGGTCGCCAGTCCCGGTCAGTTACGTGCATGGGCCGTGGCGTTGGTCAGTGGCCAATACTCAATGGTGCCGGCGCAACTGGTGCCGTTTCTTGGCGCAGCGCTGCAAGTGGCCTGGAGTCACTGGCTGCTCAGCGCGGCGAATCTGCAACTGAAACCCGGCGACAGCCTCAGCCAATGCCCGGCGTGCGGTTCACCGGCGATGGCCGGGGTGATCCGCCATCGCGGCAAACACAACGGTTTGCGTTATCTGGTCTGCTCGCTGTGCGCCTGCGAATGGCATGTGGTGCGGGTCAAGTGCGTGTATTGCGAGTCGAGCAAGGGTCTGGATTATCTGAGCCTTGAGGACGATCGCCATGCTGCCAATCAGGCGCCGCTTAGGGCGGAAGTCTGTCCGGGCTGCAACAGCTATCTGAAACTGGTGTATCTGGAGAACGATGCCGATGCCGAGGCGTTGTCGGCGGATCTCGGCAGTTTGCTGCTCGATATGCGTCTGGCTCAGGATGGTTTTCAGCGGCTGGCACCGAATCTGTTGCTCGCACCGGGAGACGAATGACCTCAAGGTCTACACTCTTGTTTTTCACTGCGGGGCGCAGTGAACTGTCTCCAGGAGTGACTGATGTCCCTGCGGTTACCTTCCATTGATGGTGTGTTGCGTCATCCGGCCTGTGTGCCTTTGCTTGAGCGTCATGGGCGTGAATCACTGCTGGCGGGTTTGCGCCAGTTGCTCGATGAACTGCGCCCCGGTGTGTTGAACGGGCAATTGTCAGCCGTCGAAATCAGCCCTGAAGTGCTCGCTGGCCGCGTCAGTGAACGCCTGCTCCAGCAACAACGCAGCCACGTGCGCCGGGTCTTCAACCTCACCGGCACGGTGCTGCACACCAACCTTGGTCGCGCCTTGTTGCCCGAAGAAGCCATCGACGCGGTGCAAATGGCCGCGCGTTATCCGCTCAATCTGGAATTCGATCTGGCCAGCGGTAAGCGCGGTGATCGTGATGATTTGATTGAAGGCCTGATCCGCGAACTGACCGGTGCCGAGGCCGTCACCGTGGTCAATAACAACGCCGCCGCCGTGCTGCTGACACTCAACAGTCTAGGCGCGCGTAAGGAAGGCATTATTTCCCGTGGCGAGCTGATCGAGATCGGCGGCGCCTTCCGCATCCCCGACATCATGGCCCGCGCCGGCGTGCGCCTGCATGAGGTCGGCACGACCAATCGCACCCATGCCCGCGACTATGAAGCGGCGATCAACCCGCGCAGCGGTTTGATCATGCGTGTGCACGCGAGCAATTACAGCATCGAAGGGTTTACCGCTCGCGTGCCGACTGCGGAATTGGCCGAGTTGGCCCATCGGCATGGTTTGCCGTTGCTGGAAGATCTGGGCAGCGGCAGCCTGTTGGATTTGACCCGTTGGGGATTGCCGGCGGAACCGACTGTGCGGCAGGCGCTGCTGGATGGCGCGGACATCGTCACCTTCAGCGGTGACAAGTTGCTTGGCGGCCCGCAGGCAGGGTTGATCGTTGGGCGCAAAGAACTGATTGCGAAGATCAAGAAGAACCCGTTGAAACGCGCTTTGCGCGTGGACAAGTTGACCTTGGCGGCGCTGGAGGCGGTGCTGGGTTTGTATCGCGATCCCGATCGCCTCGCTGAGCGTCTGCCGAGCTTGCGTCTGCTCACCCGGCCGCAGGCAGATATCTTTGCGCAGGCCTCACGCTTGCAGCCCTTGATGGCTGAAATCTTGGGGTCGGTTTGGCAGGTTAGCGCAGTCGAGGCCTTGGGCATGATCGGCAGCGGTAGCCAACCGGTGGCGCGTTTACCGAGTGCGGCATTGTGTATGCGCCCGCAAGTCTCCAAGCGTTTGCGCGGGCGTTGCCTGCTGAATCTGGAAGCGGCGTTGCGCGCCTTGCCGATCCCCGTGCTTGGGCGGATTGACGACGATGCCCTGTGGCTGGATCTGCGTCAGCTCGACGATGAACCAGCGTGGCTCGCGCAATTGCCGCAGTTGCAGGTCGAGTCGTGATCGTCGGCACGGCGGGGCACATCGACCACGGCAAGACGTCGCTGCTACAAGCGCTGACCGGGCAAACCGGTGACCGCCGCCCGCAGGAACGCGCGCGCGGCATGACCATCGACCTCGGTTATCTCTACGCTGAACTGGAACCCGGCGCGGGGCTGACCGGGTTTATCGACGTGCCCGGCCACGAGAAATTCACCCACAACATGCTCGCCGGTGCGCAGGGCATCGATCTGGTCTTGCTGGTGATCGCCGCAGATGACGGCGTGATGCCGCAGACCCGCGAGCATCTGGCAATTGTCGAATTGCTCGGCATCCCGCGCGCCGTGGTGGCGATCAGCAAATGCGACCGGGTCGAGGCGGGCAGGGTGGAGGAGGTTCAGCGGCAGGTGCTGGATTTGCTTGAGGCCGGGCCATTTGCTGAAGCGCCGATCGTGCTTGTGTCGAGCGTGACCGGGCAGGGCGTTGATGAACTGCGCGAGACGTTATTGCAGACGCAACGTGAAGTACTGGAGCGCAGCCGCGAAGGTGGTTTTCGCCTGGCCATCGACCGCGCGTTCAGCGTCGCCGGTGCGGGGATTGTGGTTACCGGGACGGCGTTGTCGGGCACAGTTGCCGTCGGCGACAAGCTCACCCTCGGGCCATCCGGAAAATCGGTCAGGGTTCGCGGCTTGCATGCACAGAATCAACCCGCCGAACTTGCTGTTGCCGGCCAGCGGGTGGCGTTGAACCTGACCGGCGAACGCCTCGAACTTGCGCAGATCCATCGCGGCCAGTGGCTGCTCAGCGAATGGCTGCACGCGCCAACACAACGGGTCGACTTCGACTTTAAACTGCTGCCCAGCGATCGCACGTTCGAACACTTTCACCCGGTACATGTGCACCTCGGTACGCAGGACGTCATCGCTAGGGTGGCTTTACTTGAAGGCCCGCGGCTGAGTCCCGGCGAGCGCATGTTCGCGCAACTGCTGATCAATGCGCCGGTGCATGCGGTGAAGGGCGATCGCCTGATCCTGCGCGACCAGAGCGCGCAACGCACCTTGGGCGGCGGCCAGGTCCTCGACCCGTTCGCCCCGGCGCGACAACGGCGCAGCCCTGAACGTCTGGAGCAACTACGCACCTTGGCCTCCGGCGGCGAACTCGAACACGTCTTGCCCGTGCTGCTCAACTACAGCGCCGGCGGCCTCGATCCGCAAAGGCTGGAGCGCCAGTTCAATCGCTCGCGCGCGTCGTGGTCGTTAGCGGAAAACGTCCGCCTGATCGACACCCGCCAAGGCCCGGTGCTGTTCAACGTGCAACGCTGGGCGCAGTTGAAATTCACCCTGCTGGAACAACTCACACAGTTTCATGAACAGGAGCCCGACCAGATGGGCCCCGACCGCGATCGCCTGCGCCGCTTCAGCGGTCTGGCGCTGGAGCGTTCGACGTTTGTAAGTTTGCTGGATGAATTGCTGGCGGCCGGATCGATCCAAACGAGCGGCCCATGGCTGCACCTGCCTGAGCATCAGGTGCGCCTGAACGCCGAAGACGAAACCCTCTGGCAACAACTGCAACCGCTGTTTGAAAACGCCAAATTCGACCCGCCGTGGGTGCGCGACATCGCGAAAATGCTCGGTCAGGACGATGCCGTCGTACGTCTGCTGCTACGCAAACTGGCGCGTTTGGGTTTGATGCATCAAGTCGTGCGCGACCTGTTCTTGAGTGACGCGCAACTGCGCCAAATGGCCGACGTGTTGTTAAAACTGGCCAAGGAAAATCCGCAGATCCAGGTGACAACCTTCCGCGATGCGCTAGGCTTGGGACGCAAACGCTGTATTCAGTACCTCGAATATTTCGACCGCGTCGGCCTGACCCGACGCCTCGGCGAATCCCGCCAGATCCGCCCCGACAACGCGCTGGCCAACGCCGACGCGCAATGAGTTCAAGGAAGGCAATCGCGCCCGGTGGCGCGGCCGGGCTTCAAACCCGGTTGGGGACGGCATCCGTTCCCGGGCAGGTTCGACTCCGGCTGCCTTCCGCCAGTTTCCAACAAGCCAAAGAACGGCTGCCGTAGATTGATCGTTCCCACGCTCCGCGTGGGAATGCAGCCCGGGACGCTCTGCGTCCCATCCAGAGCCGAACGCGGAGCGTCCGTTGAGGCATTCCCACGCAGAGCGTGGGAACGATCTGTATCCCCGCTACTGCGGCAACTCCAGATTATCCATCACCCGATTCACCGCCAGCTCACCGAGCATGATCAATTGCGCAATCCCCAACAGCGTCCGTCGTTGCGACGCGTGTATGAGGCGGGCGAAGTCATGGGCGATGGTTCTGGCTGAGGCGAGTGTTTCGCTGGCATCGGCCAGCAGTTCTTCGTTTTTGAAGTCGGCGGTCACGGCGTACATCCGGCGGGTTTTCCGTGGCGGCGGGGTGGAACCGGGTGGGCAGAGGTAGTGATCGAGCGCGCGTTCGGCGGCGTCTTTGAGCTTTCTTGAATCGAGGGATTCGTAGGGGGAAGCGAGGTCAGTTTCGGGCGGGTTGGGTGTTGGTTTTATCATGGTGAAGCTCCTTGAGATGTGGAGCCGTCATTCCATCGCTGCTAAACGGATAGGGTGGCGGCTGTACGCGGGTTAGCAGACCAGGCTCAAGGATCCCGGCGCACCGAAGTGCCCCACGCAAAGCCGCCATAACGTAATGGCGATACTCGCGTGCCTTGAAATTTGCCGAGCTGCTAAACCCGATCGCTGATTCGTCAGCGACCGCACCACAATAGAACCCGCCCCCAAGGCGCACAAGCCGGCGGATTCTGGCGTAGCTGTAGGCAATGGCGCAAGAATTTGTAGCCTTGAAGGCGTGTCTGGAGGTGTCTTTTAAACACTGAAGTTTAAAAGACGAAAAGTCGGGCAAAGGTCTGGGGGCAAACGGGGTTTGTCCCTGATACCTGATAACGCGTTCCGCCAGTTTGCCAAAAGCAAAAGATCGCAGCCTTCGGCAGCTCCGACACCGATCTATGTAGGAGCTGCCGAAGGCTGCGATCTTTTGATCTTGCCGGTGTTGATCGTTCCCACGCTCTGCGTGGGAATGTAGCCCGGAACGCTCTGCGTCCCATCCAGAGCCGAACGCGGAGCGTCCGTTGAGGCATTCCCACCCAGAGCGTGGGAACGATCTGTACCCGAACTAATTCGGCAATTCCAGATTATCCATCACCCGATTCACCGCGAGTTCGCCGAGCATGATCAATTGCGCGATCCCCAGCAGCGTCCTGCGCTGCGACGCGGGGATGAGATGGGCGAAGTCATGAGCGATGGTTCTGGCGGAGGCGAGTGTTTCGCTGGCGTCGGCCAGCAACTCCTCGTTTTTGAAATCTGCGTTAACGGCGTACATCCGGCGGGTTTTACGTGGTGGTGGGGTGGAGCCAGGTGGGCAGAGATAGTGATCGAGGGCGCGTTCGGCGGCGTCGTTGAGTTTTTTGGAATCGAGGGATTCGTAGGGGGACGCGAGGTCTGTTTCGGGTGGGTTGGGTGTTGGTTTTATCATGGTGAAGCTCATTGATTGCTGGAGCCGCCACATTTCGCTGCGAAACGAAGAGAGGTGGCAGCTGTACGCAGGTTCGCAGACCGGGAATCAAGGAACCCGGCATACCCGAAGGTATCCCGCGCACAGCCGCCATGAAGCATCATTGCCATTAATCTTGATGGCAATGCACTGGAGCGCTGTGCGCCTTGATTGATCCGGGCTGCGAAACCCGATCGCAGATTTGTCAGCGACCGCACCACAATAGAACCCGCCCCCAAGGCGCACAAGCCGGCGGATTCTGGCGTAGCTGTAGGTAATGGCGCAAGAATTTGTAGCCTGAAAGGCGTGTCTGAAGGTGTCTTTTAAACACCTGAGTTTAAAAGGCGATTTGCGCTGATTTCACTGGCCCCTTCGCGAGCGGGCTCGCTCCCACAGGTTCGGCGGTGTAAACACAGCCTGGTGATCGACGCAGAAACCTGTAGGAGTGTTTCAATTCGGGATGGGCGGTGGGTTAGAAACCCAGTGGGTACTGGATCACCACGTAGATACGGTCAATGTCATCACCGGCCTGCGCCTCGTTGGCCCGGTGTGAAACATGCGACACCTGCACCGACAGATCCTTCGCCGCGCCCGATTGCACGACGTATTTCAAATCGATATCGCGCTCCCAGTGTTTGCCGCCGTCACCTTGCTGCGGCTGGTAACTGCCGCTGTCAGGATCGAACGGGTTGTACGCGCCACCCTTGGGCGCGTGGGTGCCGTCGATGTGGCTACCGGAAACATAGCGGGTCATGAACTTCAGGCCGGGGATGCCGAAGGCGCCGAGGTCGAGGTCGTAGCGCGCTTGCCAGGAGCGTTCGTTGGCGCCGTTGAAATCGGCGTATTTGATCGAGTTGGCGAGGTAGATCGAGTCGCCGCCGACGAAATCGAACGGTGTGTCGCCATTGATCTTTTGCCAGCCGAGCATCACCGCGTGCGGGCCGAAGGCGTATTTGCCGGAGAGGCTGAACGCGGTGTTGTCGATGGCGCCGGCCAGCGCTCGGCCGGTGTCGCGGGTGTGGTAGAGGTTGGCGTCGAGCAGCACCCCGGACTGCTTGAAGTGCAGATTGCCGTAGTACTGATGCCAGGTGTCGCTCAGGTCGGAGGCATACAGCGCGCCGCCCACTGGGCTGTCGGTGAACAGATCGGCGCCGAGAAAACTGATCGCGCCGGCCTCGGTATTGGCGCCATAGCCGTAGAAGTCGCCTCTGCCGGAGGAGCTGTCCTGGTTCTTGAAAGCGGTGAAATGCCCGGCCATCAGGTTGATGTGGTCGAACTCGGCGCTGTTGAGCAGGAAGCCTGTGGCGTACTCCGGTTGCAAGCGTTTGTCGGAGGTGTCGAACACCGGGGTTTCCACGGTCATTTCACCGAAGGCGAGGGTGGTGCGCGAGGCTTTCAGCTTGAGCGCACCGCCTGCGCTGGAGTAATCGTTTTCGCTGCGGCCATCGCTGTCGACCGGCAGCAGACCGGTCCCGGAATGGCCTCTGCCACCGTCGAGTTTCAGCCCGGCGAAGGCGTGGGCATCGATGCCGAAACCGACCGTTCCGGCGGTGAAACCGGATGAGAAAGTGCCGATAAGACCTTGAGCCCATTCCTGTTTGTAGTTTTTTCCGGACGGTGAGGGGGAGCGATAGTCGTTGCTCAAGTAGAAGTTACGGGTGAGCACTTCGCTTTTGGCATCGTCGAAAAAGCCGCTGGCTTGGGCGGTTGAGTTCAGACCGCAGAGCAGCGCGAGGAGGGTGAGGCGTGAAGAGGCGCGGTCGATCATGGTCGGTGGCCAGCGGCAATTAAGATGGCTGGGATGATCGCGGGAATGTAGGGCAGGGGATTGAGCGGATGTGCTCAATGAACGGCATCACACAACCCCCTGTAGGAGTGAGCCTGCTCGCGATAGCGGTGTGTCAGTCTCGATAAATTTAACTGACAGACCGCTATCGCGAGCAGGCTCACTCCTACAGGGTTTTGGGTTGAATGAGGGTTTTGTGGCGGGAGCGGAAATCTGTGGGAGCTGGCTTGCCAGCGATGGCAGTGTGTCAGCCAAGTTTATCCAAGCTGACACATCGCTATCGCGAGCAGGCTCACTCCTACAGTTTTAACCGCGTTTACGCCAGCGGCGGCGTGCGTGGCGGGATCTGGCGTTTGCTGCCGGTCGATTCAAACGCGGCGGCGAAACGCAGCAGGTTCGAGTCGTCGTAGGCGCGGCCGGCGAAGGTTAAGCCCACCGGCATGCCGATGTCGGCCATCACGCCCATCGGCACGGTGACGGTCGGCACGCCGAGATGACGGATCGCCAGGTTGCCGTTGGCCACCCAAATGCCATTGCTCCAGGCGATGTCAGCCGACTCCGGGTTGACGTCCGCGTCCGCCGGGCCGACGTCGGCAACAGTCGGGAACAGCACGGCGTCGAGGCCAAGCGTGTCCATCCAGTCTTCGAGGTCGATGCGTCGGGTTTGCTCCAGGCCGCGCAGGCCGTCAGGCACGGTGCTGATTTCATTCCACGGGATGATGCCGCGCTCGGCCATGCGCACGTACTCATCCATGCCGGCAGCCAGATCGCCTTCACGGTTGGGCAGGGTGCCCGGGTCGTGCGGGAAGATTTTCGGCCCGTCGACGTCGACCAGACGATTGAGTTTCGGATCGCCGTTGGCTTGCAGGAAGTCGTCGAACGCCCACGCGGTCAGGTCCCACAGCTCATGGTGAAGGAACTCTTTGGAGACCAGCCCCCGAGTGAACACGGTTGGCGCGCCGGGGCGATCGCCTTCGCAGTTGGAGACCAGCGGGAAATCGGTTTCGATGACTTCGGCACCGGCTGCTTCGAGGGCTTGGCGCGCTTGCTTCCACAAGTCGATCACCGAGGCGCGGGTGTTGATGCGCTGGCCGGTCGGGCCTCCGATGCCCGGGGCTTCGCTGGTGCCAGCCTCAGGGTCGGCATTGATAAACATGCGCGGCACGGCGAAACGCTTGCCGGCCAGCGCTTTAGCGTCGGCGGCCAGATCGGCGTAGGCGGCGGGGCGCACTTCGCTGACGCTCGGGATCGGCACCCACGGTTGCAGACGCCAGAGGTCGCCACGGGTGTCCGGGTCTTCGGCGACGACGATGTCGAGGACTTCGAGCAGGTCGGCCATGGTGCGTGCGTAAGGCACGACGACGTCCATGGTCGGCGTCAACGGCCAGTTGCCGCGCACCGAAATCACCCCGCGCGACGGGGTGTAGGCGCACAAGCCGTTGTTCGACGCTGGGCCACGCCCGCTCGACCAGGTTTCTTCAGCCAGACCAAACGCGGCAAAACTCGCGGCAGTGGCGGTACCGGCACCGTTCGACGAACCGGAGGCAAACGGCGCGGTGAGGTAATTGGCGTTGTAAGGACTTTCGGCGCGACCGTAGACGCCACGTTGCATGCCGCCATTGGCCATCGGCGGCATGTTGGTTTTGCCCAGGCAAATCGCCCCGGCCGCGCGCAGACGTTCAATGGTGAAGGCGTCGCGATAAGCGACCAGATCGGCGAAGGCCGGGCTGCCGGACGCTGCAGTGAGGCCTTTGACCAGATAGCTGTCTTTGGCGGTGTAGGGAATGCCGTCGAGCGGGCCGAGGGTTTTGCCTTCGGCACGACGGGCATCGGACGCCCGGGCTTCGTTCAACGCTTCAGGGTTGCGCACGACCACGGCATTCAGCGCCGTTGGGGTGTCGGCGCCATCGTAGGCATCGATGCGTGCGAGATATGCCTGTACCAGTTCGACAGCGGTGGTCTGGCCGGACTCGAGCGCGGCGCGCAGTTGGGCAATGGAAACTTCGGTGACTTCGATCATGCGCTCACCGCTGTTTGAATTTGGGTGTTTTTCCTGGAGTGGGTGTTCATATCGGTTCTCGTTGCACAGCTATAAGCGACAAGGTTAAGACTGGCGCCTATTTAACACCAAGCGGCGCGCGGAGTAATCGGCGGGATTGATCTCCAACCGATTTTCCCTTTCAGGCTTACACCATTCCCTGTGGGAGCTGGCTTGCCAGCGATGGGGCCAGCCCATTCGATAATGATGTGTCTGAACTATCGCCATCGCTGGCAAGCCAGCTCCCACAGGGATTTTATGGTGTTCACAGACGGCAGGTATGACCGCAGTCGATCACAGCACCCCGTACTCCCGCGCCGTCCGATCCACCGCAATCCGCGTCTTGTCGATCAACTCATCCAGCTCCGTGCGCGTGGCGACCAGCGCAGGGGCCATGATCATCCGTCCCAATGTCGAGCGAATGATCAATCCCTCCTCAAAGCCAATCGTGCGGCAACGCCAGGCGATGTCGTTTTCATTGGCAAAACGCTTGCGGCTGGACTTGTCCTCAGCAAACTGCAACGCCGCCACCAGCCCGACGCCCTGAATTTCACCCACCAAAGGGTGATTGCCAAACACTTCGCGCAGGCAATTCTGCAGATACGGCCCGGTGTCGGTTTTCACCTGGGTGACCACACCTTCATCACGCAACGCCTTGAGGTTGGCAATCGCCACCGCGGCCGCGACCGGGTGCCCGGAATAGGTCAGGCCGTGGGCAAACACGCCACCTTTCTCGACCAGTGCTTCTGCCATGCGCCGCGACAGAATCAATCCACCCATAGGGATGTAACCCGAGGTCAGGCCTTTGGCGATCGATAATGTGTCGGGCTCAAAACCAAATGCCTGATGGGCGAACCATTCACCGGTGCGACCAAAACCACCAATCACTTCATCCGCACACAACAACACATCGTATTTACGGCAAATACGCTGGATTTCCGGCCAGTACGTCGCCGGCGGAATGATCATCCCACCCGCACCCTGAAACGGTTCTGCGACGAACGCGGCGACCTTGTCGGCGCCTAGCTCAAGAATCTTGTCTTCCAGTTGCCGCGCCGCTTGCAGGCCGAATGCTTCCGGGCTGAGATTACCTTCATGGGCGAACCAGTACGGCTCATCAATGTGCGCGACATCGGGAATGGTCCCGCCCATCTCATGCATGAATTTCATCCCGCCCAACGCCGTCGCGGCCAGGGTCGAGCCGTGGTAGCCGTTCCAGCGGCCGATCATGATTTTCTTCTCGGGCTGGCCCATCACCTGCCAGAACTTGCGCACGGTGCGGATCAGCACTTCGTTGGCTTCGGAGCCGGAGTTGGTATAGATCGCGTGGCTGTAGTGCTTGGGCAACAGACTGAAGAGCAGTTCGGACAGCTCGATCACCGCGGGGTGAGTGGTGTGGAAGAACATGTTGTAGTAGGGCAGTTGTTCCAGCTGTGCGGTCGCGGCGGCCGCGAGATCCTTGCGCCCGTAGCCGAGGTTGGTGCACCACAGGCCGGACATGCCATCCAGGTAACGATTGCCGTCGTTATCCCTCAACGCCAGCCGATCACCGCTGACCATCACCCGCGGACCTTCCTCGTTGAGCGCCTTCTGATCAACGAACGCGTGGATGTGGTGAGCGGCGTCAGAGGCTTGGTAATCGCGGGTACTGCGGGTCGAATCGAGTTCGGCGGACATGGCGGATCTCCAGAGCAAAGGGCAAGTGAGTGAGCTCGTTGCAGCGCTGCACGGAGAAAGTTTTGTCATCTAAAAATATTTTTGTAAAGAAAATATTTGTCGGTGAAAAAAGATCTCCGTAGGCTGAGGGCCATTGGCAAGGATCATCAGAGGCAACATGAGCGGACTCAGAGAACGGCAGAAGGAACAGCGCCGGCAGGTGATTGCCGAGGCGGCGCTCGAGTTGTTCAAGCGCAACGGTTTTGCGGCTACCACGCTGGACCAGATCGCCGTGCAGGCGGGGGTTTCCGCCCCCACCGTGGTCAACTATTTCGGCGGCAAGCAGGAGATTCTGCTGGCCTTGCTCAAGCAACCCGACGAGCAAGCCATGCGCGAGGCGCGGGCGAATCTCGACGATGCCAGTGATCCGCTGGAAGCGCTGTGCGAGTTCGAAGGGCTGATGACCGATTACCAGCTACAAGCGATGCCGGCTTCGTTATGGCGAGAATTGGCGCCGTTCCTGCTGACCGGTGAGTTGGCTGAGGCGATGAGCCCGTGGAATGCCGCCGTGATCGAAGAGACCAAAGCGCTGCTTCTGCATTTTCAGCAGGCCGGCAAAGTGCGCGAATTGATCGATCTCGACGTGGTGGCGACGCTGTTCAACCAATACGCAAACATGGCGTTCATTCGCCTCGCCACGCAGGAGGTGCCGGATCGCCCCGCGCACGCCTTGCACATGCGCGGGGTTCTGAATCTGTTGTGTCACGGCATGCTGGAGCGCTAAGGCTAAAAGACGATGAGCTGGAAGTGGACTAGGCTCACAGCGGTTCAACGCTGGCCCAATCAGGAGAGCCGACATGGAAGACAAACCGCTGATAACGTTTCAGAGTTCCAGAGCATTGCTCGACGTGCTCATTCGAGCGGGCCTGATCACCGTTCTGGTGCTGTTCTGCTACGACATTTTCCATCCGTTTCTCAATGTCATGCTGTGGGCGCTGATCCTGGCCGTCACGCTGTATCCGCTGAATCAGGCTCTGGGCGCCAAACTCGGTAATCGCTACGGTTGGGCGGCAATCATTCTGGTGCTGCTGGGCCTGGTGATTCTGATGCTGCCGTTGAGCCTGCTGGGTGCTTCGATCGCCGATTCGATCAAGGGCAGCATGCACACGTTCGAAGCGGGGCAGTTCGAGATACCGCCGCCACCGGCCAGTGTTGAAGGCTGGCCGTTGATTGGCGCGCCGCTTTACGGCATCTGGATGCATGCGTCACAGGATCTGAGCTGGGTGTTTCAGGAACTGGCGCCACACCTCAAGGACTGGAGCAAAGTGGTGTTGCATCAAGCCGCCGGCGTCGGCGCAGGCATCGTGGTGTTTGTGATTGCCTTGATCGTTGCCGGGCTGATCATGCATCACGGCGAGCGCGGCCACCGCACAGCAGTGGCTGTCACCACACGCATTTCCGGGCCGGTGCGCGGCCCGCAGATTGCCCAACTGTGCACGGCAACCATCCGCGCCGTGGCACAGGGTGTGGTCGGCATCGCCTTTATTCAGATGCTGCTGGTCGGCGTGGCACTGGTGGTCATGGGCGTACCGGCGGCCGGTGTTCTCGCCTTGATGGTGCTGCTGCTGGGCATCACCCAATTGCCGGTGTTGCTGATCACGCTGCCCATCGTGATTTATGTCTTCGCCGTGGACGGGGTCAGCGCCAGCACGATTATCTTTGCGGTGTGGATGGCGATTGCCGGGCTTGCCGACAACGTGCTCAAGCCGATGCTGCTGGGACGCGGCGTCGCGGTGCCGATGCCAGTAGTCCTGATCGGCGCGCTCGGGGGCATGGTCACCAGCGGCATTATTGGTTTGTTCACCGGGCCGGTGATTCTGGCGGTTGGCTATGAATTGTTCATCGGCTGGGTCTATCAACCGGCCGATATCACCGAGCTTCTGGAGAGCCAGCGCAAAGAAAATCTACCGTGACACTCATCCCTCTCGCTGATGCATTGGCGTACACCTTAGCGGACGTCTAGGCTGGTCAGTCAGTCGCCCTTCGGGCGCAACGCCCACGCAGGGACAGGAGCGGAACCGATGAAAGCCCCAGCCAGTATTGTCTGCCTGATGTTCACACTGGTTCTCGCGCCGGGAGTCCGCGCCGAAGACCCGCCGGCGGCGCCCCCTCCAGCGGCCACCGATGATGCGCCGTTGATCAACCCGCAAGTGGTCGACAAGCTCATTGATATGGGCGATTACCTGCGCAGCCTGCCGAAATTCCAGGTCGACGCCCAAGTCTCGCGCGACACGGTTCTGGAGTCCGGGCAGAAGATCAAGACCGAGTCCGCCAACACCCTGAAAGTGGTCGGCCATGATCGCCTGTATGCGAAAAGCGAAGGCGATGTGCGCACCCGCGAGTTTTTCTATAACGGCAAAAAACTCACCCAGTATTCGCCATACCTGAAGTACTACACCACCGTCGACGCCCCGGCCACCGTGGCGGAAACCCTGCACAAGGTCGAGAATTTCTACGGTGTGCAGGTGCCGATGGAGGACCTGTTTCTGTTCGGCAGTGATCAGGCGCAGATCGATGCCTTGAAAGCCGCGTTGTACGTGGGCCCGTCGGTCATCAAAGGCCAGCTCTGCGATCATTTGGCGTTTCGCCAGGAAGGTATCGACTGGCAATTGTGGCTGACCCGCTCCGACAAACCCTTGCCGTGCAAGCTGGTGATCACCACCACCGACGATAAGAGCTTCCCCGAGTACAGCGCGGTGTATCAGTGGAACCTCAAGCCGACCATTCCGGACACGCAGTTCACCTTCAAACCGGGCAAAGGCGATGTGGCGATTGCGTTTAAAAAAGCCAGCGATCAGGGAGGGCAGTGACATGAACAAGTCGATGACGTGGAGTTTGTTGTTGTCGCTGGCCGCCGCCACGCTGCTGACCGCCGGTTATGTCGTCGAAGCCGATGCCCGGGGGCAACGCGCCCAGGGGCATGCCCGCGCCAACGTCAACCGCGCGCCGGCGCCGAATGCGCAACGGGCGCAGCGGATCAATGCGCCGCAGCGCACCAACAATGTCAGTGCCGGTAACCGGGTCAATTCGGGCAATCGGGTCAATTCGGGTAACCGGGTCAATGCCGGCAACAACGTTGGTAACCGTACGAACGTCAACAACGGCAACCGAAACGTCAACATCGACAACAGCCGCGATGTCGATATTGATGTCGACGGCCATGGCCGTTATGGCTACGACGATCACTACCATCCGGTGGCGGCCGCAGTGGCGGTAACGGCAACCGTCGCGGCCACTGCGGCGGTGGTAGGGGCAATCTTTACCCCGGCGCAAATGCCCAGCAGTTGCGTGCAGGTGATTCAGTACAACGTCGCCTACATGCAATGCGGCTCGACCTGGTACCAGCCGCAGTATCAGGGCAGTGATGTGACGTATGTGGTGGTCAATGCGCCTTGATCAGGCTTTCGGCACCCACGCTTGCATCTGCGCCAACATGCCACGGCCGCCTCGGCGTAACCCGGTGGCCAGGGTCAGCCACGACAGCTCAGTAATGATGACGTGTGCGGCAGGCACCAGTCGCACTTCACCGGCAGTGCTGCCCGCCGGGCCACCGTCCGGCATGAAAATCGTCAGCCAGTCATCCACGCTCTCAACGATCAGGCACAGGCGAAAGCCTTCGCCCTCGGCAATCAGGCCGACCTTGGAACCGTCCTCGTTTTCCAGCCCGGCAAACCGCGCCGTGGTGTCCTTGAACAACTGGTAACCGGGCAGGTTGCTGAGCAGCTTGTTTTCCGTGGCCTCCAGCGCCCGCGCCGCCGCAGACGTGCGTGCCAGCAGCCCGGCGAGAAAACACAGGACGATCAGGCCCAGCAACGTCGCCACACTCACCAGCGTCACGCCCGCCACGTCATAGCCTTTGAACATCGGCAACAACTTCTCCATCGGCCCGCGCAGCAGGTGGATGGCTTTTTCGATCAGCACGACAATCAGCACCAGCGGCAGGATGAACAGCAGCCCGCCGATCACGGTGGTCTTGATGAACTTGAACATGACGGCTCCTTGAATGACGTGCGATCCGTTTCAAGGCTAGCTGATAAAAATCTTGAGCCGGGTGGTGAAAGCGGTTCGAATGGCGCACTCCCGTTATCCATCAATAGAACAACGAGCCTGAGACATGACGACAGCCCGGCCGCTGGTGCCCGATCAAGAGCAATGGCAACCCTGGACACCTGACGAATTAGCCCGACGTCTGAGCGCGGTAAACTACCCGTGGTGTGTAGTCGGCGGCTGGGCGCTGGACTTGTGGCACGGGCGGCAAACCCGGACTCACAATGATCTGGAGTTCACGGTGTTGCGGGCGGATTTTGCGTGTTTTCGTCAGGCGCTGAGCGATCTCGACTTCTACGCGGTGAAGGACGGTACGTTCCAGGTTTTGTCAGCGATTTGCTTGCCCGCCGCAGACATTTTTCAGGTCTGGGGATACGACCGCGCCGCACAGGCCTGGCGCGTGGATGTGATGATCGAACCAGGCACGCCGGACACCTGGGTTTATAAACGCGATCCGTCGATTGTCTGTTCACGCGCCGACATGGTGATGCGCAGCACGGCCGGCATTCCGTATCTGCGACCTGCTGCCGTTCTCTTGTTCAAAGCCAAGCACACGCGCGCCAAAGACCGCAGCGATTTCGCCATGGCTTTACCGCGGATGTCGGTGCAGGAACGCGTGTGGCTGGTTCGACATTTGACGCTGTTGCACCCGGAGCACGACTGGCTGGACGCTGTTCAGGCTTTATCAGCGCCGCCAACTGCCCAAGGGTAACTCGACCTCGCGCTCGGCAGCAGCCAGGGCTATCTCCAGCCCGGACTTGTCCAGCGGCGCGCAGTAAGCCGGTTTCGCCCGCTCGAATCGCCAGCTCTCATCGAGGCCTCCGGCGTCGACCGCATCGAAGCCGAGTTCGTCCAGCAAACCCACGACCAACGCCTTGGCGTCAGCGTCATCTGCGGCGACGGGCAGGGCGCGCCGCTCGCTGGAGCCGTGCGGGCGGGCATCGGTGAGCAAGTCCGCGGCGAGGATGGCATTGAACACCTTGACCACGGTGGCGCCCTGCAGATGCTCGGCGAGCAAACGGCTGGTGGTGGTCTGGAAGGTGTCGAGTCCGGCGATGTGTCCGTCGCGATCGGGGTAATAGTTGTTGGCGTCGAGCACGATTCTCCCTTCGAACCAGGCTGGCGGCAGGCTCGGGATGTGTTCGTAGGGGATGGCCAGCAACACCACGTCGGCAAACTGTGTGGCCTGTTCGGCCGTGCCGATCTGGCAGCCGGTGATGCCGGCGAGCACGCTGCTCATGGTCTTCGGGTCGCGTGAGTTACTGAGCATTACTTCGTGCCCGGCGGCGAGGGCGATTTGCGCGACGGCGCGCCCAATGAATCCGGCTCCAACGATTCCAATTCGCATGGTGTGTTCCTCTGTCAGGTGGGGAGCCACTATGATGATTCATGACCAGATGCAGATAAATTGCACTCTGTTACTTACTTTCGCTAACAGGAGTTTCGAATGGATCGTCTGACCAGCATGGCGGCTTTCGTGATGGCGGCCGAAGCGGGCTCCTACGCCAGTGCCGCGCAACGCCTCGACATGTCGGCGCAAATGGTTGCCAAACACGTGGCCGCCCTTGAACAGCGGCTGGGTGCGCGGTTGCTCAATCGCACCACGCGCCGGCAGAGCCTGACCGAACTGGGCCAGGCCTACTACGAGCGCTGCAAGCACATCGTCACTGAGGCAGAGACCGCTGATTCGCTGGCGCAAATCATGAATGACACGCCGCGCGGCAAGCTCAGGATCAGCGCGCCGGTAACCTTCGGTTCGTACAGCCTGATGCCGTTCATGACCGCGTTCTTGCGCGAATTCCCTGAAGTGGAAATTGATCTGCACCTGACAGACCGTGCGGTGGATCTGGTGGAGGAGGGGTTTGAGGTGGCTTTCCGGATCGGCCCGTTGGCCACGGCTAGCCTCACCGCCAGGCCCTTGGCCGCGTATCGCTTGATTGTCTGCGCGGCGCCACGCTATCTGGCAGAACACGGCACGCCGCAAGTGCCCGCCGATCTGCAACAACATGAGTGCCTGGGTTATGCCTATTGGTCACGGCCTGCCGATCACGAGTGGTCGTTTTTCAACGGTGCGCAGGTCGAGCGCGTGCCGGTGAGCAGTCGCTTGCACGTCAACGAGAGCAAGGCGTTGTTGTCAGCGGCGGTGGATGGTTTCGGGATTGTGCTGGGGCCTGCCGACTTTCTTGAAGCGGCATTGCGCAGAGGCGAGTTGGTGAGGTTGTTGGAGGGGTTTGAGGCGCCGAGCAGAGCGATGCATCTGCTGTACACGGCGCATCGGCAGAAGACCGCGAAAGTGCGCCAGTTCATCGATGCCGCGGTCAGCCGATTTGGCTGACCGGGCGATTTGGATGAGTGAATAAAACGACTCAGTTAATTCGCGGATGCTGCTGCACCAGTTCCTTGCGCTTGGCTTCCAGCGCGGCGATTTCGGCGTCGATGTCTTCGATCTTCTGCTCGATGTTGTCGTGGTGCTCTTGCAGCAGTTCCTTGGCTTCCTCGAGGTCCGAGGCTGCCGGCGCGGCACCGCGCAATGGCTTGTTCGCGGTTTCCTTCATGGTCACCCCGGTGGCCAGACCGATCACGGCGATGACCATCAGGTAATACGCCGGCATGTACAGATTATTGGTGCTCTCGACCAGCCACGCGACCACGGTCGGAGTCAGGCCGGCAATCAATACCGAGACGTTGAAAGCTGCCGCCAGCGCGCTGTAGCGAATGTGCGTGGGAAACATTGCCGGCAGGGTGGAGGCCATGACACCGATAAAGAAGTTCAGTAGCACGGCCAGCATCAGCAGACCGGCGAAGATCAAACCGATCTTGCCGCTGTTGATCAGCATGAACGCCGGAATCGCCAGAATGAACAAACCGATGCTGCCAACCACGATGAAAGGCTTGCGGCCGATCTTGTCGCTGATAAAGCCAATCGCCGGTTGTACGAAGAGCATGCCGACCATGATCGCGATGATGATCAACACGCCACGGTTTTCGCTGTAGTGCAGATTGTGCGAGAGGTAACTCGGCATATAGGTGAGCAGCATGTAGTAGGTGACGTTGGTCACCGCCACCACGCCGATGCAGGTCATCAGGCTGCGCCAGTGTTTGGTCGCGACCTCTTTGAACGAGACTTTCGGGCCACCGGCGAGGCCTTCGCGATCGCCTTGCTCAAGCTTTTCGACGTGCTGCTGGAACGCCGGGGTTTCTTCCAGGGCGTGACGTAAGTAGAGGCCGATCATGCCCAGCGGCAAGGCGAGGAAGAACGGCAGACGCCAGCCCCATTCCTCGAACTTCGCTTCGCCGAGCGTAGTGGAAATCAACACCACCACGCCGGCACCGAGGACGAAACCGGCAATCGAGCCGAAATCCAGCCAACTGCCGAGGAAGCCACGCTTGCGGTCCGGCGCGTATTCGGCGACGAAGATCGACGCACCGGTGTATTCACCGCCCACTGAGAAGCCTTGGGCCATTTTCGCCAGCAACAGCAGGATCGGCGCCCAGATGCCAATCGAGGCATAGGAGGGGATGAGGCCAATGGCGAAGGTGCTCAGCGACATGATCACGATGGTCGCGGCGAGGACTTTCTGTCGCCCGTACTTGTCGCCCAAGGCGCCGAAGAACAAGCCGCCCAGCGGCCGGATCAGGAAGGGCACCGAGAACGTCGCCAGCGCGGCGATCATCTGGGTGCCGGGGTCGGCGCCGGGGAAGAACACTTTGCCGAGCACATAGGCGACGAAGCCGTAGACACCAAAGTCGAACCATTCCATGGCATTGCCCAGGGCGGCAGCGGTAATCGCTTTGCGCATCTTGGCGTCGTCGACAATGGTGATGTCGTTCAGGCCGATCGGCTTGACGGTTTTCTTGCGTGATTTCATCCGGGTCTTCTCTTTGCTGATCCATCGTGCCGCGTAGATGCCATCTTTTTGATGGCGCGTACTCTTTGGCTCAGATACATGAGGACACGAAATAATTCACTGCTCGGCGCTTTTTTTCCTTGCACACCTGTGTAGGAGCTGCCGAAGGCTGCGATTGATCGTTCCCACGCTCTGCGTGGGAATGCAGCCGGGGACGCTCCGCGTCCCAATAAGATCGCAGCCTTCGGCAGCTCCTACAGGGGATATGTGTTTACCGGCGGATGGCCGTATACGATTGCCGCAGGTCGCTGGCCCAGCCATCCAGCACAACCTTGACATCATCGGCGGTCAACACCTGCTTGTCGTTCTCCAGCGGCACACCGGTGCCTTTGCGCACCACTTCGGCAATCACCTCGCCGGTCGAACCGTCCTCGAACGACACCTCGGTGGCGACTTGGCTGTCCTGATCGCGGATGCCGGTCGCCGTGCTCACACCGGCAGCGACGAGGGTGACCGGCAGCCACTCATAAAAGCGCAAACCCTGAGTGCTGGTCGCCACTTGGGTGATGGCGGGGCGCACCACCAACGTGTTCGGCCCCGGTTGGTTGACCAGATGCATCACCTTGCCTAATTCCAGTCGCAGCGCCGCATCGTAGTAGTCAGTGACCCCGGACAGCGTGCTCAGCGGAATCCGCGACGTCGGCTCGGCACTTGGGTAAAACTGGCTTGGCGCCAGGTAAACCTGGGTATATCGGCCCCGGGCGAGTGCCGGGCTGACCCACGCCAGGACAGGCTGGCCGGACGGCGACTGGCGCTCGGCCAAGACGCTGTAGTCATGCAGAAAACCGCTGTGTTCGACCTTGTTACTGCTGCAGGCGGACAGGCTCAGGGTGGTGGCGAGGGCCAGCGACAGCGAATGCGTGCGGGTCATTAACGGGTTTCCTTGTGAGGTTGCGTGGCGATGCTGTCGGAACATTCGATGTGCAACTGGCCGTGGCTCATGATCCATTGGATCAGGTCGGCGGCAGCAATGCTGTGGACGTATTCGACCCAGTGCGCATTGGTCGGGCTGAACTGCTCGAAGTAGCGGCGCAGGACGATGCGGCTCTGATCGCTGGAAACGCTCAGGCACGACTCCTGAAACACAATCGGCGTGTCGGGGCCGAGCGCGGCGGTGCGCTGGCTGAGGATCAAGGGACGATTGCTGTTGTGCCCCTCGGCGCAATGGTTGTCGTTCAATAGCTTCATGCGAACCCCCTTGGATTGGAATGGCCGCAGAATGCCCGCGAGGTTTTGCCAGAGAATGTCCGCTTGATGTCTGCTGCGTAGAAATGTTGCTCGATTGAAATAAATGACCCGGGCGCCGAAATGGCTTTAGATTGGCTTTTTTTGGTGCATGGATTCTGTAACTGTGAGCAGACTGCTGTTCGTCGACGACGACGTGGAAATTCTCGCGCTGCTGAAGAAGTTCTTCGTGCAGCACGCCTATGAAGTCGACGTGGCGCCGCACGGCGAGGCTATGTGGGCGGCGATCGCACTGAACCGGCCGGACACGATCATTCTTGATGTGATGATGCCCGGCGAAAGTGGCCTGAGCCTGTGCCAGAAGGTGCGCGCGCAGTTGGGCATTCCGATCATCATGCTCACCGCCATGGCCGAATTGAGTGATCGCATTGTCGGGCTGGAACTGGGCGCGGACGACTATCTGACCAAGCCGTTCGCCCCACAAGAACTGCTCGCTCGCGTACGTGCCTTGCAGCGTCGCGCCGCTGAACAGCGCAACCCGGTCGAGCCTTCCCGCCCGGTGATCGCCTTCGCCGGTTGGCATCTGGACATCACCTGTCGTGAACTGCGCTCACCGGAAAACGTGATGATTCCGCTGTCCGGCGGCGAGTTCGATTTGCTCGTGGTGTTCCTCGATCATCCACAGCGCATACTCACCCGCGAGCAGTTGATCGACCTGACCCACGGCCATGGTCACGACGCTTTTGATCGCAGTATCGATGTGCAAGTCAGCCGCCTGCGGCGCAAGATCGAGCCGGACAGCAAGCGCCCGGACCTGATCCGTACCGTGCGCAACGGCGGTTATCTGTTCACCGCCAAGGTCAGCCGCTCGTGATTCGCCGACTGTGGCGTGGCGACACCCTGCGCCGGCGCATCGCCCTGACGATCATTGCGGCAATGGTCGCGTCGCTGGCGTTGAATGCACTGTTCGTGCAAGTCGCCGGGATCTGGGCGCGGCCACCGATTGAACGCACCGGCCTGCTCGAGCAAATTGCCGCGACATCCCGGGTGATCGAGGCAGCCCCGGCCAACCTGCGCCCGCAACTGGCCGCTGCGGCGAGCAGCGCCATGCTGCAAGTGTCGTGGAAAGCGCAGCGCGCGGACTTCGATCTGCCCAATGACGGCCTTCGCCTGCCAGCGAGCAGGGTGCCGGTGCTGCAGCAACTGCTGGGCAATGATCGAAAAATCGAGGTGTTCAGCCCAGGCGACTGGCCGAACGGCAGTGCCCAGGCGCATTACGCCGCCGTCGTGCAATTGGTCGATGGCAGTTGGTTGTCATTTATCCCGCCGGAGCGCAGTTGGGGTCTGGAATTTGGCGTGCGTATCGTGATCGTCATCGCGTTGGGACTGATTGCCACATTGCTCGTCGCCTGGGTCGCCACCCGGCAACTGGCCAATCCGTTGCAGCGCTTCACGCGTGCCGCCAGAAGATTTGGCACCGACCTGCGCGCACCGCCGATCAAGCTCGAAGGCCCCGACGAAATTCGTCAGGCGATCATTGCCTTCAACACCATGCAGGCGCAGATCCAGCATTTCATCGCCGAGCGCACGCACATGCTGGCGTCGATCTCCCATGATTTACGTGCGCCGCTGACGCGCATGCGCTTGCGCAGCGAATTTATGGAAGATCTCGATCATCAGGGCAAACTGATTCGCGACGTTGAAGAGATGCAGTCGATGATCAACGCCGCGCTCGCGTTCTTCCGCGAAGACACCCACCGCGAGCAGACCACGGCGTTCGATCTGTCGGAGCTGCTGCAAACCATCGTCGATGATTACCGCGATCAGCAGATCAATGTCGACTTCGGCGGCCCGGCGCATCTGGTGTATGAAGGCCGGCCACTGGGGATCAAACGGGTGGTCGTCAATCTGTTGGAGAATGCGCTGAAGTATGCGCAGCGTCCGGTCATTGCGTTGAAGCGTGACGAGTATTCGATTCGCATCGAGATCAGCGACGAAGGCCCCGGCATTCCCGAGGTGGCGTTGGAGCAGGTCTTCGATCCGTTCTTTCGGCTGGAGACTTCGCGCAATCGTGACACCGGCGGTGTGGGTCTGGGTCTTTCCGCAGCGCGAGCCATCGTCCGTGAGCAGGGCGGTGAATTGACGCTGAGCAATCGCAAGAGCGGAGGGTTGATCGCGAAGGTCGAGTTGCCTGTGTGAAATTTCTTCTGTAGATTTTCATGAAATTACAAGAAACAAATTTCATGGGGTCGTGAATGTTTCAGCAATCCAGCCAGCACGTCGACAGCTATTACGCCCACAGTTGCGCCGATATTCTGCGCCATCGGCCGGCGCTGGAAGGCGAACATGACGTCGACGTGGTGATCATCGGCGCCGGTTTCAGTGGCCTGCACACCGCGCTGCGTCTGGCCCTGGCGGGCAAACGCGTGATCGTGCTAGAGGCCAGTCGCGTGGCGTGGGCGGCCTCGGGGCGTAATGGCGGGCAGGCGATTCTTGGCTGGTCGTGCGATATGCCGCCGCTGGAAGCCGCGCTCGGTTATGAGCGGGCCAGACGGCTTTGGGATGGCATGCGCTGGGCTGCCGACGAATTGCGCGAATTGCCCGGGCGCCATGGTTTCGATTGCGACTATCGCCCCGGGCATTTGTGGACGTCGGTGATGCCACGGCGGGTCAGCTTGCTCAGCGAATGGCAACACGAGGCCAGTCACAAGTGGGGCCACGATGCCTTGCAGTTCATTCCTCGTGATCAATTGCCCGAATGGGTGGCCACTGATCGCTATCAGGCCGCGCTGTACGACCCGCAAGGCGCACACCTCAATCCGCTGAAACTGGCGCTTGGCCTGGCGGCCGCCATCGAGCGGGCCGGCGGGCGTATCCACGAGCAAAGCAAGGCGTTGAGTTATCAGGAGGAGGACGACGGTTTCCGGGTCAACACCGCGCGCGGCTCGGTGCGCGCCGATGTGCTGGTGCTGGCGTGCAACGCTTATCTCGATGAACTCGACCCGCAACTGTCCAGTTGCATTCTGCCGGTGGGCACTTATCAGGTCGCCACCGCACCGCTGACGCCTGAGCAGGCCAAGGCGCTGTTGCCGCGCAATGTCTGCGTGACCGACAACCAGTTCGTCCTCGATTACTTCCGCCGCACACCGGACAACCGCTTGTTGTTCGGCGGCGGCTGCACTTACCTGGGCGGCATGCCCAAGGACATCGCGGCGGCGACGCGGCCGTTTCTTGAGCGAGTGTTCCCGCAGCTCCAGGGTGTCGGCATCGAGTTTGCCTGGGGCGGGCATATCGACCTGACGATCAACCGCACGCCGGACGTTGGCGGCGAGGGTAACCGTTATTGGCTGCAAGGCTACTCGGGGCACGGCGTCCTGCCGACATTGGCTGCCGCACGTGCGGTGTCCAATGCGATCCTCGGCGATAGTGATGAATTGGCGCTGTACCAGGGCTTGAGCAATGGCCGTTTCCCCGGTGGCAAACATTTCGCTGCACCGCTGGAAGCCATCGGCAAGGCCTGGTATCGACTGCGCGACAGTATTTGATGAGACTTTTTTTGGAATCGCGGCCATGAACAAGCAAGAAGAAATCGCCGCGCTGGCGATCCTCATCCACGACCTGCGCAAGCACAAGAAGTGGACCCTGAAAGAGCTGGCCGACAAGATCGGCCGTTCGGTCGGCTTCCTGTCGCAGGTCGAGCGCGGACTGTCGCGCCCCACCGTGGCGGACCTGACCGCAATCAGCGAAACCTTCGGCGTGCCGACCACGTATTTCTACAGCCTGCCCAAACCCAAGGAATTGCCGTGGGTGACGCGCCCGGACGAGCGTCGCACGCTGTATTACGCCAATGGCATCACCGACATTCTGGTGTCGCCGCAGATCCGCGCCTCGTTCTCCATGCTCGAAAGCCATCTGGAAGCCGGCGCGAGCAGCGGTGATCGCCATCTGACCGACAGCTCGGAGCAGGGCGGTTATGTCCTCGAAGGCGAGCTGACCTTATGGCTGGGCAACGACGAAGAACCGATCACGCTGAAGGCCGGCGACAGCTTCCAGTTCGACAGCCATACCCGCTGCCGCTACGGCAACCTCTCCGAGCAGCTGACCCGCGTGCTCTGGGTCTACACCTGATCACAACAAAGGATGAACACGATGGACGCTGTCTGCGCTGACCTGCTCGCCGAAGTGCGTGCCTTTCGCCAACGCTACCCCGAGGTGCGTTATGTCGATCTGATTTGCCTGGACATTCCCGGGCACTTCTATGGCAAGCGTTATCCAATCGACATGCTCGAAAAAGTCGCCGCCGGCAGCGTACTGAAGCTGCCGCAGAATTGCGTACTGTTGGGCGTGCAGGGTGGTTTGTTCCCGATTGGCGATTACTGCTTCAACGACGGCGATCCGGATGCCGTGCGCCGTCTGGTGCCGGGCACCTTGAAGCCGGTGACCTGGGAAGCGCAGCCGCTGGGGCAGATGCTGATCACTTCCGACGGCACTGAAAAGCCGATCGAATTCGAACCCCGTGAAGTGCTCGCACAGGTGCTTAAGCGCCTGGCGCGCAAAGGCATTCACCCGGTGGTGGCCTTTGAGCTGGAGTTCTACCTGTTCGATAAAAAGCTGCGCGACGGTCTGCCACAATTCCCCCGCGACGACCTGACCGACGACGCCGATGATCAACCGAACCTGCACATCGAGCGGCTCTCACGCTTCGCGCCGGTGTTGGATGAAATGGTCGAAGCGACGCGGGCGCAGGGCATCGACGCCACGGTGATTACCGCTGAACTCGGCCCTGGACAGTTTGAAATCAATTTCGGCCATCTCGACGACGGTTTGCGTGCGGCGGATTGGGCGGCGTTATTCTGCCGCAGCACTCGAGGTGTGGCGCTCAAGCATGGTTATCGCGCCAGTTTCATGGCCAAGCCGTACTTGCAGCATCCGGGCAGCGGCATGCATGTGCATGTCAGTTTGTACGACGCAGTCGGCAATAATCTGTTGGCGGCCAATGAGCAGCAGCCGCTACGCCATGCAGTCGCGGGGTGTCTGGAATTGCTGCCGCACAGCATGCCGATCTTCGCGCCGAACCAGAACTCAATGCGCCGATTGGGCGGCACGGTGAACACCGCGACCAAAGCCAGTTGGGGTTTTGAGGATCGTGATGCGTGTTTGCGGATTCCCGAGTCGGACGCAAAGAACCTGCGGGTTGAATATCGCTTGGCGGGGGCGGATGCCAATCCGTATCTGGTGCTGGCGGCGATTCTGGTGGGGCTTGAACACGGGCTGGAATCGGCTAAAGAACCGATCACACCGCTGAATGAAGACCGCAACAGCGGGATCGATTTTCCCAAGGAAATGTTAGAAGCCGTGCGTGCGATGCAGCATCAGCCGCAGTTGCGTGAGGGCTTGGGCGCAGAGTTTGTGGATGTATATTGCGAGAATAAACGCCAGGATCATTTGGCATTCATGCAGGAGATCAGTGCGCGGGAGTACCGGTGGTATTTGTGACACCTGCAAAGCAGTCAGCCTTGAAGGGGGCAGGTGCCGAGACTCCACTATACTGCCCCGCGACATCATGGAAGCTTCGTAACAGGGACGGCGATATCGATCATGAACTACAGACGACTGGGACGCTCGGGACTCAAGGTTTCCGCGATTGCGATGGGAACCGCACAATGTAACTGGTGGGTCGACGAGCCTACCTCACGCCGCTTGTTCGATGCCTATGTCGAAGCGGGCGGTAACCTGATCGACACCGCGGATGTCTACCCGGTTCTGGGCGACGGTGTCGGTGGCAAGGCTTCCGAGGCGTTCGTCGGCCGCTGGTTGAAAACCACGACCAGGCGTAATGAGGTATTGCTGGCAACGAAGGTGTCCGGGCGCATGGGGCCTGGGCCGAATGACGAGGGGCTTTCCTGGCGGCACATCGTCAAGGCTGTGGAGGGTTCGCTGGAGCGATTGCAAGTCGACTGCATCGATTTGTATCAGGCCCATGATGACTACGATGATATTCCGGTCGAAGAAACCCTGCGCGCCTTCGAACATCTGGTGCAGCGGGGCATGGTGCGTTACGTCGGTTGCTCCAACTTCAAGGCCTGGCGCCTGATGAAATCACTGGCGATCAGCGAGCGCAACGCACTGGTCGGCTACGTCAGTGTTCAAGAACGCTATAACCTGCTCGAACGGTGTCGTGTCGAATCCGAACTGCAGCCATTGTGCGTGGAAGAGGGCGTCGGACTCTTGCCGTATAACCCGCTCGCCAAGGGCTTTTTGTCTGGCCTGTACCACCCGCAGGCAGGATTGCCGGATTCTCCGCGCGCGCCGGGTGTACAGAGAGATTACTTCAACGAGCGCAACTGGCAGATCCTTGAATCACTGCGCCGGATTGCACGGGACTGCGACAGCACCTGTACGCAAGTCGCACTTGCCTGGTTGCTGGCGCAACCTGCGGTGGTGGCACCCGTGGTGGGGGCCAGTACTGTCGAGCAATTGCGCGAGATCATGGCGGCGCCACAACTGCACCTGCCGGCCGCCGATGTCAGTCATCTCAATCAGATCAGCCAGCCGCCGGTTCAATAGCCATCAAGCACTGCTTGCCGGCCGTCCGGTGCGCAAGCCCAGTCTGACTTGCCGCAGGTAATCCTGGCGATTGTAAGGGTTGGCCAAGGTGCGCTCCCGGCGAGGCGCAGTGCCCGTGACTGGCGTATACGTGGCCAATTGGCTTTCCATAAAACCAAGGCCGCTGGTGACATCGGGTATCTGGTGCTGCAACTTGTAGATTCGCGTGGTGACGATCGAGCCTTCGATCCGCGCGGTCTCTGCGTCCAGCGTGGTGCCATGGATTGTGGCCCCGGCCTTGGCCAGCAAACCATGCACCGCGCTGCTCAAGGCCGCCGGCACTTCGATGCTGAACTGGCTGCGCGGCTCGCAGACCGCGGTGCCGGCGCGGCTGATCGCTGCAGCCAGTACCAGCGGTGTGAGGTGTCGAAAATCAGCCGCAGTGCTTGAGGGCGATGCATAGTCGACGGTGGTCAATATCACCTCGCAATCGTGAACCATCCAGCCGCACGGGCCTTCCTTGAGACTCTCGAAGACCGATTCTTCAATCGCTTTGTAGAAGCTCGTCGGCATCAGCCCGGCATGGGCTTGACGAATGAATGTGAGCCCCGATCCTGCCGTCCCTGGACTGACACGAATACCGACGGTGGCGAGAAACGGGTTGTCGGGTTCATCGATTGATTCCTGGGCCTGACCAGACGCTTGCAAGGTTTCAACGCAGATCGCCGAGCTTTCCTCGAAGATCGCCTCGATGGCGTACTCCTCTTGCAGCGTGGCCTGGATGATTTCCTTTTGCACCTCGCCGTACAGCGAAACGAACATTAGCCCCGCCGGGTTTCGGCGCAAATCGATCAGTGGATCCTGTTCGGCCAGCAGGCTCAATGCTTCCCAGAGGGCTTTGGTCTGCGCTGGCAAAGCGGCTGAAACATGGGTTTCGATCGCCGGCGGGGTAAAGGTGCGCGCGGCTGTGTTGCGTTCTCTGCACGCGCCGATCCGATCGCCGATGCGCACGCCTTCAAGCCCGGTGACGCAAGCGATCTGGCCTGCGCGGGCAAGCGTTGCCGGTTGCAGACCGCCGCTTTCGGAGACCTGAATGGCGGTGATCCGGCTGGTGCCTTGCGGCGTCTCGATCGATTGGCGTACGTGCAGCGTGCCGGCCTGGACACAGACATGAAAACGCCGGTGCCCACCCCAGCCCCGATCGATCTTGAATACCGAGGCAAGCACAGGTGCCTCGGCATCGTGACATCTGGCCGGGGCCAACCGCGTGAGCGTCTCGATCATCTGTGCGACGCCAACACCGGTAATGGCGGACCCGGCAAACACCGGATTGACCAGGCCTCTGCCCAGTTGCTCGCGCACCACTTGTTCAAGGCGCGAACCGTCGATTGTTTGCGCCGCCGTCACGTAGTCGTGCAACAACGTCTCATCGTGTTCGCACAGCACGTCCAGCCACTGTGACGTGACCTCGGCTGACGCCTGATCAATGCGTTCGACCGTGGCCTGTGCCGTGCCGGCGTCTCGCACAGTGCACAAGGCCAACGGGTGACTCTTGAGCTGAGCCTGGAGAGCCTCCAGGGTGCGCAGGAAATCGGCGCCTTTACGATCAACCTTGTTGATGAAGAAAACATGAGGTATCGCCATTCGTTGCAGGGCGTTGACCAGTACCCGGGTTTGCGCCTGAACCCCCTCGACGGCCGACACCACGACGACGGCGAGGTCGAGCAAGGCGAGCGTACGCTCCACCTCGGCAATGAAATCCGGGTGCCCGGGGGTGTCCAGCAGATTGATCAGCAGGTGGTTGAGCTCGAACGAGGCCACGGCGGATTTGATCGTGATGCCACGCTCCCGTTCCAGCAGCAGGCTGTCGGTGCAGGTGTTGCCCGAATCCACACTGCCCAGGCGCAAACGCGCACCGACATCGAACAGGATCCGTTCGGTAAGGCTGGTCTTGCCGGCATCGACGTGCGCGAGGATTCCCAGATTAAGGGACTTCATGGTTGATCGCTCCTGATCATACGGCTGACGAGGCGGGTGTCGGCCGGTCGAACTCCATTCGAATGCGCTGTCCCACGGCGGATACATCCAGTTACCACCGGTGACGGTTGTTTAAACTAGTTGAGGTTTGTAGGTGCGTCAATTCACCACGGACTGTTGCAATTTGTTTCTGCTGTACCTTTTAACGCTGAAGGTGCCGAAATTGCGAGGCGCGACGGCGGGTAACTTTCTGTGCACCGTCGCGCATCGCAAAAAACATGATCGGGTTATTTTTCATTTAAACCATTGATACACGTCGAAAAACGCCAACGGAACTAACTAGAAGGTTCGTTTGGCCCTGGCGCGTGCCTTTCACAAACTTTCTTGACGTATCTTCGGACGACAGCTAAATCTTACGTCGCTGCAATTTGCAGCAAACTTTAAATCACATGGAGACAGTGAAATGATCAAATATCAAAGCGTACAAAATCGGATGCTGTCGGCGCTGTTCATCCTCTGAGAAGCAGTAACTTCCATTTCGGCCGCATTGAAAGATTCGGTCGTGAACGAAGTAACGGAATCGCATGGATATGCCATGCATACTTTTAAAAAGGAGCTTCAACATGATTAAGTTCAATAGCGTACAGAACCGAATCCTTTCGGCACTGTTCATCCTCTGATTGTCCGCTGTACACAAGATACCGGTGTCTTGTGAGGTACGGCCGAAGCATTGTTTCGGCCGTATTTAATCTCGACAGCGCAGTTTCTACATGTCATTAGGGAAAGTGATATGCACAGCAAATTGGACGATGCTTTTTCGCGCGCCGTGTTTTTCTATGATGACGCAGGCGCCCATCCGACGAATTGGTCGCGCTCCGTGTGTGCGGGGCTGGCGGAGCAGAACTTCGATGAGGTGCCTTACCGGGTGCCTCAACTGCTTGAGCCCTCAACGCTGATTGAAGTGGCGCAGCGCCACGCAATCGGTGTCGACGAACTGGAGTTTTTTTCTTACCCGATGGATGGCCCGGTGACCAAGGTCAAGTGGTTGGCCGACATGCTGGAATGGGCCCCGCCGGTGCAGAAATTGAGCCTTGCACAGTGTCTGGCCGCCAGTTGCAGGTACCGTTACGCCAATCAGGTATTGACCAAAATACCTTACGAGGCACTGTTTCCCGACCAGCGTGTGACATTTCATCTGACCCGGTTTGCCATTCAGAACCGTCTTGAAATGACCACTTCGCATCAGCAAGACTTCACTGCGCTCAAGGCATTGCTACAGGCTCAACGTATGCCACCGTCCAGGGTTCTGGACGTTTGCTCGCAGGCGATTGTCTGGAAACTGAAAGGCGATTCCATCGATGATGAATTGAATAAATGGTTCATCGACGCTGGCGAAAAGGCCGCCCGGCAGATTGCTTCGAGCGACGCGCCGGTGGATCTGGTTTCGCTGTCATCGTTCTATCGCGGACTGGCCATGGTGCCGGCAGCCCGGGGCGACGTGGCAACCACGCGACAATACATGCTGCTGGCCGAAGAATATGCCGATGCGGTCATCCGTGGAGAAAAAGGCGCGAGTATTCCGGCAAGGGAAGCGCGCAAGACTGTTTACGAATCCAAGCTCAAGGAAATGCTCTATGTCGCCCGCGACATCGAGAGCGCACGCCAGGTGGCCGACGAGTTGATCGCCTACGATCCTCACTGGAGCATTTCCTATCACGAGGCTGCCGAAATCGAAGTCAAGGATCAGCAGTGGCAGCGTGCGTTGCAACGTTATCAGCAAGCTTACGATATCGGTTTTCCACGCGTGACGTATTCGCAGTACATGATCGGTGCCTGTCATCAGCAAATGGGTAACTTCGATCAGGCACTGGCGGCATTCAAAGACACCTTGTCGCTGGACACGACCAATATATCCGCAGGCGTCGCCGGTTATGAGGTCGCCTTACAGCACCTTCCAGAACAATTGCCTTTCTTCACGTCCTGCATCGACCGTTGGCAAGCTGACGGTATATTGCCCGACGAATATCGAGGGTTAGTCCAATGAGCGCTGCACTCGACAAGATCAAGATAGTTGCTGTGGATCATATTCAACTGGACGTCGCCGACATTGAAGAGAGTCGCGATTTTTATGCGCGCGTGTTTGGCTTCGAAGTCAAGGAAGTGGGCATTCGCGCATTTACCCGCTGGATGACGATCGGTGCCAATGAAACACTTTACTTATGCATGCATGAATATGCAGAAGGCCGCGGCGTAAAAAACGACGGACTGGAAATTACCCACTTCGGGATTTTAGTAGAAGACTTCGATCGGGTGCTGACGCAACTTCGCGATCACGGCGTAAAGTTGCTGCCGGACTATGAAGTTCAATACCATTCTTCACGTTCCGTTTATTTTATTGATCCTAACGGTTACAAAGTCGAAATCTCCGAGAAGTACGGCGGCGGTATCGAAAGTGCCAGGCACACCTCATGCTGAACGGACCCGGAACGGCATATGCGCAGCACCTGCAAAGCACTTGGTACAAAAACAACCAGGCGCTGCGCAGCCACAGACCCTGGCGCGAAATCTCGCACAAGAACTGGCAGGCTCCTCCTGCTTTTCAACGCACGGTTTCCTGCGACGAGAGGGTATGGAGCATTCCCGGCAGGATCGCAGATGACCGGATTCTGTTCGGCTGCTGGGACAACAGCTTGCAGTGCGTACGCTTGAGTGACGGCGAGCCGCAGTGGCGGTTTGCGACTCAGGGACCGGTCTATAGCTCGCCCGCCGTGTCGGCGGACGGCAGTTTCGTCGTGGGCTGCGAGGACCATCTGCTACGTCGCATAACCTGTGACGGCGAATGCCTGTGGACGTTTCAGGCGCAAGGGCCGTTTCACGCCAGCCCGACCATCGACTCCGCCAGACATATCGTCTACGCCGGCAGCTACGACCATACGCTCTACGCCGTCGACCACGTTTCGGGCACGTTGCTGTGGAAGCAGTCCTTCGACGAGCAGGTTGAGGATGACCTCTATAGCTCGCCGGCACTGGACGGGAACGGCAATGTCATCGTCGGCACAGACAATGTGCTGATGTGCTTCAGCCCCGAAGGCGAGGAGCGCTGGAGAATTACCGAAACCAGCCGGTTTGAAGGCACTGCTGCGATCGATCATGCCTCGGGGCGCGGGATCATCGGCACCGAAGTCGACGGCAAGATCATTGTCTTCGATGCTGCCGACGGTACGGTGCTGCGGCAATTTCACACCGACGGTTTCGTAGTCTCGTGTCCGAGTCTGTCACCGGAAGGTGTGGCGTACGTCGGCAGCAATGACGGTCACGTGTACGGCATTGATCTGCACAGCCTGAAAATGTTGTGGCGGGTCAATCTCGCCTGCGAGTTCCGCTACACACCCTTTACCGTGCTGCCAAGCGGCGACGCGTTGTTCGTCGGCACCGACGAGCGTTTGCACTGCCTGGCGCAACATAGCGGACAAACCTTGTGGCAACTGGAGCACGACACGGGATTTCATTCCTCTCCGTTGCTCACTGATGATGGGCACCTGGTGATTGGCTCGCACCGTAACGCTGTGCATTTTTATCAATGGATCCGCTAGCGTGGATCGAACCCCGGCAGTAAACAGGAGTGGTGGATGAGTCACGAACTGCAAGTCGAGACGCTCTTCGACGAATGGGCCATCGAGGATGGCGCGGTGGACATGGCGCGCGAGCATTGGGCACGGGTCGAGCCGGTATTGTCCGCGCTTGAATCGTCTACAGGTCGCTACCTGGAGATCGGTCCGGGCAACGGATATGCCCTGGAGTATATGGCTCGCTCGAAGTTTGCCAACGGCTATTGCCGGGCTGTGGAGCTCAGTCAGGAAATGGCGCGCATGTGCAGAACCAGAGTCGAGGATTGCAACAATGTCGACATCGATGTCGAGAGTTTCATGAACTGGCGCCCACCGGCGGGCATGCAGTTTGAGCTGATTTTTTCCATGGAGGTGTTCTATTACTTCGAAGACGTCACCGCCGCTATCGAAAAAGCCGCCGGCCTGCTGGCGCCCGGTGGCGAGCTGATTGTCATGGTGGACTATTACGAAGAAAGCGAAGAGTCGCAGGGATGGGAGCAAGAGCTGGAGGTCAAGCTGACACGCTGGTCACGAAGCCGATTCCTCGAAGCTTTCGAAGCGGCTGGCCTGCAAGCCGTCAGCCAGGAGGAAAAACGTGGTGGTGTGCACGAGCATGGCGTAACGCTCTGCACCCGAGGCACAAAAGCCTCGACAGGCGTAGCTGCGTGACGCAGCGCAAAAAACCATTGCGGCAGTCGCCAGGTGTAGCGGGTGAGCGATGTGCTTTGCGGGGAAGGCGCCGGTGATTTCCCACCTGGATCACGTCGTCTACCCCGTGTCGCAAGGCCTGTTCGATGAGGTCATCGGTCAGTTCACCCGCGCAGGCTTCATGGCGCATACGCGACAAGTGCGTCACGATGATGGCCGCGTCAGCGCATTCTTCCGGTTGAGCGGCGGGTATCTGGAGTTCTGCACGGGCAATGCGCCGGGGAGCGATCGAGGCTGTTCAATCTGGCTGTGTTCAACGGATCTGATGGCACATCTGGCGTGCCTTTTGCCCTCGCAGCGCGCAGCCCTGGCCCTGTCGGCCAAGGCTCCGGCGGGCGAGACGGCGCCGGCCTGGCTGATCGCCGACTTACCCGCCGGTGATACGGGCGATGTCAGTGTGTCGCTCATCGAGTACGTGCGCGGCATCGGTGGCGACCTTGCCACTCAAGTCTCGGATAACGGTTTGTTTGCGCTCGGCGGAGTGTCATTGCTCTGTGCCCGGCCGAAGCAGGAACAACACCATTACTTCACACACCTGGATGACCGGGTCAGCATCGCAATGGAGCCGGGACGCTTGATGATCGGTCAGCAGCGTCTGGCCTTTCTTGAACGTCAGGCGTTACCCGGCAACGCGTCGACCGCTCTGATGGCGGCGCCGTGTCTGGTGCACCTGATCACGGTCGACGTCGATCGGACGAAGGCGTTGCTGCAGGCGGCCGGTTTCAAACTGCAAGAAGTACTCGGCCTCGGCCTGTTGGCCCGATCGAGTCTGGCGCCAGCGGTTTGCCTGGTGATCGACGACGGTTTGTCTGTGCAAGCCCATCACGATCAACTGCTGGCTCGCCGTGGCTGAGTACGCCAACATACAGGGATCGCCACCGTTACATGCTGGCGTGTTGACTGAAGTGAAGGATGCGGGATTTCAAGGATAGGTATGTCAAAAGCAATCGAGCTGTGTGGTATCAGCAAGGTTTACGAGGTTTACCGGGCCCGTGACGACCAATCGCGCAGCCTGTTGCGTTACTTTCGTCGCGAGAAGACGTACGTGCCGGCTGTTACGGATGTTTCCTTCTCGATAGACGCGGGTGAAGTGGTTGGTTTTCTCGGCGGTAATGGCGCGGGCAAGACCACCACGCTGAAAATGCTCTCGGGTATCGTGCGACCGAGCGGCGGCCATCTTTCGGTATTGGGCCATGACCCGTTCAAGCGGCGCGCGGAGTTCCTCAAGTCAATCGCCCTGGTGATGGGGCAAAAGCAGCAACTGACATGGGATCTGCCGGCGCTGGAGTCCTTCCATCTTCATGGTGCGCTGTACGATATTGCGCCTGTCGAATGCAGGCGCCGGATCGATGAGCTGTGCCAGTTGCTGTCGGCCGGTGACATCATTCGGCGTCCAGTCAGGAAGCTGTCGCTGGGCGAGCGGATGAAATGCGAGCTCATCCTGTCGCTGCTGCATCGCCCGAGTATCCTGTTTCTCGACGAGCCGACCATCGGCCTCGATCTGGAGATGCAGGTCGCCATCCGCAAATTCCTCCTTGAGTACAATCGCGAGTCCGGCGCCACGATTATTCTCACCTCACATTACATGGCGGACATCGAGGCATTGGCCAACCGCGTCATTGTGCTGGACCAGGGACGCGTGGTGTTCGATGGCGCACGTCAGGCACTGGTCAAGGCGCACGTCAATGAACGCCAGGTCAGCCTGCGCTTTTCCTCGCAAGTGGGCAGTGACGAACTGAGCGTTTACGGCACTCTGCTCAGCCTGGACAGTGATAGTGCCGAGTTGTTGGTGCCTGAAGAGCAATTCGCCGACACCGTGGGGCAACTGCTGGCGAACTTTCCGGTGACAGACATCTCGATCCAGACGCCCTCCCTGGAGCAGGCGTTTCCGCGCCTGCTGCTGCCAAAGGAGCACGCGTAATGGTTGCGCTGGCTTCGTGGCCCGGCATTGCCGGACGCCTGCTGCGCACAAGCGTGCTGGTGACCGTGGTCTACCGGGCGCAGTTGTTTGTCTGGTTGGTCAGCGGCGTCGCACCGTTGTTCATGATGATGATTTGGTGGGAGCTGTCACGGGACAAGGTCATCGGCGGTTATGCGCCCAGTGATTTCGTGGCGTATTTCCTCGGCATCTATCTGGTCAGACAGCTGACTGCCGTATGGGTCATCTTCGTTCTGAACGACGAAATCCGCCAAGGCACGCTGTCCGGTCGACTGCTGAAACCGGTCGCACCTTTCTGGTTTCACGTGGCAGAGCATTTGGGGCAGATGGTGGTGCGCGCACCGATCGTCATCACCGTGTTCTGTGTCGGCGCCTCGTTGTTTGCCATCGACCTGGCAGCTGTCGCCTGGCGATTACCGTTGTTCCTCGTCTCGCTGGTGCTGGCCTGGATCATTATTTTCCATATCTATTACTGCGTCGGCCTGCTTGCGTTCTGGATGGCCAATTCGCTGGCGCTGGATGCAATGGTCTGGTCGATGTACACGGTGCTGGGCGGCATGCTGATTCCGGTTGACCTGTTTCCCGAAGCGACCCGTCATCTAGTGGCGCTGCTGCCGTTTTCCGCCTCACTGGATTTTCCGGTCAAGGTGCTGATCGGCAAGGCCGCCGACGGCGGCGATCTGCTGCAGGGGTTTGCGGTGCAACTGTTCTGGGTGGTGCTGCTGGTGGGGCTGCGTCGGGGGCTGTGGCGCCAAGGGTTGAAGCGTTTTTCGGGGGCCGGCATATGAACCTGCGACCGTTGAAAGTGCTGCTGGCGCTGATCAGGCATTCGATGCTTGCGGAACTGGAGTTTCGTATCAATGCCGTCACCAATGCCCTGAACACGGTGGTCGGGATGCTCCTGGCGCTGTACTTCCTTGATGCCATGTTCAGCGAAGTCGGAAGTCTGGGCGGCTGGAACCTGCATCAGGTACTGGCGCTGTTCGGCGTGGCTCTGGTGCTGGAAGGTTTGCTTGAGGTCTGGCTGTTTCCGAGCCTGCATGCGCTGTCGGAGCAAGTGCGCACCGGGGATCTGGACTACATGCTGGTGCGCCCGGTCGACAGCCAGTTTCTGGTGTCATGCTCGAAAATCAGCCTTTGGGAACTGCCCCGCGTATTGATCGGGCTCGCGGTCGTTGTGTATGCGATGCACAGCGAAGGTGCGCTAGGGCTGGGCAATCTCGCGGCGTTTCTGGGGTTGATGGCGGCAGGGGTGGCGATTTTCTACTCGTTGTTCCTGATTACCTGCACCTTGTCGATCTGGTTTGTGAAGATCGGTGATGTCTGGATCATCAGCTACACGCTCATGGAGATCGCGCGGTTTCCGGTCACGGCGTTTCCGCAGACGATCCGCATGGTCCTGACGTTTCTGGTCCCGGTGTATTTCGTTTCCAATGTCCCGGTTGCGGCGGCGATGGGCATGGTCGGCTGGCAGGAAGTCATGGGCGCGCTGCTTTTTGCCGTCGCGTTTGTTTGTCTGTCACGGGTGTTCTGGCTGTTTGCGCTGCGCTCTTACAGCAGTGCCAGCAGCTAGCGCTTGAGAAACCGCGCAACTGGATGCGCGGCAATGAGGATCGTCTACACAGGGAAGTCTTCGATGAGTCGTTATTCCGGGCCTGTTTTCGACGCGCACGTGCATACCGAATTTGCGCGAACGGACAGTCTGCAAGCATTCAAGGCGCTGCAAGCGCGCTTCGACATCCGCGCATCCGTAACGGATTCGCATAACCCCGGTTGCGATGCCGGGCAGTTGCAGGCGCTGGGCGTGGCCAGGTGTGCGGTCATCGCTCAGCCTGAGTGGTCGCCAGCGTCGCTGGCGCAGGGACTGGCGCGCGGTATCTATGGGGCCATCAAAATCAATCTGGGATTTATGCATGTGCATGCTGACGATCCCAGGCTCATGCCGCTGTACGCTCTGGCGCGTGAGTTTGATGTTCCTGTGCTGTTCCACAGTGGCGACACAGGCTGGCATCGCTCCAAGCTCAAGTACGCCCACCCACTCAGCCTGGACGAGGTCATCGTGGACCACCCGGACGTGAACTTCGTTCTGGTTCACAGCGGTAACCCGTGGTTTACCGATGCCGCTGTGCTGGCGGCGAAAAACCACAATGTCTGGCTCGAACTCAGTTCGATCATCGAAGGATCGCTAAGCGACGTTTCGCAAGCCACGCTTGGCCGATTGATGGTCGAACCGATCCGCTGGATGCTCGATTACACCGGCAAACCGGAGCGGTTCCTCTTCGGATCGGGCTGGCCCAGCGTCGACTACCCTGGCTACGTGGCCGCGTGCGCCAGTGCCATCGACGAGCAGTATCACCGGCAAGTGTTCTTTGACAACGCCGCACGACTGTTCAAGTGGACGGAGGAAGAGGAGCCGACATGCGACGAGCGCTCCTGAAAAAAACCAGGCAAAAAAACTCTCGTGCCCCGGTGTTTCGCGGTTACCTGAAAAACAAGCTGCATGCGGCAGCGCTCGCCGACACCTGTCGAACCCTGGCCGGTGCCCGGTTTGCCGGGCGCGGGGCAGGGGAGCCCGGTGCGTGGCGAGCCTCCCTGTGGATTGCGCGAAAAGTACGGGCGCAGGGGTTGACGCCCTGGCAGGGCCGCCGGGGCCTGTTCCAGTCAGTACCTCTCGGTTGCGCCACGGCGCGATCCGGCGCCGAAAGTTGTCGGACGATTATTCAGGGTGATACCCGCTACGACCTCGAACAGGACGATGAACTGCTGATTCGCTCACAGCAAACCAGGGTTTGGCTCGACCACGCGCCTTTGGTCTTTGTCGGCTATGGCATTGTCGCTGCGCAGTTCGACTGGGACGATTACGCCGGACTGGATGTCGTCGGCAAAGTGGTCGTGGTGTTACCCAATGATCCTGGACGCAACAGCCCGGGAGGCGAACTGTTCCTCGGCCAGCGCATGAGTTACTACGGGCGCTGGGAATACAAGTACGAGGAAGCGGCCCGCCAGGGTGCGGCGGGCGTCATTATCGTCCACACCGATGAACTGTTCGGCAGCGCGTTTCACCTTGTGCAGGACGAAATGCGCCGGCCGTTTCGCTTTCTTCCGCACGCTGTGCGCAGTCGGCTGGATTTCGAAGGGTTCTGCAGTGAACGGTTTGCCCGGCGACTGTTAGCCGACGGCGGTGTTGACCTTGATGCATTCATCGCTGCCCCCAGGCCAATGGCGGGACGCCCGTGCCGGCTCGATGCACACCTGCAACTGCGGCTCGATTGCGACATTGTCATTCGGCATTGCCGGAATGTGCTGGCGATGAAAAAGGGCCGACTGTTTCCCCGCCAGTGTGTCCTGTTCTGCGCGCACCTGGATCACCTCGGCAAAACCGCCGACGGCAGAGGCTATTACCCCGGCGCTGTCGATAACGCGATCGGTGTGGCGGTCTTGCTTGAGCTGGCCAGGCGTCTGGCCGCCACGGCGCCGCTGCGGCGCACGGTGCTCTTTGCCTGGACGTCTGCCGAGGAGGTCGGCATGCACGGTTCCGCACGGGTCGCACAGTTGATCCGCGAGACGGGGCTGGATGTGGTGGCGGCGCTCAATGTCGATGGTTTCGTACCGATTGGCAGAACCCGTGACCTGTTTCTGGTGGACGGCGATCAGTCCGATTTGCCCGAGGTGTTTGTCAGCGCTGCCCACACCCTCGGGCGCAAAATCAGCCTCGATGAAGAGCCTTCGGCGGGATATTTTTTTCGCTCCGATCAGGCAAGTTTCGCCAAAATTGATATCCCCACGGTGCAGGTGAGCACTGGCGACGATTTGCTCAAAGGAGGCATCGAGGAAGGCATGAAGCGGCATGATTTCTATGACTCGAACACCTACCACCGCACATCCGATACGTTCAACCGCTACTGGGATTTCGCCAGCCTCATCGCTGACGTCGACGTCCTTGAAGAAACCCTGCATCTGCTCGGCGACTCGTCACTGCGTCCGGCGCTGCGGGGGCGTTAACGGCCGGGCTATCGACCTTGTAGGCAATGATGGCAATATGTCACCTCTTGGAGAGGTAGCGTCCGGCGCGAAGCGAAGCCGGATGTCATGCGTATAGGGACGAAGAATATGGCTTCGATTCAGATGGATGGTGAGGACAAAACCGCAAAGATCAGCGACTGGGCGATTCGCTGGAGCGACAAAGACGCATTGCTGGAGCTGACCTGTCACTACCCCTCCAGGAAAAAATACACCCGCCCGCTCAGTGATTGCCTGGTTTCGCCCACCCGCGAGTTGAGCAATGCCTTGCTGCACCAGCGCGGCAGCACCAAGCCCATCGCCAGCGCTACGATTTACGGTGAGCGCTATGCCGTTGTGCACTACCCGGACAGTAAAAAGCCCTATGTCTACAAGATGGACGGCATCGGCTTTTCCGCTCCGACACCGATGAAGGACACGCCGGTCTTCCGCTATCTCACTACCGTGGCGAACGCGCGACAGCATCACGCCAAGTCGCAGAATGATCGTGAAATTGCCGACAATGTGGTGCGCCAGCTCGAAAAACTGCCGGCCATCGCTGGCACAGCCTTGCAAGCCTACTGTACCGGGCGCAACGGCACTCTGGCGCCGGGGCAGGGGCTCATCTATCCATTCGGGCTGAACGAGAGTCAGCTTCAGGCCGTCGAGCGGGCGTTCAGCGCGCAAGTCAGCGTAATCGAAGGCCCGCCAGGGACCGGCAAGACCCAGACAATCCTCAACATCCTCGCCAATATTCTGCTACGTGGGCAGACGGTCGCGGTGTTGTCCAACAACAATGCTGCTGTGGAAAACGTCTACGAAAAACTGGAGAAATACGGCCTAGGCCACTTGGTCGCGAAGCTTGGCAACCAGGACAAACGCAAGGCCTTCTTCTCCGACCTGCCTGCGTGGCCGTCAAGTGTGCCGGAGCCGGCACTTTCCCTGGATGAGATCCAGGCCTTGCTGGCCCGCTTGAAACAGCATCTCCAAAACCACAACAGGGCGGCGCAACTGCAAATCGAGCTGGACGAGTTGGTCATCGAGCGACGCTACCTGCAGCAGTGGCAGGCAGAAAGCGCTGTGCCGGTCACAGCCTCGCTCGACAAGTACGGCCTGACACCGCGCAAGACGGCGGACCTCATGGCCTACCTGGCTTACCTCGGCGAGCAGCGCATTCATCTCAAAGACCGTATCGAGCTACTGTTCAAATTCAGGATCTTTCGCACCAGGCCATTTGCCGACGGCGAGGCGCGGATGGCCGTTTTCCATGCACTGCAAATGCATTATTACGACCAGTCGCTGCGGGACAAAGAAGCGCAGCTGCGCGAGTGTCGCGAAGCATTGGTACGCGCGAATTTCACGGCGCTGCTCAAAGAACTCACAACCGCTTCGATGCAGCATCTCAAGCGCCATATGCAACTTCAGGTAATGCCGTCGGACAGCTTTGATGTCAAAACCTACCGTGAGCGTTTCGATGCCTTTATGCAGCGCTTCCCAATCCTGGGCAGCGGCACGCACTCCATCGTCAATTCGATCGCGCCGGGAGCGGTCCTCGACTACGTGATCATCGACGAAGCCTCTTTGCAGGACATCGTGCCGGGTATCTTGCCGCTGGGCTGCGCCAAGAACCTGATTGTCGTGGGTGACAACCGCCAGTTGCCGCATATCCCCGTGAAACTTGGGCTTCAACCGCCCGCCGAGGCCTACGATTGCGAGCGCTACAGCTTGCTGGATTCATGCATTGCCGTGTTCCAGGACGTGCTGCCCAGAACCCTGCTGAAAGAACATTACCGCTGCCACCCCAGGATCATCCAGTTCTGCAACCAGCAGTTCTACGACAACGCACTGGTGCCGATGACCGAGGACAACGGCGAAGAACCCCTGCGCCTGGTGGTGACCGCCAAGGGCAACCACGCCAGGCAGAACACCAACCTTCGGGAACTGGACTCCCTGTTGAAGGTGCTTGAGGAGGAGGGGCAACCCGTCGGAATAGACGGCGAAGGCCGCGGTTACATTGCCCCGTACAGGGCACAAGTCAACCTGTCCGGCACGCACTTGCCGGCGGATTTCGTCAAGGACACCGTGCACAAGTTTCAGGGGCGCGAATGCGACGAGATCGTGTTTTCCACGGTGCTCGACAAGAAACGCTACAACCAGGCGCGTACACGCCTGGATTTCGTCGACGACCCCCGCATGATCAACGTGGCCGTTTCGCGGGCCAAACATCGCTTCACCCTGGTGACCGGCGACGAGGTGTTCACGGACAACAATGGGCACATCGCCGCGCTGATTCGCTACATCAGTTATTACGCGCAAGACGAGCAGATCGTGCGCGCGCCCGTGGTGTCGGCATTCGACTTGCTGTACCGCGAGTACGACCAGTCTCTGGCACGCCTGGACGCCCGCTTGCGGCCCGAGGATTCACGCTACAGGTCCGAGCAGATCGTGGCACAGTTGCTGCGCGAAGCGCTGTCCGCCCCGGCGTGCCAGGCATTGAAGTACCACACACAGATCCAGCTGGATAAGCTTGCATCGCCGGTTGGCCTCAGCTGGACAGAGCCGCAGCGAGCGTTCATGCGGCGCGCCAGTTGCGATTTCGTGATCTATTTCAAAGTGGGCAAGCAACCGATAGGGGTGATCGAAGTCGATGGCGGGTATCACGACCACCCCGTACAGGCAGCTCGGGACGCCATGAAAAACGAGATTCTGGCTAGAAGTGGCATTCCCATTCTGCGGCTGCGGACCGTTGAGAGTGATATTGAGCGCAGAATTGGCGACTTTATCGGGCAGTGGGCCAGTCCTGCAGATGGCGCTTAAGCACTGGGGCAGAGGCCCTCAGATACTGAGGGTCTGCCCCCAATTGATCCGGGCAAGGAACCGATTGCGCCGCTGAATGAAGATCGCAGCAGCGGGATCGACTTCCCTAAAGAGATGTGCGAAGCCGTGCGTGCAATGCAGCCGCAGCCGCAGCCGCAGCCGCGTGGCGGGTTGGGCGCGGAGTTTGTCGATGATCTCCACAGTCGTTGCGCAGAGACGCAAGGAAAGTGATGTCGAGTAACAAATCGGCCCATTGAAAGGAATCATGTATGACCGCCCCTTCACCTGCTCACACCCTGAGGGCATTGCCTGATCTTGATTACTATCACAGCCGATCGGTGCTGCTGCCTGTTGAAATAACCACTCTTGATGCCTGGAACTGCATGCGGGCCAAGCCGGGACTGGTCATGCGACTGGCGTTTCGAACGAGGGATGCGATTTCCTCGTTAGTTGGCGTGAAGCGCATCGGTGGTTTCTCTGGCGCCCGTCGAGAGGCAATACAGGCTGGCGAAAAGCTGGATTTTTTTCTGGTCGAGCATAGTGCCCCCGACGTGCTCGTTCTGAGCGTAAGAGACCGACATCTGGATGTCATGATTTGCCTGTCGATAACAGATCATGTGTTCACAATCACATCGTCTGTCGTAACGCATAACGTCTTCGGGCGCATCTATATGTTGCCGGTGGGCGTAGTCCATAAGGTGCTGATCAATAGGGACCTCGAGCGTCTCAAGCGGAATACAGGCGCCGCCCAAATGTAGTTAACGGTGCCAGCGCCGGCACAGCTGCTGTGGGGCAGAGGCAGACGTTGACGGTGGAACGAGTAGAAGCAAGAAGATTTGGAGTGGAACCATGCAATGCACCTGCAACGGTCAAGACAACCTGGTAGATATCAGTCAGCGTTACACGGCGTTTGTCGCAGGAATGCGCTGCCTGGCAACGGGGGACTGGATCAAACTATTGCAATGTGCCGTGTGCGGGCAGCTTTGGCGAGCGGATGAGTGGGATAAATATCAAACCCTGTACGCCCGCAAACTGGACTCGCCCGAGGGCTGGGAATCAGCTGAAATGGAATCTTTGATAAAGCTACGCATCGTCGAGAATCATGGCGGTCTGGGTACATCTGCTTGTCTGGCGAAGGACTGCCAGCAACCTGTACTCAAGGAAAGAGCCTATTGCGTTGACCACTTTTATGAAACCGGAGCAAGAGCATGAACTGTTGGAACTGGCCAGTAGAGCGGGATTAAAGGACAGGTCACGTTTTTCTGAATGGGGTCTGTCCCTGAAGTTTTCCCCCGCCACTCAACCCTTCAACGACATCGGCTTGTCCCCACCCGGCGGCAAACCAAACAGCTTCCGCACCCGATTAAGAAACGCTCCATAGGGTCGCCCCAGAACCAGCATCATCACGGCCGCGCCAAGTGTGCCGCGCACCAGACCTTCGCCCGATGCACCACTGAAGGCAATGATCGCGGCATAGATCGGCACTTGAAAACTGATTAGGGCAATACTGTCCCATATCAATCTCGACACCCGACCCGAACTGGCTCGCGTCATCACCCAATCGCGCCAGATACGTAAGGTCGCGCGACCGGAATCATCAGCGCCGCGCCCAGCAGGCGCGCGTGCAGAACCTGATCCCACGTCATGCCGGCAATCAAACGTTCATTGAGGATGCCGGTGGTGGTGAAAAACACGATCAGCGCCGTGGTGTCTGCAATAAATGCAGTCCGACGCGTTGACTGTTGCAGGCGTTGCGGCACCTCAATTCTCCTTTCATGGCTTCAGCTTTCCTCAGCCAAACGCCGACACTTCATCGTGCTGTGACAGCGGCTGCACGGCGAGGTGCGGAGATTCGCCGAAGTACTCGATCAGCAGATCCGTGAGCACGCGGATCTTGCGCGCGGGATGCGGGCCCGGCGCGCGGAGGAGGTAGGCGCCGGCCGGGGGCGGTGGATGGTTGGTCATGATCGGCACGAGTGCACCCGAGGCAATGTGTTCGTGGGTGAGGCAATCGGGCAAGTAGGCGACGCCGAGGCCGGCAGCTGCGGCTGCGGCGAGGGCCGTGCCGTTGTCAGCCTTGAAGCGTCCTTGCGGGCGAACCGTGATGACCTTGTCAGCCGCCATGAATTGCCAGGCTTCGGTGCCTTGCATGAGCGCCTGATGAGCGTGCAGTTCGTCCGGGGTTTCCGGGGCGCCGTGCGCTTTGATGTAGTCGGGGCTTGCGACGAGCTTGGTGTAGACCGGGCCGATACGCCTCGCGATCAAGTTGGAGTCCTGCAGATAACCCACGCGAATGGCGCAATCATAGCCCTCGGTAATCAGGTCAACGAAGCGATCGCTGTAGCAGGTCTGCATGTGCAACTGAGGATGACGGCGAGCCATTTCCGCCAGCACCGGGGCGAAGTGTGTCGGCCCGAACGACAACGGCACTGCTACGCGCAAGCGACCGCGCAGGGCGCCGGCGGGCAGGATGGTTTCCTTGGCGATGTCGATTTCGCTGCAGACTCGGGCGGCGTAATCGCGGAACGTCGCGCCGGCCTCGGTGAGTGATGCCCCGCGCGTCGAGCGTGCCAGCAGTTGTACGCCCAGTTCTGCTTCAAGTCGGGCCAGACGGCGGCTGACGATTGATTTCGAAACCCCGAGCCGCAGCGCTGCCTGTGAAATGCCCCCGGCATCGGCCACTTCGACGAAGGTTTGCAGTTCTTCGATATCCATTCTCGCGTTCCCCTTGGCGCGACACAGTTCGCCTCGGGATGCTACTACTGCCGCGAACAGGGGAACAGCACAATGGGTTTTCCAGGCACGGCGTCACTCGCGTGCATTCTGGAACCATCAGCCGCACGGGCTCCGGCCGTTTTACCGACGTGCGTTACCCATACAAAAGGACCTGCAAATGGCAAGCGAACCCATCCGTAACCCGCACACCGATCAACTGCTGACGCCCGACAATTCAGCGTTGATCATCATCGACTATCAACCGGTTCAGGTGTCCTCGATCCGCTCGATGCCACGGGATGAACTGGTCTTCAATATCACCAGCGTTGCGAAGGCGGCGCTCAACTACAACCTGCCGATCATCCACTCGACCGTCAATGTCGCGACCGGCCGCAACAAACCGCCGATTCAAGAGTTGCAAGCGGTGCTCGGCCATCTGCCCACCTATGACCGCACGTCGATCAACAGTTGGGAGGACACCGGGTTCAAACAGGCAGTCAAAGCGCTCGGGCGCAAGAAACTGATCATGACCGCGCTGTGGACCGAAGCCTGCCTGACCTTCCCGGTGCTCGACGCCATTCAGGAAGGCTATGAAGTTTACGTGCCGGTCGATGCGGTGGGCGGCACGTCGCTCGCTGCGCACGAGGCGGCGTTGCGCCGAATGGAACAGGCGGGGGCGAAGCTCATCAGCCGGGTACAGATGTACTGCGAACTGCAGCGCGACTGGGCGCGCGAGGTGACCGTGCCAGGCTTTATGGGCGTGTTCGAAAACTTCGATGGCTTCAACGCTGAAAAGGCGCTGGAGGCGGCGGGCAACAAGGCCTGATTCACGAGGTGTTGCTGAAGGTGGCGTGGGCGATAGCCGGCGCTGCCTTCATTTGGCCTGTTTCAACGCTTGAAAATAATCTGAACCGCTGTCGGAGCCGCTCGCCTAATGATTAGCTTGTGGTCAATCGCACAGGCGATGTGTCAATAACGGCACACTCCGAGAGGTGGTCAACGTGGCTAAAGACGAAAAGAAAAGCAAAGACAAAGGTGACGCTTCGAAAGCCAGCAAGGATTTGAAAGACAAAAAGTCATCACCTGAGAAGAAATCAGCGGCAGCCTCAGCGCTTTCAAAATCTTCCGACAAGAAGGACAAGAAAAAAGACGCCGAGCCGAAGAAGTCGGCGAAAAAAGCCGACAGCAAACCTGAGAAGGCCAAGGATTCGAAGAAGGCTGATAAGCCGGCCAAAAAGAAAAAGTGATCTAGAAGGCAAGAAAAAACCCGGCAATTCGAGCCGGGTTTTTTATTGTCTGCTTTTCGGGGCCTCAGAGCGCTGCTTTCATCTGCAAACCAAACACCAGTGCATTGTCGATGTCCTGCCCGGAAAACGCGCCCGGCTCGATGATGTACTGCACATTTGGGCGCAGGGTCAGCCAAGGCGTGGCCTGATAACCGTAGCCGAGTTCGATCAGTTGCTCGGCGCTGTCCAGGTTCGGCAACGCCGTGCCGTTGTTCAATGCGGCGTCCTGCAGCACGTCACGGCTGCGCGGGTTCGGCACGGCGCGTCCGTAACCCAGGGCGACGGTGTCACGCGGGCGACCTTCGAACGGTTTGTACAAAACCACCCCGGTGCCATACCACTTGCTGAACGGCGACGCCGCTTCGCTGGCCGCCGAGTATTGGCCGAAGGCATGCAGGCTGCGGCCTTCGGAAGTTGGCGAGTTCCAGACCGCCTGATCGATCAGCAGATAATGACCGCCGCGACCGGACACTTCTTTGTCGCTGCCGATGCGTTTTACGTCGGAGCTGTCGTAGTAGTAGCCGAGCTTGTATTCGCCAGGCAGCTCGCCCGCGTGTTTGTAAACCAGCTCGATCGGCACCACGGTGCCGGTGGTGTGTTTTGGCCCGAGGTGCCAGGCACGGCTGGAGTTGCCGTTGCTTTCCGGGTCGACGTTGAACGCGGCCACGCGCAGTTGCCAGGAAGACGACAAGTCGTATTTCACCCGCACACCGAGGCGCGCATTGGGGTAGTTGGTCCAGCCGCTGCCGCCGGACATGTTCAGCGGATGGCCGCAGAAACCGGCGTTCATGAAGTTGCACAGAATGCCGCTGTCGAGGCCGCCGAGGTCGTTGCCCATGGCCATGTAGCCGAGTTTCACATTGAGTGCTGGAGTGAACAGCGTGCGCTCGTAACTCAGTTCGGTCAGGCGCGTGTACAGGCCACCGTAGTTTTCCTGGATCGGCAGACGGTTGCCGACCAGATCTTCCGAGGCGCTGTTGCCGCGACGATCGTTGATGGTCAACTGGACCTTGCCGGCATTGTCGACGCCGTACAGTTTGCTCAGGTCGAACTGCACGCCGAGCTTGATGTTCTGCGAGTAACGCGCCGAGCGATGCAAACCACCGTCGGCGTTGTAGGCCATTTCGCCGCTGTAGTCGCCGGTGAACTTGATGCCCTGTTCATCCATCTGGTGACGCAAGCCACCCCAGTCACCAGTGAGGGTGCTGCGGGTCAACAAATCGGAATCGTTGTCGGCCAGCGCGGGGAGGGCGGTGGTGCACGTCAGGCCCAGCAACAGGCCTTTGAACAGGTCGGAACGGGAAAAACCAACAGCCGATAGCATGTAAATCTTCCTGCAAAAAACATGAGCAATAGGGGGAAAGCAGCGCGGCACCCGAAGGTGCCGCGCTTTACGTGAACACCGTGGTTTACGGCAGGGCGTAAGCCATCACGTAGTCGCCGCGATCGGTCGACTGGCGGGCACCACCGGCGGTGATGACGATGTATTGCTTGCCGGTTTTCGGCGAAACATAGGTCATCGGGCCACCTTGGCTGCCGACTGGCAGACGTGCTTTCCAGACTTCTTCACCGTTGCCGCTGTTGAACGCGCGCAGGTAGAAGTCCTGGGTGCCGGCGATGAAGATCAAACCACCTTGGGTCGACAGGGTGCCGCCGAGGGTTGGCAGACCAATCTTGATCGGCAGGTGCATGCGGATGCCCAGTGGACCGGTGTCTTCAACGGTACCGACCGGAACCTGCCAGGCGACTTTCTGGGTTTTCATGTCGATCGCCGTCAGTGTGCCAAACGGTGGTGCTTGGCACGGAATGCCGGCTACCGACAGGAAGCGGTTTTTGTTCACCGCGTATGGCGTGCCTTTCAATGGCACGGCGCCCATACCCGTGTTCAGCGCTTCGCCGCCACCAGCAGCCTGGCCTTTGTTCTGCGACGGGATCATCTGAATCCACAGGCCCAGACGCATGTCGTTGACGAAGATAAAGCCGTGTACCGGGTCAGTGGAGATGCTGCCCCAGTTCATGCCGCCCAGCGAACCCGGGAAACTCAGCGATTTATCGGTGCCCGGCGCGGTGTACAGGCCGTCGTAGCGCATGCCTTTGAAGTCGATGCGGCAGAGCAGCTGGTCGTAAGGGGTTGCGCCCCACATGTCCGATTCGGTCAGGTGTTGTGCGCCGATTTGCGGCATGCCCAGCGATTTCGGCTGGGTTGGCGAGTACGGTTCGTTCGGGATGTTCGCCGCTTTGACCGGGACTTCTTTAACGTCGGTCAGCGGTTTGCCGGTGGCGCGGTCGAGCACGTAGATCTGGCCGGCCTTGGTGCCGATGACCACTGCTGGTACGGTTTTGCCGTCCTTGGTGAAGTCGATCAGGCTTGGCTGCATCGGCAGGTCGAAGTCCCACAGATCGTTGTGCACGGTCTGGAACACCCAACGCTCTTCACCGCTGGTGGCGTCCAGCGCGAGGATCGAAGCGCCGTAGGTGTGATCGAGTTTGCTGCGCTCGACACCATAAATGTCGGTAGACGAGCTGCCCATCGGCAGGAACACGGTGTTGGTCGCCGGGTCGTAGGACATCGGTGCCCAGCTGTTCGGCGTGCTGCGCACATAGGTGCTGCCGTCTGCCGGCGCCTTTTTATCCTGCGGGTTGCCCGGGTCGAAGGCCCAGCGCATGGCGCCAGTCATCACGTCAAAGCCACGGATCACGCCGCCGGGCATGTCGGTCTGCACGTTGTCAGCCACGCGACCGCCAACCACCACGGTGGTGCCGGCCATCAGCGGAGCGGAAGACAGCTGATAGTAGCTGTCCGGGACATCACCCAGACCGGCCTTCAGATCGACCTGGCCATTGTTGCCGAAACCCTGGCAGAACTCGCCAGTGTCAGCATCAACCGCGATCAAACGGGCATCGATGGTGTTGGTCAGCAGACGGCGCTGGCAGTTGGCGGCCGGCGCTGGTTTGGCTTCGATGATTTTCGAATTGGCTGGCTGAGCAATGGCAGCGCTGGCGTCGAAGTAGGCCATGCCACGGCAACGCTGCCAAACTTTCGACTGGGCGTTGATCGCGTTCTTCCACAGCTCTTTACCGGTGTCGGCATCAAGGGCGATCAGGTTGTTGTGCGGGGTGCAAATGAACACCTTGTTGCCAACCTGCAGCGGAGTGAGCTGGTCTTCAGCGCCATTGCCATCGCTCTCGGCGACGTCACCGGTGTGGTAGGTCCACGCGACTTTCAGTTTGTCGACGTTGGCGCGATTGATCTGATCCAGCGCGGCGAAGCGGCTGCCACCTTCGGTATTACCGTAGTGCGCCCAGTCCTTTTGCGCCTTGTCCGGCTCGACCGGGGTCAGGCCCGGGCCAGTGCCGGTGGCGGCAACGGTCGGGTGCGCGACGAACATGTTGCCCGCCGCGACCGCCAGACCAATCGCCAGCACAGCGGCAACGCCGTAGGCACCGCGACCTGGAACACCACCGCTGGCACGCTTGAGCAGTGGGTAGACCAGCGCCACGGCGAGGCCGACGGCGCTGAACATGAACAGGCGCGAGAACACCGGCCAGAACACCAGCCCGGCATCGCTCACTGCCCAAATCGCTGTTCCAACCAGAAACGCGGCAAACAACCAGGCACCGGCTGGCTTGTAGCGCGCGATCAGCAGACCGGAAACGGCCATGACCAAGCCACCCACCAGGAAGTACCACGAGCCTCCCAGGCTGACCAACTTCACGCCGCCCGCAGCCAGCGCCAAGCCGAGCAGGGCGATGACGACGCCCAGCCCGACCAGAATGAATTTTGATATGCCCGAGAGGCGTTGACTCTGCTTCACGTTGAATGTCCCGTTGAAATGAGGAGGGCATTATATAGTTAGGTAACTACCTAGTTAAATCACTAATTCAGTAATAAAGCGTTGTTGGATTTTTGATAACCCGCTTGGGCCGCAAATGGCGCTCTAACAGGCTTCAGCAGAGCTTTTGAAAACCTGCAAAAGACGCCGTTTTGTCAGAAAAAATCATGGTTATGACAGCATTTCTATTTTGCTGTTTTCAGTCAGCCAACAACGTTCAACTGACGCACGGCCCTAAAACCAGCTTAGCGGGTACGCGACAAATGGCGCGGCCCCGCTCGTTACCAGTTGAAGTGCGTGGTTCGACTCATACGGGCGTAGTGAGCGAAAACGGAATGCGCAGCTCTTCGACAGGCCCTGAATCGCGCCCGCACATTTCGTCGTGCACGCATTGCTGCACCAGTACGCAGGGAAAGGCCGGCACGGTCTGTAGCAAGTCCCGCAGGTGGGTGATCGAACGCAGGTGCATCGGCTTGGCCGCGTCATCCAGCAGGGTGAACTGGCCGTGATCCAGGCGGATCCGCGCCAGATAAAAACCACCTTCGAGCGACAGCAGTTCCAGTTCGCGTATTTCACTGTTGGCCGCACGTTCGGTGAGGGCTTGCAGGTTCATGCTTCACTCCTTGCCTACCAGGGTAGGCGTTCTCCATCGTAGGCAAAGAAATGGCCGCTGTCGGCCGGCGTCAACTGGTCTATCAAGGTCAGTAACTGTTCAGCGGCAACGTCTGCCGGACGGGCGCTGGAGGCGCTGCGAAAAGGTTGCGACAACCCCGACACCACCGTGCCCGGGTGCAGACTGAGCAAGCGACTCTGCGGGCGCGTGCGTGCCAGTTCGATGGCGGCGGTCTTGATCAGCATGTTCAGCGCAGCCTTGGAGGCGCGGTAGGCGTACCAGCCGCCCAATCGGTTGTCGCCAATGCTCCCGACCTTGGCCGAAAGCATCGCCATCGCTCCCCGAGGATCGAGCAGTGGCAGGAAATGGCGCAACACCAATGCCGGTCCCAGCGTGTTCACTTGAAACACGGTTTGCAGCGCCTCCGGCTCGATCGCGCTGAAGCTTTTTTCCGGTTTGATCCCTTCGCGATGGAGCAGACCGGCCGCGTGGATGATCAGTTGATACGGCGCTTCGCCTGCCAGTTCGGTGGCGGCACTGGCAATCGTTTCGGGCCGTTCAAGGTCGAGCGCGGGGAGCGTACGGCGCCCCAGCGCACGAACGTCGGCACAGCGCGGATCCTGTTTCAGCCGTTGGCAAAAGGCTGTGCCGAGGGCGCCACTGGCGCCGATCACCAGCGCGCGATAACCGTCGCCGAGCGAGGCCAGGGTCAATGCGCGGTTCATTCGCTGACTCCGGCACCCTGGCGACGGAAGAACAATGTCACCTGTCCGACCTCTACGCCGAATTTGGACATGCTGGTGCGGTTAATCAACGTGTCCTCGTCCATCAAGTGCATCCAGTCGTCCATGCTCATTTCGTAAGTCGAGTCATCGACCGGCAGGTTCAGGCGATAACGCCAGTGCAACGTGTTGCCCGCGACCTGGCCCTCGGCGACACCCACCACGTCAGCCGCGCGACCGCTCCAACGCCCCTGGCCTTCAGGCGTGAGGGTCCAGACGCGGCGTTGGCGGGTGCCGTCGCTGTACAGGAAGCGCTCGTCGAGAATCAGGTTGTTGCCCTCACGCCGGCTGACGATGTTGACCTCAAAACGCTTGGCCACCTCACCGCTGCGCTTCTGAAACATCCCCCAGGCTTTGACGGGCTGGCTGAAAAAGCGCTGCAGGTCCAAGGCCGGTTGTTGCTCGGCATAACGGGCAACATCCACGCTGCCGCAGCTTGCGACGCTGAGTGCCAGTGTCAGTAACAGCAGAAATCGGGTCATCGCCTAACTCCCTGAAACACACAAGTGAAGAGGGTGAGATTCGAACTGTCGGCTTGTACAGTGACTGTCCTCTGTATAGCTTTATCGCCGCCCGATCAGTTGCAGAAATTCCTGCCGTGTCGTCGAACTATCCCGGAAAGCCCCCAGCATCACGGAGGAGGTCATGACCGAATTCTGCTTCTCAACGCCGCGCATCATCATGCACATGTGCCGCGCTTCAATGACCACCGCCACACCGGCGGCATCGGTGATCTGCTGAATGGCGTCGGCAATCTGCCGCGTGAGGTTTTCCTGGATCTGCAGGCGCCGCGCGAACATGTCTACCACCCGCGCGACCTTCGACAGCCCCAGGACCCGGCCGGTGGGGATGTACGCGACATGTGCCTTGCCGATAAAGGGCAGCATGTGGTGCTCGCACAAGGAATACAGCTCGATGTCGCTGACGATCACCATTTCATCGCTCTGCGACTCGAACAGGGCACCGTTGGTGACGTCTTCCAGGCTCATCGTGTAGCCATTGCACAGGTACTGCATCGCTTTGGCGGCGCGCTGGGGTGTGTCCAACAGTCCTTCGCGCTCGGGGTTTTCACCGACGCCGACGAGAATTTCACGGTAATGGCTGGCTAATAGTGGGTTCATTCAAGGTGCTCGCGGCAGTGCTGTGCGTGAGGCCAATCCATAGCGAAAGAGTTGTACGCAATGAAGTGCTTTGTATAGGTTTTATTGAAGATAGGCTGAAAAAAATCACCTGACAATGAATCGGCAATCTTTTTTATGCAGATGCGAAAACCTCACATCGCAAAATGTGAGGTGGCGCGAGGAGCGGGAAGGGGGGGATGACAGTGAGCGCTACGGCAGAAGCAGGAGCGCGGGGCACAACCAAGCGATGTTGTGCGGCGTTCTGATTGATTTGGAAACCGTCAGACATCCTGACGGTTCCCGATTGCTGCACCTCAAGCGTTCTCTGCAAGCCTGCGCACGTCACCCAGGGAGTCACGCTGCATCGACTGCAGGTTCTTTTCGATGGTTTCGCACAGCGCTTCCATCTGAATCTGATGCTCGCTGTGGCGAAACGGACTTTGCAGATCGGTGCCGATGCGCTCGATGGCCAGCAGCATAAAGCCCACCACGGTCGACGCCAGCGGCGTGAACCAGCCCAGGGATTCCACTAGTCCGATCGGTACGATCAGGCAGAACAGCGAAATAAACAGCCGCGGAAAATACACATAAGGGTAGGGCAGCGGCGTATTCGCAATCCGCTCCATGCCACCCTGGCTGTTGGACAAGTCCACCAGCGTCGATTCCAGCCGCGCCAGGCGAATGCTGTCGAGGCGCCCGGCCTTGTATTCCCGAGCGAGCAAAGTCGCCGAGCCAGTGAGGATGTCGTTGGCAAAGTTATTGGTGGTGCCGCTGCGGGCGAACTCCTCGGCGGGAATGAACGCGCGGACTTCCTCAGGGCAAGGCTGGCCTTGCAAATGCGCTGCGAGGCAATTCACATAGGCGACGTGGCGGCGTAATAGAGTCGACTTGACCGGATTGACCTCGTTGTCAGCGTCATCCAGCAACGTCAGCACCTGCCGGGCGAAACTGCGCGAATTGTTGATCATCGAACCCCACAGCGTCCGTGCTTCCCACCAGCGGTTGTAGGCGCTGCTGTTGCGGAAACTGATCAACACAATCAACGCCGAACCCAATAAAGTCAGGGGCATGAGGGGTAAATTCAGCTTGGTGTTGAGAAACAACATGAAGTCGACAGTGACAGCGATGTCCCAGAGCAACAGCCAGAACAAGGCCCAGCCGACGTAGCCCAGCGTTTTGATGATCAATCGGTATTTTCTGACGATGGCAGCTTTCAAACGGAAACCTCGTGGCGAGCGGTAAGCGTTAACGCTTTAGCTCGGACGCTGTTTTCGGGGGAAAGGTTCGCTCATCGATGCAGCGCCCGAGTGATCACCGGCAAAGACGTTACACGCTATGTGCTCGATACGCCTGGCACATCCATATTGATCTTGCGCCAGCAAGCTTCCGACAGACTGTAGACCGAGAACGCCATCAGCCCCAGGGCTATTACCATCAAGATCAGCCAGCCAGCGGGTAGATTCTGCAGCGCATCGAGCGCTTCCTTCATACCCGGGGGATCCATGGCCCGATAGGTAGAGCCGCTGATTGCCAGGAGCAATGCGATCTCGATAAACACGACGCCGCGCGCGATCAGGCCAAACCGCGAGACCGGGCGGACGTAGCGCATGACCTCTTCGTCGGCCTCGAAATACTTCTCGAACGACGCTTTCCAGCCCTTGATGATGTGAGCAATGCCTACACCGAGCGGCACGAGGGCGATCAGGTACACCAGCCAGTTCGAATGTTCCCAGGACAGAAGATTCGCCAGCCAGTCTTTGGTTTGTCCTGCGGAATTGCCCGAGCTTTTAATCCCGCTGATGAGCAGGCCCAATGCAAAGAACGCCAGAGCACCGTTGACCAGACCTCCCACAAACAACCCTGTGCGGATCACCAGACCTTTGAGTTTTGTGCCGTGATGATCGACATCACGCGTTGCCTGCAGGACACGCCAAGCGGCAAATGCGAGCAGTCCCGCCACGACAAGTCCAACCAGAAAATAGCCGAATGGCTGGCCTAACAAGGCTTCCAGACTCTTGTGGCTGTCCTTCGGTTTAGTCGAATCCTGGGCTGCCAGCAACGCAAAGATACCGATGATCAGATAAAGCATTCCTCGGGCGGCATAGCCTCCCCGAGCGAGGAGGACGAGGTTGCGTTGCGCGGACATGGGGGTATTCCTGAGAGGTTATAAGAGAGCAGACCCTTCTTGCCGGGAGGGGTTCTATGACCTGTCGAAGAACGCCGTGAGCGGATTTCCATAGATGACTCAGCAATAGCCGGAATCGTCATTTGATCGAAACAACGACCTTGCCCTTGGCGCGTCCCTGCTCGACGTATTTCAACGCCTCTGCTGTAGATTCAAAGGGGAACGTTCGATCAATCACCGGTTTGATGATGCCGGCCTCGACCAGTGCGCTGATCTGCTGCAGTTGGGCGCCGTTGGCGCGCATGAACACGAATGCGTAATTGACGTCCTGCTTGCGTGCCTTGCGCCGAATGCCGAGGCTCAACAGGCGCATGACCTGCTGCAAGGGCCAAGACAAACCTTGCTCCTGTGCGAATTGCGCGGTGGGTGGCCCAGAGATGGAAATCAGCTGGCCACCGGGCTTGAGCACCTTGATTGACTTCTCCAGGACATCAGAACCGAGGCTGTTCAACACCACGTCGTAGTCGTGCAAGACACTTTCGAAGTTCTGCTGTTTGTAATCGATCACCACGTCAGCCCCTAGCGCCTTGACCCATTCGACATTCGCGGTGCTGGTGGTTGTGGCGACAAAGGCACCGAGGTGTTTGGCAAGCTGAATGGCAACGGTGCCGACGCCGCCGGAGCCGGCGTGAATCAGTACTTTCTGGCCTTTTTCCAGCTGGGTGGTTTCGACCAGCACTTGCCAGGCGGTCAGTGCCACCAAGGGCAGGGAAGCAGCCTGTGCCATGTCGGTATTGGCCGGTTTGAGGGCAATCGCATTTTCGTTCACGGCGATCAACTCAGCGAAGGTGCCGATTCGTGCTTCGGGTGGGCGAGCGTACACCTCGTCTCCCGGTTTGAAGCGTGTCACTTGCGTGCCGACTTCAGTCACCACGCCTGCCAGATCGTTGCCCAGAATCAATGGAAACTCGTAGGGGAGGATCAACTTGAATTCGCCGGTGCTGATCTTCGAGTCCAGCACGTTGACGCTGCTGGCATGGACCTCGATCAAGACGTCGTGAGAACCCACTGCCGGGACCGGCGCGTCGCCGATGCGCCCGGTGTGTTTGCCATAGCGATCAATCAAAAAAGCTTTCATCGAGGTGCGGCTCTTGTCGGTGTACGGATGGTAGTCGGTGCGTTGCGGATTCGATGCAGCGCCTTGTGACTGCATCTAATCTGCCGCGCATGCTCGCTAGCTGAGGATCACTCTGGCGTCTGGTAGCGCTGGGCAACCTCAGATTGGCGGATTTGCCCGATAAGGCCCAGCCGTGCGCCCTGCAAGGCATCCCAGCGCTCTGCTTCGTGCAGCGGCGGAATGGTCACCGGTTCGCGACGATCGAAGCCGACGAGCGCAGCATCCACCAGATCACCCACCTCCATGATTTCGCTCAAGGTGTTGATGTCGACGCCGGAGCGATCCCAGATTTCCGTGCGTGTGGCGGCCGGCAACACGGCCTGCACGTAGACACCCTGAGGCGACAGTTCCAGGCTCAGTCCTTGGGACAGGAACAATACAAACGCCTTGGTCGCGCCGTAGACCGTCATGCCGAACTCCGGTGCGAGGCCAACTACCGAACCGATGTTGATGATCGCACCGTCACCGGCCTTGGCCAGGCGTGGAGCGATGGCGCTGGCAAGCCGCACCAGTGCGGTGGTGTTGAGGGCGACCAGTTGCGCCACTTTGTCGGTGCTTTGCTCGACGAAATGGCCGGACAGCGCCGCGCCGGCGTTATTGACGAGGACGCCGATACGGGCATCGTCGCGCAGGCGGTTTTCAACAGTGGTCAGATCGCCGGGTTGGGTCAGGTCCGCCGGGATCACATCGACGGCGACGTCATGCTCGCTGCGCAAGCGCGCAGCCAGTGCATCCAGGCGCGCCTGATCGCGGGCGACCAGCACCAGATCGTGGCCGCGTTGCGCAAAGCGTTCGGCGTAGACCGCGCCGATGCCGGTGGAGGCGCCAGTGATCAGAACAGTAGGGCGAGTGCTCATGGTTTATCTCTCTTTGAGGGTGTGAGAAGCAGAACGCGCTCAGCTTGCGCTGATGCTCGATTCAGCCAGCGGCGATTGAGGTTGTTCCGTGCCCGTTGATGAAGATCGATGGTGCGAGCAATTAGGATGATGATCTAAATCTAAACTGTCAACGGTTTTGATTATGGCCAACATCTATGTATCATCGGACGCAGGATTTCCCCGGAAACACGAGGTATTGCACGTGAGAGTGACCAAGGCCCAGGCGCAGGCCAATCGAGAACACATCGTTGAAACCGCCTCAGAGCTGTTCCGTGAGCGCGGCTTTGACGGCGTCGGCGTGGCGGACCTCATGGCGGCCGCCGGTTTTACCCATGGTGGTTTCTATAAACATTTCGGGTCGAAGGCCGACCTGATGGCCGAAGCCTCGGCGTGCAGTCTGGCCAAATCGCTGATAGCCGCCCAAGCGCTGGATGTTCCGGGCTTCATCAACGTCTATGTGAACAGAGAACATCGCGACGGACGCGGCGACGGTTGCACCATGGCCGCGTTGGGCGGCGACGCGGCGCGTCAGTCGGATGAGGTGAAAGCGACGTTTGCCGAGGGCATTGAGCACACCCTGCAAACCCTGGGCGAGAAATACCCGAGCGGGCCGGATGCCGAGGCGGGTGAGGGGCGCAAGCAGATGATCGACCTGCTGTCGCGGGCCGTCGGCGCGATTATCCTGTCGCGTGCCTGCCCGGATGATTCCGCGCTGGCAGACGAGATTCTTGAGGTATGCCGCGCAGAAATGCTCGCTTCGTTGCCGACCGAAAACGCCATCGCAGAGTAGCAGCGCGGCTCATTCGGCGAGCGCTTTGGCCCTGACGATGGAGAACGCTTGCGGCAGTTGGGCGCCATTCTTCGCCGCAAGAATCTCGGCCATCACGCTGACGGCGATTTCCGCAGGCGTCTTGCTGCCGATGTAGAGGCCGATCGGCCCGTGTAGACGTTTAAGCGACGCCTCGGTCTCGCCAAAATGCTCGATCAGGCGTTCGCGACGCAGCTGGCTGTTGCGCCGCGAGCCGATGGCGCCGATATAGAACGCCGGGCCGTGGAGCGCTTCGAGCAAGGCCAGATCGTCGAGTTTGGGGTCATGACTCAAGGCGACGATGCAGGTGCGCAGATCGACCGCGAAGTCGCGGACCACGTCGTCCGGCATGCCGACAATGCGCTCCACACCGTCTACCGCCCAAGTCTCGATGTACTCGGGACGCGGATCGCACACCGCCACCTTGAAACCGTTGAACAAGGCCATGGTCGCCAGATACTCGGCCAGCGCGCCGGCACCGATCATCAGCATTCGATAGCCCGGCCCCAAGGTGTTGAGCATCTGCACGCCATCGAAGCTGAACTGTTCCGGCGTTGCGGTCGGTTCGAGCATCACCTGACCAGACTCCAACGCCAGACGACGGCGAACCAGTTGCCCGGCGTCCAGTTGCGTCAGCAGTTCATCGAGCGACTGCCACGCCGGGTTGAACTCAAGGATCAGTTCAAGCGTGCCACCGCACGGCAAGCCAAAGCGATGCGCTTCATCGGCGCTGACGCCATAGCGCACCACTTGCGGCGCGCTGTCGCTAAAAGCGCTGCCGCCATGGGCCGTGGTATAGCGATGGATCAGATCGTCCTCGATGCAGCCGCCGGACACACTGCCCACCACGCGACCATCGTCACGCAAAGCCATCATCGAACCGGTCGGACGCGGTGAAGAACCCCAGGTGCGCGCCACCGTGGCGAGCAATACACGCTCGCCAGCGGCAAGCCAGTCCCGCGCTGTGCGCAGGACCAGCAAGTCGATGCTTTCCATCAGTGTCTCCTCTTAGCGCATCTGCAGAATGATCGGGCTGCTGCTGGCCGGATCGGTGTGTTCACGCAGTTTGCCCACCGTCTGCGCATCAACCGCAGTGCTTTGGTTGCCCCAGGTGCTGCGCATGAAGGTCAGCACTTCGGCGATCTGCTGATCCGACAGCTGTTCACGGAAGGCCGGCATGCGATAGGCATCCGGCACGCCAGCCGCGACGACACGCTGCGAGCCATTGAGGGTGATGTTGATCGCCGAGGCGCTTTCCTTGGCCAGTGCAGAAGTCGCGCCGGCCAGCGGCGGCATCCATTCGGACTGGCCCTTGCCGTCCAGACCATGGCAGGAAGCACAGCGCGTCACGTAGGTATGAGCACCGGGCGAGTCGAGACGCTCCGCCGCCGAAACCGCTTGATACTGCCAAGGCTCGCCATCGCGCTGGCGGTCGCCAGGCAAGGACTTCAGGTAGTGGGCAATCGCGGTCAGATCGTCATCGGTCATGAACTGCGTGGAGTTGTTGAATGCTTCGGTCATCGAGCCGTAGACCACCGCATGTTTGTTGCGACCGGTCTTGAGGAACTGGACGATCTCCGGTTCGCTCCAGCGGCCCAGCCCGGTGTTGTGATCATCACGCAGGCTCGGTGCGTACCAGCCATCGAGCAAAGCGCCAGCGAGGTATGGCTTACCGGCCTCATCCAGTGCCTTTTCGTTGAACGCCAAACCGCGCGGCGTGTGGCAACTACCGCAATGCCCGGCGCCTTGAACGAGGTAAGCGCCACGGTTCCACTGTTCATCCTGCGAAGGTTTCGCCGCATAAGGCTCGGCGTCGACAAACACGCCATTCCACAGCGCAATCGGCCAGCGCAGGTTCAGTGGAAACGGAATCGCACTGGGGATGTTCGCCTGTTTCACCGGCGCCACGCCTTTCATGAAGAACGCATACAGCGCACGCACATCGTCATCACTGAGCTTGGCGTAGGACGGGTAGGGCATCGCCGGGTACAGACGGCGACTGTCGGGCGCCACGCCGTGGCGCACCGCTCGGTCGAAGTCCGCCAGGCTGTAGTGGCCGATGCCGGTTTCCGTGTCCGGGGTGATATTGGTCGCATGGATTGAGCCCAGCGGTGTGGCCATTTCCAGGCCGCCAGCGAATGGCGCCCCCCCTGGCACGCTGTGGCAGGCCACGCAATCGCTGAGTCGGGCGACGTATTCGCCACGGGCGACCAGTGCCGGATCGATGTCGGCCACGGCGATCTGATGGGTTTCCAGGCGCGAGACAGGCTCGCGGGTGACATACCAGGCCAGCAGGCCTGCCGCGACCAGGCACGGCACTGCCAGCCAGCCAGCGGTTCTTGCGAATCGGCTGTTATTCATGGACGCTCCGGCGCTGATCAAGTGAAGGTGTGTCGGCTCAAGGGCAGGCTACGCACCCGCTGACCGGTTAGGGTCGCCACCGCGTTAGCGACGGCGGGCGCGACCGCAGGCAGCGGCGGTTCACCGATGCCACCCATTTTTTCGCCACTCTCGACCACACGCACATGGACCCGAGCCATCCGCGCAGGCGGCAGGATCGGATACAAGTCGTAGTTGCGCGCCCGGGGTTTGCCATCAATCCACACGGCTTCTTCCACCAGGGTTTGCGACAGCCCCAGCGCCACGGCGCCATTGACCTGAGCCTCGACGATCGCTGGGTTGACGATGCTGCCCGGGTCAATCGCTTGCCAGATATCGTGCACCTTGACTTGGCCGTTCTCGATGGACACCTCGGCGATCACCGCGGTCTCCGTACCGAACGGCGAAGCCATGGCCACGCCGCGCGCACGTTTGCTGCCGTCTTCGGCGGTAAACGGCCCGCGCTTCCAGCCTCCGGATAGCTCACCCACCGCTTGCAGCAGAGTGGTCAAGCGCTTGTTGTCGCGTAACAGATGCAGGCGCAAATCGAACGGGTCTTTGCCGCCCTTGTCGGCCAGTTCGTCGAGGAACGATTCATAGAAGAAGTCGTTGAGCGAATTGCCCACCGAACGCCAGTAACCGAGCATGGCCGGGCCTTTGACGTAGATCTGCGCGATGCGCTTGTTAGGGATCGCGTAAGACTTGCCGGACAAGCCTTCAAGTGCCGTCGGATCGAGCTTCTCACCCTGCTTGCCGGCGAGGGCTTCGGTCGGGCCTTCGGTGGCACTGATCGCTTCGATTGCCAGCGGCCAGCCGTCGCTGTCCAGTGCGGCACGGAAATTCACTGCGGCAACGGGACGAAGCACGTCACGCAGGAACTCTTCTTCGCGACTCCAGATCAGTTTGACCGGGCGGCCAACCGCTTGCGCCAGCGCGATCGCCTGCGGATAGGGACTGGCCGAATCGTAGAGGAAATGCCGGCCAAAGAACCCGCCCAGCAGCGGCGAATGCAAGGTGATGCGCGAAATATCGAGGCCCGTGCGTTTGGCGATGTCCGCACGGAACATGTCCGGCGCCTGATTCGGCAACCAGACTTCCAGCGAACCGTCCGGGTTGAATCGCGCCAGTGCCGACGGCGGCTCCAACTGCCCGTGGTTCAGGTATTGGTTGTGGTAAGTGGCGTCGATCCGGGTCTTGGTTTCCTTGAGAATCGCCGCCACGTCGCCTTCATGTTCATCATCTTTGGCCGGGCCTTTATCTTCCGCGAGGCGCTTGAACCAGGCATCGCTGGAAAAGTCGGCGGGCATCGGCCGCACTTTGCTGTCGGCCGTTGGCTCTTGCCAGTTGACCTGGATCGCCTCGACAGCACGTTTGGCGTGCCACCAGCGCTCGGCGACTACCGCCACGGCACCCGGCAGACGATGCACGGAATGCACGCCTTTCATTGCCTTGACCTGCTCTTCGTTGCGCAAAGTGCCGACCGTCATGCCCAGGCGCGGGGCATGTTGCACGGCGGCATGGAGCATGTCGTCGACCTTCAGATCGATGCTGTAGAGCGCCTTGCCCGTGGACTTGTCGTAGGCATCGAGGCGCTTCACCGGTTTGCCGATCCAGCGGAACTGGCTCGGATCACGCAGCTTCACGGAGGCCGGATCGGGAACCGGCAGATCCATCGCGCGCTCGGCCAGTTCACCGTAAGCCAGCGAGCGGCCCGACTTGGCGTGCACGACTTTGCCTGGCTCGGTGCTCAACTCGCTCACTGGTACGCCAAGTTGCTGCGCACCCGCCTGCAATAACATGGCGCGGGCAAGGGCGCCGAGGCGGCGCATCACCGGGTAACTCATGCGCACCGACATGCTGCCGCCGGTGATGCGCATGCCGTTTTCCAACACCACATAGGCTTCGCCGGGCGGCGCCGCTTCGACCAGGAAGGTCGCCGGGTCGGCATCCAGTTCTTCACCGACAATCTGCGCCATTGCCGTGAAAGTGCCTTGTCCGCCTTCCATGAACGGGCAGAGCAAACGCACGCGATTGTCCGGACGGATCTCGAGAAACGCCGGGACCTGCGTGCCGCGCTCAGCCGTCGCCGTTGCAACGGCAGCTTGCACGCGTGTCGCACCCAGCGGCAGACCGAAGCCGAGAACCAGAGCGCCGACGGCGGTGCCGGTGAGAAAACGTCTGCGCGAAACATTGATCGGTTCGTGCAGATCCAGTACCGAGGCTTGCTGTGAAGGGTCGATACGAACGTTCATCACGCTTCTCCCTTGCCGGCCAGTTCATGCACGGCGGCATGAATCGCGTTGTAAGTACCGCAGCGGCACAGATTGACCATCGCTGCCTCGATCTGCGCATCACTCGGTTTAGGGTTTTGTTTGAGCAGCGCAGTGGCGGCCATCACCTGCCCGGACTGGCAGTAGCCGCACTGCGCGACCTGCAGATCGACCCAGGTCGAGACCACCCGTTTGCCCACGTCATCGCTTTCGATCGCCTCAATCGTGGTGACCTCGCGACCGACGACACCCGCCACCGGTGTGACGCACGAGCGCACGACGTTGCCATCCACCAGCACCGAGCAGGCGCCACATTGCGCCAGTCCGCAGCCGTACTTGGTGCCGGTCATGCCCAGATCATCGCGGATCACCCACAGCAAGGGTGTATCGGCGTCGGCATCGACCTGATAGGTCTTCTGGTTGATTCGTAGTTCCATGATTCACCCGCTGATCATCGGTTGACGTGCATTGTTATGAGCGGTGACGCGCGGCGAGGCGCATCACCGGTTTTCGTTCAATTCGCGACTGTGCCGAGCGCCTCTGCCTCGAATGGCTGACCGCGCAGAAGGGCGATGTCACGACTCGGCGCGGTGCCGAACAGCCGGGCATATTCGCGGCTGAACTGCGAAGGACTTTCATAGCCAACCGCAAACGCCGCCCGCGAAACGTCGAGGCGCTCGACCAGCATCAGCCGGCGGGCCTCGTTCAGCCGCAGCCATTTCTGGTACTGCAACGGACTCATGCCGGTGAGCTGGCGGAAATGATGGTGAAAGGTCGGCGCGCTCATCTGCACCCGCGCGGCCAGATCGTCGATGCGCAGGGCATCGGTGTAGTTGACCTTGAGCCAGTCGATGGCCTTGGCAATGCGGTAACCCTGGCCATCGACGGCCGTGATCTGCCGCAGCCGTGCGCCTTGATCGGTGTGCAGCAGCCGATAGTGGATTTCGCGCAGAATCAGCGGCGCCAGCACGGGGATCGCCTCGGGTTCATCAAGCAATGCCAGCAGGCGATCGAGTGCGCCTTCCAGGGCAGACGACAGACTGCCAATCGCGGCGCCCGTGCCCGTTGCTGGCTGCCGCTTGGCCGGCAAGCCGCTCTTGGTGATGACCTCAGCGAGCATGCTGACATCCAGCTTCAGTACGAGGCCGACACAGGGCCGCTCGGGGCTGGCAAGCATCACTTCGGAGTTGGCGGGCAGATCCAGCGAAGTCACCAGAAACCGTGAAGGGTCATAGCTGTAGCCTTCACCACCGACCCACAAACGTTTTTCGCCGCGACCGACGAGAATCAGGCTGGGTTCGATCATGCACACCACGGGCGGCGCTGGCTGGTCGCGACGAAACAGCGACAGTCCGGGTATGGCCGTGGCGAAGTCACCCGGCGCACTCACGCGCGGGTCAATGTGCAACGCCAAAGGCGATTCCTCGGGCAGAGGGGTTGGGATCATGTCGGGTCACTCCTGTTGACTGAACTCTAATCCGCGCGCGAGACGTTTCCTATCCATCACCCTGCATCGCCAGAGGATCAGGCAAGCATTCAAGAGGAATGCGCTAGGGAAGGGCCGGATTGACCGGGAGAATGTGTCTATCTGTTACAGGGGCAGTGTCCGGATGGGCGTCAAACTGCTTGCCCCTGCGCATCACACCCACAGGTTTTTCGCACCACAGGTAGTTCCCATGACGTTTCCTTCTACAGATCCTTCTAAAAGAACAGGCGGCTGGAGCGCTGTGCTGGCCATGTCGCTGGCCGCATTCGCTTTGGTCGCTTCAGAATTCATGCCCGTCAGTCTGCTGACGCCGATTGCGGCTGACCTGCACATCACTGAAGGCCAGGCCGGACAGGGGATTTCCGTGTCCGGTGCCTTTGCCTTGATCACCAGTCTGTTGATTGCCTCGGTCGCCGCGCACGTCGAACGCAAGAAGCTGCTGTTGGGCCTGACCTTGCTGATGATCGTCTCCGGTACGATCGTCGCGGTCGCGCCGGGTTACCCTTCATTCATGTTTGGACGTGCGTTGATCGGGATCGCGATTGGTGGTTTCTGGTCGCTGTCGGCGGCGACTGCGATACGTTTGGTGAAGCCTGAACAGGTTTCGCGAGCGCTGGCCATCGTCAATGGCGGTAACGCGCTGGCGACGGTCATCGCCGCTCCGGCAGGGAGCTTTCTCGGTTCGCTGATCGGCTGGCGTGGGGCATTCTTCTGTGTGGTTCCGGTCGCAGTGCTGGCCGCCGTCTGGCTGCTGATCAGCCTGCCGTCCTTTAAGGCCGAACGCCAGGCCGGTAGCGGCAACGTCCTGCGGCTGATGAAGCAATTGCCAGTGGCCTTGGGCATGGTCGCCGTCAGCGTCTTTTTCATGGGCCAGTTCATGCTGTTCACCTACCTGCGTCCCTTCCTTGAAGGCGTGACGGGCGTCAGTGTCTCGACGTTGTCCTTGATGCTGCTGGGGTTGGGACTGGCCGGTTTTATCGGCACTTTTTTGATCGAACGGTTCATGGGGCGCGGCCTCTATCGCACGCTGACCATCATCCCGCTGATCATGGCGGCCATCGCGCTGGCGTTGGTCAGCTTCGGCAAATCACCGGTACTCACCGCCGTATTGCTCGGACTCTGGGGACTGGTTGCTACCGCCGCGCCGGTCGGCTGGTGGACATGGCTGGCGCAAACACTGCCGGATGATGCGGAGGCTGGAGGTGGCTTGCTGGTGGCGATTGTCCAACTGGCGATCGCCGGTGGCGCGATCATTGGTGGTCTGGCTTTTGATCTGAGTGGTTATAAAGCTACGTTCGAGCTTAGCGCCGCGGTGTTGGTTGTCGCGTCGGTGCTGGCCTGGTTGGCGGGGCGCAATGCAACGGAGGTTCATCTTGTCGAGGCGACAGCTCATTCGGACGCCGTTTCCGGCTAAGCTGGGTCTCGATTTGTCTGATCACGTAGGAAGCTGCTCAGTGCACCAATGACGGTTGGGTAGCGACCGAGACAGTGAAGACCACGACAAACAGCACGACGAGTCCCCAGAACAACACCATGATTGTCAGCATGACGACCTTAAGGCCTTGATAAAGCCTGCGCAGCCAATGGCCTTCGGGTTTTGCTTCAGAACGGGTTCTGAGTAGGCCTTTCAAGTAAAAACCGAGGAGCGCCAACAGCGCGCCATCGATCGCCAGCGCAGGCAGGCCGGCTATGGGGAAAATGCTTTCCCACCGATAGAAAGAAGACCGGCTCAGAAAGACCACATAACAAGTCAGGCTGCCGTAGGGCAGTGCTCTCCACCATTTACCGGCCAGCGCCCCGACCATCAGGCACATGATCACCATGAACGGGCTGAGGAGAATATGGAGCATCCAGTCCAGTAGGTTGGGCAAGTAGTCCGGGGAATGGATGCTGCGCCAGAGGTATTCCAACATTGATCGGGTTCCTTCCTTCTCGGGAGTCAGTGCGGTTGCGGTGCTTCCGTGCTGCTGCAGGGTATCGGCGTGTTTTCGGGTTACATAAGGGTGTTATGTGAATTGGGTAAGAGCCGACGTTCGCGAAGGACCGGTTCCGCCCCGTAACCACCGTTTACACAGCTCGATTGCTAGAGTTCCAGCCAGTCAGAATGAAGCTGCGGAAATCGCTCTTGCAGCCACTCGATAAAAGCTTGAACCTGGGGCGCCAGATGAGTCCGGCTCGGGTATAGCAACGACACCGGGCGAGGGGCTGGCCGATAAGGCTTTAGAATTTCCACCAAACCGCGACTTTCCAAATGCTTGGCCACGGCGATCCCGGGTGCCTGAATTATTCCGAAGCCCGACACGCCACACTGAACGTACGCATTCGACTCGGTGACGGTGATGCCAGCGTCAGGCACAAAGGATCGATCCTGACCTTTCACCGAAAAATGCCAGGGCAATGTTCTGTTGCTCTGACCGGACAAGAAGTTAACGCCTCGATGGGAGGTCAGATCGTCGAGTGTCTTGGGTTCGCCATGCTCGTTCAAATACCCGGGCGCGGCACATGTCACCATCGTCGCCATCGCGATAGGGCGAGCGATCAAGGTGGAATTCGGTAGATCGCCGATACGCAACGCACAGTCGACGCCTTCACCGATCAAGTCGACCGCCCGATCAGTCACGCCCAGAACCATGTTGATACTGGGGTAGCAGACGGTGAATTCTTTAAGGCTATTGATGAATTTCATCTGCGCGAAGGCGCTTGGGATATCGACGCGCAGCCGGCCTGTGAGCGTTGCTCCTGATCGATCGAACATTGAGGTCGCAGCAGAAATACCCGCCAGAATTTCCTGTACTCGTTCATAGAATCTCTCGCCCTCGGCGGTGAGTGCGACCTTTCTCGTGGTGCGCTGGAACAAGCGCACGCCCAATGACGTTTCCAACTCCTGGATATACCGAGTGACCTGAGGTCGTCCGATGTCCAGCGATTCGGCGGCTTTGGTAAAGCTGCCAAGTTCGGCAAGCCTGGCGAACAGTCGCATCGATTGAAGCAATTCCATGACGCTTTCCTATGAACCCCGAATGAATAAAAGGTTGAACATGATTGTTATCCAAGATTAGAACAATCATGTCTTTTTCCACGCATTTATTGCGCGCTTTCAACAGCGAAGAATGCACCCAAGGCGGAACCGGCTCTGGTTCGTGGCCATTGATGTGTAATTGGAGACTGGCAATGAAAGCTTGGTTATTGAAAGATTTCGGACTCGACAACCTGCAATTGGGAGAGGTTGCGACCCCGCAACCCAAGGCTGGCGAGTTACTGGTGAAGGTCGGCGCGGTCTCGCTCAACTTTCGCGACAAGGCTATCGTCGACGGCATTTATGAACCGCACATGGTGCCCAAACCGCTGATTCCCGTGAGCGATGCAGCCGGCACGGTGGTCGCGATTGGTGACAACGTCACGCGTTTTAAAGTCGGTGATCGCGTCAACTCCCACCTTTATTCTCGCTGGCTGGATGGCGAGCCAGGGCCGAACGAACCCGATTACTGCTTCGGTTCACCGTTGCCCGGCGGTCTGGCCGAGTACATGATCATCCATGAAGACAGCGCCGTCGGTGCACCCGACAACATGAGCGACGAAGAGGCGGCAACACTGCCCATTGCTGCGCTCACAGCCTGGTATTCGCTGGTGGACTTTGGACAGATCAAGGCAGGACAGACCGTATTGGTTCAAGGTACTGGAGGGGTATCGATATTTGCCGTGCAGATTGCTAGTGCACTTGGTGCGAAGGTCATTGCAACGTCGAGCAGCGACCAGAATCTGCAAACTGTGACGGGACTGGGAGCCGTGGCTGGCATCAACTACAGAACCACCCCGAAGTGGGCGGACGAAGTGCTGAAATTAACCGACGGCAAGGGCGTGGATCTGCTACTCGATGTGGCCGGTGGCAGCGGCATCAATCAATCGGTCGCAGCAACCAAAGCATCGGGGCGCATTGCACAGATCGGCTTTCTCACTGGACAAACCGTTGAGCTCAATCTGATGCCACTTATTTTCCGCCAGACGACCATTCGCGGAATCGCCGTGGCGCCGCGTTCATCATTCGACCGGATGAACGCGTTCCTCAACGAGCACGAAATCCGTCCCGTGATCGATCAGGTTTATCCGTTCGAGAAAGCACGAGAAGCTTACGAACATCTCGCGAGGGGAGCGTTTGGGAAGGTTGTGATCAAAGTCGCTTGATAACGTTGAGGCGCCAATTTGGCGCCTTTTTTCTCGCTCATCGCAGCTTATTCGCCACCAGAGTCTGAGCCGGGCTAGGCTCAGATTCCGATGTCAACGATAAGCAGGGGCCGTCGGACGACCATTCCATCAAGGCCCTACATGAGTTTGAAAAATCTTGCTAATCACAGTCCACTTGCCATCAACTTTCAGCAGATGAAAAAAGTCGGTGAAAGAGATGCCTGACATGTCGTTGGCGTCGATGCGAGCACTAGCCGCCGTACCGACGACTTCGACGCGGACGATAGCTGCTGGTGCGTCAGGAGAAGGGCGGAAACCCTTGTCGACCCCTTCGAACAGTATTGAAATCGCACCCCCAGCCAGCTTACCGTCGCCATCGACGCTGAACATGGTCGCTTGCTCACTGAAAGCCGGCTTCATGATGCTGCTTTTGGCCTGCTTGCAGCCCTCAATGTACTTGTTAAGCACCTCGGTAATGGCTTGGTATTCTTCCACGTAAGTAGGCTTGCTCATGGTTTTGCTCCTGCTTCATCGCATTGCTGTTATTAGCTGATCTGATTAGTGCAAGAAAGCATCAGGCTTTGGTATCAAGCCAGACAGATCCATAACGTGTGTAGGCGGTAGGAATCTCGATGATTTCCTTAAGATCATCTGCAGCGGTGCGAACCCAGAATGGATCTCGGAGCATTTGCCGCCCGACAAACACCAGATCAGCTCGGCCGTTCTGCAAGATTTCTTCTGCCTGACGCCCACTCTGGATCACCCCCACAGCGCCTGTCGCAATATGCAATTCCTTACGCAGTAATTCAGCGGCCGGCACCTGGTAACCCGGATAGGTCTCGACCTTGACCATCTTGATCCCGCCGGAACTGCAGTCGATCAAGTCAACGCCCTGCGCTTTCATCCAGCGACCATATTCGAGAAACGATTCGGGCGTGTTTCCGCCTTCGGCGTAATCAGAGCTGGAGATGCGAACGAATAGAGGGCGATCCCCCCAATGAGTTTTAACCTCTTCCAGTACCTCGCGCAGGAAGCGATAACGACGCTTGGCATCACCGCCATACTCGTCGTCGCGGGTGTTAGCCAGCGGCGAGAGAAACTCACTTAACAAGTAGCCGTGCGCGGCATGGATCTCAAGCACATCGAAGCCCGCTTCGCTGGCGCGACGTGCGGCATCGCCGTAAAGCTTTACCAGAGCCGGAATCTCATCAGCCGCGAGTTCGCGAGGAACAGGGCTGGTTTGCGTAAATGGAATCGCCGATGGCGCGATGTGAATCAGACCGGGCAGGTCAGCATTGCGCCCCGCATGGCCGATCTGAGCGCCGGCTTTTGCACCAAAACCGTGAAGCAATTCTGTTAGCGCCTTCAAGCCAACAACGTGCTCATCGCTCCAGATGCCAAGGTCACCGGCTCCAATACGACCGTCAGCCTGAATGGCCAGCGTTTCGGGAAAAATCAGTGCTGCCTGACCCAGGGCACGAGCGCCGTAATGAACGCGGTGCCAGTCGGTCACGAAGCCATCATCCGACGCCATGTGCATGCACATAGGGGACATGACGACCCGGTTTTTCAGGGTGAGGCCCTTAATTTCATAGGGTGATAACAACAAACTCATCTGGCAGATTCCATCGTGGTGAACATGGAATCATGCTAACTTTTGCAGCACATCGACGTAAGTACGCACAATTTTGTGCGGTAGGCACACTTTTTATACCAAGGTGATAACAGTGAAAAAATGTAACCCTCAGGATGAGATTGAGGCTTTCGCGTGTCCCGTCGCCTTCACTGTTGATGTCATTGGTGGAAAATGGAAATCGCTCATACTTTTTCACCTGATGTCGGGCACGAAGCGCTTCAACGAGCTGCGTCGGCTAATTCCAGATATCACGCAGAGGATGCTCACACTTCAGCTCAGAGAACTGGAGACTGACGGGGTGATTCATCGCGAAATCTATCGCGAGGTGCCACCCAAAGTTGAGTATTCGCTTACAGCGTTAGGTGACTCACTCGCGCCATTGGTGAGTGCGATGCGAGAGTGGGGCGCAGTGCATGAACGCACGATCCTGGAGCTCAGGCGCTCTGCCGTCTGTGACGACAAGTTGGAATCTCTGGCTTGAATCATGCTGATGTTGAGAGGTGGAGGGGGTGAACAATACGAAGTTTGATGCCCGCTTGGCGCAGGGTTGAAACTGCACGAAAATCACTCGCGCGTGATGAGGCGAATTTTTGAGGTCGCACTGCCGTTACGAAAAATTCGGGCTGCCACCTTATTTCATGTCACGCCATCGGCTTCGGGCGTGTAGATACGCCGTCAAATCGCTGTAACCTAGTTGAGCTGCAATCTCCGTTAATGACTCTCCCTGCAATTCAAGATGCATTTCCAATTCTGCGCGAATCTGATCGAGCAATTGTCTGAAGGTTGTACCTTGCTCTTCCAGCCGTCTGCGCAAGGTCCTTGGCGTCTGGTGCAGCGACTTCGCCAGATTGTCCAGATTGGGAGTTTCACGTCTCGCTAGAGATCGTCGCGCTCCTTCAGCAACCTTGGCTGACCAACCGCTGAAATTCCGATGCGCGGCGATCCGTCGATCCAGCTCCTGCGTTAATAATTCCAACATCCCGTGATGACGGGTTTGCATTGGCAGGCTTAAGCTTCGAGCATGAAAATAGAAGCAGTTGATCGAGCAATCAAACTCGACTCGATCACCAAACCATTCGGTGTATTGCTTGTAATACGACGGACGCGAATGAGTGAACTTTGCCAAAATCGGCTGCACATTGTGTCCTGTTCCTCGTCGTAACTGCGCTATGGACATCACCCCGTAGTGTTCGACGACATACCGCGCCAACTCTCCTGGCGCATCAACGTTCAATTCGACTCCGACGCCGTTTTCGTCATTAACCAACCTGACATTGTCTGTGTCCGAGGCAAGAGGTGCGTACCGGGCCCAAAGGTGCATGGCTGACAAAATATCTGGACTGTACAGGCAAAGATAAGCCAAGACATGCCAGTCCTGGGGTGTGAATAGCGCGAACAATTTTAATCCGATCGCCGGATCGATACGTGCCGCTTCGCGCCACAGTTGATCCAGTTCGATCAGGTTGTAATCCGTACTTTTCCGGGCAACCTGGCTATCAAGGAAGCGCTCCAATACCTGGCCCAGCCTGCCGCGATGAAAGCGTTGGGGGGGGCGGTTGGCCGGTTCTAGCTCAATTTTGTCCATTTCGCGCATTGGGAGGACTTGCTCGCAGGTTTCTAATGAAAGGGCATTGCCCGCAAGGGCCTAAATCGAGAGTGCCATGAATACAACAATGCTCGTCAATAACCCCGCTGTGATAGTAGCCGGGATTTTCCTCTCCTTCATTTTACTGGAACTTGCCTGTTCCTCGCTTCGTCAGTCGTCAGGTAGTAAACGTGACGTGCTCATTGAAGTCGTCGGCTCCGGTATATTAGTGATGGTCACATTTCCTTTAGTCATGTGGCTAAGTGGTCTGATATTAAATCACGCCATCCCGGAAATGAAGGGCGCACTGTCCTCTATTCCATGGATCGCAGGATTTGCGTTGTTTCTACTGCTGGATGACATGACCCAATATTGGTGGCATCGCCTGACGCATCGTATTCCTGCTCTTTATGCATTGCATCGCGCACATCATTCCGCGCCCTATATGAGTATTCGCATCGTCTACCGCAACAATAGTTTCTACTATCTCTTGATGCCGGGCATCTGGCTATCAGGCGTGTTGATTTATCTGGGGCTCGCACCCGTTTATTATGTTTATCTGATTATAAAAATGACTGTGATCTTCGCCGCACACAGCAATGTTGCGTGGGACGACAAACTCTATCGCATTCGCGCTTTACGGCCGATCATCTGGGTTCTTGAGCGAACCATCTCCACTCCATCCACTCATTCTGCGCATCACGGTTTGACTGCAGAGGATGGCGTGACTCACTACAAAGGTAATTTCGGTAACCTGTTATTTTTATGGGATGTGTTGTTCGGAACAGCCAAAATTACCCGTAGGCGTCCGCCAGCATACGGTATCGAACACTTGTCACCGATAAGCTGGAAAGAAGAATTGTTCTGGCCAATCGTTCGCTCCCATCGCACGGCACCCAAGGTAAGTGAAGCTAAACAGAAGGTCGCACAATGAGTCGTCATATCGTTTTGCTGTCTGGATCGAATAGATCCAACAGTCAATCAATCAAAGTTGCCCATTATCTGCGCGACCGGTTAGCAGCACTTGAGCTTTGTGACTCAAGCGAACTAATAGATCTGGCGTCGAGTCCGCTACCGCTGTGGCCAGAAGAAGACACTCAGAAAGCCTGGAGTGCCCAGCAATCTACCCTCAAAAAAGCAACAGCATTGATCGTGATCAGCCCGGAATGGAATGGCATGGCTTGCCCGGCCCTGAAGAACTTCTTTTTGTACGCAGGGTTCAGCGAACTAGGACATAAGCCCGCGCTTCTAGTTGGCGTTTCGGCTGGACTTGGGGGAGCCTACCCAATTACAGAGTTACGTGCTTCAAGCTATAAAAATAGCCGGATCCTGTATTGGCCTGAGCAACTGATTATAAGAAACGTTGAATCAATGTTTAATAGTGAGTGCCCTTCAGATGAAAATGATATGCGCATCCGCGCACGTGCCGATTGGGTTTTGCATGTTCTTTGCCAATACAATGACGCCTTGCGTACGATGCGAACTGCAATCAAACATCCTCCTGAGTTCTCTACGGGGATGTGAGGTTGTCGCACCTCAATAAGTTTAAAATGCAACTGTTAAAGCTAAACCTTAGTTGGCTCATGACGCCAGAAGTAAATACTTCGCGATAGGCAAACTTCGGCCGATAGTTGCCTGCAAAGAATGTCCGTTTTGGGTCGAAACCGGTCGTTCACGAACGTCTGCTATTGGCCGATAGCTGCCGGTCAAGGTCAACTATTTCCAACTCAGCGCAGACATTACACAGGATGGCGCTGGATTATATCCAGACGTCGTTCAAAGCCGTTCTTTCGCCATCTTCATGCCCGGTGTTCAAAATACCTCGTGGCTCGATCATCATCAGTTTTGCTTCACCTTCAGCAGCCGTCCGGTGTTCAACGCCGCGGGGTACTACATACAATTCACCCTGGCTCACATAGACGCAGCTATCCGGCAGGTCGATGCGCAAGGTGCCCTCCAGGACAAGAAATGCTTCGTCGGTCTCAGGATGTGAGTGCCAGATGAATTCGCCTTCGATTCGCACAACCTTGAACTGGTAGTCATTCATTTCTGCAACAACCCTGGGGCTCCATTGCTGTTCGATGAGCGACGCTTTACGTGCCAGGTTTACAGGAACTGATGATTGTTGATGACGGAGCTTTGACATGACGAATCCTCGGTGGTCGAAGTCGCCATCCTATAGAGCATGGAGCAGGGCGCTCTTGTACGATCCTGCAAGTCAGCGTGCGGCCCGCAATCGTTCCAGCCAGCGCATGGGCGGAACTCCGTAGCAGCGGGTGAAGTGTCGCGTCATATGACTTTGATCGTGGAAACCCGCGATGAGGGACGCATCCACCAGGGCGAAACCTTCAAGCACCAATGCGCGGAACCGATCCAGACGGCGCAGGGTGACAAATCGGTAAGGGCTCGTACCGTAAAGTGTTCTGAAGTCGCGTGACAGGCTCCAGCGCTCGCGCCCACTGGCATGTTCCAGCATCTCCAGCGAAATGCATGTGTGCAGATGTTCCAGGATGAATGCTCTGGCGCGCTCGGCTGCGCGATAATCCAGACGCTTGCGCCCGCGCGGCTTGCCGCCGACCGCACGCAACGCCATCGCCAGGTCATACAGCGCGTCCTGTTCCTCCAGTGTTTCCAGTGGATGATCCACCGCTAGCACGAATGCTTCACTGGCATGGAACAGACGCGGATCGCTCGACAGTCCCCCGGCGATAAAGGGCAAGGGTTCCCCACCCAGAGCGTTCTGGATTAACGCCGGATCAACGTAGGCCATTCGATAACGAAAGCCTGCGTCGGTGCCGGCCATACCATCGTGGAGTTCGTCTGGGTGAAGCACCAGCGTATTGCCGGGGAGACTGTGGCGCATCGAGCCTGCGTAGTGAAAGCTCTGGACGCCCGCCAACGTACGGCCGATCGAGTAGATGTCGTGTCGATGAGGATCGTAGCCGTGGCTGCCGAACCACGCTTCGATACGCTCGATTCCTCCCGGTTGAACACTGCGGATGACCCAGTCGGCGTTGGCACGTTGGCCATTTTTCTGATCCATGAATGTACCTCTCCAATATGGGTGATCGCGTCGTCCCGGCATGTCGGGCACATTTTCAGGAGACATTTCATCGACTCATGACTGCCGCCAGTTTCGGATGGTTTTTTGCGTAATACAGCTCTGACTCAGCGTCATCTTCCAGGAAGTGCCATATCTTTTTTGATCGCATGGAATATATGACGATAACCAGAAATACCCCGAGATAAAGCCACATCAAACTGGATGCACCGGATACGGACATGATGGTGCCCGTCATCATGAATGACACCGAGCCGCCTAGTTGACTGATCACTAATGTGGATGCCATCAGTCGCACGCGTACGCCGGAGGGGATCGACATGAGCCTCTTGTCCATTCCGACCATCGTAATGCAAGCACTCGCCGCCCCGACGAAAAACAGGCAAGTACTCAACTGCCAGATCTCGTCGGCTTGTGTCGCTGCACAGAGTGCAAACGTTAATAGGGCCCAACATCCAAGATACTTGTTGCGCTGATTTTCCTTTTTGCTAATCAGCGGGCTTAAAAAGAACAAACCTGCAACGGCTCCGCCCGCGAATATCGCATTGAACAGGCCAACGCTACCTTCAGCCAGACCCCGAGTGTGTATGAGCGCTGGCACCAGCATCGGTATGGTCACGGTAACGGCCAGACCAAGCAGTAATCCGGAAAAGGTCAAAAATTGTTCTGGCGGTAGAACGCATTTGAGTTTAAGCCCCAAAAGCATGTCATTAACAAGATCGGTTGATGATTTTCGGGGTTGCAGGGCAGGGGATTCGCTGACGGGTAACACCATGCCTAAAACCACAATGACGAATCCTACTATCGACACAAATAGCAGCGAGACTTCCAGTGAGGAAACCGTAATCACCATACCCGCCAACAAAGGCCCAGCAACCCGGCCAACAGTAACAACGATGCGTCGGACGCGAAATGCAGCGTCCGTCCGATGTTTATCAACGGTTTCCGCAGGATAGATACCCAACAGAGGCTGGATCATTCCAAATGCTGATGCAGCGATTACATCGATCACTATCAGCGCATCAAGCGAATACCAGTTTGCAGCAAAAACGTATCGCAATACGCTGGCCATCAAGATCGCAAAACAGCCTACCTTGAGCGCCGTGCTGCGGCGCATTGACTCAACACGCGGCGCCAGACACAACATTGAAATGATCGCCGCGAGTGCCAGCGCTGTTTCGTATGCAGCCAGCTCCATCAGGCTTCCCCGCTGCACGATAATCAGAGGTAGCGTGGTATTCCAACAGCCGAGGTAGATCCAAAGTAACAAGTCCAGGCAAAGATACTTTCGAAATGTACTCAAGGGGTGACTTCCTTGCTCCGCACCTTGTTGTTTGGAATGTCATTCGCACGCGCCGAATTATCCGCAATGCGGCTGCGCAAATATCAGCTTATACCTGCGCTGACATCCGGTGATGTTCCCGCAAAAAGTCGACGAACAATCGCACCCGTGCCGGCATCGCCGCGCCACCGACGAACACCGCATGAATCGGCTCCTGATCCCCCGGGTTCCAGTCTTGCAACAGCGCAATCAGGTCGCCGCGCTGCAGATCCTCGCTCACGCTGAACGCACCGATACGGGCAATGCCGGCACCCACTCGCGCGAATTGTGCCAGCGCTTCACCACTGCTGCATTCGATGTTGCCGCTGACCTTCAGGGCAAACGCTTTGCCATCGCGGATAAATGGCCAGTTGGGTTCGGCACGCTTGAAATTGAAGCGCAGGCAGTTGTGTTGGAGCAGGTCTTCCGGTTCCTGCGGGATGCCGTGGCGCTGCAGATACTCCGGCGATGCCACCACGACCTGGCCGGTGGTGCCGATCCTGCGTGCGGTCAGCGGGCTGTCGGGCAGATGGCCGAAGCGCACCGCGACGTCGGCTTGCCCGCCGAGAATGTCGACCACCTCGTCGCCGAGGGTGAGGTCGACGACGATGTTCGGGTAACGGGCGCTGAAGGCTGCGACCAAGGGAACGATGGCCAGCCGTCCATGGCCAAGGGCGGCACTGACCCGCAGTCGCCCCTTGGGCACGCCCTGATCGGCGATGGCTTCCTCGACTTCGTCCATGTCGGCGAGGATCCGCCGGGCGCCGCGCAGGAACGCTTCGCCCTCGGCGGTGAAGGTGAGCGCTCGGGTGGTGCGCAACAGCAGGCGAGTGCCAAGCCGTTGCTCGGTGCGCGCAATGATCCGGCTGACGGCCGAGGGTGTCAGGCCCAGTGCACGCGCGGCGGCCGACAGGCTGCCTTCCTGCGCGACGGTGGTGAATACGCTCATTTCACCTGACCTGCCGTTGAAATCCACTTGTGCCTCCTACGCAAAGGTGATTGCCAAAAACGCTATCTACCGCCTGAAAGGGCGCGATCGTAGCATTGGCAGCATAGATGAGGAGCTTTCCATGCGTATCAATCCACCACTTGTTGCACTCGCCATCGGTGCCTTCGGCATCGGCGTCACAGAATTCGCCCCCATGGGCATGTTGCCGGGTATCGCTGCGGATCTGGGCGTTTCCATTCCCGCTGCCGGTTTGCTGGTCAGTGCTTATGCGCTGGGCGTATTGCTCGGCGCACCACTGATGACCCTGACCACCGGCAGGATTCCCCGGCGCTCTCTGCTGATCGGGCTCATGGCAATTTTCACCCTCGGTAATCTGATGTCAGCCCTGGCCACCGATTACTACAGCCTCATGGTCGCCAGGGTCGTGACCTCACTGAACCACGGTGCCTTCTTTGGCGTTGGCTCCGTCGTCGCCGCCACCTTGGTCGCCCCGGAAAAACGTGCCGGGGCGGTCGCGGCGATGTTCATGGGCTTGACTCTGGCGACCATCGGCGGTGTGCCGCTGGCTGCCTGGTTTGGCGAACTGTTCGGTTGGCGCACGGCTTTCTGGGGCATTACCGGCCTGGGCGTGCTGACCATGGCCGCGTTGTGGTTCGCTTTGCCCAACGTTCGGGCGCCGCAAAGCGTCGGTGTCATGGCGGAAATCCGGGTATTGGGGCGCGGCCCGGTGCTGGCCGCACTGGCCCTGACAGTCGTCGGCTCGAGTGCCATGTTCACTGTCTTCACCTACATCGCGCCAATCCTCAGCAGCGAGACCCATGCATCCACTGCCTACATCACCGCCATGCTGATGCTTTACGGTGTCGGGTTGACGCTGGGCAACATGTGGGGCGGCAAGGCCGCTGACCGCTCGATCGATCGCACCCTGATCGTCTCGCTGAGCGTGCTGATTCTGGTCTTGTTGGCGTTCACCGTACTGATGCGCTGGCCGCTGCCAGCCGCCGTGGCCATCCTGATCTGGGGTATCGCCAGCTTCGCTCTGGTGCCGCCGTTACAAATGCGTGTAATGGAAGCGGCCAAGGACGCACCCAATCTGGCCTCGGCGGTGAACATCGGCGCCTTCAACTTCGGCAACGCGATTGGCGCGGCGCTGGGCGGCGCGGTGATCAGCAGCGGGCTGGGTTATCCGGCGATCTCCCTGGCCGGCGCGGCAATGGCGGGCCTGGGGCTGCTGATGGTGTTGGGATTTGCGTGGCGTTCCAGGACGATTGAAGCCGCCGTGGTGTAACACGTTCAACAATGCTCGGCGAGTTGTCAGTCATTCATAGGGTGAGTAAGCTGCCCCCATGAATCAGCCATCCCTAACTGCCTCCTCGCCGAGCACTCGCGGCCCCGCCGAACACGACATTCGCGACCAGATTGTCGCCGCGGCCAACGAGCACTTCAGCCAATACGGCTACGGTAAAACCACGGTTTCCGACTTGGCCAAGGCCATCGGTTTTTCCAAGGCCTACATCTATAAATTCTTTGATTCCAAGCAGGCGATTGGCGAGGCCATTTGCGGCAACTGCCTGGGCCAAATCGCTGCAGCCGTCGAACAAGCGGTTAACGCAGAAGCGCTTTCAGCCACCGAGCGTTTGCGCAGGCTGGTCAAAACCGTGATCGCCACGGGTGTGGATCTGTTCTTCAACGATCGCAAGCTCTACGACATCGCGGCGTTTTCCGCATCAGAGCGCTGGAACAGCGCCCAGGTGTACGAAGCGCAGATCAAGGGCTTTATCCTCGACATCGTGCGTCAAGGTCGAGAAGCGGGGGAGTTCGAGCGCAAGACCCCGCTGGACGAGACCGTCGAGGCGATCAATCTGGCGCTGCGACCTTTCGTCAACCCGCTGCTGTTGCAACACAATCTGGATCTGATCGAACAAGCGCCCACGCTGACCACCAACCTCATCCTGCGCAGCCTCATGCCTTGACCCATCGCTGAGCAAAGTTTTCAGGCGATTCGAGTCAAGGCGACATCCCCCCTTATCAAGTTTCCTGTTCCCGGTACATGAGTACCGGGAGGGCATTGAATTTAGCTCAGCGTGACCATTGATTGAAATGGTCACATGGATAATATGGCTTCGCTGTAGTGCTCGATGTTCTATTCCAGTGATCTCCATAGAGTCCAATAATGAAAAAAACAATGCTCAAGAGGCCCGTGGGCCTGGCCTTCGTGCTTGCGTCTTCCAATGTGTTTGCCGGTGGCTTTGCACTCAACGAACAAAGCATCAGCGGGATGGGATCCGGTTTTGCCGGGCGCTCTTCATCAGCCGAAGACGCCAGTACGATCTACGGCAACCCGGCGGGCATGGCGCGGCTTAAACGGGAGCAGGTCAGCGTGGGCGCGGCGACACTGTTCGCCAAGTCTGATATCAGCCGGACGCGCAGTACGTTCGGTGGCAAGGAAGACGGCGACATGGTGCCCACGACCACCGTGCCGATGGGGTATTACGTCAAACCCATTGATGACCACTGGGCATTCGGCGTCGGATTTTATGTACCGTTCGGGTTGATCACCGACTACGGCAGTGGTTTTGCCGGACGCTATTACGCCAACAAGAGTGAAGTCACCACGCTGACTTTCCAGCCGACCATCAGCTACGCCTTTAACGAAAAAGTTTCGATCGGCTTCGGTCCGACCATTAACCGTATCAGCGGCGAGATATCGGGCATGGTTCCCAATCCACTGAGCCCGGGGCGTAATGACGGCAAGCTCAAAAGCACCGGCGATGACACCGCGCTGGGCTTCAACGCCGGTGTGCTGGTGCAGGCGACAGACCAGACCCGCCTGGGCCTGACCTACCATTCCAAGGTCAGTTACCACCTGGATGCGAAAACCAAGGTCACCGATGGCATCTTCAGCGTGCTGGGCGTCAGCGGTCGCAACTATGACGCGTCGCTGGACGTGGACACGCCGGAGTCGGTGGACTTTTCGGTCACGCATCAAATCAATAACGACTGGACGCTTTATGTGGGCAGTACCTGGACGCGCTGGAGCCGCTTCAAGGAGCTGACGATCGAGAACAGTGGTTTGCCGCCATTGCTGAGCGGCCAATTGGGCAAGATCAGCGAAGAGCAGAACTGGCATGACACTTGGGCTCACGCGATCGGTGCAGCCTATCAATTGAATAACCAGTGGGTGCTGCGCGCCGGTTTCTCGGTTGATCAGTCACCGGCTAACAACACCAATCGGGGGCCGCGGATTCCGACGGGCGACCGCAAGGTGCTCAGCTTCGGGGCCGGCTGGACGCCCGTGGAAAATGTCACGATCGACCTGGCTTATTCCTACCTTTGGGAGGAGAGCGTCGAGGTCAACGACACCTCGACATCGAGAGGTGCCTACAGTGCCCGATACAAGAACAGTGCGAGCGGGCTCGGGACTTCGGTGAGCTACCGTTTTTAGGCAGGCCCGTCAGCCGATTCGTAGTTCGATACTGCAGGTGGTCAGGATGCAGGTTGTGACCATTGACGTTATTGGTCACAAGGCTGAGAATATGATGATCATCCTATTCCTCAGTAAGGGAACCTATGCGCCGGCTCCGACCTTTCCCCATTGCCGCATGCTTGTTGCCTCTCGCCCTGAGCGCCTGTGGCGAATCTTCCAGCGTTGCAGATCCCCGTACGCAGGCGCCGCTGGTCAGATCCGCTGCGGTTCAAGCGTCACCCGATGTCGCTCGCTCTTTCACCGGCGTGGTCGCGGCGCGCGTTCAGGGCGACCTGGGGTTTCGCGTTTCGGGCAAAGTGCTCGAACGTCTGGTTGATACGGGGGAGGTCGTCAAGCGAGGGCAGCCGCTGATGCGTCTCGACCCGATCGATCTCGGATTGCAGGCGCGGGCGCAGCAGGCGGCGGTCATAGCTGCTCGCGCCAGCGCCAAACAGACAGCCGACGATGAGGCTCGCTATCGCAAACTGGTCGGCGTTGGCGCCATTTCGGCATCAGCCTACGATCAGTTCAGAGCCGCCGCAGAGACGGCAAAAGCGCAGCTCAACGCCGCGCAAGCGCAAGCCGATGTAGCGCGCAATACCTCGGGTTATGCGCTGCTGGTCGCTGATGCGGACGGCGTGGTGGTGGAAACACTCGCTGAACCGGGACAAGTCGTCAGTCCGGGACAACCGGTGGTTCGACTGGCCCGTGCAGGTCAGCGCGAAGCCATCGTGCATCTGCCCGAAACCCTGCGTCCGGCCGCCGGCTCCACCGCGCAAGCCAGCCTCTACGGCATGAATTCAGCGGCTGTCACGGCAAAACTGCGGCTGCTTTCGGACTCGGCAGACCGTACAACGCGCACGTTCGAAGCGCGCTATGTGCTTGAGGGGCCGCTGGCCAATGCGCCAATCGGTGCGACCGTGACCCTCAGCATTGCCGAGGGCGCCACCCAGACTCAAGCGTTACAAGTCCCCATCGCCGCCGTTTACGACCCGGGCAAAGGCCCCGGTGTGTGGGTGATTGCCGGAACACCGGCAACAGTGACCTGGCGAGCGGTTCAGGTGCTGGGGTTGAGCGATGATTCGGCGCGCATCGCCGGCGACCTCGCTGCCGGTGAGCAGGTTGTAGCGTTGGGCGCCCATCTGCTGCGCGATGGCGAAGAAATACGATTGCCGCAGCAGAGCGAAGCCAGCGTTGCCGGGAGCCGTCCATGAGTCAGGGGCGCTTCAACCTTTCGGCCATCGCCGTGCGCGAGCGGGCAATCACGGTGTTCCTGATTTTTCTGATCGCTGTTGCAGGGACGTTGTCGTTCTTTAAGTTGGGACGTGCGGAAGATCCACCGTTTACGGTCAAACAGTTGACCGTGATTACCGCGTGGCCCGGCGCGACGGCGCAAGAGATGCAGGATCAGGTCGCCGAACCCCTTGAAAAGCGCCTGCAAGAACTCAAGTGGTACGACCGCTCGGAAACCTACACCCGCCCTGGACTGGCGTTCACGATGGTGTCGTTGCTCGATAGCACGCCGCCGTCGCAAGTGCAGGAAGAGTTCTATCAAGCGCGCAAGAAACTCGACGATGAAGCCATCAGGCTGCCGGCCGGTGTGATCGGGCCGATGGTCAACGATGAGTTTTCCGATGTGACCTTCGCGCTGTTCGCCTTGAAAGCCAAAGGTGAGCCGCAGCGCTTGCTGGTGCGTGATGCGGAAGCCATGCGCCAGCGTCTGCTGCACGTGCCGGGGGTGAAGAAGGTCAACATCATCGGTGAGCAAGCCGAGCGCATCTACGTTTCGTTTTCCCATGACCGGCTGGCGACCCTCGGCTTGTCGCCGCAGGACATCTTCGCCGCGCTGAACAGTCAGAACGTGCTGACGCCCGCCGGCTCCATCGAAACCAATGGGCCGCAGGTTTTTCTGCGTCTCGACGGTGCCTTCGACAAGGTGCAGAAAATTCGCGACACACCGGTCTTCGTGCAGGGGCGCACACTCAAGCTCTCTGATGTGGCGACGGTTGAACGCGGTTACGAAGATCCGGCGACCTTTGTTGTACGCAATAACGGTGAAGACGCGCTGCTGCTGGGCGTGGTGATGCGCGAGGGCTGGAACGGTCTGGATCTGGGCAAGGCGCTGGATGCGGAGACCGCGCGGATCAATGCGGAAATGCCATTGGGCATGATACTCGCCAAAGTCACCGACCAGGCAGTCAATATCGACTCGGCGGTCGGCGAGTTCATGGTGAAGTTTTTTGTCGCGCTGCTGGTGGTCATGCTCGTTTGTTTTCTGAGTATGGGCTGGCGAGTAGGGGTGGTGGTCGCAGCGGCTGTGCCGTTGACCCTGGCGATCGTGTTCGTGGTGATGGCCGCCACTGGCAAGAATTTCGATCGCATCACCCTCGGCTCATTGATCCTTGCGCTCGGGCTGTTGGTCGATGACGCGATCATCGCCATTGAAATGATGGTGGTGAAAATGGAGGAGGGCTACGACCGCATCAAGGCATCCGCCTATGCCTGGAGCCATACGGCAGCGCCGATGCTGTCCGGTACGCTGGTGACGGCAATCGGCTTTTTGCCGAACGGTTTTGCCCAGTCCACTGCCGGCGAGTACACCAGCAACATGTTCTGGATCGTCGGCATCGCATTGATCGCTTCCTGGGTCGTCGCGGTGGCGTTCACCCCGTATCTGGGCGTGAAATTGTTGCCGGACATCAAGAAGGTCGAAGGTGGCCACGCGGCGATCTATAACACGCCGAATTACAACCGCTTCCGCCGGCTGCTGACCGCGGTGATCGCCCGCAAATGGTTAGTAGCAGGCACGGTGGTCACGCTGTTTTTTGTCGCCGTGCCAGGCATGGGGCTGGTGAAGAAACAGTTCTTCCCGACCTCTGACCGCCCCGAGGTGATGATCGAGGTGCAAATGCCCTACGGCACTTCGATCGAGCAGACCAGCGCCACGGCCGCCAAGGTCGAAGCCTGGTTGCAAAAGCAGGATGAGGCCAAAATCGTCACGGCCTATATCGGCCAGGGTGCGCCGCGTTTCTTCCTGGCGATGGCGCCAGAATTACCCGACCCTTCGTTTGCGAAAATCGTGGTGCTGACGGACAGTCAGGAAGCACGCGAAACCCTCAAGTTCCGGCTGCGCGAAGCGGTTGCCGAGGGGCTCGCGCCGGAAGCCCGTGTCAGGGCCACGCAAATTGTGTTCGGTCCTTATTCTCCGTTTCCGGTTGCCTATCGGGTGATGGGCCCTGATCCGGCGAAGCTGCGCGATATCGCCGAGCAGGTCCGGAGCGTGCTGCAAGACAGCCCGATGATGAGAACGGTGAACACCGACTGGGGACCGCTGACCCCGACCTTGCATTTCAGTCTCGATCAGGACCGTCTGCAGGCAGTGGGGCTGACCTCCAATGCGGTCGCCCAGCAACTGCAGTTTCTGCTGAGCGGAGTGCCGATCACGGCGGTGCGCGAGGATATTCGTTCTGTGCAGGTCGTCGGGCGTGCGGCGGGCAATATCAGGCTCGACCCGGCGCAGATCAAGGGTTTCACTTTGGTCGGCGTGTCGGGACAACGCATCCCGTTATCGCAGATTGGCGAGGTCGATGTGCGCATGGAGGACCCGATTCTGCGCCGCCGTGACCGCACACCGACGATCACTGTGCGTGGCGACATTGCCGAAGGTTTGCAGCCACCGGATGTATCGAGTTCGATCATCAAGCAGTTGCAGCCGATCATCGACACGTTGCCTTCCGGTTACCGCATCGAGCAGGCGGGGGCTATCGAGGAGTCCGGCAAGGCGGGCAAGGCGATCTTGCCCTTGCTGCCGATCATGATCGCCATGACGTTGCTGATCATCATCGTGCAGGTGCGTTCGATCGCGGCGATGATCATGGTCTTCCTCACATCACCGCTAGGCTTGATTGGCGTGGTGCCGACGCTGCTGATCTTCAATCAGCCGTTTGGCATCAATGCGCTGGTCGGTCTGATTGCGCTGTCGGGGATCCTGATGCGCAATACGCTGATTCTGATCGGGCAGATCCACCACAACACGCTGGAAGGGCTGGACCCGTTCCACGCCGTTGTCGAGGCCACGGTGCAACGCGCACGGCCGGTCCTGCTGACGGCGCTGGCGGCCATCCTGGCCTTTATTCCCCTGACGCACTCGGTGTTCTGGGGCACGCTGGCCTACACCCTGATCGGCGGCACATTCGTCGGTACCATCATGACGCTGGTGTTCCTGCCAGCGATGTATTCCATCTGGTTCAAGATCCGTCCTGAGCACAACGCTCAGACTGAAACAGTCAAACTGGCGTAGTGACAACGCCTGCAATCGAGGCCCGCTTTGGCGGGCCTCTTTGTCCCCCCGTCAAAGTGTGGTGATCTGCCCGTTGCGGTCCAGCTCATACACCTTGTTGCCCTGCAATTTCTCCTTCAGCCACCGCTCGGCCTTGCCCAGCGGTCGCTGCCGCGCCCACAACAAATCCACACCGATCTGCCAGTCCGTATGCGGATACGCCGAGAGCTGCAGTTCCACCAGCTCACCATTGGCCAGTTCGCGCTGAACAAGCTGACGGGGCAGGGTGGCCCAGCCGAGCCCGGCGCGGACCATTTCCAATAACGCCAGATAGCTTTCCGCTTGCCACAACTGGGTCGAGCGCAGGTATTCGCTGCTCGGCAGTTTGCTTGCGTGGGCGCTGAAGGCCAGGCGGCGATGGACGTGCAGGTCGTCGAAGGTGACGTCATCGAGTTGCGCCAATGGATGCTCGGGATGGCAGACGTGCAGCATGATCAGTTTGCCCAGTTGCTGGAACGCCAGTTCCTTGGGGTAGCCGGGCTGCGAAAACGCCACACCGAGTACCGCTTCGCCGCTGCTGACCAATTCGCTGACGTCGCCATACACCGGATGGCGGATGATCAGGTCGACAAAGGGGAACGCGGCTTCGAAGGCCTTGAGCACCGGCATGATCGGGCCGTACGGCGTTTCAATCGCCAGTGTCAGGCTGGTTTCGACATTGTCCGAAAGGCAATCGGCGTGGGCTTCGAAGGTCATGCAGCGTTCGAGCACGGCTTCGGCCTGCACCAGCAATTTGTGGCCGCTGGCGGTGAGGGCAGGGCTGCGGTTGCTGCGATCGAACAGGTCGACGCCAAGGTCGGTTTCGAGGTTGGCAATCGCCGCGCTGATGGTCGATTGGGTCTTGCCCAGTTGGCGCCCGGCTGCGGAGAACGATCCGCTTTTGACCACTTGGACGAACATCAACAGTTGATCGAGTGAGAAGCGCAAGCGGTGAACTCCCGGGTCGAAAATAAAGGTTTGGAGCGGCTAACGAATGCGTGATTGTGCCATCGAAAAAAACGATGGTTGCTAATTTGTTTCATCGTAATAAACGTTCAACTATGGCCCCGCGTCAAACGATCTCCGGGGCGGATCTGACTTTCAAGCGCCCCTGAGCATGCCCGCGATCTCAACAGATGCCGCACCTTCAGGAGCGTGTGAAATGACTACACAACGCATTCATCCGGTGGACGAGGTTTTGCCACTGCGACAGTTGTTCACGTTTGGCTTGCAGCATGTGCTGGTGATGTACGCGGGAGCGGTGGCAGTGCCGCTGATTCTCGGCAGTGCGATGGGGCTGACCTCGGCGCAGATCGTTTTACTGATTAACGCCAACCTGTTGACCTCGGGGGTGGCGACGTTGATTCAAACCCTTGGCTTCTGGAAGTTCGGCGCGCGGCTGCCGCTGATTCAGGGCTGCTCGTTCATAGCCCTGGCGCCGATGATCATGATCGGCAAGGAATTCGGCCTCAGTCAGATTTTCGGTGCGGTGATCGCGGCGGGCTTTATCACCATTGCGTTGGCACCGGTGTTCAGCCGCTTGCTGCGGTTTTTTCCGCCGGTAGTGATTGGCAGTCTGATCACCATCATCGGCATCTCGCTGATGCCGGCGGCGGCGATCTGGCTGGGCGGCGGCAATCCCGACTCGGCGGATTTTGGTAATTCCGCGAACTTGTTGCTGGGCCTGGTCACAGTCAGCGTGACACTGGTGATCTATGCCAAATGCAAGGGCTTCCTCGGCAACCTCAGCGTGCTCATCGGCCTGTTTGTCGGCAGCCTGATCGCAGCGGCTTGCGGCATGACTCACTTTAATCGGGTCAGTGAAGCCGCATGGTTCGAGCTGAGTGCGCCGATGGCCTTCGGCGCGCCGGAATTTGCGCCGGTGCCGATTCTGATCATGACCCTGGCGATGCTGGTGATCATGGCCGAGACCACCGGCAACTGCCTGGCGATCGGCAAACTGACCGGCAAAGCCACCACGCAACAGACCCTCGGCAACGCATTCCGCGCCGATGGCCTATCGACCATGCTTGGTGGCTTGTTCAACAGTTTTCCCTACAACGCTTTCACTCAAAACACCGGTTTGATCGCGCTTTCGAACGTGAAAAGCCGCTTCGTCGTGGCCGCGGCCGGGGCAATCATGGTGCTGATGGGGCTGTTCCCGAAACTCGGCGCGTTGATCGCCGCAGTGCCGACGCCAGTGCTCGGTGGCTGCGCGATCGTGATGTTCGGCATGACCACGGTGGCGGGCATTCAAGAACTGTCGCGGGTGCAATTCGAGGGGACGCGCAACGGCATTATCGTCGCCGTCTCGGTGAGCGTCGGCGTGCTGCCGATGTCCTTTCCGGCGCTGTTCGAACACGTCGGCCCGACCCTGAAACTGGTGCTCGACAGCGGGATTTTCCTCGGTGCGATCACCGCCATCGTCCTCAACGTGTTGCTCAACAACGATAAAAAATCGACCGAAACCATCGGCGCTGAACTGGCCGACTGACTGTTTGTTTTCCACTGCCCAGGAGTTACTCATGAATCAATTCACTCAGCTCATTCCGGCCGGCGTCAGCGAGCTTGATCTGACCTTGCTGCGCCAGACCATCGCCTTGTCCGAGGCATCGAAGCAACGCGGTCGCCATCCGTTCGCGGCATTGGTGGCCGACCGCAACGGCAAGGTGATTGTCGAAGCGGGGAACAACTCGATGCCGCCGGAAGGCGATCCGACTCAGCATGCGGAGTTGGTGGCAGCAGCGGCAGCGGCAAAACTGCTGTCGCCGCAAGAGCTGGAACTGTGCACGCTGTACACCAGCGCCGAACCTTGCTGTATGTGCGCCGGCGCGGTGTATTGGACGGGTATCGGACGGGTGGTTTATGCCTTGTCGGAGCATGCTTTACTGGGATTGACCGGTGACCATCCGGAGAACCCGACGTTCTCGCTGCCATGCCGCGAGGTATTCGCCAAGGGGCAGCGCAAGGTCAGTGTGTTGGGGCCGATGCTAGAGGGCGAGGCGGCTGAGCCGCACAAGGGTTTTTGGTCGTAACCAGCTTTGCAACGAAGCTCGAATGGGGTGAGGTTGCGCTATCCAGAGACTTGAGAGCACTTGCTCGCCGAGAGGGAGAAGGTGCGAAGTTTTGGAACTGCCAGCCCTCGGCCGATGCCGAATGAGTAACCAGAACGAGGGCAAAGCAATGACTGAAGAAACAGCACAATTTCCAGAGGAAGAAGTACCGGATCAATCGACGCCGGCGCATTCCACAGAGGAAGAGCAAAAGCGCCTTAAAGATTTTAACAAGGAAGGCATCCCGCCCGGCAGCTGCTGATCGGTAGGCACTGGCTCGGGCCACGTACCTTCGGCGCGTCGCTTTGCGACGCGCCATGAGGCGTTGGCCCGTGCCTGTGCGGCCATCGGCGGGGATTTCAAGCGTGTGTGTCAACGCTGAGTGTCATTTGGATCAATGTTGCCTGCAGCGCGTGGAGGTTGCCAGCGCATACAGAAATCTGATTTTGAATCTCGATTGTTCTTTGAGCCTTCTCTTCTTCTGGCATATTCATTCTTTCGGTTTTAGCCAGCTCTGCTTTGCGAGTTGCAAGTTGTTGCTGTATCTCGGCAATTTGTTTTTTTATGAGCTCGACTGCACTAATAGGCTGTTTGACCGTATTAACTCCTTTTTCGCTGGAATCAGTCCTAATCTTGTCGTCGCTTGTGGTTTTCTTCGTAAGCGATAGATGGTTTTGCGAATCTGATTTTATGTGTTGGTTGTTCTCTGGTTTTTTCTTATAGGTGGTTGCTCTAATGGCGCTGATTTTTGGCATGGCTAATTCTCTTGGCTTTCTCGCCTAAAGGGCGTTGGGGCTATTGATCTCACACGGTTGCGCGTGAGTGCTCACTACGCCTTTTATGGTAATGAGCCTTCTGCGTGTGGATATAGGAATTGTCTTGTTTTTATGTGCCATGGCTAGACGCGCAGAAACGACAAGGCTCTGAATAAATCAGAGCCTTGATGTTGAAGATTGAAGAATTGAACGTGTTATTTCGATGTGTCTACGCTGGTTGAGCAAGAAAGCCTGTAATGCTCATAGTTCAAATCCTTCAGTCGTTCTGGCAGCTTGTAAGGGGCAGGGCAACTTTTACCCTGCCACTTGATTGTGATGATGCCTTGATCTTTGGTAACAAGCGCTAACGCCTTGCCGGTGGGGTCGGAAAGCGCCAGTTGTTTACCGTCGGCGTCCATCAATACCGCTCCGAATGGGAGGGGATTGCCCTGGGCATCGTAGAGTTCGAACTGGATCCGTCGACCTTTGCTGCCTTCGAAGCGCGCGAGCACGACTGAACCTCGTCTCGGTACGAGTTGTTGAGTGGCGTTGTCCAGCTCTATGTCACCGCCGAGATTTCGTGTGTCCAGCGTCACCCAATTCACGCGATAGGGCTGTGCGTTTGGAAGGACGGCATAGCCGTTGAGGCCGGTTTTCACGCCGGAGTAGCTGCTGACTTCTACCCCTGACATGCCAGGCACTTCCACCATTGCGAATGTTTCGCCGACGGTCTGGCCCATGTTGATTCCCCCCGCGTGGGCCACGATCGATCCGGCCGCGCTCAGGTTCTGTGATTCATAACCGCTGCCTCGGCTGTAGCCCAATCCCAGATCACCCATCGCTGTACGGGTACTCAGGCTAAGCGAGCCGGAGCGATCACCTTGCACACTGCGGCCGGTCTGTACGGAATAGTAGGTGTCACTGTCTTCAGTCAGATAACCATTGATCCCGGCTTGTGTACTGGTGCCGGTATTCTGATGATTGCTGGAAATATAGGCGCGAGGCGCGCGAGGTGTCGATCCGAGCGGGAATGAGATCGAAACGCTCAGTTGGGTGTCGTGAGTGGTGTCACCGCGTGCGCCGAATTCCTCGGTTTTACTCAAGCTGATGTTGTAGTTCAGGTCGCGCCAATTATTGTTGTAACCGGCAGAAAAGCTGCGCGAGCCACCGCGATCCCAATAGCGCTGATCACTGGCATTCAAGTACAGCGAGCCGTACTGGCGCGCTTCGCCCAGGGTCTGGTTGACCGTGAGGTCGGTACGGGTTTTGGCGTTACCTGCGCGCCGCGTAGCGCCGGTGCTGGTGTCCTGAACGTGGTCGGTCAGCGTGCGGTAACCCTCGGTCGAATAACGATAGGCGGCGAGGGTGAAGCTGGTATCGGTGCCGGTGAAGGTTTTTGCATAGAGCGCGCGTACGCTGCTGCCCTGGGTCGTTTTGCCAAATGCCTTGCTGGACGATTGCGTGAGGTCCAGCGACATCGCGCCAATCGAAGTGTTCTTCGCCGCACCGACGGAAAGCGCCTTGAAACCGTTGCTGGCCTGAATGCCGGCAATGCCTGTCAGGTTGCTGGTCAAGCCGTAGGCGAAAGTGCCGCCCAGGAAGGCCGGTTTGTCGTAGCCCTCGCTGTTGTTGTTGAATTTGCCGCTCGACAGGCTGTACTTCAATTGACCCTCACGCACCATCGTCGGCAAGGCGGAGAACGCCTGCCGGGTTACCTTGCGCCGACCATCCGCCTCGACAATGGTGATCTCCAGATCGCCATTGGAACCCGATGGATAGATATCACTGATCTCGAACGGACCCGGCGGCACGTTGGTGGTGTAGAGAATGTAGTTATCCTGGCGGACTTCAATTTTTGCATTGGTTTCAGCCACGCCACGAATGATCGGCGCATAGCCGCGCTCGCTGTCTGCACGCATGCCCTCATCAGAGGCCACCTTGACGCCTTGATAGCGCACGCTGTCGAACAGGTCTGAGTCGGAAAAGATTTCACCCGCACTCAGTTGCCCCTTGATCGCCGTGAGGTCGCGCTGGATGAACGTGCGGTTGCTGACAAACCGATTGGGCCGGCCGGTGGCACTGCTGAGGTTGGACTCGTTGCGCAAACGCCAGGCACCGAAGTTGATGCCGTTGCGCAGCCCCAGATTATTGGAGATTTGCGTCGAGTAATCGGTTTTGCTGCGGGTGCTGCTCAACTGATAGTTGATGAACCCGGCGGCCACGCCATCGTCCCAAAGTTCTGGGTCAACATAGCCGCGCATGCCACGTGCCATAGCAACCTGCGGCACGCTGATATTGAGGCGTAGGCGGTTGGCGTCAAAACTGATACTGGCTTGCTCGATCATCGACGCAAGATCGTAGTGATCGGCAGGCCGTTGCTCATCAACCAGACCTTGCTCACGCAGTTTGCGCATGTCCACACCCAGCTGCTGTAACAATTCCAGGGTGATACGTGGCTCGACTTTGCCGTTGAGTGGGTTGGCCGCGAAATCAACGTCGCGACGACCGACCAGCATGCCGTTGCTGAACACGTCAACGCGATATCGGCCTGGTAGAACGCTGTTGGCATTCAACAAGGGTTGCAGATCGACCGCCGATGAACCTTCCAGAAACAAGGTATTGAACGCTTCACCCGCTACCGCGGCGGGGGCTTCGGCACCCATGGCGAATCCACAAATGGCCATATTGATGGCAAAGCACAATGGATGCAGGCAGCCCAACGCCGTTTTGTTTTTATGGCGCGCAACGTGATGCTTTACACAACTTGCAGATGTGTGGTGTTGGGAGGAAAACATGCAATTTGCCTTATCAGTCCGTGTTGCTTCAACCGGAGTCCGGAACTCGTAAATAGCTTGTGAATTGGCGGGGTGGGGCGGGGAAGTTACTGGGCGGATGCATCTTTCACGCGCTCGGCATGACTTTCGGTAGCGCTGAGTGGTGCATCGAATCGTTGTTGTGCGCCGTAATCGTTAATGGCTGAAAACGTCAGGCGCGGAGATCCAGGTGGCAACTCTTTCAAGTTGAATGAACGAACTTCGCCCGGAACGATCATTGTCGAATCAATCACCAACTCTGCTTTTTTTCCTGCAGCGACTTTCAGGTCGGCCAGCGACACATGGTAATTACTCTGGTTTTTTACTTTCAGTACCGACTTGCCAGCTTGCGTGACCAATTGCCATACAAGTTGCACCGGCGCTTGCGCGGCGTCACCGGTCAGTCCGTTCGGGCGAAAAAAAACCTTGATGCGCTGACGCACCGCCAGTTGCAGGGTGTTGACATCGGCAGCACTGGCCTGAGGGATTTCCTGCACGTTCAGCCACACCACCGACTCTTTGTCTGCAGGCATGCCCCGGCCCTCATAGAGAATCCTCAACAGTTGCTGTTGATTGGGTTCGAGTCGGGCCAGCGGTGGAGTCACCGCAAATGGCGGCGCGCTGCCAGCGGTGTCGCCGGCATCCAGCCACGATTGCGCCAGGATGGTTTGCCCGCCGTTGCGCACGGTGACGTTTGCCTCTTTGTGCGCGCCATCGAAGATGACCCGGGTGGAACTCAAGGAGATGCTGGCGAATGCCGAGTGCGTCATCAACACCCCGGCAAGCCCCAGACACAGCGGAAAATAGCGACTTAACATAGTTTTCACCGATTGATCTGGTCGGGAAGGACGAGGCACAGCGGCCCCGTCCAGGTATTGCGCGCTGCTTATTCGTATTCGAGAACGAACGGCAGAGTGGCGTTACCGGTACCTGCAGTAGCGGTGGCCTTGTCGCCGGTGGTGACGTAAGCGGCTGCGAACGACAGGGTGCCGTCGCCGCCAGTGGTGCCGTCGCCAGTCAGGCTGGTCTGTACTTTGGCTGTGGCTTCGGAGCTCAGGTCGATCAACTGGCCGTTGCTGTCCAGCAGCGCGATACCTACGCCTTTGGCCGCATCAGTACCTTGCAGCTTGAGAACTTTCTTGCCATCAACCAGGCCCGAACCGCCGTTGACGGTTGGTTTGAACAGCATCGACACCTTGGTGCCGGCGTTGCAGTTCACTTTCAGGTTGAAATCGTTGGCAGCCACGCGACCAGCACCCGGGGCAGAATCGGTGCCCATGTCTTTGATCGATACGCTGCCCATGTCCACGGCAATCATCTTGTCGTTACCCGAAGCGCCATCTACCGAGCACGCATCGTTGTTGATGACGCCGGTGAAGCTGATTTGACCGCTGCCGCCCTTGACGGCTTTAGCGGCTTCTTCTTCAGCCAGTGCACCAGTGGAGGCAGCCAGTACGGAAAGAGTGAGTACTGCGAAAGCGAACTTTTTCATGTTTATATCCGAAGTTATTGTGAAGTGCTGCATTGAAATGCCAGGCCATGTTAGGTCGGTGATAGCGATGGGTCTTTGAGATTTGTCTTAAAGCGTGACAAGTGCGAACAAGGCGGCAATATCGGAAGTGAGTATTTATATCTTCAGTCAATTTTACGGCAGGCTAAATGAGACAATTCTCAAAGTCGCACGGGTTCTGTTCGGTTACTGTTTGCGGATGCAGAAATTCTTAGTCAGTGCAAAGTTTGTGAGCGGTCTTTCTGCTTGAAAGATAATTCAGATGTTTTGCTATTAATGGCTGATAGAAAGAGGTTCCCGGTTTGTGAGCACGCTTCGAATATTGGTATTGGAAGATCACGCCTTCCAGCGCACGGCTGCGGTCAGCGCGCTTAATAGTCTGGGTTACAAAAATATCTTTCAGGCGGCTGATGGCAAAGATGCGCTGGCTGTGATCTCCCAGGCAGGGGGTGTGGACGTTGCGTTGTGTGACCTGAGCATGGCCGGGATGGATGGTTTGACCTTTTTGCGCCTGGCGAGAGAGGCCGGATTGATTCGCGCAGTGATCATCTGCAGTTCGTTGCCTGAAGACTTGTTGCGCACGGTTGATCGAATTGTCACGTTGCAGGGCCTGGAATTGCTCGGCAGTGTTGCAAAGCCGTTGATGGTCGATGTGCTGGCGCCATTGCTGGCGCGCTATCGGCCGCACAGCCAGGTCGATGTCAAAGTGGCGGAAAGTCATCTCGATCAGCCTTCGGAGAACGAAGTGCTTGAAGCGATACGTCGGCAGGAATTTCGCGCGTACTTCCAGCCCAAGTTTCATCTGCGCAGTGGTGAAGTGGATGGCGCCGAGGTGCTGGTGCGCTGGCAAAGCCCCAGTCGCGGGTTACTTTCACCGGGCATGTTCTTGCCCACGATCGAGCGTTGCGGGCTGCTTGACGAAATGTTTTTCAGCCTGCTCACGCAAGGATTGAGTCTGCAGCGTTTCGTGCAGTCCCACGGCAAACCGTTCAAGCTCGCGTTCAATCTCGACGTGACGCAGATGGCCAACCCGAATCTTGTCGATCGGATCAAGGCGCTGTTGCGCATTCACGGTGCCTCGCCAGCCGGGCTGATATTCGAGCTGACGGAAACCGGTCTGCTGCAGATGCCCGAGATCAGCATGGAAAACATGGTGCGTCTGCGCATGCTCGGCTTCAGCCTGGCAATCGATGATTTCGGTGTCGGCTATTCTTCGCTGGAGCGACTGTGTCAGATGCCGTTCAACGAAATCAAACTCGACGCCGGCTTCGTGCAGAATTTCCAGCAGGCTCGCTACAGTGCGGTCATCCACGGTGCCTTGGCCTTGGCGCGCGAGCTGGACATGCGTGTGGTGGCAGAGGGTATTGAAACCGCAGACCAGGTTCATCACCTGGCTCGACTCGGTTGCCAGTGGGGGCAGGGCTTCTTCTACGCTCGCCCCATGAATTGGGCGCATCTGGTCGATTGGCGCTTCGAGGGTCAAAAGTCGTCCTGGCGCCGCGCAATAGGTACGTCCGACCTTTGATGCGCGCTCGCGGTCTGACTTTTGGGACAAAGCCCTATTTCGTCGTGTCTTCAAAACAATCATCATGTGCCGAGAAATCAATCAGATGCACCTGAAAGCTTCGGTGATGCCCGGGATCTGCTGCGGTTGCCAAGTGCTGATGATCCTTCAACCCTCCTCATCATGGAGTTGCTCATGCATTGGTCAGTCGTGAATCCGTTACGCGTTGCCATCCTTGATGATCACTCGCTCATACGTCTGGCGATGAAATCGCGGCTGACGCGCGAAGCCGAGTTCAGTGTCGTGGGCGTGTACGGGAGCAGCGCGCAGTTGCTCGCTGGATTGCGCGAGGTCGAAATCGACCTGCTGATACTCGACTACAAGCTGCACGATGGTGAGCTGGACGGGCTCAATCTGATTCGCCTGCTGCGCAAGCAATATCCAGACATGCGCATCCTCGTCTCATCCTCTGAAGAGCGCCCGGCGGTGGTGAACATGGCGATCGGAGCGGGCGTCAGCGGATTCTTCGGCAAGTCCCAGCCAGTCGATGACCTGATCACGGGCATCCGTTGCGCAGCGTCCGGCCAGTTGTACCTGTCGCCGGCAATGGCCTTCGAGCTTGATGTGCTGCCTGCGTCGGTCGATGAACCTGCTGGTGCCAATGATGACGGCGCGGCGCACAGCGACGATTTCCTGAGCAATCCTTTGCTGTCGCCGAAAGAGAAAGAAGTCTTGCGTTGCTGCCTCGAGGGTATGGGGGTGACGCAGATTGCTTTGAAGTTCTCGCGCAGTCGCAAAACCATCAGTGGGCAAAAACAGGCCGCTTTCAAAAAGCTTGGCATTCGTGGTGATGCAGAGCTGTTCAAGTTGCAGCACAGCCTGACAGCCGACAACCAGGGATAACACGCTTATGTTTCAACTGTTGCGCGGTGTTTTGCTCGTCAGTGTGCTTTTCGTATTCGGTAGCGGGTCGTTGTGGGCAGCAGAGCCGCGCACTCTGCAGGTGTTCGGTCGATCAGACTGCAAGACGCTGCAGGTCGATCTGGGCAATGAAGACTGGAGTTGGCTGCGGCAGAAACGCAGCCTCGTATTGGGATCGGCACTTCCGGATTTCCCGCCTTATGTCATGACCGCCAGCGGTACGCGTTATGAGGGCATTGCCGCCGACATCGCCTGCATTATCGGCCAGGCCTTGCATGTCGAAGTTACCGTCAAGGCATATCCCGACCGTCGCGATGCCATGGCGGCGCTTGAACGCGGCGACATCGACATGTTGGGCAGCTCCAACAGTTTCGAGTTGATCGACGGCCTCGTCGCGCTCAGCAAGCCTTATGTCGAAGACGTGCCGGCAATGTTCATGCGCGGCGATGATCGGCGACCGATGCCGGCCAATCTGGCCGGTTTGCGTATTGCGGTTGCCGACGATTACCTGCCATCCAGTCAGCTCCATGGTTTGTATCCCAATGCCGAGTTCGTACTTTTTCCATCGAACGAGTTGGCACTGGCCGCGCTGGCGTTTGGCAAAGTCGATCTGTTTCTGGGCGATACGGTGTCCAGCAACTATCTGATCAACCTCAACTACTTCAACTATGTGCGCCTGCACTCGTTCGTCAAAACGCAAACCAACGGTTTCAGCTTTGCCCTGCGCCGAGGTAATGATCAACTGCTGCGTCTGATCGACTCGGTCATCGAGTCGATGGGTGACGGCAAGATAGCCGAAATCACCAAGCGCTGGTCCGGTGGCGGCGGGGCACTGACACCCAAACGTATTGACCTGACACCCGGCGAAGCACGCTGGCTTGAGCTGCACCCGGTCGCGCGGTTCGTGATCAATGACGATCAGGCGCCATTTGCGTTCTTTGATGGCGATGGCAACTTTGGCGGAATCGGCGCCGATCTGCTGGAACTGATTCAGCGGCGCACCGGTTTGCAGATCGATGTGGAGCGTACTGACAGTTTTTCCAGCTTGAGCACACGCCTGCTGGATGGCAGCGCCGATATCTCATTGCTGACGCCAACGGTCTCCCGTGAAGTCGGTATGCGTTTCACTCACCCATTCCTCGCCAGTCCCTTTGTGATCGTCACCGCCAAGGATGCAGGCGCGCCTTCAAGCCTGCAGGAGCTACGCGGCAAGCGCGTCGCCGTCCCCGAAAGCTCCGCGGAGCGTGAGTTGCTCAAGGATTATCCCGACATTGAAATTGTCGACAGCGAGACAGTGCTGGGTGCGCTGGCTGACGTGAAGGATGGGCGAGCGGATGCGATGATTACCACGTTGCACGGTGCGCGCTACTACATCGCTCACATCTACAGTGACAGTTTGCGCATCTCCAACATCGTCGGCATGAACAAGGGTTTCCTCGCCTTCGCCGCCCGGCGCGCCGATACCGAACTGGTCAGCATTCTGAACAAGGCTCTGCTGAGCATTCCACCCGATGAGCTGGACGTGATTCTCAACCGTTGGCGTCCCATTGCCGCGTTCTCGGGACTGTCGTGGCGCGATTACAAGGTGTTGATCTATCAAATCAGCGCTGGTGCCTTCTTGATTATCCTCGGATCGCTGGCGTGGAATTTCTATATTCGCCGGCAGATCCGCGAGCGCAGTAGGGCAGAGCGCTTGCTCGGCGATCAGCTGAAGTTCATGGGGGCGCTGATCAACGGCACGCCGCATCCCATTTACGTACGCGATCGGGAAGGTCGGCTTGTCACCTGCAATAACAATTATCTGCAGACGTTTGGCCTGTTGGAAAAAGACGTGATCGGCAAGACCGTGCTCGAAAGCGGCAAGCGCAATCGCCAGGAAGCGTTGCAATTTCACGATGACTATCTGCGCGTCATCGAGCGGGACGAACCTTACGAGGTGGATCGCACGCTGCATGTTGGTGAAACGCGGCTGATCATTTATCACTGGATCCAGCCTTATCACGACACGACGGGGGAAGTCAGAGGCGTGATCTGCGGCTGGATCGACATCAGCGAACGCCGCGAACTGATCGAGGAGTTGCGTTCGGCGAAAGAGCTGGCCGATGAGTCAAGCCGCGCCAAAACCACGTTCCTCGCGACCATGAGCCACGAGATCCGTACGCCGATGAGTGCCGTGATCGGCATGCTCGAACTCACCCTCAAGCGCGCCGAGCAGGGCCACTTCGATCGACCGGCGATTGAAGTCGCCTACGACTCGGCGAAAGGCCTGCTGGAGCTGATCGGCGATATCCTCGATGTGGTTCGCATCGAGTCTGGGCATGTCAGTCTTTCGCCCAAACGTGCCAACCTGCGCGAACTTGTGGAGTCCGTGGCGCGGGTGTTCGACGGCTTGGCCAGGCAGAAGAGTCTGGTATTGAAGCTCGATATCGACGCCACAGTCGGCTGTGACGTACTGGTTGATCCGATGCGCTTCCAGCAGGTGCTCTCGAATCTGGTCGGCAATGCCATCAAGTTTACCGATACCGGGCATGTCAGCGTCTCGATTCGCGGCCAACGCCTTGCTGACGAACGTTTGCAGGTCGACCTCAAAGTCGAGGATACCGGCATCGGCATTTCCAGCGCTGATCTGCAGAACCTGTTCCAGCCGTTTTCGCAAGCCAATCACGGCCCCTCGAACCGGGGCGGCACCGGTCTGGGATTGGCGATTTCACGTTCGTTGTGCGAGTTGATGGGCGGGCGACTGAACATCACCAGTACGCTGGGCAAAGGCACCTGCCTGGAAGTGTCGCTGTTCTTCAATATCCTCAGTCCGCTCGGCGGCAAGGTGCTGCCTGTTTCGGTTGTCCAGGACAAGCCAGTGCCGACGCTGCGGATTCTGGTAGTGGATGACCAGAGCGCCAACCGTCTGCTGCTGACGCAGCAGCTCAGCTTTCTTGGCCAGGCGGTGCGTGATGCTGCCGATGGTGCCCAGGCATTGGCGTTGTGGCGCTCGGAGCCGTTCGACATTGTGATCACGGATTGCAACATGCCGGTCATGAACGGCTATGAACTGGCCCGCACCATTCGCCAGGACGAACGCGGCAGTGGTGAAGCGCCGTGTATCGTGCTGGGCTTCACAGCCAACGCGCAGCCGGAAGAAAAAGTGAAATGCCGAGAGGCGGGGATGGACGACTGTCTGTTCAAACCGATCAGCCTCAGCACCTTGTCGACCCTGCTTGCCGGCTGGGAAAAGGACGTCGAAACCGAGCCAGTTGAAAGCCCGCCTGCGGCGGGTATCAAGGAGCCGGGGTCGATTCGCGAGCGTCTGACCGAGCTCACCGGAGGCGATCTCGACATGATGAAAGAACTGCTGCGCGAGGCGCTGTCGAGTTGTGAGAAGGATCTGGAGGAGCTGCATTCGCTGATACCCGAAAGCGATCCCGGGTTGTTGGCTGACCTGGCACATCGGATCAAGGGCGCGGCGCGCATTGTCGCCGAGCATCAGGTCATCGAGGCGTGTAACGACCTTGAGGCCGAGTGCGAAGCGCCGGTCATCGATCCACTGGATATCAATCGCAGCGCGTTGAAGCTGGAGCATGCACAGGCTGATCTGATCAAGAAAATCAAACGGGTCGAGCTGTAACCGTATTGGCGCAGGGCTCTGCTGACTGGCCTTGCATTGAAGGGGGACGTTAAAGATCATTTTGCAACGGGCGATACCTTGGTTAATAACCATGGAGTTTCGCGATGATCATTCGACGTCCTTTATTGATTGCCTGTCTCTGCCTGCTGAGTTTTGACACCGTCAGCGCGGCCCAGTCTGCGCCTGTCAGCGGAGTGATTCGCTTCAGCGGACAGATCGTCGAGACAAGTTGCATGGCGAGTGGCGCCAGCCGTGCTTCTGCTTCTGTCGAGCTGCTTGATTGTCCGCAGGCGAGCACTGGTCAGATGTTCTCGGTGACCAACGTCAGTGCGGCAGGGCGGGGTGAGCCGCGCCAGCAAGTGTTCGTGAAGATGATTGCCGATACCCACGAGCAGGAAAAATATTACGACCAGCGTTTGCTGCTCACGGACAACAAGGGCCATCAGATAACGACTGGCAATTACGTCGTGACGCTGACGCTGCCTTGATGGACTGAGAAGAATGAGTTTGCGCCCCTTGTTTCAAGGTTACTGACAACAAGGGGCGTTAATAATGAGAATTGTCTGGTTCGTATACGACCGTCCCGCGCTTCTGGCATTGCGCCGCTCGCCACCGTTGCAAAATCCCTCCTTCCAATAACCTTGAACCAAGCCACGCCGCGCTAGCGCAGGCTTGTCGTCAAGGTGTGGTTTTCGCTCAGCGATCCCTGTGGTCATTTTGAGACAAGTCTCATATCGGCCAGGTTGGCCCCTTGGTTATTTTCTTGAAAGGAAGAATGGAGCTGCCAAAGGTGTCCGATGTTTCTTGAAAATAACCGAAGTCGATCCTTGCGGATCCTGATCGCCGATAACGACGTGCGTAGAGGTCTGTCGATTGAACAACAGTTCAACAAGCTGGGCTGTCTCAGCGTAGTGAACGTCTGTACTTATCGTGACCTGAGAGTACTGACGTATTACTGCCCCCAACGGCTCAGCCTGGTCGTCGTCAATGCTGAGTTGCTCAACGAGATGGCGATGGATCCGCTCGATTTTTTTGGGGAGAACCCGCTGATTCGTCACCTGCTGATTTTCAACCCCAGTGATGATCATCAGTGGTCGAAGACCGTCTTCAACCCGCATCCGCAACGCTGGATGCGTCTGGTCTCGAAAATCGATCTGCCGCGATTGGCGGATTTTCTGATGCTGGCCGACCCGACGCTCAAGGAGCTGGCGGAGCCGGCCTCATCCGACTCCACGCTTTCTTCGGGCGCAAACCGCTAGCTGTTGCGCCTTCGCGCGGTAATCCGCTTGTGCTTTGAGGTGCTATTGCTCAGCGCCTGCTTTGCTGCCCGCTCGTTTGCCCCATTGTCTTGAATACACTCTAAGGTAAGGCATCATGCTGCTTCGTAAACTCAATCTCGCGCCGCGTTCGGCGCTGTGTTTTGGCTTGTTCTGTCTCATGATTATCGCGATCGGATTGATCGCCTTGCAGCAAGTCGACTTGCTCAATAAGGCGGAGACCTATGTCGAGACGACCATCGTGCCGAGTATCAAGCTGCTCGGACAACTGGATCGTGAACTCATCGAAATCAAGGGCAATAACGCCCGCCTGCGCAACCCTATTGAAACCCCTGAGCGCAAGGCTCAGGCCCTGATGGACATTCAGCAATCGCGTCAGCTCATCAAAAATCATCAGCGCGCACTCATTGATCTGCTGGCAACTGACGCCGGACGTGAGGCCTTCGAGGCGTTCGCCAAAGCACAACAGGTCAATGATCAGGCGCAGGACCAATACCTTGAAACCGTGGCGAACGGGCAGCTTGAAGCGGCCATTGCGCTGTCAAAGAATCAGATGCGTGCCGCCTCGGACGGCGTGCAGGTCGCGCTCAAGAAGCTGATTGCTCTCAATGAGATCGAAGCTTATGAAGCGGGCAAGCAGGCCGACAATGTCTACGAACACACGCTGTGGATCGTCAGTGTGTTCATTATCATTGCCATCGGTGCTTCCTTGGCCCTGGCGGTGTTGTACACGCGCAGCCTGACGGTGCCGATTGCAGGCTCGCTGAGGGTGGCGGAATGCATCGCCGCCAACGATCTGAGCGAAACCATCGCGCTGGATGGCTCCGATGAGGCAGCGCAGATGCTGTCGTCGTTGGCCGCGATGCAAGCCAGTTTGCGTGATGCGCTGATCATGATCCGTGACTCGTCCACGCAGTTGGCCGAAACCTCGGAAGTCATGCACGGCGTCACCGAAGATATTTCGCGTATCACTCAACGTCAGAGTCATGAAATCGAAATGGCCGCCACCGCCGTGACGCAAATGAGTGCGGCGGTGGAGCAGGTCGCGGACAACGCCGCATCGACCTCGCAACTGACGTCGGAATCAAGCGCCGCAGCCATTGCCGGTAAAGCCCAGGTCAGCGAAACGGTCGCGGCAATCAATCTGATGGTTTCCAGCGTGCATGGCACCTCGGCAGAAGTGCAGGCGCTTTCTACGATGGCGAGCGATATCAGCAGCGTGCTGGACGTGATCCGAGAAGTCGCCGAACAAACCAATCTGCTCGCGTTGAACGCGGCCATCGAGGCGGCGCGGGCGGGGGAGGCGGGCCGCGGCTTTGCCGTGGTTGCAGATGAGGTGAGAGGGCTGGCGCAGCGTACGCAGAAATCGACCGAGGACATCGAGTCCATGGTCAGCTCCATTCAGTCGGGCACCAGCAGGGCGGTTTCTTCCATGAGTCACACCCGCTCTCAAGCTGAAAGAACACTCGAGATGGCCAATATCGCCGGCGAAGTGCTGACTGACATCACTGGGTCTCTGAATCTTATCAATGAACGAAACCTGCTGATGGCGACCGCTGCCGAAGAGCAGGCTCAGGTTGCGCGCGAAGTGGATCGCAGCCTGATCAGCATTCGCGACCTGTCTTGCGAAACTGCAGAAGGCTCGAAACAGACCGCCGTTGCGTCGGCGGAGCTTTCGCAATTAGCGGCATCGCTGAATAAGTTGACCAAGGAATTCAAGCTGTAAAGAGTGAGCAGGAAGCCCTGATCACCAGGGCTTTGTTTGATCCGCGGTCAATCCTGTTGTGCAGCGGCCGCTACCTCATTTCTGTGTTGGCTGCTCGGTTTGTGCCGTCAGTTGTTCAATGCAGGTGGCGAGTTGTTTTTCATAGCTTTCAAGCACCGCTTCGGCTTCAGCTTCGCGCTCATCACGCAAGCGAAAGAAGTCATCGCGACTGAGCTGGTCCGCTACGAGGCGGATATTTTGCTCGATGATCGCGCACAGTGAATCTTCATCCTCTAACGCGGCGCTGGTTTGCGCCGCGCGTTGAGTGTTTTCGAGCTCCGTCTTTGCCGTCTCGGCAGCCTTCGCCTGTTCCTTCGCGGTAAGCAGGTCAGTCTCCAGTGCCTGCTTTTGTTCTGCCAGACGCTTGAGTTCTGCGCTCATTGACTGGATGGCATCGGCTCGCTGTGTGAGCTGGATCTCCTGCTTTTGCACCACGGCCTTCAGTGGAAACAGATTGTTGAGCTCATAACCGGCGGCGACAGTCATGGCGATCAGCGCCAGTGCCAGAATCGTCAGGCAATAGATGGCGGCGTTGCTCTGGGGTTTTGGGCTATTGAGGGTATCGAGGGCTCTCACGGAATCGTTTCTCCTTTCAAGAGTGGACAGTGTAATGACCGATTTCCGTTGCGCCTTTAAGACGAGTCTTAAATTGTCTGTTGGTTATCTGCGCTGGTAAAGGATGGTGTTCAATAACGTGTCCTTTTATAGGTTTTTCCGATTTGGCTAGTTAGCTATAAATCTATGAGAATTGTCTGTTTGTTGAATAAATAAACTTTTTGCGCAAGTGCTGTTTATTTATTATCTTCTCGTTCCGATTGTGGTGGTTTTGCTGCCGATTAAATATTCGCGCCATCGTCAGTCATTCAGTTGTTTGCATGCAATGCAGAGTCAGAGAGAGTGCTATGAAGTTATCCCGTATATCAATTGTCGGACTCTTGTATATGCTGTCGTCAAATACAATGGCGGCGGTATGCGAATTTTATCCCGATAATTCCATGGGCGACCTCCGAGTTGTCCTTCCGGCCACGATCTCGGTGCCGCGGGACACGCCGAACGGCACGGTTATCTATGAAAGCCCAATCGTGACCCTGGGAGCCATTCCCAGTTCGTTCAGGTGCTCTGCGGTACACAATGAAGGTGTTCGCAATTCTGTGGGCGTCACCCAATCAGGCGCGCAGATTTTTCCTGTTGGAAATACCGGGATCGGCTGGCAATGGATTCGACCGCCATCGGGCAAAGCATGGAAAGGCTTTCCGGGAGACACCGACGTTGCTGGCGGTTGGGGGTGGAATGGCACTCAGCACATCTTGCGTCTTGTAAAGACGGGTGAGATTTCCGGTAGTGCGACGATACCCTCAGGCCAATTGGGGAAATTTGTCGCTGCTGAAATCGAGCCTCTGGCATTGAATACAAGTGGCACGCGGGTGGTCTCACAGTCTTGCGAAACACCCGATGTAAAAGTTGATATGGGTAGCTATAACTTGAGCGATTTCCCGAAGAACGGTGCCTATGCCAAGGAGCAATACTTTTTTCTCAGTATGAAAAACTGTCCTGCCGGAATAAACAACTTCCGCTACTCCTTTTCGCCCACTGCGGGCAGCCCTCTGTGGGACGCTAATACTGGCATGGTAAATATGAACAGTAGTTCCACTGCCAAAGGTTTGGCATTGCAGATGCGCTTCAGAGACGGGAAGCCACTCAAGCTGAATCAGAACTACATAATGAAAGCGCCTACATCGGAAGGCGGGAACGCATCTGTAGACTTGCAAGCGCGCTTCGTGCGCATTGAGCCCGCGAATTCACAAATGAGAGCGGGCAATGCCAATGCCGAAATTGCCTTTGTCGTTGAGTATCTATGAGGAAGCCAACAGCTTCTTCACCTCAGCCACAATCACTTCAATGTCGAAAGGCTTGGGCAGCACCACGTCAAACAGATCCGAGCGCTGCATGCCGATGTGCGCCTGCGCTCCACTCATGAGAATGATCGGCAGGTGTTTGACGGAAGGCTGAGCACGCACGGCTTCGGCGAATTCGAGGCCGTCCATGACCGGCATCATGAAGTCCGTGATGATCAGTGCTGGCCGTTCTCTCTCCAGCACTTCGAGGGCTTTCTTGCCATTGCTGGCCGTCACCGTCATGAAGCCTTCATCCTCCAGTGCAAAGCCAAGAATGTCAGCAATCAGATACTCGTCGTCGACTACCAGGATGGTGGTCATGTTATTTCAACCCGCTCGAAGACTTACGATATTGAACCAGGCAATGACTCAGATGAGACGGAAGGTTCATTTCTCAAAGCCTTTTCCAGGAACACATCTTGATCACGGATGACTACCTCGAACCGCGAAGGGTTGTAGGAGCTATCACGTATCTTGAGAATGGAAAGCGTCCTGCGAAGTTCAGCGTGATTTTCAAAGAAACGCATGAGAATCAGGTTGTCAGCAATACTGGACAGGTCGGAATTCGGTGCGCTGACCTCGGAGCCAAACAGATCGCGCATTTCCCACGAGGCGAAGACCGTGACGCCTCTGGATCGCAGCTCGTTCATCAGTGCACTGAAAAAATCGGTGATGCGTTCCGGTGTGGTTGAAACCCGAGTCATGCCGCTGAGGCTGTCGATGAACAGGCGCTTGATTCCTTTTGCATCGACCAGGCTCAGCAGGCGCGCACCGAGGGCGTCGAGCAAGCCCTCGGTGGTCGGCTGCCAGGCAATGCTCAGTGCACCGCTGTGTTCTATTTCTTCAATATTGATGCCCAGCGAACGGCCTTTGAGTCGCAGCCGTTGCGGGCTCTCATAGAAGCCGAAATGCAGGCCCGGCGCTTCGGCCGTCGACTGCGCGAGAAACTTCAGCCCCAGCGTGGTTTTGCCGATCCCGGAAGGTCCCATGACGAGCGTGACGCTGGAGCTGTGCAAGCCGCCACCGAGAATGTCATCCAGCGAAGCGATGCCGCTGGGAATGCGTGTCATGTCTGCGCTGTCGGGGGCGGAAGGGCGTTTGTACAGACTTTCCAGGCGCGGATAGACCACCAGGCCTTTTTCGGTGATTTCACACTCGTGAACACCGGTCAACGCGCCGCTGCCGCGGGTCTTGCGCAGGTGAATGCGGCGCACCGATCGGGTGCCGAACAGCTCTTCGCCCATTTCGATGACGCCGTCGACCATCGTGTGTTCCGGGCTGCCGTCGTCAAGGCGCGAGCTGGTGAGAAACAGCACGGTGCAACCGGCGAATGCCGCATGGCCTTGCAGTTCGGAGATGAATTTTTTCGTGTCGATCGGTGAGTCGGCCTTGGAGCGGGCGTTGAGCAAACCGTCGACGACCATGACCGTCGCTTTCTGCCGGCTGATTTCGCGCCGCAGCAGTTTCACCACTTCATCGAGGCCTTCGTTTTCCAGCGTATCGAAAGCGCTGACAAACTGTATTTCAGCGCCCACTCGGGATGCGTCGAAAAAACTCATGGTCGACAGAAACTGAAACAGTCGGTCGTGGGACTCGGCCAGCAACGTGGCGACCAGAACGCGACCGCCATTGCGGGCATGATTGAAGCCGAGCTGATTGGCGAGGATGGTCTTGCCGGAACCGGGGCGGCCCTGAACGATGTACGAAGCACCCGCGACCAGGCCACCCTGAAGCAGCGCGTCGAGCCCTTCGATTCCGCTTTGAAGGCGTTTTAGCTTTTCCACTATGCGACCCTGATCTGAAAAAACAGGCTTGTTAAGCCGGATGGATGAAATGCTAACGCCATTTCCATTTTGGAGCCATGGCGGTGGAGGCAAAGTAGCGTTGGAAAGTGGCGCTTGGCGAATGGCGGCACGCAATCCGGGAATAAGGACAACCCGCGCGCAAGAAGATTCGATTGCCAAATCCCGCGAACGACAAAGGCGGAACAGGCAGGGCTTTGCCTGACTGAGATAACGCAGGCGATGGGATTCGGACTCATGGCGACGGCCAGCGAATTCTCACGCGCCTGCCGCCGCAGCGGGCGAGTAAAAATTCAGATCCACTGTCGCCTGGATGGACACCCATTGCCTTGAGAGTCCTGGAAAGTCATGTGCGTCGGTACTACTGCGCAATAGGTATGTGCGAGGAGGGGGTACGATGAGTAAGGGTAGCAAGGGGTCAAAACGATTGAGGCGCGGTCCTGCCATCCAACGTTCATAAAAACTTAACGAGATTGCTGCAGAGTTAAGGAGCCCCTATAAGGAGTTTCCTTGATGAAACGATTGATCAAGTCTGCTGCGTTCGCTGTGACTGCATCTGTGTTGGCTACCTCAATGTCCTTCGCGGCGGAAAACGTCCGGCTGACAGGCTCCGGAGCCAGTTTTCCGGCACCGATCTACCTCACCTGGTTCAAGGATTTCAGCAAAAAGTCGGCGGGTGTCACTGTGGATTACCAATCCAAGGGCAGCGGTGCGGGTGTACAGGACTTTTTGAATAAAACCGTTGATTTCGCCGCCAGTGATTCTGCGATGAAAGACGAAGACATTGCCAAGGTGGGCGAGGGCGTGCAGTTGCTGCCAATGACGGCGGGTGAAATCGTGCTGGCTTATAACCTGCCGGGCAATCCTAAAGGGCTCAAATTGCCACGCGACGTCTACTCCAACATCTTCCTGGGCAAGATCACCCGCTGGAACGATCCGCAGATCGTCGCAGCCAACCCCGAGTTGAAACTGGCCGATACGCCGATCACGGTTGTTGTGCGAGCAGACTCCAGCGGTACCACTGCGGTGTTCACCAAGCACCTGGCGGCCATCAACCCGGAGTTCAAGCAGGCGCTGGGGGAGGGCAACACCGTCAACTGGCCGGCCAGCGACAAATTCATCAAGTCGCCCAAGAATGACGGTGTGACAGCCACCGTACGCCAGACGCCGGGTGCCATCGGTTACATCGAATACGGCTTTGCCAAACTTGCCAAGGTTGACTTCGCGCAGTTGCAGAACAAGGCCGGTCAGTACGTGGTACCGAACGCGGAAAGCGGCGCCGAGGCACTCGCTGCGGTAAAAATGCCCGAGAGCCTGGTGGCCTGGCTGCCAGATCCGGACGGCGCCAAGTCTTACCCGATCACTTCCTACACCTGGATGATCTTTCGCAAGGACAACGGTAACCCGGCCAAGGCCAAAGCCATGCGCGAGATGGTCGAGTACAGCTTGACCGAAGGGCAGAAAATCGCCGACTCGATGGGTTATATACCTTTGCCACAGTCAGTCGTCGATCAGGTTCGCAAAGCGTCTGCCAACATCCAGTAAGCGCTCCTGAGGCCTCTCTCGGCGCCTGCTTGCAGCGCCGGGAGAGTTTCCCTTCATTCCGGAATTAGCCAATGAACACACCTTTTGTCGTACCGGTTAATCCGGCTTCTGCGTGCCAACCACCGTCCGCAAAGGACTTTCTGGTCGACCGCGTCTTCCGTGCGCTAGCGCAAATAGGCGTGGTGCTGATTCTGGCGCTGGTCTTTGCGCTGATATTCGAAGTAGGGCGCAAGGCCATTCCCGGCATGGAGAAGCACGGCCTGGATGTGCTTTTGGGGTCCGTCTGGGATGTTAATCAGGGCAAATACGGCATTCTGCCGGCCATTTGGGGGACGCTCTACAGTGCTTTCATCGCGCTGCTGATCGCCGGTTTTTTCGGTGTCAGCATGGCGATTTTTCTGACCCAGGATTTCCTGCCCGCTAAGCTCGCTGCCGTCTTTCGTACCATCGTCGAGTTACTGGCGGCCATCCCCAGCGTCGTTTATGGTCTCTGGGGGATCTACGTGGTGATTCCGGCAATTCGGCCGCTGGCGGAGTGGCTGAACAGCGAACTCAGCTGGATACCTTTTTTTGGCACTTCGTTGAGCGGACCTGGACTGCTGCCGGCGGCGCTGGTGCTGGCAATCATGATTCTGCCGACCATTGCTGCCGTGTCGCAGGACGCGCTCACCGGCGTACCGATGAAAACCAAGCAGGCTGCCTACGGCATGGGCACCACCCATTGGGAGGCCATTCTCAAGGTGATGGTGCCATCTGCCGCCACCGGCATCTTTGGTTCCCTCGTCTTGGGGCTGGGCCGCGCGTTAGGTGAAACCATGGCGCTGGCCATGCTGGTAGGCAACGCAAACAACATCTCCCTTTCTCTCTTTGCCCCGGCCAATACGCTGGCGGCCTTGCTGGCGTTGAATTTTCCCGAGGCGGGGCCGAATGAGATTGAAGTGTTGATGTACGCCGCATTGGTCCTGATGTTCATCACGTTACTGGTGAACATCATCGGTTCCATGATCATGGTCTATGCCCAACGTGGTACTAAATAATGACTGACATCACGTCCTCTGAGGCTGCATTTCCTAGCCTGCAGCGCAAGTTTGAAGGTCGCGCGCTGCGCAGCCTGGTGTTGACCATGCTGGTCTGGGGCGGTGCTCTATTGGCCAGCGTGCCATTGATCTCCGTGCTCTACATGCTGATCACTCGCGGCGGGGCACGTCTGAATCTGGAGGTCTTCACCGAACTTCCGCCCACCGGTTTCGAGACGGGCGGTGGCTTCGGCAACGCTATGGCCGGCACTTTCGTCATGGTCGGTATCGCAGCGGCGATCGCGGTGCCAGTTGGCATCATGGCGGCTATCTTTCTGGCGGAACTGGGCCCTGACAGCAAGCTGGCAAACGCCGCGCGCTTTGCCGCCAAGATGCTTACGGGGCTGCCCTCCATTCTGGCCGGGGTGTTCGCCTATGCGCTGGTCGTGATGACCACTGGTACTTACTCGGCGCCGGCCGGTGGCGTGGCACTGGCCGTGCTGATGTTGCCGATCGTCGTGCTGACGGCTGAAGAGTCGATGCGAATGGTGCCCAAGATCATGAAGGATGCCGCCTACGGCATGGGCTGCACCCGCTCACAGGTCATCTGGAAAATCGTCTTGCCGACCGGCATGCCCGCGATCCTCACCGGGGTCATGCTGGCCGTGGCCCGCGCTGCAGGCGAAACCGCACCTTTGTTGTTCACGGCGCTGTTCAGCAACTACTGGATCTACCACGACGGCAACCTGGCGGTCATGAATCCGACGGCCTCGCTCGCCGTACTGATTTACAACTTTTCCGGCATGCCCTTCGACAACCAACTCGAACTGGCATGGGCGGCCTCGCTGGTGCTGGTGATGATCGTACTGGTCGTCAATATTGTCAGCCGTATTTTCGGCAAGCCCAAGTACTGAGAACGGAGCATCTGAACCTTGAACGCATCAAATCTGCAAGTCGCGGCTCCGTTTGTCACTCAGGCGCCAGTGGTCATGGACTGCAAGCTGGACAAGATTTTCTACGGTAACTTCCTGGCAGTGCGTGACAGCCATGTTCCGATCGAAAAAAACAAGATCACCGGTTTCATCGGTCCATCGGGTTGCGGCAAGAGCACCGTGCTGCGCAGCCTCAACCGGATGAACGATCTGGTGAAGGGATTTCGCTTTGAAGGGCACGTGCATTTCCTCGGACAAGACGTTTATGGAAAGGGCGTTGATCCAGTGGTCGTGCGTCGTTATATCGGCATGGTGTTTCAGCAGCCGAATCCGTTCTCGATGAGCATTTTCGACAACGTTGCATTCGGCCTGCGCCTCAATCGCTACAAGGGCGATCTGGGCGACCGCGTGAAACATGCCTTGCAGGGTGCCGCGCTGTGGGATGAGGTCAAGGACAAGCTCAAGGTCAGCGGCCTGTCACTCTCCGGTGGTCAACAGCAACGGCTTTGCATCGCCCGTGCCATCGCGACCGAACCGGAAGTGCTGTTGCTGGACGAGCCTTGCTCGGCACTCGACCCGATCGCGACCCGACGGGTCGAGGAGTTGATGATCGAGTTGAAGAAGGATTACACCATCGCCCTGGTGACTCACAATATGCAGCAGGCCATCCGCGTCGCTGACACGACCGCTTTTTTCTCGGTTGATATTTCCCAGGGGACGCGCACCGGCTATCTGGTCGAGATGGGGCCGACAACCCAGATATTCGATAAGCCGCGTGAACAAATGACCGAAGACTACATCAGCGGCAAGTTCAGCTAAGCAGCAATCATCCAGTCAAGACGGCAAGCGGCCATGGACAAGGGTGCTGTACTGGCATCCGGCCGTTTGACCCTTTTATCTACCGTTCTCAGGATTGCCAATGTCTGCAACGCGTCGTCTTGATTTGCCCGCGATTGAACGGGTATTGCGAGAGGTTCAGGGCCGTTTCTCCGAACTCAGCAGGCACTTTACCGAGCCTCGCGATCCCTTCACTGACGAAGTGCTGCACAATGTGCTTGAAGGCTATGCGCTGATTGACGACTATGTCGCTCGCGGTGTCGACCTGTTCGACCTTCAGCAACTGAACCTGATGCTGGAGATCAACGCTACCGTCCTCTGTGGCCGGGACCCGGTTCGCCGACTGGAGTACGCTCAACACCTAGCGGCGACCGAAGAGCACTTCTTCAACAACGTTGAGGGGGGGATAAAGGACCTGTTCAACTGGTATTGCGCGTATCGCAGCGAGTCAGTCTGGAAGCGAGCGGCTGGTGTTTATGTTCGAATCCTCAGCAAGCCGCAGTTGTTTATCGAGGGTAATAACCGCAGTGGCTCACTCATCGTCAGCTATTTGCTCATGCGCGCGGGATTACCTCCGTTCGTGCTGACGCTGGAAAATGCCGGGGGTTACTTTAATCCGTCCTCGGTCATCCGCAACTCCGCCAAGCACGGGGTAAAGGCGTTGTATGAATTGCCCAAAATCAAGAAAAAGTATGCGGCCTTCCTTGAAGGTCAGGCGCCTGAGTCGATGAATTTTTTACTCAAAGACAAGACCTCGCCCGTCTTGCAAGGGGGAGATTGATGAGCGGGCAACCCATTTCCGCCAGGTACCAGGCTTCCGTCAGCCGCGTTTGGCAAGCCATGCTCGGTGCTATCCCCATGAGCGTATTCGCTCGCCAGCGCATACGGGTTTCGTTCGATATCGATGACACGCTGGCCTGCCAGCTGCATCACTGTGCCGTCGAGCAGAGCTGGTTGCCGGCTTGCTTGCATCGTTGGCTCGGCGAGCCACTGCGATGCGGTACGCGCTCATTGACCCGCGAGTTGCGGCGTCAGGGCTGCAGTATCTGGGTTTACACGTCGTCCGGTCGGACCCCGGCCTATATCAGGCGCTGGCTGTTGTTGTATGGCATCCGCGTCGACGGGGTGGTCAACAGTGTGGTGCATAACCAGGCGTTGGCGACAAACGGACTGTCAAACGGCCCGTCGAAATTCCCCCCGGCCTTCGATATCGACTTGCATGTCGATGACTCCGAAGGTGTGCGCTCGGAAGGCCATGATCACGGTTTTCGCGTTGTTGTCGTGCACCCGGAGGATGAGCATTGGGCGCAGCGGGTTCTGGATGCCGTCGCTGACGTACAGGCACTGCTCGCCCGGCAACAACAGGGCAAGAGCAGGAATCCGGCGCAACAATGTCCGGAAGCCGTGTCCTGATTTTCAGTGCAGACAAAAACGCCGCTCAATGAGCGGCGTTTTTTGTAGCGGGCAGTGACGCGTCGCGGGTTATTGCGAGCCTCAGGCTACGCCGTTCCAGGGACGATCTCCGTGTTCATCCTTGATGCGGGTCGGCAGTCCCATGACGTCCAGCGCCTTGAGGAACGGCTCAGCCGGCAGTTCCTCGACGTTGGCCATGCGCTGCACATCCCACTCGCCACGGGCGACCAGCAGGGCAGCGGCAACAGGCGGTACGCCGGCGGTGTAGGAAATGCCCTGGCTGTCGGTTTCGGCAAAGGCTTCCTCGTGGTCGGCCACGTTGTAGATGAACACTTCGCGCGACTGGCCATCCTTGGTGCCCTTGACCAGGTCACCGATGCAGGTCTTGCCGGTGTAGCCGGGCGCCAGCGAACTCGGATCAGGCAGCACGGCCTTGACCACTTTCAGCGGCACGACTTCCAGGCCTTCAGCGGTCTTGACCGGTTGTTCGGACAGCAGACCGAGGTTTCTGAGGACCGTGAACACGTTGATGTAGTGCTCGCCGAAACTCATCCAGAAACGCACGTTGGGTGCGTCCAGATTCTTCGACAGCGAGTGCACTTCATCGTGACCGGTCAGGTACAGGTTCTGCGAGCCTACAACCGGCAGGTCGTCGGTGCGTTTGACTTCGAACATGGTGTTGCTGGTCCACTGGCTGTTCTGCCAGCTCCACACCTGCCCGGTGAATTCACGGAAATTGATTTCCGGATCGAAATTGGTGGCGAAATATTTGCCGTGGGAACCGGCATTGACGTCAAGAATGTCAATCGAATCAATGCGGTCGAAATACTGTTGTTGTGCCAGTGCTGCATAGGCGTTGACCACACCCGGGTCGAAGCCCACGCCGAGAATGGCGGTGATGTTCTTCTCTTGGCACTCGGCGAGGTGCTTCCACTCATAGTTGCCATACCAGGGCGGGGTTTCGCAGATCTTGCCCGGCTCTTCGTGAATGGCGGTGTCGAGATAAGCGACGCCGGTATCGATGCAGGCACGCAACACCGACATATTGAGGAACGCGGAGCCGACGTTGATGACGATCTGGGATCCGGTTTCACGGATCAGCGCCTTGGTCGCCTCGACATCCAGCGCATTGAGGGAGAAGGCTTTGATATCGGCGGGTTGTTTGAGGCTACCCTTGGCCTTGACGCTGTCGATGATGGCCTGGCATTTGGAGATGTTGCGCGACGCGATAGCGATACGACCGAGTTCATCGTTATGCTGCGCGCACTTGTGGGCCACCACCTTAGCGACACCTCCTGCACCAATGATAAGAACGTTCTTTTTCAATTGCTTTTTCTCTCCTTTGTCTGTCCGTTTCAAGAAAGGCTGGACAGGTAGTCTTCGTAACCGAATTGGCGAACTACTTCGACGGTACCATCGAGTTGTTTCACCACGATGGATGGCATTTTCAGGCCGTTGAACCAGTTCTTCTTGACCATGGTGTAGCCGGCGGTATCAATGAATGACAGTCGATCACCAATGGCCAGCGGACGATCAAACTGGTACTCGCCGAAGATGTCTCCGGCCAGGCACGATTTGCCGCACACCATGTAGGTGTGTTCACCCTCGCTCGGCGCCAGCTTGGCGTTCAGGCGATAGATCAACAGGTCGAGCAGGTGGGCTTCAATGGAGCTGTCCACGACGGCCAGGTGCTTGCCGTTGTAGAGGGTGTCGAGCACGGTGACTTCCAGCGAAGCGCTGTTAGTGATCGCCGCTTCGCCAGGCTCCAGATAGACCTGCACGCCGTACTTTTGCGAGAACGCCTTGAGACGAGCGCAGAACGCGTCCAGTGCGTAGCCTTCACCGGTGAAGTGAATGCCGCCGCCCAGGCTGACCCAGCTGACCTTGTGCAGCAGCTCACCGAAGCGTTCTTCAATGGTGCAGAGCATTTGGTCGAACAGGCCAAAGTCGCCGTTCTCACAGTTATTGTGGAACATGAAGCCGGAGATCTGGCTGATAACGCCTTCGATCTTCACCGGGTCCCATTCGCCTAGACGGCTGAACGGACGCGCCGGGTCGGCCAGCAGATAATCGGAGCTGCTGACTTGCGGGTTAACGCGCAGGCCCCGGACTTTGCCCTCAGAGCGCTCGGCAAAGCGTTGCAGCTGGCTGATGGAGTTGAAGATGATCTTGTCGCAATTGTCGAGCATCTCCTCGATCTCATCGTCAGCCCAGGCCACGCTGTAGGCGTGGGTTTCGCCTTCGAACTTCTGGCGGCCGAGCTTGAGTTCGTACAGCGACGACGACGTGGTGCCGTCCATGTATTGCTGCATCAAGTCGAACACCGACCAGGTCGCGAAGCACTTGAGTGCCAGCAGGGCCTTGGCCCCTGACTGTTCGCGCACATAGGCGATCTTCTGCATGTTGGTCAGCAGTTTCTGTTTGTCGATGAGGTAGTACGGTGTCTTGATCATTTCGAGGCCTCCGGCAAGGCCAGCCAAAAAAGGATGCGCATTGTGCCCGGACTGACCATATATCGAAAGAGCAGAGCGTAGGACTGGTTCAGCAAATCCCCGCGAAAGGTTGAACGCTCGGGACGTTGGGCCAGTATGCAACGTCTGCTTCAAGCAATCAGCAATCCCGAGAACCCCGGTAACTGCTCAGTCATAAATCGACGTCAGTATGGCAGTACCATCCAGTACCCGAGGTCTTCACCATGCCCTCAGCTCAAGATCAGTTGATACACCGCATTCAGCGCGAGCTGCTCGACCACAGTGACGAGGAGCTGGAGTTGGAGTTGTCCGAAGACGGGCATGACCTGAACGCGCTGTTCGATGACCACGTTCCGAATGGTATTGAGAAGGACGACCGACGGCTTTATTTCAGCGAGTTGTTTCGCCTGCAGGGTGAACTGGTGAAGTTGCAAAGCTGGGTGGTCAAGACCGGACACAAGGTAGTGATCTTGTTTGAAGGGCGCGATGCCGCTGGCAAGGGAGGGGTAATCAAGCGCATAACCCAGCGGCTCAACCCCCGGGTATGCCGAGTCGCTGCCTTGCCCGCGCCCAACGACCGCGAGCGAACTCAATGGTACTTCCAGCGATATGTCTCGCACCTACCGGCAGCAGGTGAGATCGTGCTATTTGACCGCAGTTGGTACAACCGCGCCGGTGTTGAAAAAGTTATGGGATTTTGCAACGACTATCAGTACGAAGAATTTTTCCGGACCGTGCCAGAGTTTGAACGGATGCTCGCCCGTTCCGGCATTCAGTTGATCAAGTACTGGTTTTCCATTTCCGACCAAGAACAACACCTGCGCTTCCTTAGTCGCATTCACGACCCGCTCAAGCAGTGGAAACTCAGCCCGATGGACCTGGAGTCACGTCGGCGTTGGGAGGCCTATACCAAGGCCAAGGAAATCATGCTCGAACGCACCCACATTGCCGAAGCACCCTGGTGGGTGGTGCAAGCCGACGACAAGAAAAAAGCCCGACTTAACTGCATCAATCATCTACTCGGCCAAATGCCTTACGAAGAAGTCGAGTTACCGCTGATTGAACTGCCGCAGCGCGTGCGCGAGGAGGACTACTCTCGCAGTCCTACGCCACCGGAACTCATGGTGCCTCAAGTCTATTAAACGGCCGAACCAGGCGGCCCGACGACGGGTTGCCGGGTATCTAAATAACCTCATCCAATGCCTGCTCCAGCAGGCTGACCGTGCGCTCGATATTCTGCAGCTTCTCCAGCCCGAACAGCCCGAGGCGAAAGGTCTGGAAGTCGGCTGGCTCATCGCATTGCAATGGCACGCCGGCGGCGATCTGCAGGCCGTGCTGGGCAAATTTCTTGCCGTTTTTGATGTCGGCATCATCGGTGTAGCTCACCACGACGCCGGGGGCCTGAAAGCCTTCTGCGGCGACGCTTTTGAAACCTCTGCCGGTTAACAGGGCGCGCACCTGATCGCCCAGCGCCTGTTGTTCGTCGCGGATCTTGTCGAAACCGTACGCTTGCGTCTCTTTCATCACGTCGTTGAATCGCGCGAGGGAATCGCTGGGCATGGTCGCGTGATAGGCATGTCCACCCTGTTCGTAGGCCTGCATGATCTGCAGCCACTTTTTCAGGTCGCAGGCGAAGCTGCTGCTTTGCGTCTGTTCGATGCGCTCAAGCGCTGCAGAACTGAACATCACCAAGGCGCAGCAGGGGGAAGCGCTCCAGCCTTTCTGTGGTGCGCTGATCAGCAGGTCGACGGCGCATTTGTGCATATCCACCCAAATGGTGCCGGAGGCAATGCAGTCCAGCACGAACAGACCACCCACCGCATGCACGGCGTCGCCAACGGCTCGTAGGTACTCGTCGGGCAGGAGGATCCCGGATGAGGTTTCAACGTGGGGCGCGAAGACCACCTGCGGTTTCTGTGCGGCGATGGCTGCCAGCACTTCGTCCAGTGGCGGCGGGGCGTAGGCGGCCTGGCGACCCGTCTCGATCGGCCGGGCCTTGAGCACCGTAGTGGCCGCCGGGATGTTGCCCATCTCCAAAATCTGGCTCCAGCGATAACTGAACCAGCCGTTGCGTATCACCAGGCATTGCTGGCCGGTGGCGAACTGCCGCGCCACCGCTTCCATGCCGAAAGTGCCGCTGCCTGGAACCACCGCCACCGCTTCGGCGTGGTAGACCTGTTTCAGGGTTTTGGAAATGTTCTTCATCACGCCTTGAAAGGACTGCGACATGTGATTGAGCGAGCGGTCGGTGTAGACCACGGAATACTCGACCAATCCCTCGGGATCGATGCTCGGATAGAGCTTGGACATGGTGACTCCTTCGGCAGAGAGGTAAACATCATTGGCAAGCAAGTGTAGGCAAAGGGCAGGGCAAGGGCACTGGCAAATCACGTTGGCCAAGTGGAGCCCTCTGGTTTAGTTTTGCACTCCAGGGTTTTTCTGATTTGAACTCACCGTACTGACGGATCACACGCCCCCCATGCTCACAAACCTCTGGTATGTCGTTCTCCCATCGTCACAGCTGACTGATGGATTGATGCCGGTTCAATTGCTCGGACAACCGTTCGTTGCGTTCCGCGATGACGCGGGGGTCGCTCACCTGCTTTCGGATATTTGCGTGCATCGCGGCGGTTCACTGTCAGCCGGCAGCAAGGTCGGCAACAGCGTGCAGTGCCCTTATCACGGCTGGCGGTTTGGCGGTGATGGCGTGTGCACGCAGATACCGGCGCAGCCCGACCTGCGGATTCCCGCCAAGGCCCGCGTCGATGCCTACCCGACACTGGAGCGATACGGCTGGATCTGGGCGTTTTTAGGTGATCTGCCTGAGTCTGAGCGTCCACCCTTGCCGATGCTCGACTGGATCGACGATCCCGCCATCCGCGTGGTCTCGGGTCACTTTGACTGGCAGGCCAGTTGGGACCGGATTATCGAAAACGGTCTGGACTTCGCCCACGCACCGTTTGTCCATGGATCAACCTTCGGCGATCCGGATCATCCCGAGATTGAATCATTCGAGGTCGACAGCGATGCGTGGAGCGGCAGCGCCCAAATGCTCATGCGCAGGCCGGCACGCAAAGGGCTGCTGCGGCGCAAATCCTCCACCGAGTTTGTCAGTGTGGCCACTGTTCCGGGGTTTCACCTGTCCGGCCCTTGTACAACGCTTGAGCTTGAGTTGCCCAACGGCTGGCGGATCTACATCGTCTCGGCGCATGTGCCGATTGACGCCAGTCGCACGCGCACCTGGTGGATGATGGGCAGAACGTTCCTGCGCACCCGACTGCTGGATCGCAGGTTCATTGCGAGCAATATCCGTATCTTCGAACAAGATCACGCTGTGCTGAAAAACGTCCGGCCCGAGCGTGTGCCGGACTCTTTTCAGCAGGAGGTTTCGTTGAAATCCGATGCGCTGCAGATTGCCTTTCGCAAAGACGTGCAGGCACTGGAGTTGCGCGGATGGCGCATTGATGAAGAGCGTCTTGCGCGAACGTTCACTGGACGCAAAGCCTGCGCAATACCCAGCCCTGAACGTCGTCAGATTCGCGCTTGGGCGATTGAACCGATTCCGCTCGTGGATATCACCCACGAATCTGAATAGCGGTGCGAGCCAGCCTGCGCTTGGCGCAGACTGGCGCAACCCCTAGCGCGTCTCACATTGCGGCGAAGGCTCGCCGCTCAGTGCATCGACCATCGGCGGATGCTCCTGCACCGCTTGACGCAAGTCTTCAGTCACCCGCAGCTCCGCACCAGTCGGCGAGAACGTCGCTGCCGCCGCAAAAGGTGCGGGATTGGCCGGAACCGGGCGTTTGCCACGGCGCCACAGGAAGAAGGTGACCATGCACAGATTGACCAGCGCAAACACCCAGAACAGACCATTGGCACCGAACGAATTCATCACCGGCGAGATCATCATCGGGCTGATCGCCGAGCCCAGCGAATTGATCAGCAGCAAGCCCTGAATCATCGGCACCAAGGCTTCGGCCGGGGCACGGTCGGCGGCGTGGCTGACGGCAACCGGGTACAGCGCGAACACACCACCACCAAGCAGAAACAACATCACCGCGAGCATGGTCGAGGACAACGGCACCAGAACGATCACCAGCGATAGCACCGTGCATGCCACCGTCAGAATGGTCAGCACTTGCAAGCGATCCTTGCGGTCAGACCAGCGCCCGACTGGGTATTGCAGGAGCATCGCACCGAGGATCGTCCAGGCCATCATGCTGCCAACTTCCCCGACATTCAGACCGCTGCGTTGCAGATACAACGGCAGCAAGGTGTAGATCGCCGCGATGGTCACACCCGAGCCGAAACAGCCGACCAGCCCGGTCGGCGTCACGCCTAGCAGTTGCCGGGGTTTGAGCGGTTCAACCTGATCAAGCAATGGCGATACGCGCGGCAGAATCACGATCGGCAGCACCGACAACGAGGCGAGCATGCCGGCGACCATGAACGGTGCGCTGTCGCTCAACCCGGTGATTTTCCCTAGCGTTGCCTGACCCAGCACACCGGCGCCGTACAAGACGATCATGTACAACGCGAGCAAGCGCCCGCGAATCTTCGCGTCGCCCGCCAGCAGCAACCAGCTTTCGATCACCAGAAACACGCCGACCGTGGCCCAGCCGTTGATCAGGCGCAGGGCGAACCAGCCCCAAGTGTCATAGAACAAGCCCTGCAGCAGGATGGTCACGGCGATCAGCGAGGCGAAACTGCCATAGGCGCGGATATGGCCGATGCGCAGAATCAAACGGTCATTGAACACCGCACCCAGGGTCAGGCCGATGAAGTAGGCCGATGAAACGATACCGATCATCGTGGTCGAGGCACCGGCAGCGTCCAGTCGAAGGGTGGTCAGCGACGACATGAAACCGTTGCCCAGCGCAACAATGAACAGCCCGAGCAGGGGCGCCAGCGCCATGGCCAGCAAACGCGGAGACATAAAAACCTCTAGAGGACGAACAGCGCAACGTGCGCCGCTGCGCATGCGATTGCCAAGCCGAAGTGTGTTGTGGTGCAGGCAGACGCCGAGGGGGCTGCAAGAGAGCGCGGGATTCTAAGGCTTGTGCAGGATTTGCCAATAGCTGTTTGCTGCGACGTTAGGACGCAGGGGTTGCCCTTTATGCTTGTCCTGAGTGGCTGAGCAAAAAACAGCTTTTTGCCACCACCTAAGTGCTAAATTGCCGCGCGTACGATAAGTGTTCCGCAATCACGCAAGTTTCTGGAGATCAACAGCATGGAAGCCACCCGGATAGGCCGAAGAGCCGCAACACGTTACCTCGCAGTATTTGGCCTATCGCTGCTGTTCAACCCGTCAACCCCAGCCTTCGCCTTCAACCCCGACTTGCATTCGGCCTATGCACTGAAAGCAGCTCAGGCGTATCAACGCTGCCCGGGGGTGAAGTTGCCCGAACAGTTGGCGGAGGCTTTGGCGGCAGGCACTGACGCTGAGGATTCAAACCTGCTAACGCTCCCTCAGCGCGCTACCAATTGGCACTTCTATAACCGCAACAAAAAACTTGAGCCATTCTGGTTCGCCAACCGTAGCCTGGACGTGATTTTTTCCAAACGTATTGAAAAGCTGAACGCGCTGCTGGTGGAACCCGGTGCCGATCCCGTTGCGGTATACGAGCAAGCGGGAAGGGTCTTGCATTACATACAAGACATGAGCGTCCCCGGCCATGTCGTGCCGGCTTACCACGCCAAGTTGCCGGGCAATCATGCGGATCCGTTTGATGAGTTCGAGAGCATTGAAGCGCTGCCATTGTTCGACTTGTCTGACGCGCAGTGTCAGGCGCTTCGTGATGAGGCGAGTAAAGCCGATGCCACCCCTCAAGGTTTTCTGGACGCCGCTGCGACAGCAACCTTGCAGGCGATTGAGCAGATAGACGCGGCCGGCAAACCTGTCGTCGACGGTGCATGGCAAGCGTATTGGGTGTATCCCGCCCGAGATACCGATGAGGCCCGCAAAGGCTGGGGCCAATACGGTAGCTGCGAATTTGCAAGGGGCGATATCAACGCTGAGTGCAAGCGTGAAGAAGAGCTTGTGGCGTTGTTTGAGCAGCAATCTCGACAGGCTCAGACAAATTCGGTGTTGATGCTTTTTTATGTGCAAAAGAAGCTGGCCGAAGCAGGCCAAACTCGACCGTGAGAACCGCTGGCGAGAACCCCTCACGCACTGACTTTAACCTCAGCCTTGACCACTGATTTACGATATGTCAGCAAAACGATGCCCGTGACCACAATTACCCCGCCGAGAATCTGTCCGTTGCTGAGCATCTGATCCAGCACAATCCAGCCCATCAGCAGCGTTGCCAATGGTTCGATGTTCATCACCGGCGCATTGCGCGGCATGTCGAGTCGAGGTACGGAAATGAACAAGACGATAAAACCTGTGCCGTACAGCACCACCAGAGTGGCGAGGGCCAGCCATCCGGTCGAGGTGGCGGGCAGGTTCAATCCGCCGGGAAGGGCGCCCGTCAGCCCTGCGAGGTTGACGCTGCTGAACACGATGAAAATGGTCAGCAGACTGCGCACCGAGCCGCGTACCTGAGACAGTTTGTGGTCGGTGATCCACAGCGCGCAGGCGAACACGCTGGCGGCGCAGAACGCGAGCGCGACGCCGGTCAGCCATTGCGCACTGACGTCTGTCGTGGTCGAGAGGCGCCCGGGCACGTCCAGCACAAACACCAGACCCAATAGAATCAAACCCATCAATATCGCGGTGCGCGCGCTCGGTCGCGGGCCACCCAGCGCCCAGGTGAGCAATGCCAGCAGAATAGGGAATACGTTCGCCACCAGCAGGGCCAGCGCCACCGGCACCCGTGCGACAGCGGAATACAGACACAGACTCTGTGCAGTGATCAGCAACCCCAGCAGCAGTTGCCAGCGCCATGCGCCCGCCGGCAAACGCGGGCTTTGTCTTTGCCACAGCACCAGCATGGCGAGCACCAGCAAGGTCCCGCCGGAACGCATCAAAATCGCCAGCAACACTCCCGCACCATCATCAAATGCGACTCGCGCCGCCACATGATTGCCGGCAAACGCACAGCCCATGCACAACAGAATGATCACCGCCAGATAACGGGGGTAGGGTGGCGGCACGGTTTGCGTAGCGGTAGGGCGAGGCATGGCAGATCTCAGGATTGTTAGCCGTTCGAACGACTTGATTTTTATTAGGTTGTCGTACAACGAGCCCGTTTTATCGCATTCGGCGACGTCGGGCAATAGACCTGAAAGCGCACAGCTGCACTGTGATCGGCGTTACGGTGGATTTTTCACATCTGCGACTAAACGTAGAGATCGTATGACTTGATCGAGCAGGGGCGCATCGGCCCCTGCTTCCAGGGATTTACACATTCATGAGAGGCGGGTGGCCTGCATTTGTTCAGGCATGAAATGGATAATCGATGTAGCCCCGCTGATCCCCACCGAAAAAGCTGCTCGGATCCGGCACGTTGAGCGCCAGGCCATCGTGCAGCCGACGCGGCAAGTCCGGGTTGGCCAGGAACGGCCGGCCAAACGCGATGATGTCGGCACGATCGGCAATCAGCGCCTGTTCGGCAGATTGCGCATCGTAGCCGCCGGCCAGGATCAGCACGCCGTTCCAGGTCTTGCGCAACTGGGCAATGATCGCGTCCCAGCGCGGGTCGAAGTTCTCGTCTTTGACTGTGCCGACCATCGCCGGCTCGACCAGGTGCAGGTAGGCCAGATTCCAATGATTGAGCGCTTCGACGAGGTGGCCGAAGGTTGCCTCCGGGGTGTCATCGCCCATGCCCATGAAGCGCCCCATCGGCGTCAGGCGTACGCCGACCCGCTCGGCGCCAACTTCTTCAGCCACGGCCGCGACCACCTCCAGCAGAAACCGCGCGCGGTTCTCCACGCTGCCGCCATAGGCATCGTCACGCTGGTTGCTGTTGCTGTTAAGAAACTGGTCGAGCAGGTAACCGTTGCCAGCATGAATCTCTACACCGTCCATGCCCGCCAGCAATGCGTTGCGCGCGGCCACGCGGTAGTCCTCGACGATGCCGGCGATTTCCGCGGTTTCCAGCGCGCGCGGCACCGGCACATCACCCCAGACGCCGTTACCGTTTTCGTCGACGATAAACGTCTTGCCAGGCACTGGCAGCGCGCTGGGCGCAACCGGCAGGCCAGCATCGGGTTGAAAACTGGGGTGGGACACCCGGCCGACGTGCCACAGTTGCATGAAGATCAGGCCGCCGGCCTCATGCACCGCCGCGCTGACGTCGCGCCACGCCTCAACTTGCTCAGGACTGTAGATGCCCGGCGTCCAGGCGTAACCCTGAGCCTGCCGGGAGATTTGTGTGGCCTCGGTGATGATCAGCGCGGCGCTGGCCCGCTGGCGGTAGTACTCGGCGTTCATCGGCGTCGGTACATCGCCCGGTTGGCCGGCGCGTGAGCGCGTCAAGGGGGCCATCGCCACGCGATGGGCGAGGGTGTAAGGACCGAGTGCGAGGGGTTGGAACAGACGACGGGTCATGGGTAGCTCCAGATTTCAATAAAGGAAATTCAAGCGCGGCAGCGGGGCCGCGAACCAGTGCCGCTAACTTAACCGCGCTCAGCGGGGCTGATAATCGGCGACCGGCGCTACGCTGTTTTGCGCGCAACGCAACGGCGCCCGTGCTCATCAGCGATGAACACGGGCGTGGCTCAGTCGGATTGGTTTGAGCGCGTGAGCGGTAGGTTCAGCCAGCGCCGGCCAGTGGCGTTGGCGACGGCGTTGCCAAGGGCGGCGGCCATCGGCCCTTGAACGATTTCAGCGGCACCGAGGAAGGGTTCTCCCGGTTGGTCGAGCAAATGCACATCGACTTTTTTCGGCAGTTGCGTGAAGCGCAGAATCGGATAACCGCTCCAGTCGTAGCTGCGAATGCCCCCCGCGTCGTAGGCGACTTTTTCGTACAGGGTCCAGCTCGCGGACTGCACGATGCCGCCCTCGACCTGATTGCGCAGGCCATCGGGGCTGACGATCTGGCCGACATCCACCGCCGTCACCACGTGATCGATGCGGATCTCGCCAGTCTGCGGATGCACGCGAAGTTTCACCGCGATGGCGCAGTAACCCATGATGTTTTTGTAGCGGGCAAAGGCGAAACCGATACCGGCGCCGGGCTCGCTGCTTTTTTGCGGCCAACCGATCTCATCACGCACACGTTCTACCACCGCGCGAGCACGCGGGTCGCTGAGATGGGCCAGACGCAAGGCGACCGCGTCGATGCCGGCCCTGATCGCCAGTTCGTCGATACTCGCCTCGATGGCAAAAATGTTGATGTGCGCGCCCAGTGAACGCATGGCCGAGGTGCGAAAGGGCATCTGGGTGACGAAGGTCATGTTGATGCGCGTCGAGTTCAACGCATACAGCGGTACCGCGTTGCGATCACCATCGCCTTCGGGCTGGGCGATCGGCACGGATGGCGCCGAGGCGAAGGGCCGCGCGAGCAAGCGTGCCGGCAGCAGACGCCCGGCGTTGACGATGCGTTCGTTATGCGGCGTGGTCCAGAGTTCGTAGGCCCAGTCCTGCAGACGACCCTGGCTGAGGCCTGCGTCGACTTCAGTGACCATCGCCGAGCTATACGGCTCCCAAAGATTTTCCTGTTCGCGCATCCATTGCACGCGCACCGGCGTACCGGGCACGCGCAGGGCAATCAATGCTGCATCGGCGGCGGCATCATCTGCGCCGTTGTGGCCGTAACACCCTGAGCCTTCAGTATGAATACAGCGCACCCGCTCTGGTGGCAGGCCGAGCATTTCGGCAATGCCGGCGCGCAGCGGGTAAACGCCTTGGGTGTGGGTCCAGACGGTGAGCGTGCCGTCCTTGAACCAGGCCACTGCGCAAGACGGGCCGATCGAGCCGTGCATCAGATATTGCTTGGTGACCCGCGCCTGAAAACGCGTGTCGGCCGCGCCGCTCGGCGTGCCGCTGTGGCTGATCGGATAGCGCCGTGAGGGCAGGCGTTTGAGCAGGTCATGAATCTGCGCCGCATCAGGAATCGCCTCGCCGCTGCTCCACTGCGCGACTTCGCTGGCACGGCGCATGGCTTTGATCGCTTGCCACTCATCACCGGCGACCACCGCCAGATAGTTGCCGTCGCGGATCACCTTGACCACGCCAGCCAGCGCTTCGATGGACGCCGCATCGAATGCTTGCAACGTGCAGCCCGGACGGGGCGGGCGGATCACCCGCGCATGCAGCATGCCCGGCAGGCGCATGTCCTGGACGAAGGCTGCACCACCGCTGACCTTCGCCGGAATGTCGAGGCGCGGCAACGAATGGCCGATCAGTTTGAAATCAGCGGCGGCCATCGCCGGTGACTGAGCCTTGGCATATTGATGCACATCGACATGCTTGACCGCGTCGGCGTAACTCATCTGCTGGCCGGCCGGGCCTACGATCACAGCGTCGCGGGTGCTCAGCAGTGCTGCATCAACCTGCCAACTGCGCGCGGCGGCATCGACGAGCATTTCGCGCACCTGCGCGGCGGCGTTATACAACGCGGTACCGCTGTCAAAAATGCTGTGGCTGCCGGCGGTGTAGCCTTCGTTGGGCGTCAGCGCGGTGTCGGCGGTGAGCAAGTTGATGGAGGTTGCCGGCACCTGCAAACGCTCGGCGGCGATTTGCAGCAGCGCGGTTTTCACCCCGGTGCCCAATTCGACCTTGCCGGTGTAGACGGTAATGCCGTCGGCGCCGATGCGGATCCAAGCGTCGAGAAACGGATTGGTGCGCAGGCTTCCGGGCAGGTCGGGCGCGAGGACCACGGTGCCGAGCGTATCGACTTCCGTATCTGCCAACACACGCCGCGCGACCGGCATCAGGGTGAACGCCATCAGCAACGCACCACCGCGCAGGAAGGCGCGTCGGCTCGGCTGCAAACCATTCGACTCACTCATGTCAGGCTCCCATTGTGCCCGGCCACCTGTTTGATCGCCTCGATGATCCGCAAGTGCGTACCGCAGCGGCACAGGTTGCCGGCCATGTGCTCGCGAATGGTCGCCTCATCCGGGTGGCGATTACGCTCAAGCAACGCCTGCGCGCGCATCAGCATGCCGGCAATGCAGTAACCGCATTGCGCGGCCTGTTTCTCAATGAACGCCGCTTGCAGGGGGCCAGGATCTTCTGCGCTACCGAGGCTTTCCACGGTGCGGATTTTTTTGCCTTCGAGACCGGCGCAGGGCGTCAGGCAGGCGAACACCGGTTGATCATCGACGATCACCGTGCAGGCGCCGCACTGACCGAGACCGCAGCCGTATTTGGCGCCGTTGAGGTTCAAGTGATTGCGCAGCGCATACAGCAGCGGCATGTCCGGCTCCAGCTCAAGCGGTTGCGCGGCTCCGTTGACGTTGAGGGTGATCTGGCTCATTTCGTCTCCTGACGTAACGCTTCAATAGTGGAAGAGAGGTCGGCCCACGGTTGATCGGGGCTGGCTTGCTGACGCAGATACGCGGCCAGTGCGCCGAGTTGCGCGTTGTCGAGGCTGGCGGCGAATGCAGGCATCAGCGGACCGGGCGATCCGGGTGTGGCGGGCAAGCCTTCAAGCACGGTTTTGAGGAAATTGCGCGAGCTGGCCGCTTGCAGCGCCGAGGTGTTTTGCAACCCCGGGCGACCATCGATGGTGCGCATCGGCGCCGCTGGGCCATGGCAACCGGCGCAGGCGCTGCTGAAGAGCAGGGCGCCGGTCGAGTGGTCTGCCGGGGCATTGGCGGCGCGCTGCGCTGTTGTCTCTGTCACCGAAAGCGGGTTTTCCAAACTGAGCAGGTATTCGGCAATCGCCTCGGCCTCACTGGCGGGCAAGCGGGCCAGACTCAAGCTGACCGGACGCATCGGCCCGGCGGGTGTGCCGTGGCCATCAACGATCTCAGCGCGCAGATAGCCGACCAGTTGCTCACGACTCCACGGGTTGCTGCGCTGGCCCATGCCGACCAGCGCCGGCGCGTGCCAGCCGTCAACGCTGCCGCCCTGTAGGTATGCCGAGGACTTTTCCGCGCCGATCAGGTTCAGCGGCGAATGGCAGCCGGCGCAATGGCCCGGGGCGTCGACCAGATAACGCCCGCGATTCCACGCCTCGCTACGTCCCGCCAGAGGCGTCAGTGGCTCACCGTGCAGGAACAGCAGGTTCCAGAACGCCACCAACGGACGAATATTCATCGGGAAATTCATCTGGTTGTGCTCGGCCGGCGCGTGCACGGCGGGGCCGCTCATCAAGTAGGCATAGGCGTCGGCGATGTCTGCTGCGCTCATGCGCCGGTAGTGCACGTAGGGGAACGCCGGATAGAGCAAGTGACCATCGCGAGCAATGCCCTGACGCATCGCCCGCTCGAAGGCCGGCAGTGACCATTGGCCGATACCGGTCTCAGCGTCCGGGGTGATGTTGGTGCTGTACAGCGTGCCGAACGGCGTTACCAGCGGCAGCCCGCCGGCCAGATATTCACCGCCGGGGCGGGTATGGCACACCGCACAATCGCCGGCCTCGACCACCCGCGCCCCGCGTTGCAATTGCGCAGTATCGAACAGCGTCGGGCGCTCGATGGGTGTAATTGCCGGACGCCACATCAACCAAACGGCACCGATCAGGCCGAGCACAGCGATGACTGCCACGCTGATCCATAGCGTTCTGGACTTCAGAAATGAGCTGTTCATGGCACAGGAAAAAACGCGGCAGGCGATGACAGGACGGATGGGCTGCGGGTCATGGAAACGCTCCTTGTGATGGCCGGGGAAGGGCGCCGCAGGGGACTACGGCGCCAGGGGCCAAAGCGTAGAGAAACCGTCTGCGCGGGAGAATGACCGGCCCACGCAACAGCGCGTTGCGCGAGAAGCAACGCTTGCGCCGTTGCACCGGACGCATCACTGCGTTGCTCGCCGCGTGGATTCTGCACGTCGACACAGGGCCGTAGCCTTGGCAGCACTTTCCTGAACTCAATGAGGTGTCATCATGCTCACAGGCAATCCGGCCGTTGCGGCGAATGCCGAACAGCCAACTTCACTGTCCGGCCTGATGGTCGCGTTCTTGGCATTTTGCTGTGGCGCGGTCGTGGCCAATCTTTATTACGCGCAGCCGATCGTCGAACTGATTGCACCGCAGATCGGACTGTCCAGCGCCAATGCCAGCCTGATCGTTTCGCTGACGCAATTTGGCTACGCACTGGGCCTGTTACTGCTGGTGCCACTGGCCGACCTGATGGAAAACCGCCGGCTGGTGGTCGGCTTCACCCTGGCGGCGAGCGTCACATTGCTGTGCGCCGGGCTGACCCATTCACCGTCGATGTTCCTGCTGTTGTCTTTGCTGATCGGTCTGACCTCGGTGGCCGTGCAGATCCTTGTGCCGTTGGCGGCACACCTGGCGCCCGAGGCCAGTCGTGGCCGCGTCGTCGGCAATATCATGAGCGGTCTGCTGCTGGGTATTCTGTTGTCGCGGCCACTGTCGAGCCTGTTGGTTGAAGTGTTCGGCTGGCGCGGGGTGTTTTACAGCGCGGCGGCCCTGATGGCGGTCATCGCGCTGATCACTGCGGTGGCGCTGCCGCGTCGGCTGCCGACGCATAAAGCTTCGTATGCTGCGTTGATCGGTTCGGTGTTTGCCTTGGCCCGGCGCTATCCACTGTTGCGTCAGCGCTCGCTGTATCAAGGGTTGCTGTTTGCCAGTTTCAGCCTGTTCTGGACCCTTGCACCGATTGAACTGATGCGTCACCACGGCTTCACTCAGGCACAAGTCGCGATCTTCGCGCTGGTCGGTGCGGTGGGTGCCATTGCCGCGCCGATTGCCGGACGTCTGGCCGATGCCGGGCATGGTCGTCGCGGCACGCTGGTCGCATTGCTGCTGGCGCCGGTTTCGCTGCTGATCGCCGCGCTCCCGGGCAGCGGCTATGTCTGGTTGGTGGTGTGCGCGGTGCTGCTGGATTTCGCCGTGCAATTGAACATGGTGCTCGGCCAGCGTGAGGTGTACGCCCTCGATCCCCACAGCCGTGCGCGCCTGAACGCCGTGTACATGACCAGTATTTTCGTCGGCGGCGCGCTGGGGTCGCTGGTTGCAAGCCCGTTGTACGAGCATTTCGGCTGGAACCTGTCCGCTGTCGCGGTGGCGCTGTTGCCAGCGCTGGCGCTCGGCTTGTTCCTGGGTCGCCAGGCCGATGTCTGAACAACCGGCGAGCGCGGGCAAGCACGGTGGTACAAGACGACGGGGGAACAGTGATGCACAATCATCCGCGTTCCCTTTCGACCGGACTCCGCTTATGGACAAGTTGCTGGCACTGAAGATGTTTGTGGAAACCGTGCGCTGCGGGGGCTATTCCTCGGCAGCGCGCAAACTCGGGATATCAACGTCGTCAGTGACCCGGCAAGTCGCGGGGCTGGAACACGAGTTGGGCGCGAGCCTGCTCAATCGCACCACGCGCAACACCAGCGTGACCGTTGCCGGCCAGACCTATTTCGAAAAAGCCGTGGCGATTCTCGACGCGATCGACGAAGCCGATGCCGTCGTCGCCGATCGTGGCGCCGAAGCGCAGGGCCGTCTGCGCATCAGCGTGCCGGTGGAGTTCGGGCGGCGCCTGATTGCGCCGCACCTGAGCCGTTTGCTTGAACGGCATCCCGGTCTGGAGATCAGTCTGTCGCTGAGCGATCAGGTCAGCGACCTGCTCAGCGAGCAGATCGATGTTTCCGTGCGGCTCGGATCGTCGGTGGTCAGTGAAGACATCGTCAGCAAACGCGTGGGGCAGTTCGAACGCTGGGTGGTAGCGAGTCCGGCGTATCTGGCGCGTAGCGCAGTGCTCTGTCACCCACGGGATTTGCTCGAGCATCAATGCCTGCGTTTCGATTACGGCGGCACCCACCAGCACTGGACTTTTCAGAATGAAGACGCGCCCATTCAGCTCAACGTCCACGGGCGCCTGCAAAGCAATAATGCCGACATCCTGCGCGAAGCCGCCATCGGCGGCGGCGGGGTGACGCTGCTGGCCGACTGGCTGGTGCGCGACGACGTCGCAGCCGGCCGGCTGACCCGCTTGCTTGAGCAGTACGAGGTCAATCCCGGCAGCGCCAGCACGTGCATCAACGCGTTGTATTTACCCAATCACCGTGGGTCCAGCCGGATCAATGTGTTTATCGACTTCCTGATGGAAATTCTCAGCCCGACGCCCGCGACCACGCCCGCTGCGTGATGCCTGCGGCTCAACGGCGCCCGGTCCGCGTACTCACATCCACCCAAACCGCCAACACCAGAATGCTGCCCTTGACGATCATCTGCCAGTAACTGTCGACGTCGAGCATCGACATGCCGTTATCCAGACTGGTGATGACCAGCGCACCGAGGAGGGCGCCGTACACCGTGCCGGAGCCGCCGCGCATGGAGGTACCGCCGATAAAGCAGGCGGCGATGGCGTCGAGTTCGCCCATGCTCCCGGCTGAAGGCGAACCGGCGGCCAGGCGCGCGGTGTTGACCACGCCGGCGAGGGCGCACATCACGCCCATGATCCCGAAAATCCACAGCTTCACCGCCTGCACATTGATCCCGGACAGGCGCGTCGCTTCCATATTGCTGCCCACGGCATAGACGCGCCGGCCGAACACGGTCTGACTGGTGACGTAACTGAACACGCCCAGCAGAATCAGCAACAACAAGACCGGCACGGGAATGCCGTCATAGCTGTTCAGCGTCTGAACGAAACCGGCGAGCACGGCACCGATCACCAACACGCGGATGACATCGCGCACCAATGAATGCGCCGCGAGGCCGTGAAGGGCGCGATTGCGCCGCTGTTTCCAGGTCAGGAACACCGTCAGCGCGAACAGCAAAATGCCCAGGCCAGTGCCGATCGCGTGGGGCAGGTAACCCTGACCGATGTAAACGAGCTCCGGCGATACCGGTGCGATGGTCGTGCCGCCGGTAATCCCCAGCAGAATCCCGCGAAACGCCAGCATGCCGCCGAGACCGACAATGAACGAGGGGATGCGCAGGTAAGCCGTCATGTAGCCGTTGGCGAGGCCGATCATCAGGCCACACAGGGCGACCAGACTGAGGTTGGCCAGCAGCGGAATGTGGTAGACAACATCGAGAATCGCCGCGAGACCACCGAGCAGGCCGAGTAATGAACCGACTGACAAATCGATCTCGCCGCTGATGATCACCAGCACCATGCCGCAGGCAAGAATGCCGGTAATCGACATTTGCCGCAGCAGGTTGGAGAGGTTGCGCGGGGTCAGGAATCCGCCTTCGGTCTGCCAACTGAAGAACAGCCAGATCAGCACCACGGCAAACACCAGCGCGAGCATTTTGTAGCGGGTGAACAGTTGTTTGACCTGATTCATTTACGCGGTTTTCCGATCATTATTGTTATGACTGCCAGGCTGGCTGAGGGCGGCGGCGAGTACCTGTTCCTGGGTGAGTTCATGGTTGATGAAGTCACCACGCAACTGGCCTTCGCCGATCACCAGCACGCGGTCGGAAACGCCAAGCACTTCGGCCAGTTCCGACGAGACCATGATGATCGACACGCCGGCAGCGGCCAGTGCGCCCATCAACTTGTAGATTTCGTATTTGGCGCCGACGTCCACGCCTCGGGTCGGCTCGTCGAGAATCAACACCCGGGGTTTGGCCAGCAGCATCTTCGCCAGCACGGCTTTTTGTTGATTACCCCCCGAGAGGCTGGTGATCGGCAGGAACGGGCTGGCGGTTTTGAGGTGCAGGCGCGAGATTTCCTTATCGATGCTGCCCAGTTCGGCTTCGGCATCGATGCGGGTCAGTTTCGAGTAGTTGTCCAGCACGGCGAGGGTGATGTTCTGGCCAACGCCCAGGTCCGGAATGATGCCTTGGCGCTTGCGGTCCTCCGGCACCAGGCACAGGCCGGCGTGGATTGATTTGAGCGGCGTGCGGGTGTCGATGGGATGCCCATCGAGCCAGACTTCGCCCTCATGGCGACCGGGGTAGGCGCCGAACAGCGCGGTCACCAGTTCGGTGCGGCCGGCACCGACCAGACCGGCGATACCAAGGATCTCGCCGCGTTTGAGCACGAAGGAAACGTCGTCGACCCGTTTGCGCTTGGGGTTGTCGACGTCGTAGCAGGTAATGTGCCGGGCCTCGAAAATCACCTCGCCAATATCGTGCGGCTCGGAGGGGTAGAGGTTGCTCATTTCCCGCCCGACCATCTGCGTGATGATCTGCGCAATATCCATGTCGGCCATGGCGGTGGTGGCGATGTGTTTGCCGTCGCGGATCACCGAAATGGTGTCGCACACGGCGGCGACTTCATCGAGCTTGTGCGAGATGTAGACGCAGGCCACGCCTTTGGCTTTGAGGTCGCGGATGATATCCAGCAACACCTCGATTTCCGAACGGCTCAACGCCGATGATGGCTCGTCGAGGATCAGCAGGCGGGCGTGTTTGTTCAGAGCCTTGGCGATTTCCACCAATTGCTGATAGCCGCCTCCGTACTGCGAAACCGGCAGCGATACGTTCATGTCGGGGACTTTCAGTTCGCGCATCAACGCTTCGGCGCGGTGGATCATCGCCGGGTAATTCATCCGTCCGCCGGGCAGTGTCAGCTCGTGGCCCATGAAAATGTTTTCGGCCACCGACAGGTCGGGCACCAGCGTCAGTTCCTGGTGAATGATGACGATGCCGGCGGCTTCCGTTTCGCTGATCGATTGCGCCCTGAGCGGTTGCCCGTCCCAGAGAATTTCACCGTCCCAGGTGCCGTGCGGGTACACCGCCGAGAGGATCTTCATCAGCGTGGATTTGCCGGCGCCATTCTCGCCGCACAGGCCAACGCACTCGCCGGGCCTGACCTTGATGTCGATGCCGTTCAGCGCTTTGACACCGCTGAAGGTTTTGACGATGCCGTTCATTTGCAGCAGATAGTCGGACATGGAGAGGGCTCGTATATCAAAGACTCACACACCACTGAACCTGTGTGGGAGCGAGCCTGCTCGCGAAAGCGTCAGTTCAGACAATGCTTCGTTGACTGACACACTGCATTCGCGAGCAGGCTCGCTCCCACAAGGGTTTTTCGCATTACCGGAGATCACTTCCCGGCAATTTGCGCCTTGGTGTAGAAGCCGTCCTGTTCGAGCAGGTCGATGTTGTCCTTGGTCAGCGGGGTTGGCGTGAGCAGGATGGTGTCGACTTTTTTGCTGCCGTTGTCGTACTGCGAGCTGAAGGCGGGTTTTTCGTTGCGTGCCAGTTGCACCGAAAGCTTGGCCGCTTCGGAGGCGATGAGTTTCAGCGGCTTGTAAACGGTCATGGTTTGCGTGCCGGCGATCACACGTTTGACAGCAGCAAGGTCGGCGTCCTGCCCGGAAATCGGCACCTTGCCGGCCAACTGCTGCGCCGCCAGTGCCTGAATGGCGCCACCGGCGGTGGCGTCGTTGGAGGCGACGATGCCGTCGATTTTGTTGTCGTTGCGGGTCAGGGCGTTTTCAACAATGCTCAGCGCTTCGGTCGGGTTCCATTCCTTCACCCACTGCTGGCCGACGATCTTGATATCGCCCTTGTCGATGGCCGGTTGCAGCACTTTCATCTGGCCTTCACGCAGGATCTTGGCGTTGTTGTCGGTGGGCGCACCACCGAGCAAAAAGTAGTTGCCCTTGGGTGCGGCATTCAGCACGCCGCGGGCCTGCATCTCGCCGACCTTTTCGTTATCGAAGGAAATGTAGGCGTCGACATCAGCGTTGAGAATGAGCCGATCATAGGACACAACTTTGATCCCGGCTTTCTTCGCTTCGGCCACCGCGTTGGTCAGCACCGTGGCGTTGAACGGCACGATGACGATGACATCGACGCCCCGGGAAATAAGGTTTTCGATCTGGGAAATTTGCTTTTGCTCGTTGGCATCGGCCGATTGCACGAAGACCTTGGCGTCCATTTTTTCTGCCGCCGCGACGAAGTAATCACGGTCACGCGACCAGCGTTCCAGGCGCAGGTCATCAATGGAGAAACCGATTTTCGGGTGGGCAGCGTCAGCCATCACCGGCAGTGACAGCAGCGCCAGGGCAGTGGCCAACAGCGTGCGTTTTACGTTCTTCATAGTGGGGCGTCCTTTTATTGTTGTTGGAAAGACACGGCCTGACGATGAGTATCGGGCTGGTAAAACTGTAGAGAATCCGCAGACGCCGCAGGCACAGATTTGTCGTAGAAATGTCACCGCGTGGATGCGCCCGCAGACTTCCTCTGTGATCAGCGATAGATGAACCGATTGACGATGTTCTCGAGCCTTTCCTGGCGGCCGCTGACGGCTTGCGGGTTCAACTCGTTGGTGAACGCGTGCTCGGCCAACGACTCAAGGTTGAAGTCGCCGGCCATCACCGCTTTCCCGAACGGCTGCTGCCAACCGGCGTAGCGTTGATCCTTGAGCCGTTGCAGCTCGTCGTTCTGCACCATGGCCGCTGCGCGCTCCAGAGACAGGGCGAGAACGTCCATGGCACCGACGTGGCCATGGAACAGATCGATTTGATCGAGGCTTTGCCGGCGCACCTTGGAATCGAAGTTGAAGCCGCCATTCTTGAAGCCGCCGGCCTTGAGGATTTCATAGGTGGCGAGGGTCATTTCTTCGACGCTGTTGGGGAACTGATCGGTGTCCCAGCCGTTTTGCGGATCGCCACGGTTGGCGTCGATGCTGCCGAAAATCCCCAGCGAAACGGCCGTGGCAATCTCGTGATGGAAGCTATGCCCGGCCAGGGTCGCGTGGTTGGCCTCGATGTTGACCTTGATTTCGTGCTCCAGCCCGAACTGCTGGAGAAAGCCGAACACCGTTGCGCTGTCGTAATCGTATTGGTGCTTGGTCGGCTCTTGCGGCTTGGGTTCGATCAGCAGGTCACCGGTGAAACCGATCTTGTGCTTGTGCTCGACCACCATGCGCATAAAGCGGCCGAGTTGTTCGCGTTCACGCTTCAAGTCCGTGTTGAGCAGGGTTTCGTAGCCTTCGCGACCGCCCCATAACACGTAGTTGGCGCCTTTCAGGCGATGGGTCGCGTTCATGGCGCTGAACACCTGGGCAGCGGCGCAGGCGAACACTTCCGGATCCGGATTACTCGCGGCGCCGGCAGCGAAACGCGGATTGCTGAAGCAGTTGGCGGTGCCCCACAGCAGCTTGATGCCGCTGGCTTCCTGGTGTTGCTCGAGGTGATCAACCATCTGCGCGAAGTGGTTGCGGTACTCCTTCAGAGAGCTGCCTTCGGGGGCGACATCGGTGTCATGGAAGCAGTAATAGTCGATGCCCAGTTTGGAGAAGAATTCGAAAGCGGCTGCCGCTTTGCCGATGGCCAGTTCCATCGGATCGCCGGCGTGTTGCCATGGGCGCTTGAACGTCCCCGCACCGAACACATCGGAACCCGGCCAGACGAACGTGTGCCAGTAACAGGCGGCCATGCGCAGGTGTTCGCGCATGGGTTTGCCGAGGATCAGTTTGTCGGCGTCGTAGTGACGAAAGGAGAGGGGAGAATCGCTGTCTGGGCCTTCGTAGCGAATCGCATCGACATCGGGGAAATACTGCATGGCCTTGTCCTTGTTGTTCTTGGCGGTGTCTCGATACTAGCAACGGCCCTGTACCCGCTGATTATGAAAAACATCAACACGGGGTGCGATTTTGCGTATTGAGCTTCTTCTGCCAGGCGCCTAGTCTGTGTCAATCGCCTCCGTGACCAGAGGCCCGGAACAAGCATAAAAACAATGAAAACCGTACCGCCTGTTCACCGCATCGCCCTGTTGTTCAACGGCAGCAAGATCTACGACCGTGGAATCATCAGCGGGATCGGAAACTACCTGAGCAGCACCCGCGCCTCCTGGGACCTGTTCCTGGAAGAGGATTTTCTCTGTCGTTTGAAAGGCATCGAACGCTGGCAGGGCGACGGGATCATTGCCGATTTCGACGATCCGCTGATTGGCGAGGCGCTGGCCGATATCCAGATGCCGGTGGTGGCGGTAGGGGGCTCGTACGAAGATAAACGCGCCTATCCGAAAGCGATTCCCTACGTCGCCACCGATAACAATGCGCTGATGACGCTGGCTTACACGCACTTGATCGAGGCAGGACTGCAGCGCTTTGCCTGCTTCAGCCTGCCGGAAGCGCAGGCCAATCGTTGGGCGCAGGAGCGGGAAAAAGCCTTTCGCAAACTGATGAAGCGCGACGGCCTGCACGGCGAAATCTATCGCGGCATGGGCACCAGCGCACCGCTGTGGGACAGCGCCGTCGAACAACTGATCGCCTGGCTGCAAAGCCTGCCCAAGCCAATCGGCATCATCGCCGTCAGCGACGCCCGCGCGCGCCAGTTACTGCAAGCCTGCCTGACCGCCGGCATTGCCGTGCCGGAACAGGTGGCATTGATCGGCATCGACAATGATCCGCTGACACGCAGCCTGACCCGCGTGCCGCTGAGTTCTGTTATTCAGGGCACGGAAACCATGGGCCGTACCGCCGCGCAATTACTCCATCAGATGCTCCATGGCATGCCGTCCACCGGTACACAAATCCTGATTCCTCCCGATGCGGTCAACGTGCAGGTGTCGAGCTTGCACCAGCCTTTGGGCAATCCCTACGTCATGCAAGCGCTGCTGTTTATCCGACAATATGCTTGCCAGGGCATCAAAACGGCGCAGGTGGCGGCGTATGTCGGTGTGTCGCGCTCATCACTCGAAGCGCATTTCCGCGCCGAGCGAGGCTGCAGCGTGCACGACGAGATCCTGCGTTTCAAACTGGCAGCGGCCACCAGCGGATTGAAAAATACTGACTCGGTGATTGCCGACGTTGCGCGCAGTTGCGGGTTTAAATCTGCGCAGTATCTGCACACGGTGTTTCGCCGGGAGTTTGGCTGTACGCCGCGTGAGTATCAGCAAGGGGCAGGGATGCGCTGATGGAATGGCGGAAATGAGGTTAGAGTGGGCGTCAATGTCTTGATTGTTGCGTGAACAATGAATCGTCCGCTGTTCGTTTCTCTGGATGGGCCCAAAGGCACCGGCAAAACCACACTGTTGGAAGCCGTTACGCAAGTACTGAGGGCGGGCAACCAGAAAGTCATCCGGCTTTGCGAGAGAAAAAGCGATCCGTTCAGGGGTGAAACCATGGCCTTGGTCAACACTCTGGCGAGAAATCCTTGCCGGGATCTGGAGTGGGCTGTGTGTCAGCGCCTCGCGGATAGCCGTCGCTGGATCTCCCAGAACGTTCTGACGAAGCAGCCGCTGGACAGCATCATCTTGATCGATCGCTGGTATCCCTCGGATGCCGCGTTTCGCCAAACCATCCCGTTTGCCGAGATTCTTCAATTGAATATGGAGCGAGATGTGCGGGTGCCAGATCTGCATGTCGGCGTCGTCACCGATCCGGATATTTCATGGGCCAGGGCTGCGAACCGATCACGAGGACTGGGCGGCACTGTGATCCAGAAGCACGCAGAGCATGTGGCGTGTACAGAAATGTTCGAGCAAGCGGTCAAGGATCACGGCTGGATGTTGTGCCGTAATGACGGAACGGTTGAGGAGGCGACGATGCTGGTGGTTTCTCGGATCTATGAGGTGCTTGGGTTGAACGTCGAAGTGGATGCCAGGCTTGGCGCTCAGGGTATCGCGTAGACCTTGAAGTTCAGTGGACACGGCCCTGCCAGGAAGGCCGTTTGGTTAGATTTTCTGGGGTTGGGCAGGGCGTTTGCTCAGGCTCTGTGAATAGCCTGATGAAGGTTTTATAGAAACAGGATGAGCAAAACCGCGACAGCCACAAAGCCATCGCGGTTGTTCTGCGTTTTAGCGGTTAGCGTCGGCCAAGCCAGCCTCGATGAAGCGAACGGAACTCTCCATAGCCTGCTGACCTTCTGGCAGCATGGTGGCGTAGAAGTGCCAGGCGTGGAACATCGCAGGCCATACTTCCAGGTTCACGCGAACTCGGTTATCAGCCAGGTGAGTTGCAAGGCGCATTGCATCACTCAACATCAGCTCGTTCTCGCCGATCTGCACCAAGATTGGTGGAAGACCGGTAACGTCCGCGAACACAGGTGAGGCTAGAGGATGATTAGCCAATGTGTCGCCTAGGAATGCTCTGGCGAGGATGTCCAAGACAGGCTTGGAGTTCAGAGGATCCAGACCTTCACGGTTGCTCATGGAAGCACCGGTGTGTTCAAGGTTCGCCCATGGTGAGATGGAGGAGCCAACCGCAGGCAATGGAAGCCCTTTCGATTTAGCCGCGACCATGACGCTTACAACCATCGCGCCGCCAGCCGACTCGCCAGAGAACGCAATTTTGTTAGCCGGGATTTTCTGCTCAAGCAACCATTCGTAAGCGCGCAATGTGTCGTCAATTGATGCTGGGAACTTGTGCTCGGGAGCGAGGCGGTAGTCCGGCATGTACACACGAGCGCCGAGCATTTTTGCGTAGTTGCCGCCGATGCCGTGGTAGCCGTCTGGACGGCCAACAATGTATGCACCACCGTGGATGTACATAACGACTGCGTCGGTTTTGATCTCATCAGGGGTAACCAGTGTGCCCGGTACGCCACCCATGTCGACTGCTTCGAATTTGACGCCAGCAGGCGCAGGATTTTGCGCGAGCATTTTTGCGTAGGAGTCGCGGATGTCGCTCATTTTTGTAGTGGTATCGATTCCCTTAAGAACGGGTACCAGATCGCTAAGGCTATTGGCCCAGGTTTGGACGGCTGCTTGGACTTTAGTGTTCATAATGACCTCAATTGATCGTTGGGAGTGGATTAGCTAATTGAGATACTATGCTTCGTATTGGGGAATAGGGTTCCCCATAACAGGTGCTAAGCCGCCCGAACGTTGAGACCACCGAGGCCGTATGGAACTCCATAACTTGAATGATATTGCCGCGTTTGTGAGCTCGGTAAACGCTGGAAGCTTCACTGCTGCGGCAAAACAGCTTGGCCTTACGCGCTCTGCAGTGGGCAAGTCGATAGTCAGGCTCGAGGCTCGTTTACAGGTACGCTTACTGAATCGCACTACGCGTAGCTTGAGCATGACCGATGACGGCCAGGTCCTGTATGAGCGCTGTGTGGGCGTTCTTCAGGATCTGGATGACGTGGAGGATGCCCTTGCGTTTCGTCGTTCGACACCCAGTGGGCGACTGCGGATGAGTCTGCCGGTTGCGCTGGGCAGACTTCATGTCCTTCAGCACATTGAGTGCTGCCTTAAGGATTGGCCCTCCCTGAGCGTGGATATCACCTTTTCTGACAGGCTGGTCGATCTGATCGATGAGGGATTTGATTTGGCCATGCGCATCGGCCCACCGAAGGAAGATTCTCGGTTGTTAACGCGCACTGTGGCCTATCAACAAATGATTACCTGCGCTTCCCCCAAATATTTGGCTGAGCATGCCGAGCCTAAAACGCCGGAGGATTTATCCGAGCACCAGTGCCTGCATTTCGTGAGCGGTGGGAGATTGCTTCCTTGGAATTTTCGCGTGAATGGTAGCTCTGTGTCCGTTACTCATGGTGGAAGGCTACAGATGGACAGTGCTGAGTCATTACACCAGTCAGCTGTAGCTGGCCTGGGTATCGCGACTCTTCCTTCCTACGTGGTGAACGACGATTTGAGGAGCGGCAAGCTTGTTCAATTGCTCGCTGGGTATGCAGAGGCGGCAGAGCCTATTCGGGTGATCTACCCTAGCAAGCGGCACCTCTCTCCAAAAATTCGACTCTTCATCGATAAGCTCGTGGAGGCTTGGTCACCATGCCCACCATGGGAGCATCACCTAGGGGAAGGCGCTCATTCAGGTTGATCAGTGACCGAGGTGCGTAATTGCAATTTACAAGTCGACTTCGTGCTAAGCGACGCACGCGCCGATTTGATCGCTGATCGCATCGATATAGCGTTTCCGGCAACACCTACCGCTAGCTGTATCTGCTTTCATTGGTCTGGTTATGGAGAAATTAGAGGGGCAAGAATTCCCTGCGACGACTCTTTCCTGATCCATGCATTGTCGAAATATCGACGATTCGGTCGCGCTGCAAACCTTCAACAGAGGCAACGATGATGAATTCAACCTGGGCAGATCAAGTGGCACTTGTGAGTGGAGCGGGCAGTGAGCTTGGAATCGGTATGGCCATTTCCCATCGTCTTGGGGCTCAAGGGGCCAAGTTGATCGTCACGGCAAGCAGCGCACGCATCAATGAGCGGGTTGCGGAGTTACGTGCCGCCGGCTTCGAAGCAGTGGGTCGATCGGTCGACTTGACTCAGGAAACTCAGGTGAGTGAATTCGTCGCTTGGGCTGAGGCCGTCTGGGGCCGCATCGATATTCTTGTAAATAATGCCGGTATGGCGATGCAAGGGAGTCCAGAACAGTTCTCCGAATTCACGAGTACGAGCCTCGAAAGCTGGAATCTTTCCATCGCTAGAAATCTGACAACTGCGTTTCTGTTAACCCAAGGGGTGTTGCCCGGGATGCGAGCGAGAGGCTATGGCCGCATAGTGAACATCAGCTCAACTACCGGCACACGGGCGAGTAATCCAGGGGAGGCTGCTTACAGTGCTGCAAAGGCGGGAATGGTTGGAATGAACATGAGTCTAGCCCTTGAGGTTGCTCATCAAGGTATCACTGTGAATTCAGTTGCCCCTGGTTGGATCGCTACAGGGTCGAGCACGCCTGATGAAGTCAAAGCCGCACGTTCTACGCCTCTCGGGAGAGCGGGGCGACCAGACGAAGTGGCCGCAGCCGTTGTATTCCTGGCTTCACCTGAAGCGAGTTACATCACGGGTGAGCTGCTCGTAGTGGATGGAGGCAATTGTCTGGTTGAGAACAAAGCTGATTAAGACTTTTTAGTTCCTGAGAGGGATCTCAACGAGCTTGAGGGATTGCGCTTGCGTCACTCGCTTTCAGGGATATCGCCCGATCAGGTCGTGCGTCGACGCTCATTTTGCGTCTCCTGCACAGAAATGCTGATAAAGGACGTTGATTTTGATGTCAATCAGCGTTGACTGAGCTGCGCTGCGCCGACTCACTGCTCCAGCAAAAACCGCTCAATTTCCTCGACGGTACTGCGCGCCGTTCTAGTAACGCCGATCAGTGTCGCGGAAGCGGCGCCAGTCCAGTCGCCATAACCCACCAACCACAAACGCGGTTCCTGAATCGAATGCGTACCTTTGACGGCCACGCGCCCGTCGGCGGAACACACGCCCAGTGATTCCAGATAGCCGAGGGCAGGGCGGAAGCCGGTGCACCAGATCACCGCGTCGACCGGCGTTTGCGAGCCATCAGCCCAAGTCACGCCGGTCTCGGTGAAGCGCAGGAACGGCCGAACCGCGTGCAACACGCCGCGCTCCCGTGCCTCAACGACTGGCGGCACCATCACGATATCGCCCAGGCCGCCAACCGGTTGTTCAATGACGATGCCGGCCAGCTGCGCTTTCCAGCGTTCGGTGGCGCGTTCGAAGAGCACGCGTCCATCAACGTCATCGGCAAGAAACTCTGGTGGCTGCGGAGTGACCCAAGTGGCATCGGCCACTTGCGAGACTTCAGCGAGGATCTGTGCACCGGAGTTGCCACCGCCCACCACCAGGACTTTTTTTCCGGCAAACGGTTTGGCGTTAACGTAGTGGGCCGAATGCAATTGCTGGCCGGTAAAGGTTTCGCTGCCGGGGTAATGCGGCAGGTAAGGATGGCGCCAGGTGCCGGTCGCGCTGACTTGATGTTGCTCAATCGGCGGCGTTGTAATGGATGTGATTTAACATAATATACATTACACGTAACAAGATGTTACGAGATCAGCCCGGTTGCACAGTGGATTTCAACCTACAGAATCGACCTGAATCCGATCCACTGCTTTTCCTTGAATTCGACGGCGCTCAACCCTCATCACGCGTCAGCTTTTCAATCAGCGTTCGATGCTGTGGAAATTGTTGCGTGAGTTTCTGCCGATCACCCATTTCCATATCGGCAAAATCAAATCCTGGCGAAACGGCTTCGCTGATCAGCCCAAATCCGTTTTCGCCTTCGAGCAACCGCGAAGCTTTCCATAGTCCACCCGGTACGTGTAATTGTAAAAGCTGTCCTGCCAGAATGTCGGCGCCCATCACCAATGTCTGCAACGAGCCGTCAGCATGAATCAGGCTGTACTCAATGGCGTCGCCCAGGTGGAAATAATGCAGGATGTCGGATCGATTGAAATGAAACTGGCCCACCGGTGATCGTTGATCGAGCAGATAGTAAATCGAGGTCATCAGATACCGTGGACCGCTGGGGGTTTCGAGTGGGTCGCGATGATCGGCTTGATAGGTTCTGCGGAAATAGCCACCTTCGAGGTGAGGCTGCAGATCCAGCGTTCTAATAATGTATCCAACTTTGGCTTCACCCTTGATCATGGTCTCTTCTCCGTCGAATATGATGCTATTTTACGTTAACTCGACTAAACGACCATTTAGTGTAGTTAAACATGATTTCTAGTGAATAAAGGTCCATGCTCGTGCCACTACTTTTGAAATTCACTACGCCGCTGGTATCTCCAAGCAATCATGACGGAGCCGCCCTACCCTCAATGCAAAACCTCATCAGATCGCCATCACCTTCAAATTTTTCATCGCTTTCCTCCATTTAAAAAACCAGCGCTGCCCAGCGCGCAAATCTCTTTCGAACTGGCCTGTTACGGCGCAGGCCGGGGGCTTAGCTCGATTGGCGCGGTTTCAATCAAGCGCTTCGACACAATCATCGACTGGGTTGTGGCTGCGTACTTTTTGAAGTGCGGCGATTCGATATGGCTTCGGTATGCCGAATCGCTGGCGTAGATTTCGAAGAAATGAAACCAGTTCGGGCGGTCGACTTCGGCGACGGCGTAGATTGATATGACGCCCGGCTCTGTTCGAGTCGACTCTGTGATCTCTTCCTTGACTGCGGCTTGATAGGCCGCAACCTGTGCAGGATCGATTTCGAGTTGCGCGATGCGCACCACCAAGCCATTTTCCTCGGCGGCCAGCGCTTGTCCTGCCAGTAATCCAGCCAATGCCACCACTCCTAATAAACGTTTACACATCAGGTTTCCCCCTCTTCATTGTGTGGCTCAAGGCGGAGGCGCTGATGCCCACCTCTTTGCCTGCGCGATTAAAGCTTTGATGGCGGGTAATGGCGAGAAAGTAGACAAAGTCTGCGACGTTGGCGCGGCTTACATTCATGAGGCCTCACAACTTGAAACCGGGATGGAAGCCGGACGAGCGACCACGTCAGATGATTCTACGGATCACGTAAGCGTATTTTGATGAGTTTCCCTCATTAAACTGTCGCATCCGACTCATCAGTTAAATTCCATGATCGGGAACGAAGGCCGGAAATCTTCTTCGTATCGCTATTTGCCACCGAGACTCCCTCCCCCATCGACGCTGATCACCTGGCCGGTAACGAAGGATGCTCCCTCGCTCAGCAGGAAGGTAATCAGCGAGGCCACTTCTGATGGCGTGCCCAGTCTTTGCATCGGAATGGTGGAGAGTATCTGACGCTCACCCTCACTTCCCACGGGTCGGTTTTTTCGGAAAAGCTCGGTGTCTATAGGGCCCGGTGCGACTGCATTGACCGTAATGCCAATGGGCGCCAACTCAAGAGCCCACGTACGAGTGACACCCACCAATGCGCTTTTTGCGGCAGCGTAAGCGGTTCTGTCACGGGCGCCAAAAATGGCACGGCTGCACACATTCACGATGCGCCCCGCAGACGATCGCTTCAGAGACGGCAGGCAAGCCTGGGTGATTTGTACCGAGGCTCTGACATTCAGGTCAAAAACGTTTTGGAGTGTTTCGAGTTCAAGCGTTTCCAGGCTTTGCGCAGACGCAACACCTGCGTTATTGACGACGGCATCAATAGAGGTCCGTTCCAGGAGTTTCTCAAGCATTTTCCTCGTTTGCTGAGCATCGCTTAAATCACAGAGCAACAGCTTCCCGGGAAAATCATCAACCGGATGCCTGGCGATGCCGACCACATTCCAGCCTGCCTGATTCAACTGAGTACTGAGTGCAAAACCGATCCCTTTGGTTGCACCAGTGACCAGTGCAGTTCGGCTGTTGTTCATGGTTACCCCTCTCATCAACGATCACCTGCGCCGCCAGAAGTAGACGTTCCAGATAACTCACTCCAAGCAATATGACCGCCCTTCAGTATCGGTGAATTTCAATCCGTATCCCCTCATTCGTATCTGGAGCACGAAAGTAGCTCGTTATCAAATCAAACTCAGCGTCGCTTGCTGTAAACTCATGCTCGGCGCGGCCATTGCGCCGATGTAGCCTGCCCCGACAGGTCTCATCATCCACTTCGATGTAGTGGAAACAGTGGGGAATTTCGGCAGCGTCAGCCAGACCGCGTAACCACAGCCGATCCTCTGGCGTGTTGGCCGGGAAATCCAGAACCACAGTCACGCCAGCCTTCAGCACATCGATGACAAGCGGGCCCACCAGTGCCCGAATCTGACGCGCAAGCCTCACGTAATCGGCCACTGATTGGATCTGATCAGGGTAAAGCCTTGAGAGCCAATAATCCTCACTCATCAAAATAGCCGACCGTTCAGACGCCAAGGCCTTGGCCAACGTCGATTTACCGGATGCAATCTTGCCTGACATCAAATGAAGCATTGGTTTGGTCATGGGGGACGTCTCCTTGTCGAGTTCTGATGATCTTCATTGAAAAGCATCGAAGCAACCGCATACCCACCACTGTCAGCTTTGGACTGGGCCCGGTTTTTCCAGCCAGAACTTCAGCCTTTCTTGCTTTTCTCTTCATCGTATTCTTCTTGGACCGCACGTAATAAGGATCCGAAATAGCCTCACTCGGTCGAAGGGACGGAAGCTTTGCTGCCCAAGCGTATGAGTTCATTGGAGAAACACAGGCCGACTATGATCAGCACCGCTCCCGCGTAGAGGCTTTCGCGCGGTACTTCATTGAGCGCCACAAACGCCAGCAGCGCGGCAAACAGTGGCTCGGTCAATTCCAGCGCTTGTACTTGGGATGGCTTGAGATACTCGATGGCCTTGGTTGTGCAGAAGAAGCCCAGGATTGTCGGCAGCGTGGCCAACGCCAGCAACGCGGCGATCGCCATCGGCGACAACTCGCCTATTACAAAACCATTGGCGGCAGCCGGCATCAGCAAGTACAGGCTGCCAAAGAACAGCAATTGGCGGGTGAAGTGCAGTCCTCCCGACACCCCCATACGCTTCATGGCCACCGAAAAGGCTCCATAGCCGGAACCGGCCACGGCGGCGAGCGCAGCACCTTGCAGTGTAAAGCCCTGCTGCAGGTCGCCGCCGAAGATTACCGAGATTCCGGCGATAGCCAGTGTGGCGCCAACAGTAGCGTTCGCGGTGATCGCGTCCTTGAGGAAAATGCGCCCCAGAATGATCGAGGAAATTGACGCGCTGGCCATCAGCACCACCACCACACCTGCCGCAGCGTAGTGTCGATAGGCGGACGTTTCGAAATGGAACAGCACAAAGATGCCAAGAAACGCGCAGACAGCCGCCTGCGTCCATTTGGTCGATGTCGCCGGGCGCTTGAGGAAAAACAACAGAATCGAGAGAAGCACGCAACCCAGTACGGTCTTGATGACAGCAACACTGGTAGAGGTGAAACCATTACTCATGAGTATTTTGCTGAGTACCCCGATCGTTGCGTTCAGTGCCGCAGCGGAGAGTGCAAATATGACGCCTTTCCTGAAAGTCGATTGCATGGATGACGATCCCTGTCGCTGAATGGTCGTTCGATAGAAAGCCGCCCTGTATCGACGGCGCAAAGTTTGAGCACACGAACAGCCGACTAATACCGATAGAGTGCTATTCGCCGTCATGTCGCCAACGGTCAGAGGGCCTGGCCTTTGGCGATGCAATACGAGTTGACGAACATGGCAGTGTGCTGCAGAGACTGACGTATATCCGGTTTGGCTATTCCGTGCCTGTTGGCAAATTGCTCAACCGCCGCCGTATTAAAACGAGTGGTCTGGATAAAATCCAGGGCTTCGGGTTTTGAATTCAAAAACCTCGCTACGGGAGGAATACTCAGTAGCAGCTTCAGTAATCGAAGTGAAATGTGATGCTTGGGAGACTTTAATCCCAACGGTTGTGCAACCTGTGCCAGGAGCTCTCGCAGGTTTGGCGTCTGGTCATCAAGCGCCAGCAGTTCCTGACCCACCATGGCAGGATCAAACGCACAAACTGCCACCAGTTCAGCCAGGTAATCCACGGTCACCAGTGGCAGCCAGTGCCTGGCGGTGCCGGGCACCGCAGTCAACTTGCCCTGCACAAGGTTGCGTATCAGCTCCACCAGCGGCTGACCGTCAAGGATATGCCCCGTGCCGCTGTGGCCACAGACCGTCGCAGGGTGGACAACAGTAATCTCCCCGCCCTTGGCTGACATGACCTCCAGGGTCGCAAAATGCGCCTCCAGCTTGCTTCCCTCGTAACCACCGACACGCCGGTAGACGGCAGGCCAATTCGTCCGTTCCGGATAGCAAGGGTCAATGCCGATGCGTTGTAGATGTTCATGATTTTTCAGCATGTAGCCGCCGATCATCACTAAACGGCTTTTTTGCTCAGCCGCCAACAGCGCCACGCGCTTTGCCCCTTCTACGTTCACCGCACGAGAGTGCTCCACTGAAAGCCCCCATGCGAAGTGCGCGCCCAAGTGGAACATGACGCTGGCGCGCCTCAGCACTTCTCGGTCAGCAGCGCTCAGCCCGAGGTTGTCGTGTTCCAGATCGCCAGCGACGGCGAATACCCGGTTTGCGCACCCGCCCAAATGATCGACTTGCTCGCGCAAGGCAGCCAGTCGCTCCGGGCGACGCATCAACACCCGAACGGTGTGACCTTTTGCACTCAGGTTCGCCACTAAATGTTGACCGACGAAACCCGTCCCGCCTGTGACAAAGCACTCCACGCTCATTTCCCTGTTCCTTGTTGAAGGTGAGAAATCAAGCGTAAAGTATCGACCCCACTCTACAGTCAAGCGGTGTTTCCATGAAAATCGGCGAACTCGAAGCGCGCAGCGGCGCCAGCCGTCATACGTTGCGCTACTACGAGCAAATAGGCCTGATCTCCCCCCTACGGCAAACCAACAACTATCGCGTTTACAACGAGCAAACTCTGCAGGATCTGGACTTTATCCAGCGCGCGCAAAGCATGGGATTTTCTCTGGGGGAAATCGGCGAGATTCTGGATGCGCAGCGGAACAAGCTGATCGATTGTGCTGAAGGCGCGAAGCTGATTGAAAAGAAGATGGCCGACATCAAACAGAAAATCGCCAACCTCCAAAGCGTTTATCGGTATCTGGATGAAGAGCGTGCAACCCTGGAAGCCAGTGCTGCCAGGCAACTTGAGCTTCAGCAACTGAGCAACGCTTCCAATCATTAAACCAGCACGTTTTCCCGGCGCATCATGGTGATCATTCCTGGCCGGTTTCTTTCAGTCACGATGGGCGGAATTCAGGCGTTCGGCTAGACGTGTACACCCATGCACAGCAGATATCAGCAGTCCGGCAACTCGCACCGCGCAGCAGCTTTCAACGTCATTTCCACGCTGCAGTCTCCCGAGACTCACTCATCACTCGGGTCATAACTGTTCACATTGGGCACTTGCAGATGCAGGCGCCCAAGCAAGTCAATCAACGTGTCGACCTCAGCCGGGGTCAATCCGCTGAGCAGTCGCGCTTCTCGCTCAAGTGCAACTTTGAGCGCGCGGTCATGCAGTTCTTTGCCGCTGGCCGTCAATCGCACGGTGTAACGCCGCGCATCCTTGGGATCCAGCTGACTGGTGATCCGCCCCGCCGCTTCCAATGTCTGCAATGAACGACTGACAGCGCTCTTGTCGAGACCGATCGCCTGACAGATTCGATTGGCGGTGATGTCGGATTCAACCGCCAGCATCGACAGCATCCGCCATTCAACCACGCCGATTCCGAAGTGTTTGCGGTAGCACTGGGAAGCCCCGGTGGCGAGTTTGTTCGCCAGGAAAGTCACCAGGCCAGGTACATAACGCGACAGGTTCAGTTGTGTATCGGTAGGCATCGAGAAAACACCGTAGATCGAAGATCTTGCAATTTGGTTGACACCGCAACTAAATTATCTGAGGATTCACTCAGCCTGTCATTGCGGACGATGCGCCGCATGATACGCCGTAGCACAACCTCAAAAAAATAATTAACAGGTCTTGCTTATGAACGCTCCCCAACTGTGCCCTTCCTTGGCGCCCATGATTACCCACCCTTTCTACTTCTTCTTGCCTGGCTGATTCGTCACCCGCAAGTCCCCCTTTCGTTTTTCAGCAGCCACTTCAATGTGGAGGGAGAAGTCATGCTTCAAGTCAGCGTCACCCGCAAAGTCGTCGAGGCCGAGAGTATTTGCAGTTTTGAGCTGTGCGCAGCGGACGATCAGCCGTTGCCACCGTTCAATGCCGGTGCCCATATCGACATCCACATTGCCGGCGGCCTCACCCGGCAATACTCGCTGTGCAATGACTCAAAAGAACGTCATCGCTACGTAATCAGTGTGCTGAAGGATCCCGCCTCACGCGGCGGTTCCACTGCGATGCACGACACCATCAGCCAAGGCCAGACACTCAGCATCAGCGAACCACGCAACCTCTTTCCACTCGCGGACTCAGCCAAGCGTCACCTGCTGTTTGGCGGCGGAATTGGCATTACGCCGATGCTGGCAATGGCGCATGAGCTTCATCATCAAGGCGCGGATTTCGAGCTGCATTACTGCTTTCGATCCAGCGAACGTGCCGCGTTTATCCGATGGCTCGGAGAGGCGCCCTTCGCCAGCCACGTGCATTTGCATGACGACAGCGGATCGCCCGAACAGAAACTCGACGCAACCGCCCTCCTCGCCGCGCCAGATACCACGACTCACCTTTACGTGTGCGGCCCCGCCGGTTTCATGAATTTTATCCTCGACACCGCGCAGATCGCTGGCTGGCCCGAAGATCGCGTGCACAGAGAGTTCTTCGCCGCCGCAACTGTCGATGCAAGCGCTGATGCGCCCTTCGAAGTTCAACTGGCGAGCACGGGGCAGATTTTTTACATCCCCGCCGATCGCACGGTTTTCGAAGTGCTCGATGAGGCCGGGATTGCCATCGAGTCATCGTGCGAGCAAGGCGTCTGCGGCACCTGTGTCACCGGCTTGCTCGAAGGCATTGCTGATCATCGTGATCAGTTCATGACGGCTGCAGAACACGCTGCCAACGACCGTTTCACCCCGTGCTGCTCACGTGCCAAATCGCCCCGCCTGGTATTGGATCTTTGACCTGAACCGAGCCTCGACCGCTCGCCGGAGAACATCATGACTACCGCTGACCACCCCCTTGCCCATGAAATTGCCTCGGCCACTGCGCCGAGCTTCCCCCTCGATCAATGGTACGTCGCAGCCTTGAGCCGCGAGCTGAAAGACCAACCCCTTGGCCGTACGTTACTGAACAAACCGGTGGTGCTTTTCCGCACGGCAGATAACCAGGTCGCCGCGCTAGAAGACCGCTGCTGCCATCGCGCATTGCCGCTGTCCGGCGGCACGGTGGAAGAGCGCGGTTTGCGCTGCGGTTACCACGGCCTGCTATTCAATGAAGGCGGTAAATGCATTGAAATTCCGGGCCAGGACAAGATCCCGAGCAAAGCCAAAGTCCCTGCCTACACCGTCCGGGAGCAGGATCAGATCATCTGGATCTGGTTCGGCAGCGCCGAGCATCCCGAGCCGACATTCGCGCCACCGACCTACGACGTGCACAGCAGCGGTAAATACCTGTTCGACGGTGATGTTTACCACTACGACGCGCCCTATCAACTCATCCACGACAACCTCATGGATCTCAGTCACCTGGGCTACGTCCATCTGCACACCATTGGCGGTAACGCCAGCATTCATATGAACGCGAAGATGAACGTTGATGGTGATGACTCAATGGTTCGCGTGGTTCGCCACATGCCCGATTCCGTTCCGCCGCCGACCTACACCGCGGCCTACCCGTTCAAAGGCAACATCGACCGGTGGCAGGAGATCGAATTTCACTTCAATCACCTGCGCATCTGGACCGGCGCGATAGATGCAAGCACGGACGATCTGAACAACCCGGATCGAGGCGGCTTCCACATGCGTGGTTTTCACGGCGTGACACCTGAAACAGACACCACAAGCCACTATTTCTGGACCATGGCCACTAACCCTGAACATGATCCCGAGGCCGTCACAGCCAAAGTTCTGCATCAGACGCGATTGACGTTCGACGAAGACAAAGTGGTGATCGAAGCGCAGTACCAGAACATGTGCCGGTTCGGTACGCGCCCGATGATTGATATTCACGTCGACGTCGGGGCCAATCGTGCTCGTAGAATCATCGAGCGACTGCGCAATCCAACGGGTTGATTGCTTCAGAACAGTGGCGGCGGCAAACGCCGTCCACTGTGTTCAAAGCCTGCCGTTCTCTTACTGTCGTTAAAGGAATGCCTCAAACAGCCCGATCACTCTTCGAAAATAGCCACCGCGCGCACAAAACCTGCGGACGCATGCCGGATCTTGTAGGGAAAGCACGACACCGTGAAGCCGCTCGCTGGCAGGGATTCGAGGTTGGCCAGTTTTTCCATTTGCCCGTAGCCGATATCGCGCCCGGCCTTATGCCCTTCCCAGATGATCGAGGCATCGCCGCTGGCAGCAAAACGCTCACGGGTGTATTTGAACGGCGCGTCCCAGCTCCAGGCGTCAGTGCCGACCACGCGCACACCACGTTCCAGCAGATACATCGTCGCTTCGCGTCCCATGCCAATGCCGGCGTCGAGATACCCGGGCTGCCCGAACAGCGCACCGGCGCGTGTGTTGATCAGCACGATATCCAGTGGTTGCAGCGTGTGCTCGATACGCGCCAACTCCGCTTCGACCTCTTCTGCCGTGACCACGTGACCGTCGGGCAAATGGCGAAAATCCAGCTTGACCCCCGGCTGCAAACACCAGTCCAGCGGCAACTCATCAATGCCAAACGCCGGCTCGCCGCCATCGGTGGTCGAGGCGTAATGCCACGGCGCGTCCATGTGGGTGCCGCTGTGGGTGGTGATCTGCAAGCGCTCGGCGGCCCACGATTCATGGCCGGGCATCTGCTCAAGCTGCAAACCCGGAAACATCGCCGCCATCTCCGGCCAGCCTTGCTGGTGGTCCATGTAATCGATTTTCGGCAACAGCGGCGGCGGATCTGTGTACGGGTTGTTATCGAGGGTCACCGAAAGGTCGACCAGACGACGTTTACGCTGGATAGGCTGTGACATGAGGCGTATCTCCGTTCAACGGCAGATGCCGAAAAGGGGCTGGGTTGAGGGCGTTGCGAATAAGCGTGGCGACGTTGCCGTCATGGCTGAAGCCGACAGCGCGGGCTTGCGGGGTTTTCAAGGGCGGCATGCGCCCAAACAGATTTTCAAGGTCAAGGTCAGCGGCAAAACTGATCAGCGCACGGCGTTGCTCGCCGTAATTCGCCGCCAGTGCATCAATGACCTGGGCAATGGACAAGTGCAGCACCGGCAGTTGCCAGACCCGCTGTTGCGCGGTGGCGTCATCCAGTTCGGCGGCGTGGATCAGGTTGTTCACGCAACAGCGCGCCGACATCCACCACGCTGTTGCTTGCGGTGATACCGGGCAGCAATACTCAGCGCCCTCGGCAAAGGCCCGCATCAAGTCGCTCATGAAGGCCGAGCGCAAGCCGTTGGGTTCGCGTGGACGCGCGACAATGCCCGGCAGGCGCACCGCGCGGCTGTCGACCTCACCGCGCCGACCCAGATCGATCAGCGCGCGCTCGACCATCATCTTGTGTGTGCCGTACGACAATTGCGGGTGCAGTTCAGCCTGCTCGTTCATCTTTGCCGGCAGATCAGCGCCGTACACCGCCACGCTGCTGGCATACACCAACACCGGAGGTCGCGCCTTGTTGCGCAATTGATCAAGCAGTTCGAGGCTGGCCAGCAGGTTGACCTGATAACCCGATTCGTAATGCGCCTCCGCCGCTCCGCCGGGAATGCTGACCAAGTGAAACACCACGTCGATGCCATCGGCCAGGACACGGCGCATCAACGCCGCATCCGTCACGCTGCCGCTGTGCCGACGCAGGCGCGGGTCGTCTGGCAGGCCTTGGATATCGGTGTCCAGCACCAGCAACGAACGAATGACTTGCCCGCGCAAACTGCCGCGTGCGAGCAGACAACGCAGCAGTTCACGGCCGACAAAGCCATTGGCTCCGGTAATCAGTACACGCATGGGCGTTCCTTAGCCGTTGGCTTTGACGACGCGTTGATCGATCGCACCAAACAGTGACTGACCATCGCTGCCGGTGACGTCCATGCGCACGCGATCACCGAAACGCATGAAGCCTGTCACCGCCGCGCCTTGCTCGATCATCTCGATGGCCCGGCGTTCGGCGATGCACGCCGAGCCGACGTTGCGCTCGGCGTTCGACACCGTGCCGGAACCGATCAGCGTGCCGGCGCGCAAGCGTCGGGTTAAGGCTGCGTGGGCGATCAGTTGGCCAAAATGAAAGTTCATCTGCGCGCCGTGCGGCTGGCCAAACCACTCGCCGTTCCACTGCACTTGCAAGGGCAAATTGACGCGGCCGTCTCGCCAGGCTTCGCCGAGTTCATCCGGGGTAATCGCCAACGGGGCAAAACTGGAGGACGGTTTGGCTTGCAGGAAACCAAACCCGGTGCGCATTTCCCGCGGAGCGAGTGCACGCAGGCTGACATCGTTGATCTGCAGGATCAGCTTGATGTGCTGCAACGCCTTTTCCGCCGAACAGCCCATCGGCACATCATCGACCAGCACGACAAATTCGCCTTCGAAATCGATGCCCTGGCTTTCGCTCGGCAGTTCGATGTCATCGTGTGCGCCGATGAAGTCATCACCGGCGCCCTGGTACATCAACGGCGTGCGATCAGCGCCTTCGATCGGGTCGAGGTTGAACGCCTTCTGCATCAGTGCACCGTGACTGAGAAACGCCGAGCCATCGCACCATTGGTAAGCACGCGGCAACGGTGCCATCGCCTGCGCGGGGTCGAAGGCAAAGGCTTCGCGGCAATCGTTATTTTCAAGTTCACGCGCCAGGGCTTGCAAACGCGACTCGGCTTCAGCCCAGTTTTCGATGGCGTGCTGCAAGGTCGGCGCTACCGAACGGGCGTCCAGCGCCCGGGCCATGTCGCGCGAAACCACCACCAATCGGCCGTCACGGCTATCGTTTTTCAAGGTTGCGAGCTTCATGATTTTTCTCCCGGGCAGTCTTGCAATTCAGCGGCGAAACGCCCGTCCAGCAGAATAAACACCATGCGCGCCATGGCCTCGGTACGGTTGCTCCACGCGTGGTTGGTGCCGCGCTGAACCACCACATCGCCGCGTTTGAGGTGGACTTCTGTATCGTCGAGCACCAGCCAGACTTCGCCTTCGGTGACGATGCCGTAATCGAGGGTTTCGGTGCGGTGCATTAGTTTGTGCCGCGAGTTCGCCTGACCGGTACCGGCATGCGCCTGGCCAATCTCGGCAAATGCGGCTGCTGCATCGGCAGCGCTGACCTGGTTCTGCACGCTGTCTGGCGGAATGTCGACGACGCGAATCACACTGCCCTGCGGGCCGGGGCTCAGTTGTAAGGGTTTGCTGGTTGGATCATCGGCATTGTCGAGCAGGGCCGGACTGCCGCTGCTGTTCCATATTTCATGAAACACCGTGCCTGGCACCGCTTGCAGTGCGAAGACGTTAGCGGTTGCTCCGAGACTGGCGACGACCGCACGGCCCTGGGCGTCATGCCCGGTGACCACGCGTTTGAAAGGGGGAAGCGCTTGCATGGAAAATCCTCGTTCAATGGCCGTTGCCGATGGAGTCGTGACCGCCGACATGGGTGCGGGTCAACAGTCCACCGAGCCTCGGTACGGACAGACAAAACAGCGCCACGACCAGTTGCAACCAACCGATCATGGCTAATGCTTGAGGCAACGCCGTGGAAGTCCCGGAAGTGATGGCGAGTACCACCACCGGGCTGATGAACTCGCCGGCAAAAATCGCGGCGGTGAAGCACCCCGCCGCTCGCCCACGCTGAGCAAAACCGACTTGCGCCATGATCCAGGTGATCAACGTCGGCAACATCAGGCCGATGCCCAGACCGTTGACCAGAACCGCGACCACCACTTGCGCGTGGCTGCCGGCAGCGGCCATCAACAGGCCGCCGATGCCGGCCAGGCCATAGGCAATCAGCAACAGATGCTGGCTGCGCAGACCGCTCAACAAACGGAAACTCAAGGCCCCGACAAGCACACCGAGTTGATTGGCACCCATGGTCATGCCGATCTGCTGCGGCGCATCCACGTGCAACAAGTTGAGCAAGTAGCCGGCCTGCACCGGCACGATGAACAGGCTCAGGCCCGCGAGCAGCGACAACGCATACAGGGGTGTCAGTGCGCGCCACGGAAACAGGCGCTGGACTGGCACCGGCACCGTTGCTGCCGGCTGCACGCGGGGTTGCGGTTCCCAGAGTTTCCACGCCATCAGCGGCAGGAAGATCAGCCCGACTGCGTACAGGGCAAACGGCGTGCGCCAGTCGTCCTGTCCGAGAAAACCACCCAGCGCGATAAACACCGCAGCAGAGAGCGACGTTGCGACCATTTGCAGTGCAAACAGGCGTTCACGGCGTGCGCCGCTGTAGTAGTCGCCCATCAGCGTGGTGCAGCAGGTCATGATCCCCGCCTCCGCCAGACCGATGCCGGCGCGGCTGGCGACAATCGCCAGCAGAGAATCCAGCCACAGCGGCAACACACCGCAAAGCGCGTACAAGGCCATGCTCGCCAACAACAGCGGTTTGCGTCCGAGCCGATCGGCGATGACCCCGGCGAACGGCGCCAGTAATGCAATCACCAACGCTGGCAAGGTCAGCACGATCGGCACCAGCACGGTGCTGCCCGCGACCTCGGCAAAATGGGCCTGCATGCGCGGCAATACCGGTGCGAGCAATACCGCGCCAAGCACTGGCAGACAGCTGCCGAGCAGCAACAGCAAAGACTGCGTCAAACCGGCGCGGCGGCCGCTGTTTTCAAATGAAGACTCAACGGCCATGACAGGTCTCCCGATGACGCGCTTGATGAACATCTACCGCCACCGCTCGCGACGGCACGGCCAGACTGATGGCCTCCTCCGGCGTTTCTGCGTCGGTGTTCGTGCGCCGTGCAGGCAGCAGAAAGTACGCCAGCGCTGGCAACAGCAGCAGCGCGCCGACCATGTTCCAGACGAACATGAACGCCAGCAGCACGCCCATGTCAGCCTGGAATTTGATCGGCGAGAAGATCCACGTGGCCACGCCAATGGCGAGCGTGATACCGGTGAGCATCACCACTTTGCCGGTGGACACCAATGCGCGGTAATAGGCTTCAGACAGGCTCGCGCCCTGGCGCAGATGACCGAGCAGGATGCTCATTACATACAACGCATAGTCGACGCCAATGCCGACACCCAACGCGATCACCGGCAACGTCGCGACCTTCACGCCGATGTTCAGCCAGACCATCAATGCTTCGCAAAGGATCGAGGTGACCATCAGCGGAATCACCGCGCACAGCGTGGCGCGCCACGAACGGAAGGTGATCAGGCACAGGACGATCACCGCCCCGTAGACCCAGAAGAGCATCTCGCGATTGGCCTGCTTGACCACGATATTGGTCGCCGCTTCGATGCCGGCATTGCCCGCTGCCAGGAGGAACTGCACATCATCGTTGTTATTGGCAGCGGCGAACTGCTCGACGTGCTCGACCAGCCGCGTCAGCGTTTCAGCCTTGTGGTCGGTGAGGTAGGCGTACAGTGTGAGCAGGCTGCAATCCTCGTTGTACAAGCCGCGTGGCGCACTGGCGGTGATCATGTTGAGCATCGCCTGATTGTTCTGCAGCTCGTACCACTTGGCGCTGCCTTCGCTGAGGCCAACCAGCATGCGCCGGTTGAGCAAGGCCAGCGAGTTGGTCGAATCCACGCCCGGCAATGCACGCAGTTGCCAGTCCAGCGCATCGACTTTGGCAAGGATGTCGTAACGCGCACATTGCCCGGCCGGGGTCTTGACCATCACTGCGAACAAATCACTGCTGGCGCCGTAATGCCGGGTCAAAAACGCATCGTCCTGGTTGTAGCGTGAGTCGGCCCGCAGCTCCGGTGCACCGGCATTCAGATCACCGATCTTCAATTGCAGGCTGACCACAAAGCCCAATGCCGCCAACGCCAGGCTGATGGCAATGCACAGGCTGGCCCAGCGACGTCGGGTAAACAGATCGAGAAAACGCCAGAAGCCATGACGCCGCGCGCCGGCCTGATCGCTCTGCTCGCTCTTCAGGCTAAGTTGCGCCGCTCGCGGCGTTACGCCGACATAGGACAGCAACACCGGCAGCAGAATCAGGTTGGTGAAAATCAGCACCGCCACACCGATGCTGGCGATCACCGCCAGATCCTGAATCACCTGGATCTTGATCAGCATCAGCACGGCGAAACCCACTGCATCGCAGAGCAATGCCGTCAGCCCGGCCAGAAACAGCCGTCGAAAGGTGAAGCGCGCGGCAACGACCCGGTGCATGCCGCGACCGATGTCCTGCATGATGCCGTTCATTTTCTGCGCGCCGTGGCTCATGCCGATGGCGAACACCAGAAACGGCACCAGCACCGAATACGGATCCAGTTGATAGCCGAGCAACGGCAACAGACCCAGCTGCCAGACCACCGCCACCAGCGAACAGAACACCACTAGCACCGTGCTGCGCAGGCAGCGTGTGTACCAGAACAGCACGGCGGTGGTGATCAGAATCGCTACGGCGAAGAACAACAGGATCTGCTTGAGCCCGGCAATCAGGTCGCCGACCTTTTTCGCGAAACCGGTGATGTGAATGTCGATCCTGTCGTTCTGGTACTGGCTGCGCAACGCCTCCAGTTGCTCCGACAACACCGAGTAATTCAGCGCCTGGCCGTCGGCAGTCGTCGCCAGTAACGGCACGTAAATGATGCTCGAGGTTTGATCGAACGCTACCAGTTGGCCAAGCTCGTTGGAGCGCTGCACGTTACGGCGCAAGGCCTCGAGACTGGCCGGTGTGCCGGCGTAATCGTCCGGAATCACCGGGCCGCCATCCAGTCCGTCTTCAGTCACCGCGACCCAACGCGTTGCCGGCGTCCACAGCGACTTCATGTAGGCACGGTCGACGCCGGGCAGCAGGTAAAGCTTGTCGCTCAAGGCCTGCAAGGTTTTCAGATAATCAGCGTCGTAGATATCGCCCTGGCGATTGGCGACGACAATGCGCAAGGAGTTGCCCAGACCGCTGAGCTGCTTTTGATGTTGCAGATAATTGGCGATGTAAGGTTGTTGCGTGGGAATCATCTTTTCAAAACTGGCGTTCAGCTCGACGCGCGTGGCCTGATAGCCCAAGAAAAGCGTGGTCACCAGGCACACCAGCAACACCCACAACCGATGATTGAACAAAGTGCGTTCCACGACCGAGCCGGAGCGCGGGTCGAAACTCGCCAGGCTCGCCGTGGCGTTGTCGAATGGTTTCATAACCTCACTCCGAAGCTGTAGCAGTGGGCGACGCCAAGCGCGTCACCCCGGTGAAACCGGCCAGCACCAGGCTGCCATCGGCGGCCTGCACGACGCTGGCAATCGGTTTGCCCAGCGGTTTGCCGAAAGGCTCTAGGGTGGGTGCATCACCCGAGGTGCGAAACATTGCGCCCGCCTGATTGACCAACAACAACTGGCCGTCAGCGCTGCGGATCGCATCACTGAAGGACACCGGCATCGGTACCGGCGCGGGCACGAAGCTGTTGCCGCCGTCGGTGGAAATGAACGCGTTGCCTTTCAGCCCTGCCGCCAGCAGCGCTCCGTCATCGCGCAGTTGCAGGGCGAAGAAACTGCCGCTGTACGGGCTGTCGAGCGCGATGAAGGATTGTCCGCCGTCCTCGGAACGGGCCACGTAGCCTTGCTCGCCAGCGATGAACCAACGCTCGCCTTGTTGCGCGATGGCATACAGGTGCGCGCCCATCGGATTGTCGATATGGCCCATCAGCGACTGCCAGCTCACGCCGCCGTCTTCGGTGGTAAAGGCGAGGCCGTAGGCGCCGACGATCAGGCCGTGACGCGCATCGGTGAACTTGAGGCTGAGAAACGGTTTGTCCGCGCCTTCGCTGACCATCCGTTCGGCGGTTTGCACGCGTGCCGTCGCTGCGTCGGGGTCAGTCGCTGTGGGCAGTTGCTCGCGTGCGGCGTGCAACTCCAGTTGCGCAGCACGGTTGCCGTCCAGCTGCAAAGCCCATTTTTCACCACCGTCATGGGAGACCAGCACCGCACCGGCATGACCGACCGCCCAGCCGATGTTGGCATCGACAAATTGCACCGCCGTAAGGCTGACGGACACCGGCACCTGCGCCTGCCGCCAATTGATGCCGTTGTCATCGGAGAGCAAGACGATGCCGCGTTCGCCGACCGCCACCAACCGCGCACCTGCCCGCGCCAGATCAAGCAAGACCGCTTGCCGGGCCTGCGGCGCGCGCATCGCCGGCGTGTGCAATACATCACCAACGGCAGCAGCCTGAGCCTGGCTTACGGGTAATACGCAAGGCAGCGCCAGCAGCGCTAACAACCGCCCGAGCACCTGACAGATTCTATTCATACCGACCTCGAAACCACCTGTGAAACCGGATCGCCACACCTGTCGCGATCCGGCCCGATTCAACGAACCCCGGCACCCGCCATCGCCGCCGGCGAGAATTCAGACGCCTTGTAGCGATCGACCACGCCATATTGCTCAGGCAGGCCGGTGTAGACGTTCTGGATAAACCAGGCGCCGGAGGTCAGGTCGTAGAAACCCGAAGACAGCTGCGCCTGCGCTGGCAGATCCGGCAGCACGGCGGGCAGCGACCACAAGGTTTTGGCGAGTTGGCCGTTGGCGTCCCAGCGATCGCCGAGCATGGCCTGCCAGGTGTCTTCGTCGAGGTAGTAGCGGCCCTTCGGCAACTGGTGACGCTTGCCCGGCGCGAGTTCGGCGTCCACCACCCACACGCGATGCAATTCCCAGCGCACGTAATCAGGGTTCATGTGGTGAGCCAGAAACAGGTCTTCCGGTTTGCCGGCGGTCAGGACTTTGTTGGTGTTGTAAGGGATGTACATTTCCTGCTTGCCGACCAGCTTCCAGTCGAAGCGATCGATGCGTCCCTGGAACACGCTCAACTCATCGAACGACATCACCCCGGCGGTGGCCGGCGTCGGTGTGTCGCAGCAGGCATTCGGCAACTTGCGCACGCGGCGCTGGCCGGTCAGATAGACGTGGGCCTGGGACTTGTCGCCGTTGATATTGGTGCGCCCCATGATTTGCTCACCGGCACGCAACGGCGGGCCGACATTAAGCAGGCGGAACAGCCAGTAATCACCGGCGAAGCTTTCCGGCGTGCCGTCCTGGTAGTAATAAGGCATGTCCTGGATCGCCTGGCCGTCGGTGGTCATCACCTGTCTGCCGTCTGCAGTCATCAGGTAATGACGAAAGTGCATGGCCAGTGACGTGCCGCGCCAGTTGAGGATGTGGTTCCACATGGCTTCCGCGCCGTTATGCGGAATCGGGAATGGAATACCGCCAAACGCACCTTCGGGCACAGGTCCAGCGCTGCTCTCGACCAGCTTGGCGCGGGTCGCGTTTTTCAGGGTGTTGTCATACACCCATTGCGGTGCGGCGGCCGTGCGACGGGTCGGATAGACATCGATGCGATAGGTGTCGGGAAAACGCTTGAACATCTCCTTGGTGCCATCGCTGAGCTTGGCGGCGTATTGCGCAAGATTCTTCGAGGTGATGCTGAACAGCGGCTTGTCGGCCGCAAACGGATCGTTGCGTTTGCCGCCGGGTTTGTACGCCGGGTCAACTTTGGTGTAACCGCCCTGCCACGCCGGAATGCTGCCGTCGGCATTACCTGCGCGCTCGGCCCCCATTGGCGTGAGACTGCTCGACAGTTTGGCCGCCTCTTCTGCGGTGGCCGCAGTCGCAACCTGGCTCAGGACGGTAAGCGTTCCGAGCAAGGCAAAGCACAGAGCCTTCAGGCGCGGGAGACGATTGTGGTGGTGAGAAGTCATGCGCAAGTCCTCTTAAAACGTGGTCTTGACGGAGAAAGCCAGGTAATCCCGATCTTTCAGCGATTGCTGGAAATTGAATTGGCTGGCCGCGTTGAGGTTGGTGTTCTCGGGGCCGTAGTAATGCGTGTACGTCAGGCCGGCGGTCACACGGTCGAGGTAGGTCGCGGTAATACCGATATTCATGTCACCGCCGTTATCCGCGCCGAACGAACTGACAACCGCCGATTTGCCAAGCGGGAAATAGCTCAGGCCAACCGGAATGCTGATATCCACGCCGGGGAAAAACTGCCGATAAGTCGGGGTGTAAACCATCTTGAAGCCGAGACCGTCATCGGTGGCGTTGGGGTCTAGTGCGGCACGGTTTTTCGTGACGCTGAGCAGACGGTTCCAGGCGACCTCACCGACGAATCCGGACTCCTTGGCAATGAAGTTCGGCCCGAACGATGCGATCACGTTGAGGTTGATGTGCGCGGTGCGCCCGACGGCATAAAGCGCGTCATCATCGTTGTCGGCAGCAACCCCCGGTAGCACCGTGACGCCGTTGGACACCAGCGGCATGTTCCAGCGCATCGAGGCTTCACCGGCAAAGCTGTAGGCATCGACCGTGGTGGAGAAACTCGCGCCCAGCGCGCGGATGTCTTCTGGGTAAACCCAGTAGTAATCGCCGATTTGGCCCGTGCTGAAGTTCGGTGCGCCAGTGGAAGGTCTGAGGTACAGCTTGGGGGTCTTGTCGTGGTACTGAATGGCATAGAGACCGTACTCCACGGTCTCGGCGCTGTATTTCAGTTGCAGGCCACCCTGCCCCGAATCTCTGGCATCTTTGTCTTTGCCATGGAAAAACGCCGCCGGACTGCTGGCGTTACCACCCAGAAACGCCGGAAACGGTGCGCCGACAATCAGGCGTTCATTGCCTTCACCGATGGTGTCGCTGGTAGAAAAGTAGCTGCCTGCGCCAGGCAAGCGTGTTTCTTCCCATTCCAGTTGGTAAAACGCACCGAGGGACACGTCATCGGTCAGTTGGAAGGTGCCCGACAGTTGATTGACCGGACGGGTGATTTCCTTGAACTGCGTGTTAGGCACCGACTGCGCCTTGACCACGTCAACCGGGGCCATGCCACCGGCAATGCCGTTGGCGCCGAAGAACAAGCTCTCGCCCCAGATCAGACCATGACGGCCGGCGCGCACTGACGTTGCGCGGTCGGCCAGTTCACCGTTCCAGTAGACGAACGCGTCGAGGATTTCGCCGTCACCACCGTGCAAATGACGGGTGTCATCGGTGAACTCGTCGTAGCCGACCGAACGCGCGTTGGCGCGGCTTGGATCGTTATTGTCGTTGTTGCCCTGGTACTCGCTGTCGTACCACGCTGCACCGCTCAAACGTGCGCCGAAATCCTGAAAGGACAGATCCAGCTCCGAGAGGATGTCGGTGCGATTGGAGATCAGGCCTTTTTTGAACGCACGATCGCCATCGTCCTGATTGAGCGCCACCTGACCCTCGGTCAACTTGCTGCTCGGATTCTGCGTGCGCCAGGCAGCGCTGTACTTGATCGTGTTGTCCCAGCGCAGCTTGAAATCCGGGTTGCCGGTATCGATGTCGAAAGCGTGAGCGGCCTGGCTGCACAGCACCAGCAGCGCAGCAACGCTCAAACCAAAGGGTGCAGACGAGCAGACCGGGCGACGCGCGAGCGCCGCAGTCGTAGAACTAACCATCGCGTTAACCTCTTGTTTTTATAGTGGTAACTGCTGTGGATGAGTCGCAGGTGGGGCTTAGATTGGCTCGGCTGTGCGCGCGAGCATTTGCTTGACCAGGCCAATGCGATCGAAGTCGCGGTCGTGTTGCATCTCCTTGTCTCCGGCCAGCACCGAGCTTTCGCTGATGTATTTGCAACGTTCGAAACGCCGCGCCATAAAGCGCTGCAACTGCTGCTCGACGCTGGTGGCGGCGGACTGCTCGCGAGTCAGTTCTTCGCTGAGCACAATCGCGTCTTCGATGGCCATGCCGGCGCCTTGGCCGAGGTGCGGCGTGGTGGCGTGGGCCGCATCGCCGATCAGCAGGACGCGTCCGCGATGCCACGGCTCATCGACGAACACCACTTCCATCGGCTTGTAGACGACCTGACTGTTGTCAGTGATTTGCTCGCGCAGTTCGCCGATCAGACCGGTAAAACCTTGCAGGCGCTGGCGCATCTGCGCGGCCAGATCGGCAGGATCCATCCACGGATTGGACGGTTCGTGGGAGGTCAGAAACAGGTACATCAAGTTGCCGGCCAGCGGCACCAGCCCGGCGTTGCCGTCAGCGCTTTGATAGTTGGCCAGATGGTCGATTTGGGGCGCGCGGGGAAAGTTGTAGCGCCACACCGACTGACCAGTGAAACTCGGGGTGTAGGCATCGCCGAAGACCAGGCTGCGCACTTTCGAGAACAGTCCGTCGGCACCGACCACCAGGTCGTAGTGGCCGCGATTGCCGTCGGTAAACAACACGTCGACCTCTGTGCCGTTGTCGTCCAGCGCTTCCACACTCAGGCCCAAACGGACGTTGGCACCGAGTTGCAAGGCGGTTTCGCTGAGGACCTTGTGCAGCGCCAAGCGGGAAATACCGACGTTGGCTGGGTACTGCGGACCAGCGAGGCGTTGACCCGGAATGCGCGCCAGTTGCTGTCCGCCGGGGCCGTAGATGGCGACGTCTTCGAAGGCATAAGCGGCATCGAGATAGCCGTCGAGAACGCCCAGCTTGGCCATTTCGCGGACGACGTTGCTCTGCTGAATAATCCCGACGCCATAGACTGTCCATTCGGACTTGAGCTCGATCAGGTCGACCTCGATACCTTTACGCCGCAAGGCGATGGCCGCACACAAGCCGCCGATACCACCGCCCACGATCAGAACGTTGTTCACTGCACTCATGGTGTTCTCTCTTTTTATTCTTGTGATCGATGCTGCGTCGGGCACGGCATCGTTGGATGAAGCTTCCCGGCAAAGCAGGGATTTGACTAATCGCGAGTAGGGATGCGATGTATCGCCGTACGCGATACCTCGATTTATCCTGGCAGCGGCAAGCCTTCAGGCATTTGCACCAGCAGCCAGCCATCCTTCTCGCAGCTCGGCAGCGTCTCCAGCGTCTGGCCCAGGCACGGGCCGTAAATGCACTCGCCCGTCGCCGGCAGAAATTGCGCACCGTGGGCGTAGCAGACGATCAGCTGGCCATCGGCGGACAGGAAACGGTCCTTGCGATACTCCAGGCGCACGTCCAGATGCGGGCAACGGTTGCGATAGACCCGCACCTGATTGTCATGACGCAGGGCAAACACGCTGTCGCGTCCCTGCGCCAACGGATCGAACCCGCGCGCCCGGCCCTCCTCCAATTCGTCCAGCCGACACAATGGCTGCGCAATAGCGCTCATGATCAGCGCGGCCCTCAACCGAGCTTCGGCGGCGGACCGCCCGGCGCCCATTTTTCTTTCGCGCTGAACAGGAACAGCTGCGAGTTATCCGCCGACAGCGGCGCGCGACGGGCCTCCCAGGCGTCATCGTGCTTGTCCATGTCAGCGTCGTATTCAATGTGGCAGCCCAACGGACTGTTGAAGTACCAGAACCAGTTGGAGCCAAACAGGTGACGGCCAGGGCCCCAGAAACTGGTCCAGCCCTTTTGCTCGAATCGCGTCCCGGCCAGCAGCACTTCGGTGCCACTGCCCATGTGGAAGGTGAAGTGTTCGCAGCCTTTCATGTGCGGCGGGGTCTGGATCATGAACAGGCAATGGTGATCATCGGAGCCTGCCGGGCGCATGAACGGCCCGGCGCCAATGAAAGTGTCGGTGGTGCGAAAACCCAGACGCTCGGCGTAAAAGGCTTCAGCCTTTGCCGCATCAGGGACGAAATACACCACGTGGGACAAAGTGCGCGGAGCAGCGCCCATATCGAGGGTAATGCCCGGCTGGTTAAGTGGCCGCTGTGGCGCATGACCGGCGGCATTGGTCAGGTCATCCGGTGCGCTGTAAGGCCTGCGTACGCTGACCTGAAAAGCGATCGCGAAACCCATGTCGTCAACGCTGTGCAGCACGTCGTGCTGATCACGACGGACGATGCGATCTCGGGCCAGCTCATCTTCGATGGCATCCAGATCGCTGATCGCGCCGACCCCGTAGACCGTCTCGCGAATGGACGGCGCCGGGCCGATTGCCGCCGGCAAATCAGGATCGTCGGCTCGACGGATAATCACGGCGGTGCCGTCCAGCGCTTCGAAACGCCCGCCTTCGCTGTCAACGCCGACCGGCGCAAGGCCGTAGTCGCGCAGGCAATCGGTGCAGGCTTGAATGTCATCGACGCCAAAAATCAGGGCATCAAGGCCAATGATGTTCATGGCTTACCACTCCATTGAAATTATGATCCGGTGACGGTCGCCATGGACGCCTTGCAGCGCGCCGGGCCTGACTGGAAACCGGTGGTGGTGTCGGCAGCAGGGCCGACTGCGGCGAAGATTGGCGTACGGGCTGAGCGCTGACTAATCGCGAGTCGGGATGCGACCTATCGGCAAACGCGATACCTGCGACGAAGGTTGACGCGCCAATGGATTCGTTCGAATGTATTGCGAAAATAAATACAAAAACGGACCTGCCCATGCGTTTCAACCATCTGGACCTGAACCTGCTGGTCGCGCTCGATGTATTGCTCGAAGAGCAGAACATCACCCGCGCTGCCGAACGCCTGCACATGACCCAATCCGCCACCAGCGGCGTGCTCGCGCGTTTGCGCACCTACTTTGAGGATGAGTTGCTGGTCCAGGTGGGACGCAAGATGCAGCCCACGCCCTATGCCACGGAACTGGCCAAACCGGTGCGTGAAGTCCTGCTGACGATCCAGTCTTCAATCACCGCCAAACCGGTGTTCGACCCGGCCACCAGCAAGCGCCATTTTCGCTTGGTGACCTCGGACTATCTGATCAGCGTGCTGTTCGCCCAGGTGATCCAGAACATTCACCAGCAAGCGCCCAACATCACCTTTGAAATGCTCGGCCCCAGCGACAATTCCGGCGAGTTGCTGGTACGTGGCGAGGTCGACCTGATGATTGTTCCCGAGCGCTACATCATTGAGGGCCACCCTTCGCGCCTGCTGTTCGAGGAAGAACACGTGTGCGTGGTGTGGCAAGGCAATACGCAAGTCGGCGACAGCCTGACCCTTGAGCAGTACATGGAGATGGGCCATGTCTCGGTGGGCTTCGGCCGTACCCGGCACATGAGCATCGAAGAATGGTTCATGAATCAATACGGCTTCAATCGGCGCATTGAAGTGATCACCAGCGACTTCAATACCCTGCCGCAACTGATTGTCGGCACGCAGCGCATCGCCACGATGCACCAGCGCCTGGCGAACCTCTACGCGCACTATCTGCCGCTGCGCATCCTGCCGCCGCCGGTGAAAATCCCGGTCATGCGCGAGTACATGTTGTGGCACCGCAGCGTTGATGGCGACCCGATGCACCGCTGGCTGCGCGAACGCATCAGCGAATCCATCCAGCATCTGCAACACGTGCCCATCGTATCTCGCGATACCTCGTATCCGCCGTCACGATTGGCCAATTAGTCGGGTGATCCTTAACGTGCCTTGGGAATGCCAAGGCAACCATAAGGACAACAATAATCATGTTTCGCTATTTCCCGACCAACTACGTTTGGAATCTCTCTGTCGACCTGGCCATTGAAATGGGCGCCCGCATGGGTGAAATCGAAGAGATGTGCGCCCCGCTGCAAGAGGCGGCCAAGCAGCCGGACGCCGCCGGCACTCGAGCCTTTCGCGAAACCTGGGCGAAAATGGCCGACAAGCTCTGCGGTCTGGCCGAGGAAGACGAAGGCAATGGCCGGATGCTCTCGGCTGGCGAAAAATACAACCGCGCCGCCACTTACTATTTGACCTGCGAGCGTTTGCAAGCCCACGGCGCTCCGGGGCGTACCGAGCTTTATCAGCGTTTTCTCCAGACCTTCAAGCGCGGCGTCGAACTGTCGCGTGAAAACTGTGAACGGGTGGAAATTCCTTACGAAGGCAAACATCTTTCCGGCTTGCTGGTGCGCGCCGAAGGCGTCGAGGGGCCGGCGCCGATACTGGTGCAGGTCAACGGTCTGGACTCGACCAAAGAAATGAAATACCGCGTGGGCCTGCCAGCGTGGCTGGCGAAACGCGGCATCTCTTCGCTGATCATCGACCAGCCCGGCACCGGCGAAGCGCTGCGCCTGCATGGCCTGACCGCACGATTCGACAGTGAACACTGGGCCAGTCGCGTGGTGGATTGGCTGGAAACCCGAAACGACGTTGATGCTGCACGCATTGGACTCGAAGGTGTCTCATTGGGCGGCTATTACTGCCCGCGTGCGGTTGCATTCGAACCGCGCTTCGCCTGCGGCGTTGTGTGGGGCGCCAACCACGACTGGCGTGATGTGCAAAAGCGTCGACTGGAAAAAGAAGGCAGTTTCCCGGTACCGCACTACTGGGCGCATGTCTGCTGGGTGTGGGGCGCCAAGGACGTCGAAGAGTTCATGACCATCGCCGAAAACGTCCACCTCGATGGCGTGCTCGACCGGATCAAGGTGCCGTTCCTGGTGACCCATGGTGAGCAGGATTCGCAGATTCCGTTGAAATGGGCGCATCGCACCTACGAACAATTGGTCAACAGTCCAAAATGTGAACTGAAAATCTTCACCGAACGTGAAGGTGGTGTGCAGCATTCGAGCTTCGACAACAGCATCAATGCCGGGCAATACATTGCTGACTGGGTTGCTGAAACCCTCGGCGGTCGCACCGCTTGATCCACTGAAAAACACGCCATAAAAAACGCCGGATAATCTTTCGATTGTCCGGCGTTTTGCATTAACGAATTCAAGCGCTGGCGCAGCTATTGATGCCATCAATACGCAGCCATCGATGCAATCTGCTGGTCGTCTCCTCGCCTGCTTACTAGCCTCTCTTTGCATAACAATCACATAGCGAAGACGCCATGACTGCCCTGTACCTGAAATGCCAGACCCTGTTTGACGGCACCGGACTGGAGACCCGCCAACAACAGACATTGATCGTCGAAAACGGCCTGCTCAGTTACGTTGGGCCCACCGCGCTGGCACCCGCTCCCAAGCCAGGCGATACCCAGGTGGATGCGGGGGATAATTTCGTGATGCCGGGGCTGGTGGACGTGCACACGCATTTGGCCTTCGGCAACGCTCAAAGCGAAGAAGACATTGATCTATGGACCAGTGACGAATTTCGCGCGTTGCGCGGGATGTTCTTCGCGCAACACGTACTGGCCGCCGGCGTCACCAGCATGGTCTGCCCCGGCGACAGCGGCCAGCTCAGCATTGCGGTGCGCAATGCGGTGACCGCAGGTTTATTTGAAGGGCCGAGGATCGCAGCCAGCAGCCGCGTCATCACCAATCGGCAGAGTCTCAATGACTGGTTCCCGAGCCGGGTCGGTGCTCCTGAATACTTCACCGCCCAATTGGTCACCAGCCGTAGCGACGCCCTCGCGGAGATTCGCAAGCAGGCCAAGGACGGCGTCGACCTGATCAAGATCGCCATGGACGGCACGCACCGTCGTCCCAATGGCGAAATCATTGCGGCCTTCACTGCCGACGAAACCTTCGAAATGGTTGAGGAAGCGCACCGTCTGGGCTGCAAGGTCGCCACCCATGCTTACGGTCGCGAAGCCGTGATGTACGCGGCGCGTGCAGGCGTTGATCTGGTTTTCCATGCCTTTTACATGGACGACGCGTGCATAGAAGCGTTGCTCGAGGCCGGCAGCATCCTAGCCCCGACCATGACGTTCCCGCAGAACACCGTGGACTTCTGCCAGCCCCATGATCCGGCGATCAGCACCGGTTATGCGGGTTATTGCGCACGCACGCTGGAGGTCGGTTCGGCGGTACTCAAACGCGCCAAAGCGGCCGGCGTACCGTTCGCCTGCGGCAGTGACAGCGGTTTTGCGGTGACGCCCTATGGCGAATGGCATGCGCGCGAACTGGAGCTGTTGGTCACGCGCCTGGGATTCACTCCGGCCGAAGCGCTATATACCGCGACCGCTGTCGGTGCGCGCTGTATGCCGCGCGGTGAAACCCTCGGCTCGCTGCAAGTGGGCAAGCAGGCAGACTTCCTCGTGCTCGACGGTTCACCGCTGAATGACATCCGCATCCTTCAGGATCGCTCGCGCCTGAAGGCCGTTTACAAGGCCGGCCAACCGGCGCGCATGGATCGCAGCCCCTACAACCCCAAGCAAGTGTCCGACTTCAATTCGCTGAAATGGACGGACCTTTACACCCGCGACCGCGTTGCCCAACTGGGCAAGTGGGCTGTATGAGGACTGAGGCCATGCAACGACTTGATTTACGGACTGCGACGAACATGGCCAGCGATGCCATCCGCATCGCTCGGGAAACCGGGATCAAACCGCTGGGCGTCGCCGTACTGGATGCCGCCGGTCATCCGTTGGCCGTTCTGCGCGACGAACACGCCACGTTCCTGCGCACGCAAATCGCCAACGGCAAGGCGCGTGGCTGCCTGGGTATGGGTTTTGGAGGCCGTGAACTGGCGCGACGCGCGCAAGCCATGCCGGCGTTTTTCGATGCGATCAACAGTTTGACCGGCGGTGAAGTGATTCCGGTGGCGGGCGGCGTGCTGATTCGTAATGCCGAGGGCGTGGTGCTCGGGGCCATCGGCATCAGTGGCGATACCTCGGACAACGACGAACGCTGCGCATTGCTGGCCATCGCCAAGGCCGGATTGGTCGCCGACAGCGGCGATCAGACAGAGGGTTGATCGAGCAACGCGGCCTGTTCCAGAAGCAGGCCGCGAAACCACTGCATGACCGGGTCATGTTCTTGATAGGGATGCCATTGCAAGACTTGAACGGCCTCGGGAAAAGCAATCGGTGCCGGGTGAATGCGCAACGGATAACGCTGAGCGAAGCGCTGCGCCTGTCGTTGAAACACCGTGGCAATGCGCGCGGTGCCGACAATGAATTGCGGCATCAGCACAAAGCTTTCAACGGTCACCGCCACTCGCCGCTCAATGCCGAGTTCATGCAGGTGCACGGCATCCATTGCCAGGTTTTGCCCGTTGGCAAACTCGCGCACCACGTGCGCCGCGCCGCAAAAGTCGGCCAGGCTCAGTTGCTCGGCAAACTGTGGCTGTTGCGCGCAGACGATACAACAGAGCTGGTCAGTCATGAGCGGCACATGGGGATAGGCCGGATTCAGCCGTCGTTGCGGCACGATCACGCAATCACTGCGCCGATAATCCAGCGCTTCGCTGACGACATCACCGTCGCGCGGGACAGGCATGTCGCGCAGGCTCAAGCGAATGCCCGGAGCGATGCGCGCCAAAACACGGCTGACCGCTGGGAGCAGCACGTCGGCGACGTAATCAGAGGCCACCAGAGTGATGTGTCGGTCGCAGTTCGCCGGATCAAAATTCAGCGGCGCGTCAACGATCTCCCGGGTCAGTGCCAACGCTGCACGTACTTTGGGCAGCAACGTCTGCCCCAACGCGGTGAGCTCCAGGCGTCGGCCCACTTGCACGAGTAACGGGTCGTTGAAATGCTCACGCAAGCGGCCCAATGCCGAACTGGCAGCTGACTGCCCCAGGCACAGGCGCTCGGCCGCCCGGCTGACGCTGCATTCGCTCAGCAAAGCGTCCAGCGCAACCAAGAGATTAAGGTCGAGGCGTCGATATCGCATGTCGGTTCCGCTGAAGGTGATGGTGACGTCTTTGCGCCCGGTTTGCGGGCAGGATCAAAAACGAATCATGACCTTAGCGAGCTGTGTACCCATGCGCCAATCGCATGTGTCGTTGGGAGGTATCGCTAACGAAGATACCAAGCGCCAGTGCGCGCTATAGCAGGTAAGCAAAAGCCCTGCGACACCTTTGATCGAGAGCAACTCATAGGTTGCTCGAAAATCGATGCTCGTGGATGACGGTAATCGGCTAAAAGCTGACCGTCAGCATACTCTCCTCAAAGAACTCCTGATCTATAGTCACTGAAGAGTTCATAGGGCGCGGTAAAATTCAACTCGCAGGGAGCGTATGAATGACTCGTTTGCAAACACTCAAGTTGATTCAGATAGCCATTGCCCTTCCAGCCTATACCGTACCTTCAAGCACTACATTCGTCTTCACTCTTTGGTTCACCATCACCTCGACGATCAACCTGTTCACCTCACAATCCTTTTCAGGTTGGGGGGTGATCATGTTGTGGCTTCTGCTGTCGCTGTTCTCGCAATGGGCATGCTGGAGCATTTTTTCCGACTCGCTCGAGGACAGCCCCTCTGTGCAACACCTGCCACTACTTGTACTTGGGGTATTGTTAACACTGATTTTAGGTTTGAGTGCCTGGGTTCTTTTTCACATAGGCCTAATCTGGCTTATGTGCGGTACACAAGGCATTGCAGCCGGTGTGCTTTTGACGATCAGTTGTGTGAGAAAAAGACGTCAAACTGGCGACATGCTCAGTGAATGAGTTCATCAGGGTGCCGGCCCTTTGCTGAGAGTGGGGCGTAAAGCAGATGTTCTCTATCAGCCCATGCAACCGTTCGGGTGCGGCAGCGTCCGGTCAAAACACGCCACTCCCGAGCGGCTGCTTTTGGCCGAAAGCGCTCACTCGTGAGCGGCAGCAATCGGCCAAAAGCAGACACTCACGATCGCTTGCTTTCGGCCAAAAGGCGACGGTCAAGCTTCTGCCGTTCCTTCTAAGGACCCTACACTCGGAGGCTGGATTCGACTATTTCTTGTTTTAGCTCTCGAGTTTGCGCCGGAATGATGGCATTTCAATATTGACCTTCTAGCTCAGGGAACGTAGCCTCAACGTGCTGTTTTGCCTGGACTGGATTAATTGGCAGGCAGTTAATATTAATTTTAAATAAGGTTATCAAGTGACTGAATTAAGCTTGGAAATAAGGACAGCCTCTAAGCGAGATATACCTAGCATAGTAAATCAAGCAACAGAACTAGATCTCTTAAGCTTGATAAACTCAGGTTCGCACGAAACACTTGATGCCCTTTTACAAGGTCTAGATCATCAGTCTTTAGGCAGGCTTTTTACAATAATAAATACAAGCACGCTGCAGAAAGTCTTGTTAGGAGCTAGCGAGTCAGCTATTGCTAATCTGGTAGAGATAATCCAGCCTAAACAGCTATCTAAGCTATTATCGAATGCCTCTGATGAGCTCATTGGGAAGCTTGTAGATTCAGCCGGCTCTAAGAAATCGCGACTTTCTATCGCATCGGCACTTCCAAATGACCGAAGAAAGCAGTGGTCCGAATATATCCAAAGTCAAGAAAAACTAATATTGCAACTCAAGCAAAGTACTAATGATTCCTCACAATCACTGCTGGATGAAAAGCGAAGATTATTAAGTGATCTCGAAGCAGCCATTCGTGACAAAGAAGACATGCTTCGCGGGTTTGATGATGAGGCGCGCATTAAACGCGAGCACTTCGAATCAATGTCCAGCGAAGCAAAAAATCGTCTAGTAGACCTACAAAACCACATTGCAAAACAGGAAGATGAAATAAAAATTCGCGAGCTTGAGCTTGCCAAAAGAATAAAAGAGTTTGAGCGCGCCACTAGCAAGCAGGTTCAACAGCGGATTGAATTGAAAGTCCCAGAATATGTTGCAGCAGCGGTGAATGTTCTAGAAACAAGAGAGGCGCACTACCGAAAAAAAGCTATGCACTGGAGTGTTCACGGTTCGGTTGTACTAGCACTAGCGATTGCGGGAACCATCGGAATTTCTTTATATGGATATGTCTATGGTGAAAAATTATCTAACCTTGCCTGGCAAAGTCTGCTTTTCGTTTCGTTCAAAGGCCTAGTAGTTCTAGGGGTTTTGGGTCTATGGGCAAAGCACGCCTTTACCGTGAGCAATGCATATATGCATGAAGCGATTAAAAGAGCCGATCGAGCGCACGCAATTAATTTTGGGAAACTCTACTTGGAAATATACGGAAACTCAGTAGACGGTAAAGAACTAATCGATATATTTGAGAACTGGAACATTGCTACCGAAAGCGCCTTTTCTAAAATAACAACCGATGGATTCGAGCCGAAGGTGCTAGATAAACTCGTAGAAGTCCTCAAACTCACTGACCGAAACAAATGACAAAATGAGCTTTCTTCAAGCACTGAGCTATTTTAAATGCAATACAAAATTGAGTTAACAGCTCAATATTTGGGATTTTTTCGCTTGAGTTTACTTGGGGGTTTCCCGAGGCGGTGGACCTAGCGAAGGTCCGCTCTGGGTCGAAAGTGGGCACTCACGTTGATCACGCATTCGCTTCGTATTTTGTCACTCAATCGACGATGGGGACCCATCGGACAAACCATACTCGACCTCTTTTAGGGCTTGCCCCCATCGCTAGGGATGTAGCAAACTGAAAAGTGGCATTTTTTCGTCAGCCCCGTGATTACATGTGGTTACTATTTATTTCAGCTACACATGGATAGTGAATGTATACCTCAACCAATCTCTTAAAACTGGTATATCCGCCGATTTCGAATCAGTTCGCAGAATGGCTCTGGGAAGTGAGGGCAGTAAGAGAGTATGTGAAAAAAAGCAAGTTATACATGCTTGCGCAGCGCCGAGAGGTGCTATTTCGCAATTACGATGTTGTGAGCAACAAAATTTTGTTTGATCTTGTTTGCGGCGAATATGAAAGAAAAAATCTCAGCATTTGCATTTCAGAACTCATCGGAAACTATGACTCCCCTATAGAAATTGAGCTTGGGCCACGCTCTATAAAAATTTATAACCCTCAAACTCCTCAATTGGAGAGCCTTTACTGGGCCACAACTGACAAGGTACTGTTTGATTCATGGCGAAACCGCTTATTTATAAACGGACTTGACGACACGTCGCCATTTACAAAATACAATTTGTATTACGTAGGGATATCGAAGGAAGGGGACAGTTTTTCTAGGCTATTCGAGAATGGACATAAGAATAGGCTTCGGATATTAACTAACGAAACTCAGTACTCGCCCACCGCGAGATTGAGCGACGAGCTATATATATTCCTGTTCGACATTGATGACTACGCAGTGAAAATATTAACTGAGGACGACTCTACACCGCCAGGTTTCCTAGACAAAAAAACTCTAGCAGCAGACGCAGAAAAAGCATTTGTTAAAATCTTGCAATCTAAGTACAACATTCAAAAATACCCATCGTACCCCAAGGGCGCAGATGGGCTCTTCGGCTCCGGGTTAACCTCCTACTCATATATGATCGACGAAGACATTACCTTCCTAACTGCTACCTCAAAAATTAGGGGCGCTCATTATCTCGTTCCTAACGATCTCAGATCTTATGACTTCATTCATGTAAAAGGAGAAGACGTAAAGATTGTTTCGGGCGGCTAAAACACTGAAGCCTCGTAGGCTCTGCCCCCCTTACTACGGCATATAGAAGGCTAGTGGCATTCCCTTATGAACCTCAGCCGCGATTTTATATGAATTTTCCGCCTGTATTTGGAGTTATGTACATGTCCGATTATAAAAAAATGCAAGAAATGCTAGCTGAAGTAAAAACTGAGACGGATAGAAGTTGTGCTTTAATTATAGCTGCGAACCTTGAAAACAGACTGAAAGATCTTCTAACAGATTTTTTTATCAGCATGTCACCCACGGCATTGAAGGAAATATTTGAAGGCACAAATCCGCTATCAACATTTTCATCTAGAATCACCATCGCCTTCTCCCTCGGTTTACTTTCCGAACAAGAATGCCACGACCTCAATCTAATCAGAAGAATCAGAAATTCCTTTGCGCACGAGGAACATGGCTGGAGTTTTTCCACTAAAATAGTCAAGGATCGTTGCTCATCCTTTAAACTATTCTCAGAGGCGAGGATAAAAAATGCTGCCATCACTGGGGATTACTCTCCTCGGGATAGATTCCAAATCGTCGCTATTTCAATAACCTTGTTGTTACTTGAACGACGTAATAAAGCGAAATTTGAACAGCGTGCTCAGCATCCGTCGACGTCGATTTTCTAGCGTTTCACGAAGGGTGCTAGTTCCGACGACACAGAATTTTGAGGTAGGTATTACTTAGCCCGGCGTCCGAAAGGGCTCTTGGGTCGAAACGGTCTCTAAGAGAATACCTCATGATCGATGCAACACAGTCTAACGCTTCGCGGATGTAGTCAGAGGTAATGATGTTTAACTAATCATCTCAGGATAATGTTGACCGGCAGCTATTGGCCGATTGCTGCCGGTCACCAAGGCTGCAGTCGCCTAGAGCTGCCGGTGAAGGACGTTAGATTTTGGCCGCAACCGGACACTCGACAGCCCCCCAAACGTTTGTTGAGTCCGTCTGATCGTCTACGAAAGAAGCGCTCGCAACGGAGCTGGAATGGGTACAACTTCCTTACTTTCCGGTGAGACACAAACGTGTGTGACATTCGCGGTAAATGCCAGCACGCCTTCGCCTATAAAACCCTCAACCAAAAAAGTAAAAGAGTGCTCGCCCAACCTGGCCACGCTGACTTTAATAGTCAATTCGTCATCCCACGTCACCGGAGACAGCAACTCGATCGACATCGCACGCACCGGCGGCAATATATTAAAACTCATCACCGCCCTAAGCCCCGGCCCCCCTACCCATCTGTCGAGTGCTATACCAATGGCCTCTACAGCAAAATATGAGAATCGCGGGGTGTAAACCACCCCTGCCGGATCACAATCTCCGAACAAGATAGTTCTGCTTACAAAAACCGCATCAGGCATTTACTCCCCCCTACTCGCCAACGTCAGGCCGATATCGATGAGTTCTTCTCGCTCGGCCATCAAGGGCTTCTGCCTTTGATGGCCGGCGATTGTCCCCACATCAGCGACTCAAAGATTTTCGTCTAGCACCTAAGCACTTAGCTGCTTGAACCAGTCAAGACTCGCAACGGTAGTTCCAGAAGGACGGTATTCACACCCAATCCATCCCGCGTACCCGCGCTGCTCCAGCGCCGCGAACAACGCGGCAAAGTCGATACTCCCGGTTCCCGGTTCGTGACGCCCCGGGCAATCGGCAATTTGCACATGCACGGTTCTGTCATAGAACCGCGCCAGCACATCGGCTGCATCTCCGGTCAAAAGCTGCGCATGGTAAAGATCAAGAATCAGCCCGACACTCGGGAAGGTCTCCAGTACCTGTTGCGCCTTGCTGAAGTCGGACATGTAATAGCCCGGCATCGCCTCCGCGCTGATCACTTCGATAAGCGGCCGCAGCCCCTGGTCTTCCAAGTACTTGACCGCATATTCCAGGTTGCCAGCGTAGGTTCGCTCAGCGTCATTCTGCGTGGTGACGCCCGACATGATGTGGACATCCGCACACGCCAAGGTCTTTGCGTAGCGGGCGGCCTGGAGCAACCCGTCGCGAAACTCCTCGCCCCTGCCCTGTAACGCGGCGATGCCTTTGGTCACGCCCGCCGGGGCGGCGAACTGAATCAACGGCAAACTGTATTGGGCTAGATGGTCGGCAAGCAGACTGGCGTCGAATTCATACGGCGACGGGAACTCCACTGCCCGGAAACCGGCGGCTGCGGCGGCTTCGATGCGTTGCAGAAAAGGCAATTCATTGAATTGGAAACCGAGATGAGCATTGAACTTGAGCATTGGGTAATCATCCATCCTGGGAAGAAACGACATCATTAGCCTGGAGCATCCTTCACCGCTCCAGCACTGCACTATCGCAAGTGCGTTCAACGATTAAAACCAAGTTTCCATCTGGATGCCGTATTGCCACACGCCTCCCGCCTGGAAGTCGGACATGCCAAAGGAGTCGTTAGTACTGAACCTGTCCAGATCCGAAGACCAGTTCATGTAGCTGGCGAACACTCGCAGCTCCGGACGCGTGAGTAGATCGCCGACGTCAAGTTTGAATGTCGGGGCGACCGTGAATTTCCAGAAGTTACCATCGACCGCATTACGTTGTAGATAGCCCTTGGGGTCGAGGTTCATGGTTTGCCAGCTCATTTCGTAGGCCATTTCGAAGTTGCTGTTGATTTTGTTGGCCAAGCGCACGTTGAGGGTCAGCCAGCGGTAGTCGTCACCTTTAACGTATCTATCCTTGCTCTGTTCAGCCAGCAAGCTGGGCCCGATGCGCCAGTCAGAGGTCAGCGGCGTCTCACCGTAAAGCGCCAGACGCAGCGCGCGGGCGTCGTCGATCAGTTCACCATCCGAGCCAACGTTCTTGACCTCTGCCCCCAGGCCTTGCCCATAGAGCAGCGCCGTTTTGAAGAAGCCTTCCCTGCCGAAAAAGGTTTTCTGGTGATTGGCCAGCATGCTGTGCAAACCGCTATCCGCAGGCGTCAAACCGGCCTTGTTGGTGTGGGTGCCGAAATCGTTTTTCTTGGCGCCGATGGCGTTGTACATCCACTGCCACTGGCCATCCTCGAAGAACTGGTTGGAGGTCAGGACGTAGCTTTCCACATCGGCATTGATACCGCCCTGACTGAAATCCCCGTAGCTACGCCCAATCAACGAGTAATTCGAGCGCCAATGCTTGTTCATCTGCACATCGTAAATTCCACCGCCGGTGCCGGCCAGGTAAACGACATCGGAGTCCAGCCAGTGGATATCGAAATTATCTCTATCGAAGCGCTTGCCCGCCCACAGCGTAGCGTTCTCGAATACTGAATTGCCTTTGAACGCGGCGACATGGTCGAGCGTGGCGAATACCTGGCGTACGTTGAGGTTGCTTTCGTCGGCCGTCCAGTCATTGGAGCTTTCCACGCCGTCGGCGATGGAGACCGTGAACTTGGAACGGGTACCGTTTTGCGCATAGACCTCTTTCGACAGGTCGATACGCATGTAGGTGTCGTCCTCGTTACCGAGTCGCCCGACTGCCCCGCCCACCGAACCGGCCGGCGTTGTGTAAGGGCCGCCACGCCCACCACCCAGCCCCTCGTCGACCAGCAATCCGGAGCGCGCATAGCCGTTGAAGCTGAACCCATCGGTGAGGTGTCCGGAATTGCCCTCCTTCTCCAGGCTTTGCTGACGGGCTTCGAGTTTTGCCAGTCGGGTATCCAGAGCCGGCGCCGAAATGGCTGTTGCGTTGGACGCGACGGACTGCGAGGGCGGCGTTGCGAATTTGATCTGCTGCAATTCCCGGGCAAGTGCCTGGGTCTGCTGTTCGGCCGTGGCTGCACGCTTTTCCGCTGCGCTGGCACGCGCTTCAAGTGCGGCCATGCGCTCTTCCAGTGTCGCGCCCTGAGAAGCCGCCGCCGATGTGCCGAGCACGCCGACCAGTAGCCAGCTTGATCCTTTCTGCATGTTGATTCCCTGTTTTGTTTTTATTTTTTGGTTGCCGCAGTTGCCTTTTTTGCGTGAGTCGCGAGTTGTCACAAACGACAAAAAAAGGATGCCTCATCGCAAATACGCTGCTACATTTGGCGATGTTAACGTTAACTTTTCTAAAAACAAAAATAAAGGACGCTCGATGAAACACCTGAAATCGCTCCTGCCAGTTGCATTGATCACCCTGTCTGCCGCACTGCCATCCGTGTCGAACGCAACCGATCTGACGATCTCTTGCGGTGCGGTGGGTGCGGAGTTGCAACTGTGCAAAGAGGCCGTCGAGACATGGTCGAAACAGACCGGCAACAACGTCGAGGTGGTCTCCACGCCTAACTCGGCAACCGAGAGGTTGTCGTTCTACCAGCAGATCCTCAGTGCGCAGTCCACCGACATCGACATCATTCAAATCGACATGGTGTGGCCGGGGATGCTGGCCAAACACCTGCTGGATCTGCGGGAGGTGCTTCCCGCCAACGCGACCCAAGGCTATTTCCAGGCCCAGGTCGATAACGCCACGGTCAACGGCCGGCTGGTGACGATGCCGTGGTTCACCGACTCGGGGCTGCTGTATTACCGCAAGGACCTGCTTGAGAAATACAACAAACAGGTTCCTCAAACGTGGGAGGAAATGACCGCTACCGCCAGGGATGTGCAACAGGCTGAACGCAACGCCGGGAACGCCAATGCCTGGGGTTACATCTTTCAGGGACGTGCCTACGAGGGCCTGACGTGCAATGCGCTGGAGTGGATCAGCAGCCAGCCGCAAGGCGGACTGATCAATCAACGCGGCGACATCGTGGTCAACAGTCAGGCCTCGAGAGCGGCGTTGACCCTGGCGAAAAGCTGGGTCGGAGACATCTCTCCGCGTGGCGTGCTCAATTACACCGAGGAAGAAGGACGTGGCGTATTCCAGTCGGGCAATGCGCTGTTCATGCGTAACTGGCCTTATGTCTGGGCCTTGGTGCAAAGCCAAGACAGTGCCGTAAAAGACAAGGTCGGCGTCGCCCCCCTGCCCCGCGGCGGCGAAACCGGCGAGCATGCTTCCACCCTCGGTGGCTGGGGCCTGGCGGTATCGCGTTACAGCGCGCATCCCAAACTTGCCGCTGAGCTGGTGAGCTACCTGAGTAGTGCCCAAGAGCAAAAACGTCGAGCGCTGAAAGGCGGCTATAACCCGGTAATCGAGTCGCTGTATCAAGATCCCGAGTTGCTCGCGGCCATGCCTTATTACGCTCAGCTGCACAGCATTCTCAACGCTGGGGTCATGCGCCCCGCCGCCATCACCGCCGATCGTTATCCACGGGTCTCCAATGCGTTCTTCGATCGGGTGCATGGCGTGCTGGCGGGCGAGTTGCCCGTCGATCAGGCTCTTGCCGAACTGGAAAGCGAACTTACGCGCATCAAACGCCGGAACTGGTAAGCCACAAGGAAGGAAATCACCATGTCTGTCTCTACAACCCATGCCCCGTTTGACGAGCTGCTGCTCACGAGGGAAACGCCTGTACAACGTCGCCGGGTGCGCGCTGCCTGGCTGTTTCTGACGCCAATGCTGGTCTGCCTGGCCCTGGTCGCCGCCTGGCCGCTGCTGCGCACATTCTGGTTCAGTCTGACCGACGCCAGCCTGGCGGACACCGGTGGCGCAACCTTCATAGGCTTGAGCAATTATCTGTTGTTCAGCGGTTCCGGCTGGTCGGGCATCCTCGTCGATCCACAGTGGTGGAATGCAGTGCGCAACACGTTGTATTTCACGGTGGTCTCGGTGGGACTGGAGGTCGTGCTGGGGTTGTTGGTGGCGTTGCTGCTGAACATCAAATTCACCGGCCGTTCTCTGGTGCGGGCGTTGATTCTGATTCCGTGGGCGATTCCGACGATTGTCTCGGCGAAGATCTGGTCATGGATGCTCAACGACCAGTTCGGCATCATCAATCACCTGATGCTCAGCCTCGGCCTGATTGATGCTCCCCTGGCCTGGACGGCAGATGCCGACCTGTCGATGTGGGCGGTGATCATCGTTGATGTCTGGAAGACCGTGCCTTTCGTCACGCTGCTGATGCTGGCGGCCTTGCAGATGTTGCCGAGCGATTGCTACGAAGCGGCCAGGGTCGATGGCATTCATCCGCTGAAGGTGTTCTGGCGCGTCACCCTGCCACTGTTGATGCCTGCACTGCTGGTGGCGGCGATCTTTCGCATCCTTGATTCGCTGCGGGTATTCGACGTCATCTATGTGCTGACCTCGAACTCCTCGAGCACCATGAGCATGTCGGTGTATGCCCGCCAGCACTTGGTGGAGTTCCAGGATGTCGGTTACGGCAGCGCGGCGTCGACGCTGTTGTTTCTCGTGGTCGCGGTGATCGCCATGCTTTACCTCTACCTCGGACGCCGTCAACTGGAGGTCCGCGCATGAGCCCGCGCCTGCTGAAAAAAGCGCTGTTGCGCCTCGGATTCTGGTGCCTGATCGGGGTTTTGCTGCTGTATGCGGTTTTCCCGTTCTACTACGCCATCGTGACGTCGCTGAAGCCCTCCAGCGCCTTGTTCGAGGTGAGCTACTGGATCGAAAATCCTGACTTCTCCAATTACGCTGCGGTCCTCCACCAGGCCTCGTTCCTGCGAGCAATCGGTAATTCACTGGTGGTTGCGCTGTGCGTGGTCACCCTGGCGCTTTTCCTCAGCCTGACCGCTGCTTATGCCTTGGGCCGGGTGAAATTCCGTGGGCGTGGCACGGTGTTGATGATGGTGCTTGGCGTGTCGATGTTTCCCCAGGTCGCGGTGCTGTCGGGACTGTTCGAAGTGATCCGCGCCTTGGGCCTGTACAACACGTCGTGGGCGTTGATCCTGAGTTACACGATTTTCACCCTGCCCTTCACCGTCTGGGTGCTGACCACGTTCATGGGACAACTGCCCCATGAACTGGAGGAAGCGGCAATCATGGATGGTGCGTCGCCCTGGGTGACGCTGACCCGCGTGCTGTTGCCGCTACTCTGGCCCGCCCTGATCACCACTGGCTTGTTGGCCTTCATCGCGGCGTGGAACGAGTTCCTGTTTGCCCTGACGTTCACCCTCACCGACAGCCAACGCACGGTGCCGGTGGCCATCGCCTTGATTTCCGGCGGCAGCCCCCATGAGTTGCCTTGGGGCTTGTTGATGGCTGCCTCGGTGCTGGTCACCGTCCCACTGGTGATTCTGGTGCTGATCTTCCAGCGCCGAATCGTTTCCGGCCTCACTGCCGGCGCGTTAAAGGGTTGATGCCCAATAAAGACAAGGAACCGCATCGTGATGAAATTGAAACTGGACAACGTGAACAAACAATTGGGCGGCGCGCGGATTCTTCGCGACATCAACCTGGAGATCGCTGCGGGTGAATTCGTGGTATTCGTCGGCCCTTCGGGCTGCGGAAAGTCGACGCTGCTGCGGCTGATCGCCGGACTGGATTCGATCTGTGCCGGCGACCTGCTGATCGACGGGCGCCGGGTCAACGACCTGGAGCCGCGCGAGCGTGGCGTCGGCATGGTGTTTCAGTCCTATGCGCTGTACCCACACATGAGCGTCTACGACAACATCAGTTTCGGTCTCAAACTGGCCAAGACTGAAAAGAGCAGCTTGCGCGAGCGCGTACTGAAAACTGCGCAAATCCTGCAATTGGACAAACTGCTGCAACGCAAGCCAAAAGAGTTGTCTGGAGGGCAGCGTCAGCGTGTAGCAATGGGCAGAGCCATGGCGCGGGAACCGGACATTTTGTTGTTCGATGAGCCGCTCTCCAACCTGGATGCCTCCTTGCGGGTACAGATGCGCAACGAAATCGCCCGGCTGCATGCGCGACTGCGCTCAACCATGATCTACGTCACCCACGATCAGGTCGAAGCGATGACCCTGGCCGACAAAATTGTTGTGCTCAATGGTGGTCACGTCGAGCAGGTCGGTTCACCGCGCGAACTCTATGAGCGCCCGGCCAGCCGCTTTGTCGCCGGTTTTCTCGGTTCGCCGAGAATGAATTTCCTGCCGGCACGCTTGCATGCGCCGGGCGAAACCAGCCTGGTCGATGCAACTGTTTTGGGGATGACCACCCTGCCCTTCGACAGCTCGGACCTGGCGGCAGAAGCCTCGCTGAGCCTGGGCGTTCGTCCGGAACACCTGTCGCTCAAAGCGGCGCAGGGCACGGCAGGCGTCGTCGTGACCGGGGTCGAATACCTGGGCAGTGAAACCTATGTGCACCTGGATACCGGGCAGGACGAGCCACTTATCTGTCGTTGTGAAGTCAACGCCGGATGGCAGGCGGGCGATCGGGTCGAACTGCAGCTGGACATCAACAAGATCCATCTGTTCGACAGCGACGGCACGGCATTGAAGCGCCACCCGCACGCCATTGAATCCGCGCAGGATGACCTCTCTTTGCGCTCAGTCCGAGCAGGCGCCCTATGACCTTGTCTTTGAATACTCCGAGCGATCCCATGTCTTCGACCCTTGACCTTGCGCAGCGCGCCCTGGCTGACAGCCAGTCTCGCGTCATCGAGGATTATCGACCCGGTTATCATATTGCCCCGCCGGCAGGCTGGATGAACGACCCGAACGGGGTCGTGTACTTCCGTGGCGAATATCACGTTTTCTATCAGCATCACCCCTTCGATGCGAAATGGGGGCCGATGTATTGGGGCCACGCCAAGAGTGCCGATCTGGTGCATTGGCAACACCTGCCCATTGCGCTGGCACCCGACGATGACTGCGACCGCGACGGCTGTTTTTCCGGGAGCGCCGTGGTCTGTGGCGATACCCTGGCCCTGATCTACACCGGGCACACCTGGCTGGGCGAAGTGGGTGACGAACGCTTGATCCGTCAAGTGCAGTGCCTGGCAACCAGTACCGATGGCATCCGCTTCGTCAAACACGGGGCCGTCATCGACAGCGCGCCGCAAGACGCCATCATGCACTTTCGTGACCCCAAGGTCTGGCAGGACGATGGTTATTGGTACCTGATTGCCGGCGCACGTTTGGGCGACAGACCGCTGCTGCCGTTGTACCGGTCCACGGATCTGCGCGTCTGGGAATTCCTCGACTATGTGTCCGCCGGCAGCGAAGGCGATGGCTATATGTGGGAATGCCCGGACCTGTTTCGCCTGAATGGACGCGATGTGCTGCTGTACTCTCCGCAAGGCATGCAAGCCGAGGGTTATGACCGGCTCAACAAGTACCAGACCGGTTATCGAGTGGGCCAACTCGACAACCAGTGGCACTTCACGGGCGGGCCTTTTATCGAGCTGGATAACGGCCACGATTTCTATGCGGCGCAGACGCTGTTGGCCGCCGATGGTCGGCGCCTCATCTGGGCGTGGCTGGACATGTGGGAAAGCCCGATGCCCAGCCAGGCCCATCACTGGTGCGGCATGCTCGGATTGCCCCGCGAACTTGAGCTGCGCGCCGATCGCCTTTGCGTGTATCCGGCACGGGAGCTCAGCGCGCTGCGAATGGCGCTATTGCCGGGTACGCCGTGGTGGGAAGCGTCGGGAGCCCGCTGGGTGCCGGAGGTAAACGGCGACATGCTCGAAATCCATGTGCATCTGGATCTGCTCGGCTGCACTGACGGCCACCTGGGAGTCGCTTTGCGTTGCAGCGACGATGGCCGTGAAGAAACCCTGCTCTATTACGATGCATCACTGCAGCGTCTGGTGCTTGATCGCAGCCGCTCGGGTGCGCAAGTCACAGGCCAGCGCAGCGTGGCGATAGACCCGACACAAGAGCGCTTGGAACTGCGCGTGTTTCTTGATCGCTCATCCATCGAGGTATTCGACGAAAACGGCCGCTTCAGCCTCAGCAGTCGCCTCTATCCGCGTTCCGACAGTCTGGGCGTGAAGCTGGTGGCAAGCGGGAGTGGCGGACGCGTCTCGATTGCCAAGGCATGGCCGCTCGGTTCTGCATGGTCATGAGCGGCGTCATTCGGGTCGCGAGAAGCCCGGGCCCTGTGTCATGATTCTGCGTCAACCTGACCGGCCGCACCTCGCATGACTTCAGTGAAAGACGTTGCACAACTGGCCGGCGTGTCCCTGATGACGGTGTCTCGAGCGCTCAATACTCCGGAAAAACTGAGCCCCGAAACCCTTCTACGGGTGCGTCGTGCCATTGATGAACTGCAATTCGTACCCAGCCTGTCAGCGCGCAAGATGCGCGGTGACAACCTCCAGTCGCGCACCATCGGTGTGTTCGCGCTGGACACTGCGACCACACCTTTCGCGGTCGAGCTGCTGCTGTCCATTGAGCAAACTGCGCAGCAAGCCGGCTGGAATGTCTTTATCCTCAACCTGCTAAGCAACCCGCCCACCGACCAGAACATTGATCTGATGCTGTCGCACCGTCCGGACGGCTTGATCTTCAGCGCCATGGGGTTTCGCCAGGTCAGCATTCCCGAGCGCTTGAAGAGCAAGCCTCTGGTGCTCGCCAATTGTCTGGCAGATGACAGCGGCCTCGTCAGCTATGTACCCGACGACGAAATGGGCCAGTACCGCGCCGTACACCACGCATTGAGCCTCGGCTACAAACGTCCTCTGTGTATCAATCTGCCGAAACAGAGTCTGGCATGGGGGCTGCGACAAAAAGGCCTGCAGCGTGCCTGTCAGGCATTTGGCCTAGCGCCTGAAATGCTCTTGCAATACGACCTTTCCGATCATGATGCCTACAGTGAAACAGCCGCCATTCTCGACCGGCATGTCATTGATGGTCGTCCCCAATTTGATATTTTGATCTGCGGCAACGACCGCATTGCCTTTTGTGCCTATCAGTTGTTGTTGGGGCGTGGCCTGAAAATTCCCGACGATGTCGCCGTCCTCGGCTACGACAACATGATCGGCATTGCCGAGTTGTTCATCCCTCCGTTGACCACCGTGCAACTGCCGTACTACGAAATTGGGCGCCAGGCTGCACGGCATCTGATCGAGACCCTGGAGCTTTCGGGCACTCAGCGAGTTGACTGTCCATTGGTGGTCAGGACATCACTGTAAGAGTGGGTCAGCTCGCTGATAGCACGCTTTTGATTTTCCGAGTGGAATCAGAAATCCACTGTCGCTGAAAGCAGATAAGTTCTCGGTGTCGACAACGTCAACCCCGGTTCACTGTCATCCGAAGCGCCTGCTGAACTCCAGTAGCTTTTATCCAGAACGTTCTCGACATTGGCGCGCAGGGTGATGGTTTTTTCATCGACTTTGAAGGCGTACCGCGTACCCACGTCGAAGCGCTCCCAAGCGTCGATCTCCTTCTCGTTCGACTGATCCAGATACTGCGAACTGGAATAGATGCCACGGGTTGTCAGCGTCAGCCCCTGCACACTCGGCACGTCCCACTCTGCGCCCAGATTGACGTTGTATTTCGGCGTCGCCGGCGCACGGTTGCCGTCGAAAGTGCCGTTGGTGGTGTGGGTCAGCTCGCTGTCGATGTACATCACGCCGCCGAGCAACCGGACGCCTTTGAGCGGTTCGCCAAACATGCTCAGCTCCACGCCGTTGTTCTGTCGTTTGCCGTTCGGGCCGAAGACCCGGGTCGTGGCGTTGGTTTCATAGGCGGGTTGCTTGATCCTGAATACTGCTGCCGTTAACGCATACGAACCGGCGTCGTACTTGGCTCCGATCTCGACCTGACGGCTGATAAACGGCGGAAAAATTTCGTCTTCGTTCACTGACGTTGACGGCGCAATCTTGCCTTGGCTCAGGCCTTCCATGTAGTTGGCGTAGAGCGACAGCTTGTCAGTCGCCTTGAACAGAATCCCGCCCGAGGGCGAAACCTTTTCCTCGTCGTAAGCCGTGTCGCCTTTGACGTCATCGCTCCAGTCATCGACTTTCACTCGTTGCCAGCGCGCACCGAGGGTCAACAGAAGCCGATCATCAAAGAAGCCCAAGGTGTCGGACAACGCCACGCCGCTGAAGCGGTTTTCGGTGTACACCTTGGCGTCGTAGCGCGTCGGCGTACCGGGTTTGGCGGTTTCCACCGGGTCATACAGATTGCTGCGCCCGGCCGCATAACGCGCGCCGCCATTCTCGAAATCCATATAAAAGTAGCTGGCCACCAGATTGACCTCATGGCTCACCGGCCCGGTATGGAACCAGTTGCGCACGCCGGCCGTTGCGGTACGGACATTCTCGTCGCGGGTGAAATCACGCGGTTGAACGCTGAAATCACCGGCATCGTTGGTGACGGAAACGGCGTGGCGCAAGAAGTCATGATTGCTTTTGCGAGCACCGACACCGCCGTACAGCATCACCGAATCATTGACGTCGAACTCAGCGTTGAGCGTGCCGAAGGTGTCCTCGGTTTTCGCCTGAGTCCACGGTTGCGCGTAGTTGCGATGCACCTTGTTCGCGCTCGGAACCTTGGCATTGGCCGCGACCTGCACGCGCTCCTGCGGCGCGTCGGTGTCGCGTTCGGTGTGACCGATATCGGTCGAAAGTCGCAAGCGCTCACCGCGAAAATCCAGGCCGAGCACGGCCATGTCGCGGTCGACACTTTGATCATCCCACTCGGTATCACCGGACTGTTTGACGCCGTTGAAGCGCAGGCCGAACTGATTGTCCTCACCGAACCGCCGGCCGACATCCACCGCGCCGCCGACCTGATTGTTCGATGCATAGTTGGCCGTCAGCGAGGTGATCGGTTTGTCGGTGGCACGCTTGGGCACCACATTGATGCCTCCGCCCACGCTACCCCGTGGCGAGATGCCGTTAATGAGTTGGCTCGGGCCTTTCAGAATGTCGACGCGATCGGCCATTTCCATGTCGATCGTGTAAGTCGGCAGCACCCCATAGAGGCCGTTATAGGCGACGTCGCTGTTGAACAAACTGAAACCACGGATGGTGAACTGCTCGTAACGTCCACCGGCCGGATTGGTCGCGCGCACCGATGGATCGCTGGAAATCAGATCGCCCAAGGTGCGCGCCTGCTGATTCTTCACCGCCTCGCTGGTGTAGGTGGTCATGCTGAACGGGGTTTCCATGAAGTCTTTCGACCCCAGCAAACCCTGCGAGCCACGCCGCGCAACCTGGCCGCCGGCAAAGACATCGGCGCCTGTCGAATCGCTGGCGCCGAGGATCGAAGTCGGCGCTAGTTGCAGGCTGCTGCCCTCGGCGGCTGGAATCAGTGTGTAGGCCTGCTCGCCCAGCGGTTGCAGTTGCAGACCGGAACCCAGCAACAAGCGAGCGAACCCCTCCTCCACGCCAAATTCGCCGGACAAACCATTACTGTTGCGCCCGCTGACCAGCGCCGGATCGACCGACAGATTGACCCCGGCCAACCCGGCAAACCGCGTCAGCGCGGCACTCAGGCTGCCGGCCGGCACCTGGTAACTGCGCCGAGCGGCGTCTTCGGCCCAACTGGACTGGATCAACACAGGGCTGGCACTCAGGCTCAGCAGGAGGCTCAACTGCAACAACGGACGCAAACGACTTGGGAATACTGCGGGCATTGGAAGAAGCTCTCGAGTTTGTTCACTTACCTGCAATGACCGGTGAGGCGAAAAAAAGGGACAGGCTTCAGACGAAATTTTTTCGCGGCGCCAGCGTTACCCAAAAACGCGTGCGCGAATGGACCTCCAACGGCAGGCTCGCCGCCAGCAGCGTCAGCACTTTATCGGTGTCGTCGAGGCGGAAACTGCCGGTGACACGCAGACGTTCAAGTGCCGGCTCCCAGCGCAGAAGCCCCGAGCGATAACGGCTCAACTCGCGAAGAAAGTCCCCCAACGGCTGGTTTTGCGCCATCAACACACCGTCACGCCAGCCCGGCATTTTGGCGTCGAACAGCGCGACCGACCCGGCGCCGGAAGCCTGCAGATTGACCTGTTGCCCGGCGTTCAACTGCAGCGCCGGCCCGTGCAACGGCTGCAATTGCACCGAACCGCTGACCACCGACACGGTGCAATCACGCTGGTTGAGGCGCACGCAGACTTCGCTGCGGCTGACAATGATCCGACCGTGCGGCGCGTTGACCGTCAACGCCGTGCTACCCGGAACGTTGAGCGCCATTTCGCCGCGCACCAACGTCAACTGACGGCTGGCCAGATCGACGTTCACCGCACTGGCGGTGTTCAGTTGCAAGATGCTGCCGTCGGCCAGCCGTGTTCGCGTGTGTTCGCCGGTGGAAGTCTGCAAATCCGCGCGCCAGACGTCGAGCGGCAACTGGCGACTGATCAACCACGCCGTCGGCACCAGCGCCGCCAGACCCAGCGCCCTTTTCAGAGCTGCACGCCGCGCCAGATCCGGGCGATCGAGTGTGGCCATGGCCAATTCTGCTGGCAGACTGGAAAAGCGCTGGCGCAGTAATTGAATCTTCTGCCAGGTGTTTTCATGGCGGCTGTCGCTGTCGCGCCAGTGCTTCAGTCGCACGTGATCGGCTTCACTGGCCTCGCCGGATTCGAGCAATGCCAACCACTGTGCGGCGGCACGGGCAACTTCGCGCGCTTCGGTGCTGGGCGCAACACGCATCATAGATCCAACATCAAGCAATGTTCGTAAGCCATTGCCATGTAACGTTTTATACTGCGTTCAGAAACCTGCAGCCGTTCGGCAATTTCACGGTAAGCGAGGCCTTCGAGCTGACTCAGGAGAAAGGCCCGACGCACCGCTCGCGGCAAACCATCGAGCAGCTCATCCAGCGCTTGCAGGGTTTCCAGCAGCAGCCAACGTTGCTCGGGCGACGGCACGCATTCTTCGGGCAACTGCGCGAGGGCTTCGAGATAGGCCTTTTCCAGGCTGCGGCGGGTGTAGAAATTGCTCAGCAGGCGTTTGCCCACGGTCAGCAGATACGCGCGCGGCTCGCGCATATCTACAATCGGCTGAGCGCTGCACAGCACGCGCAAGAAGGTATCTTGGCTCAGGTCCGCCGCATCCCACGCGTTGCCCATGCGCCGCCGCAGCCAGGTTTCCAGCCAGCCTCGATGGTCGCGATACAGTTTGTGCAGGTGCTGCGGCGATGGCGTCGCTGCTTCAGTCATCTCAAGAGTCCTGCGCGAAGTCAGTTTCAAATGAGAGTGATTCTATTTAACTTGAGCGCCGACACAAAGCCTTTTTAACCGCGACAGCTTTCATGAGCGCTTCAAGGTCTCGCTCGGCAACTCCTTGAACAACGCCCGGTAACTGCTGGAAAACCTTCCCAAATGCCAGAACGACCAGTGCATCGCCACCTCCGCCACGGTGGTTTCCGTGGGTCGGCGCTTGAGCAATTCACGGTGTGCGCTGTTCAACCGGCGCAGGCGCAGCCAGTGACTCGGGGTCATCCCGGTGTAGGCCTTGAACGCCTGCTGCAATTGGCGCAACGGCACCCCGGCCACTTGCGAAAGCTCCAGCAGATTGACCGTGTCTTCCGGCGAATCGGCCGCCCACTCCCCTACCCGTTTCATGATCATCCGCTCTTCAGTACGCCGCTGTAATCCGCCGCGATCAAGACTGGTGTGAGCGTTGTCGAGAATGAACAGACAGTCTTCGAGCAGTTGCTTTGTCAGCGAATCTTTATCAAGCAGATCAACAGCTTGCGACATCTTCGTGAGAGTCGAGCTTAACCAGCGACTGAACAAGGCGTTCTGCCCGCAGTTGAGTTGGGTCATGAACAACCCTTCGAGTTTCGCCACATTCAGACCGTGCTGGCGAACAAATTCCGGACCGAACACCACGGCGATTTCCTGGTAGTTCTCCGGGGTGATCCAGATGTTGCGGCTCTCTTCATTGAGCAGATACAGCGCGTTGTCACTGCGATCGAAACAGAACGCCAAAGCACCCGACGGCGCGCTGAAGTTCTGCTCGACGCGGGTGTTCATCTGTTCTTCGTAGACCTCGACACCCTGCAGATCCAGATAGCGGATCTGCCCGGCGAAATGGCCCGGCGACATCTGTTGGTAATGCTGGACCCAGCCCGGTGTGGCGCGGACTTGTTCGGCCACATCGGCGGTGTTGAACGCTTGAACCTGGAGCGAATTGCACGTTGTCATGGGGTGACCTTGCGCACTCTTTTGGTGCGCTTTGGTGCTGCTTAAAGTGGATAGATGGAACTGCAAGGCTCGCCCAAGATAGTCGTCAACGCGCCACAGGGGAAGGGGCGGAAGATGAAACCCGCCCTCCCCGGCGTCTATAAAACCAATAACGAGGTCTTTATGAATGCCCCTTTCGATCAGCTGTTCACGTGGCTGAAAGATCACAAGATTACCGAAGTCGAATGTGTGGTCAGCGACCTGACCGGCATTGCCCGCGGCAAGATCGCACCGACCAACAAGTTCCTGCATGAGCGAGGCATGCGCCTGCCGGAAAGTGTCCTGCTGCAAACGGTAACCGGGGATTTTGTCGACGACGACATCTACTACGACCTGCTCGATCCTGCCGATATCGACATGGTCTGCAAGCCCGTAGCTGACGCGGTCTACGTGATTCCGTGGGCGATCGAGCCGACCGCCATCGTCATCCACGACACCTTCGACAAGTTCGGCAACCCGATCGAACTGTCGCCGCGCAACGTGTTGAAGAAAGTCTTGCAGCTGTACACCGACAAAGGCTGGAAGCCGATTGTGGCGCCGGAAATGGAGTTCTACCTGACCCAACGCTGCGAAGACCCGGATCTGCCGCTGAAGGCACCGCTGGGCCGCTCGGGCCGTGCTGAAAGCGGTCGGCAGTCGTTCTCCATCGATGCCGCCAACGAATTCGATCCGTTGTTCGAAGACGTCTACGACTGGTGCGAACTGCAAGGCCTGGACCTCGACACGCTGATCCACGAAGACGGCCCGGCGCAGATGGAAATCAACTTCCGTCACGGCGACGCCCTCGATCTGGCGGACCAGATCACTGTGTTCAAGCGCACCATGCGTGAGGCCGCACTCAAGCACAACGTTGCGGCGACATTCATGGCCAAGCCGATCGGCGACGAGCCGGGCAGCGCCATGCACATTCACCAGAGCGTGGTGGACATCGCCACGGGCAAACCGATCTTTGCTAACGCTGACGGGCAGATGAGCGAACTGTTCCTGCATTACATCGGTGGTTTGCAGAAGTACATCCCGAAAGTGCTGCCGATGTTCGCCCCAAACGTCAACTCGTTCCGCCGCTTCCTGCCGGACACCTCGGCGCCGGTCAACGTCGAATGGGGCGAAGAAAACCGCACCGTCGGCCTGCGTGTGCCAACGTCCAGCCCGGAAGCCATGCGTGTGGAAAACCGTCTGCCGGGCGCCGATGCCAACCCGTACCTGGCAATCGCCGCGAGCCTGCTCTGCGGTTATATCGGCATGGTCGAAGCCATCGCGCCGAGCGCTGCGGTACAAGGCCGCGCTTACGAACGTCGCAATCTGCGCCTGCCGATCACCATCGAAGAAGCGCTGACGCAAATGGAAGAGTGCGAAGCCGTTGCGCAATACCTCGGCGACAAGTTTGTCCGTGGCTATGTCGCGGTAAAGCGTGCCGAGCATGAAAACTTCAAACGCGTGATCAGTTCGTGGGAGCGTGAGTTCCTGATGCTGAGCGTCTGAGCAAAGCCAAAAGATCCCCTGTGTCGATCGTTCCCACGCTCTGCGTGGGAATGCAGCCCGGGACGCTCCGCGTCCCATCCAAAGCCGAACGCGGAGCGTCCGTTGAGGCATTCCCACGCAGAGCGTGGGAACGATCATTCGAAAAAGAGGTGTCGAAATGCGTCTGTTGAAATCCGTACTCCCGGTCGCCCTGAGCGTGCTGTTCAGCGCGGTAGCCCATGCCCAACCCCAGGTCAGCGTCTACAACTGGACCGACTACATCGGCGAAACCACCCTCGCCGATTTCCAGAGCCAAAGCGGGATCAAGGTGATCTACGACGTTTTCGACTCCAACGAAACCCTCGAAGGCAAACTGCTCGCCGGTCGCACCGGGTATGACGTGGTCGTGCCGTCCAACCACTTCCTCGCGCGTCAGGTGAAGGCAGGCGCCTTCCTCAAACTTGACCGTGCGCAACTGCCGAACTTCAAGAACCTCGACCCGAAACTGCTCGAACTGCTGGAGAAAAACGACCCGGGCAACGAGCACTCGGTGCCGTACCTGTGGGGCACTAACGGCATCGGCTACAACGTCGACAAGGTCAAGCAAGTGCTGGGCGTCGACCACATCGATTCCTGGGCCGTGCTGTTCGAGCCTGAGAACCTGAAGAAACTCAGCCAGTGCGGGGTGTCGATGATGGACTCCGCCGACGAAGTCTTCCCGGCGGTACTCAATTACATGGGCATGGACCCGCGCAGCGAAAACCCGGAAGACTATAAAAAGGCTGAAGCGAAACTGCTGAGCATCCGTCCATACATCACCTATTTCCATTCTTCGAAATACGTGTCGGATCTGGCCAACGGCGATATTTGCGTAGCCTTCGGTTACTCCGGCGACGTGTTCCAGGCCGCCAACCGCGCCAAGGAAGCCAAGAACGGCGTGAACATCGCTTACGCCATTCCGAAGGAAGGCGCCAACCTCTGGTTTGATCTGTTGGCCATCCCCGCCGATGCGAGCAACACCAAAGAAGCGCACGCTTTCATCAATTACCTGCTCGATCCGCAAGTAATCGCCAAAGTCAGCGCTTCGGTCGGTTACGCCAACCCGAACCCGGCCGCCAAGCAATACATGGATCAAGAGCTGGTCAACAACCCTGAGGTTTACCCATCCCAGGCAGTGCTCGACAAGCTCTACATCTCCTCTACCCCGCCCCAGGCGATCATGCGACTGATGACCCGATCCTGGAGCAAAGTGAAGTCGAACAAATGAATCAGTACACCCAAGAACACGCTCGCTCTTACTACGCCGCTTCGGCCCGGGCGAGCACACCTTATCCGCTGCTGGACGGTGACTTGACTGCCGATGTCTGCGTGATCGGCGGCGGATTCACCGGGGTCAACACGGCCATCGAACTGGCGCAACGCGGGTTGTCGGTGGTGTTGATCGAAGCCCGGCGCATCGGCTGGGGCGCCAGTGGGCGCAATGGCGGCCAGTTGATTCGCGGGATCGGTCATGAGGTCACGGGGTTCGCCAAGTATGTCGGTCAGGAAGGCGTGCGTTACTTGCAGCGCGCCGGCATCGATTCGGTCGAACTGGTGCGTCAGCGCATCGGCGACAACGGCATCGAATGTGATCTGCGCTGGGGCTTCTGCGATCTGGCCAACACCCCGGCGCAGTTCGCTGCCTTCAAGGATGAATTGGTCGACCTCGCCGAACTCGGCTATGCCCATGAAACCCGCCTGATCGGCCCCGAGCAGGTGCGCCAGCAGGTGGTCAACTCCGACATCTATGCCGGTGGCCTGGTCGACATGGGGTCCGGTCATCTGCATCCGCTGGATTTGGTGCAAGGCGAAGCGCGACTTGCAGCATCGTTGGGCGTAAGGATTTTCGAGCAGAGTGAAGTGCTGGAAATCATCCATGGCCCGACCGTGCAGGTGCGCTGCGCAAGCGGCACGGTGCGGGCTGGCAGTCTGGTGCTCGGCTGCAATGCGCATCTGGACGACCTCGAACAGCAACTCAGTGGCAAGGTGCTGCCGGCCGGCAGTTACATCATCGCCACCGAACCGTTGTCCGAGGCGCGCGCCGCGCAACTGATCCCGCACAATCTGGCGGTGTGCGACCAGAAAGTCGGCCTCGATTACTACCGGCTCTCGGCGGACCGACGCCTGCTGTTCGGCGGTGCGTGCCACTATTCCGGGCGTGATCCGGCGGACATCGCCGCTTACATGCGCCCGAAGATGCTCAAGGTCTTCCCGCAACTGGCCGACGTGCGCATCGATTACCAGTGGGGCGGCAAGATTGGCATCACCGCCAACCGCTTTCCACAGGTCGGCCGGCTCAAGCAGCACCCGAACGTGTTCTATGCGCAGGGCTATTCCGGCCATGGCCTGAACGTCACGCACTGGTGCGCGAAACTGCTCGGCGAGGCGATTCATGCCGGTCACAGCCAAGGCATTGACGTGTTCAGCGGCGTGCCGCACATGACCTTCCCGGGCGGTCCGGCCTTGCGTTCGCCACTGCTGGCACTGGGCATGTTCTGGTATCGCCTGCGGGAAATGCTCGGCTGACAGCACAAACCGCGCTGACACGATCTGATCGTTCCCGGCTTTGATCGTTCCCACGCTCTGCGTGGGAATGCCTCAAGGGACGCTTTGCGTCCAGTGACGCGGAGCGTCACGGGCTGCATTCCCACGCAGAGCGTGGGAACGATCATCGAGCGCAGGTGAGCTATTCACATTTGCTCTATCGCCAAGCACTTCTATATTGATGAGGTGCTTTGGCGTTCCTGACGCTCAGTGCCCAATCAATCGAGGAGGACATGGATGAAGTCGTCAGCCACCGACGAGCCGCGAGCACCCGGCCAAGCCCCAGTCAAAACCCGCCGTTTCAGTATTTCACTCGTCTGGATCGTGCCGATTGTGGCGGTGCTGGTGGGCATCTCGCTGGTGGTGCACAACGTGATGCAGGAAGGGCCGACGATCATCGTCAACTTCAAGACCGGCAGCGGCCTGACGGCCAACAAGACCGAGGTCAAATACCGCAACGTGGTCATCGGTCAGGTGACGGACGTCGAGTTGAGTAACGACCAGAAAAGTGTCGACGCCACCATTAAACTGTCAAAACAGGCGGAAACCTTCACGCGCGAAGACTCACAGTTCTGGGTGGTGCGCCCGCGCATTGGCGCCGGCGGCGTTTCGGGTATCGACACCCTGCTTTCCGGTGACTACATCGGTGCCGACATCGGTCAGGCCGACAACCGCGCCAAACACTTCAAAGGCCTGGAAAATCCGCCGCCGATCACCTACGGCGAACCCGGCAAGCGCTTCATGCTGCATGCGCCGGACCTCGGTTCACTGGATATCGGTTCACCGGTTTATTACCGCAAGATTCCGGTCGGCCAGGTCGTCACCTACGCCCTCAACCCCGAAGGCAAAGGGGTGGATATCGAGGTGTTCATTCACGCGCCGAACGACGCGTTCGTCACTGAAAACACCCGTTTCTGGAATGCCAGCGGCATCGACATCAATGTCGGTGCCAACGGCTTTGCCGTGAAGACCGAATCGCTGTCGACCATGCTGGTGGGCGGGATTGCGTTCCGTGCTCCGGATTACAGTCCCAACGATGTGGCCGCCGCAGACGACAAAGATTTCGAACTGTTCGCCGACCAGCAGAGCGCCCTCGCCCCACCGAATGGCAAGGCGCAATACATGGTGCTGCGTTTCGAACAGTCACTGCGCGGGCTCAAGGTCGATGCGCCGGTCGAGTTCCTCGGTATGGAAATCGGCCGGGTCGTGGGCATCAACCTGGATTTCGATGCGAAAAAACGCACCTTCCCGCTTAACGTCGGTATCGTCATTTACCCGCAGCGTCTCGGTCAGGCCTACAAAAAGATGCTCACCGAATTCAAGCACGACCCCAACGACGAAGCCGCTGGCATCCGCTTGCTGGGCACCTTCGTCGATAATGGCCTGCGTGCCCAGGCGCGCAGTGGCAACCTGCTGACCGGCCAGTTGTACGTCGCGTTGGACTTCTTCCCGAAAGCGGAGAAAGTCGCGTTCGACCCGAGCGCTCGCCCGGTCGTTCTACCGACCGTGCCCGGCAGCCTCGAACAGTTGCAGGAAAAACTCGAAGCGGTGGTCGACAAGCTCAACAAGTTGCCAGTGGATCGCATCGCCAACAACCTCGACAGCAATCTGATCGAGCTGCGCAAAGGTCTGACTCAGTTCAACGCCAAGACCCTGCCGGGCGTGCAGAGCACGCTCGCCGACGTCAGCAAGACCTTGCAGTCCGCCAGTTCAACCCTGGCCGAAGATTCGCCACAACGCGAGAAACTCACGGAAACCCTCGACGAACTCGGGCGCATGTCGCGTTCGCTGCGTGAGCTGTCGGATTACCTCGGTCGTCATCCGGAATCGCTGATTCGTGGTCGCCCCGATAACGCAGCACCTATCGATCTGAAAGGACCGCCACGCAATTGAGCACAGGAGCTAACACAATGGCTTTACCGCTAAAGATCACCGTGCTCGCTGCGTTCATGCTGCTGAGCGCCTGTCGCAGCGACCCGATCAGCTTTCACACCCTGACGCCGGTGCAGATCGCCAACACACGGACCGGCGCGCAGATTCCGATTGAAGCGCTGAGCGTGCCGCCGCAGGTCGACCGTGCGCAAATCGTTATCCGCCAGGGCAACAGCGGCCTGGCGATTCTTGAAACTGATTGGTGGGGCGCGACACTGGCGGATGAGTTGCGCGGTGCGTTGGCCGATCAATTGAGCAATACCGGTGGGCAAGGCAACGTTTCGGTGCGCATCGAAGTGCAACGCTTCGACTCGATCCCCGGTCAGTACGGCCTGATCGACGCCAAATGGCGCTTGCGTCCTGTCGGCGCCACTGACAATGGCTCGCTGACCTGCCGTTCGACCCTGCAAACACCGTCCGGCCCGACCATCGATGATCTGGTGGGGGCCCAGCAGCACAACGTCAAACGGCTGGCCGAGCAGATCAGTCGGGCGGCAACCGGCAACGCGCGCACCTGCCCTTCCCCGTCCTGACGGACCTACAGATCGAAGCGATCCACCGCACGCCGCCGCTCGTTGTCATCACGCACATCGTAGTTGGCGGTGGTCTGGATGTTGCTGTGGTGCGCCAGTTTCTGCGCAATCGACAAATCATGCTCCTCGATCACCCGCGTGATAAACGAACGGCGGAAATCGTGCGGCATGATCTTCACCCCGACCTGGGTGCCACGCTGACGGGCGATGTAATAGATCGCGTGTTTGGTGATGCGCTCGCGGGTGATATGACTGCCGCGACGGATACGGTTGAACAGAAAGGCATCGTCACTCTCGCCCTCCTTCAGCTCTGAACGCCGCAGCTCCAGCCATGCATCGAGTTTGGCGAACGCCCAGGCCGGTGCGTACTTGATCAGTTGCTTATTGCCTTTGCCGGTGACGGTCAGGCTGCGCTCCGTGAAATCGACCTGATTCAAGTCCAGGTCCACCGACTCTGATTTACGCATGCCGGTGCCGTACAACAACGCAATCACCGCTGCGTCGCGCAGCCCTTGCGGACGCGGATCAGCGGCGCAGACTTCCATCAATTCGTGAATCAAGGTGCGCTTCAAGTTGCGCCCCTGAGATAACCGCGTGCCGGCGATGCCTTTGACCGAACGCATTTTCAGCAGATGATCCTGGCTGATCAGGCTCATGCGCCAGGCTTCATTCATCACACCGCGCACGGCATTCACGTACAGCGACGAGGTATTCGGCGCATAACCGTCGGAGCGCAATGCGGCGACCAGCGCCACGACGTCTTCCGGTTGCAGCCCGTGCCAGGGGATTTCCTCGATGTCCACGTCTTCAAAACCAAGACGGTCAGCGGCGTCCTGCAAGACATAACGCATGGTCAGTTGGCTGGACGGCGCCAGGCGGGCCAGATAAAGCGTCAGCGGATTAGTGTTGGACGGGGTGGATTCAGTACTCGACAAGTCAATCAAACGAAACGGCCTTGAATAGAAAACAGTTCAACAAAACAACTTAAAAGTGCAAAGAAACTTATATAAAGAGCGACTCTTCCGTAAAACTTTTCTACTAAAACAGCCGATAAACGGAAGAAGTCTGAACGGTGGCTGTATGGCTTACAGATAGACGAATCGCCGACCGTTTTTTCATGTTCCTTTCACAAAAACGCGCATAACCTTAGTTACAACAGGTTGCCCCGAAAGGCCTGCAACCCTGCCGACCGCGGACTGAAAAGTCAATCAGGTATCCCCCGATCGGTATCTCAACCCTTTGAAATTCCGTGTTTTTCAGACAATCGGCTGAAGGATGGCTATCGCCTCGAGGTTCTTATGAGTCAAGCGTTTCTGCCGTTTTCCCGCCCGAGTATCGGCGATGAAGAAATAGCCGCCGTTGAACAAGTATTGCGGTCAGGGTGGATTACCACCGGCCCTAAAAACCAGGCACTGGAAGAACACTTCGCCAACTATGTCGGTTGCAAACACGCCGTGGCACTTTCCTCGGCCACCGGCGGCATGCACATCACTTTGCTGGCCTTGGGCATTGGCCCGGGTGACGAGGTCATCACCCCGTCGCAGACCTGGGTCTCGACCGCCAACATGATCTCCCTGCTCGGCGCCACACCGGTGTTCGTCGACGTTGATCGCGACACCCTGATGACCGATGCCGCGCGCATCGAAGCCGCCATCACCCCACGCACCAAAGCAATCATTCCTGTGCATTACGCCGGCGCCGCGTTTGATCTTGATCCGCTGTACGCGCTGGCCGACAAACACGGCATCGCCATTATCGAAGACGCCGCCCACGCTGCTGGCACCCGTTACAAGGGCCGGCACGTCGGTGTGCAAGGCACGGCGATTTTCTCCTTCCACGCGATCAAGAACATGACCTGCGCCGAAGGCGCGATGTTCGTCACCGACGACGAAGCGCTGGCCAGCCGCGTGCGCATGCTCAAGTTCCACGGTCTCGGCGTCGACGCCTACGATCGTCTGACCGGTGGCCGCAAGCCGCAGGCGCAAGTGATGGAACCGGGGTTCAAATACAACCTCGCCGACATCAATGCCGCGATTGCCCTGGTGCAACTGGAGCGTCTCGACGCAATCAATGCGCGCCGCACCGAACTGGCCGCCGCCTACCGGCAAAAACTCGAAGGCCTGCCGGTGCAAACGCTGGCCCTGCCCGCCTACGCACAAACCCACGCCTGGCACCTGTTCATCCTGCGCATCGACAGCGAGCGCTGCGGCATGGACCGCGAAGCCTTCATGAAAGGCTTGCAGGACCAAGGCATTGGCTCCGGCATCCATTTCATCGCCACCCACTTGCACACCTGGTATCGCCAGCGTGACCCCGACCTTTACCTGCCCGACACCGAGTGGAACTCGGCGCGGCTGTGCTCGATTCCGTTGTTCCCCGACATGAGCGATCAGGACCTTGATCGCGTGGTCGGCGCCATCGCCACCCTTATGGACAAACGCCCGTGAAAACCTATCCGATCCGCTGTGTGTCGATCGTCATCCCGGTCTACAACGAACAGGACAGCCTGCCGGAACTGCTGCGCCGTACTGAAGCCGCCTGCAAGATGCTGCGTCACGACTTTGAAATTGTCCTCGTCGACGACGGCAGCCGTGACGAGTCCGCCAACCTTCTGGAAGAAGCCGCGACCCGTGAAGACAGCCCGTTCGTGGCGGTCATCCTCAACCGTAACTACGGCCAGCACGCAGCAATCATGGCCGGTTTCGAACAATGCAAAGGCGATGTGGTGATCACCCTCGACGCCGACCTGCAGAACCCGCCGGAAGAAATCCCGCGGCTGGTCGCCGAAGCGGAAAAGGGTTACGACGTGGTCGGCACCGTGCGCGGCAACCGCCAGGATTCGGCCCTGCGCCGCTATCCGTCGAAGCTGATCAACCTCGCCGTGCAACGCTCCACCGGCGTCGCCATGAGCGACTACGGCTGCATGCTCCGCGCTTACCGCCGGACGATCATCGACGCAATGCTCGCCTGCCGTGAACGCAGCACCTTCATCCCGATTCTGGCCAACAGCTTCGCCCGCCACACCACCGAAATCGTCGTGGCTCACGCCGAACGTGAGCACGGCGATTCGAAGTACAGCCCGATGCGCCTGATCAACCTGATGTTCGACCTGATCACCTGCATGACCACTACACCTTTGCGCCTGCTGAGCATCGTCGGTTTCACCATGGCCGGGTTTGGGTTGCTGTTTGCTTTCGCACTGATCGTTATGCGTCTGGCTTTCGGTTCCGGCTGGGCCGGTGACGGCATGTTCGTGCTGTTCGCGGTGCTGTTTGTGTTCACCGGTGGCCAGTTCATCGGCATGGGCCTGCTCGGCGAATACCTGGGGCGCATGTACAGCGACGTGCGCGCCCGCCCGCGTTTCTTCATCGAAAAAGTCTTGCGCAGCCACGCCGCCGAGCCAGCGCCTGCCGTCACGGTTGACGGTCTCTCTTCTACTTCTACTACCGGTCAGGTTCACTCATGAGTGCAAAAACTGTTGTCTTCGCTTACCACGATATTGGCTGCGCCGGCATTCAAGCCCTGCTCGACAGCGGCTATGACATTGCGGCGGTGTTCACTCACGCCGATGACCCGAAAGAGAACGCGTTTTACAGCTCGGTCGCACAACTGTGCGCCACCAAAGGCATCCCGGTGCATGCGCCGGAAGACGTCAACCACCCGCTGTGGATCGAGCGCATCGCCAAGCTCGATCCTGAATATATTTTCTCGTTCTACTATCGCAACCTGCTAAGCGAGCCGCTGCTGGCACTGGCGAAAAAAGGTGCGTTCAACCTGCACGGTTCGCTGCTGCCAAGCTACCGTGGCCGCGCCCCGGCCAACTGGGTACTGGTCAACGGCGAAAGCGAAACCGGCGTCACTTTGCACCGCATGGTCAAACGTGCCGATGCCGGCGCCATTGTTGCCCAACAGCGTATCGCCATTGAACGCAGCGACACCGCGTTGAGCCTGCACGGCAAATTGCGCATCGCCGCGACGGATCTGCTGCGCGACACCTTGCCGGCCATGCTGCAAGGCAAGATCAGCGAAACCCCACAAGACGAATCGAAAGCCACGGTGTTCGGTCGTCGCACCGCCGCGGACGGCAAACTGGTCTGGGCGAAACCGGCCGAGCAACTGTTCAATCTCGTGCGTGCCGTGACCCAACCTTACCCGGGCGCGTTCTGCGCTGTGGGCGAGCACAAACTGATCGTCTGGAGCGCTGAAGTTGCCAAGGGCAACGACGGCCAGGCACCGGGCCGAGTAATCAGCGTCAATCCGCTGCGCATTGCCTGCGGCGAAGATTCGCTGGTGATCCTCTCCGGTCAGCGCAACGACAACGGTCTGTTCCTCAGCGGCCCGCAACTGGCCAGTGAACTGGGTCTGGTCGACGGCTCGCTGTTGCGCGGTGCCGAGTCCGGCCGTGCGCCACGCCGTACTCGCGTGCTGATCCTCGGCGTCAACGGTTTTATCGGCAATCACTTGTCTGAGCGCCTGCTGCGTGATGACCGCTACGAAGTCTATGGTCTGGACATCGGTTCCGACGCGATCGAGCGTCTGCGCAGCCATCCGCACTTCCACTACGTCGAAGGCGACATCAGCATTCACTCCGAGTGGATCGAGTACCACATCAAGAAGTGCGACGTGGTCCTGCCGCTGGTGGCCATCGCCACGCCGATCGAATACACCCGCAACCCGCTGCGTGTGTTCGAACTCGACTTCGAAGAAAACCTGAAACTGGTGCGCTACTGCGTCAAGTACAACAAGCGCGTGATCTTCCCGTCGACCTCGGAAGTCTATGGCATGTGCCAGGACAAACACTTCGATGAAGACACTTCCAACCTGGTGGTCGGCCCGATCAACAAGCAGCGCTGGATCTACTCCGTGTCCAAGCAACTGCTGGACCGGGTGATCTGGGCCTACGGCGCCAAGGGTCTGAATTTCACCCTGTTCCGCCCGTTCAACTGGATGGGCCCGCGTCTCGATCGCCTGGACTCGGCACGCATCGGCAGCTCCCGCGCCATCACCCAGTTGATCCTCAACCTGGTCGAAGGCACGCCGATTCGCCTGTTCGACGGTGGCGAGCAAAAACGCTGCTTCACCGACATCGCTGACGGCGTCGAGGCACTTGCACGGATCATCGATAACGACAACGACGTCTGCAACGGCCAGATCATCAACATCGGCAACCCGGACAACGAAGCCAGCATTCGTCAGTTGGGTGAAGAGCTGCTGCGTCAGTTCGAAGCGCATCCGCTGCGCGACAACTTCCCGCCGTTCGCCGGTTTCCGCGATGTCGAGAGCAAGGCGTTCTACGGTGCCGGTTACCAGGACGTCGAACACCGTAAACCCAGCATCGCCAACGCCAAACGTCTGCTCGACTGGACGCCGACCGTGGAAATGCGCGAGACCATTGGCAACACGCTCGACTTCTTCTTGCGTGAAGCCATGCTCGAACAAGCGGACAAGCGCTAATGCAGGCCGGTCTACGCATCGACGTCGACACCTTTCGCGGCACCCGTGAAGGTGTGCCGCGCTTGCTGGAAATGCTCGACGAGGCGCAGGTCAAGGCAACGTTCTTCTTCAGTGTCGGCCCTGACAACATGGGCCGGCATCTGTGGCGCCTGATCCGCCCGCAGTTTCTCTGGAAGATGCTCCGCTCCAATGCGGCCGGCCTGTACGGCTGGGACATTCTGCTGGCCGGCACCGCGTGGCCGGGCAAGCCGATTGGCCGCGATCTCGGGCACCTGATGCGTCAGGCCCGTGATGCCGGTCATGAAGTGGGTTTGCATGCGTGGGATCACCACGGCTGGCAGGCCAATGCCGGGCGCTGGAGCGACACGCAACTGATCGAGCAGATCCGTCAGGGCGTCGACACCTTGAGCGACATTCTCGGCGAGAAAATCCAGTGCTCGGCCGCCGCCGGTTGGCGTGCCGACGAGCGCGTGATCGAGGCCAAGCAAGCCTTCGGTTTTCGCTACAACAGCGATTGCCGTGGGCGGCGTCTGTTTCGTCCGCTGTTGGCCGATGGCACGCCTGGCACGCCGCAGATTCCGGTGGACCTGCCGACCTTCGATGAAGTCGTCGGCCCCATCGTCGCGGCGCGGGATTTCAACGGTTTCATCCTTGATCACTTCCGCCCGCAACAGCTCAACGTCTACACCATTCATGCCGAAGTAGAAGGGATTCTGATGGCTGAGGGTTTTCGTCAATTACTCGCCGATGCGCGTCAGCGCCAAATCGACTTCAAACCACTGGGCGACTTGCTGCCCGAGTTCTTCAACACCTTGCCCGTGGGGCGCGTGCAACGCGGCACCCTCGACGGCCGTGAAGGCTGGCTGGGAGTGCAAGGCGCATGATTAAACGCTGGACGCTGCCACTGCTGTTGCTGGGTATTTGCTTATTGGCTTACCTGCTGCCGCTGGGCACGCACGGTTTGTGGATTCCTGATGAGACTCGTTACGCACAGATCAGCCAGGACATGCTGCTCAGTGGCAACTGGGTGTCGCCGCACTTCATGAGCCTGCGTTATTTCGAGAAGCCAATTGCCGGCTACTGGATGATCGCGCTGGGTCAGGCGTTGTTCGGGCAGAACCTGTTCGGCGTGCGCTTTGCATCGGCGCTGAGCACCGGGTTGAGTGTGCTGCTGTGCTATCTGCTCGCCCGGCGCTTGTGGGACGAGCCGCGTAAAAGCTTCGTCTGCGCCCTGCTCTACATGAGCTTCACGATTGTTGCCGGTCAGGCCGGTTACGCCAACCTCGATCCGCAGTTCACCTGCTGGGTCAATCTGAGTCTGGTGGCGCTGTGGTTTGCCGTCGACAGCCACACCAACGGCAAGCGCATAGCGGCCTGGGCTGTTCTGGGGCTGGCGTGTGGCATGGGTTTCATGACCAAAGGCTTTCTCGCCTGGTTGCTGCCGGTGCTGATCGCCCTGCCGTGGATGCTCTGGCAAAAACGCTGGCGTGAACTGCTGATGTTCGGCCCGGTGGCGATTGCCGTGGCGATCCTCGTCAGCCTGCCGTGGGTGCTTTCGGTGCATGCGCAGGAACCGGACTACTGGCGGTTCTTCTTCTGGCACGAACACATTCGTCGCTTTGCCGGTGATGACGCACAACACGATGCGCCGTGGTGGTTTTACTTGCCGCTGCTGGTCGCGTTCAGTCTACCGTGGATCGGGTTGTTGCCGACCGCGTTCAAGCAAGCCTGGCAAAGCCGCGCTCAGCCCAAAGTCGTGTTTTTGCTGCTGTGGCTGCTGATGCCGCTGCTGTTTTTCAGCCTGAGCAACGGCAAATTGCCGACCTACATCCTGCCGTGCCTGCTGCCGATGGCGTTGCTGCTGGGCAATGCGCTGGCCGATCGTTTGCGTCTGGAGCAAGGTCGGGCGCTGAGCATCAACGGTGTGCTGAATCTGTTGCTGGGCATCGTCACGTTGATCGCGCTGGTCTATCTGCAACTGACCAAACCGGTCTACGACCACGAACTGCACAGCCTGGTGCTGGTGTTCATTGCCCTGATCGGCTGGATCATCGCCAACCTGCTGCAAGCCTTTCTGCCGCTGCAATGCTGGGCGGCTCCGGCGCTGGGCAGCCTGTTGCTGATCGCGGTGTTGCCGGCGGCGCTGCCCAAATCGGTGGTCGCCAACAAGATGCCGGATCAGTTCATCAAGCATCACGTCACCGAACTGGCGCAAACCACCCACCTGCTGAGTAACGACCTCGGTGCCGCGTCCGCACTGGCCTGGCGCCTGAAAACCCCGCAAGTCGCGTTGTACAACACGATAGGCGAATTGAAATATGGCCTTGCCTATCCTGACGGCATTCAACAGCGGGTCGATCCCGATCACGTGCAACAGTGGATGCGCGAGGCACGCCGCAGCGGTGCGGTCGGCGTGGTGATGCGCGTCAAGGGGCAGGACGAACTGGACGAAATCGACAGATTGCCAAAGGACGGCGTCCGTTATGAGCAGGGCAACCTGGTGATCATGATCCTGCCCAAGGAGGCGTCATGAGCCTGTTGCTGCTGTTGGCTGCGTGCCTGCTCACCTGCCTCGGGCAGGTTGCGCAGAAGCACGCCGTGGAGAGCTGGCGCGGTGTCGAGTCGGGCTGGGCCGACAAACTGCGTACGCCGTGGTTGTGGCTGGCCCTGCTCGCCCTCGGCTCGGGTCTGTTGGTTTGGCTGCTGGTGTTGCAGCGTCTGGAAGTCGGCATCGCCTACCCGATGCTCAGCCTCAACTTTGTGCTGATCACCCTGATCGCGCGCTTCGTCTTCCGTGAACCCATCGACCGCCAGCATTGGCTTGGCGTGGCATTGGTGATCGGCGGCGTGGTTTTGCTGGGACAACAGTCATGAATCAACGTCGCGGCATCACCTTCGCGCTAGGCAGTGTGTTCTTCGTCAGCGCTGCGCAATTGGGCATGCGCTGGAGCATGACCCGCCTGCCCGTGCCGGAACAATGGCTGCACATCGACAGCCTCGATTGGCTGGCCCTGGCCCTGGCCGTGGTCATTGCGGCGATTTTTGCCTACGCCCTGTCGATGCTTTGCTGGCTCGCCGCCCTGCGCGATCTGCCGTTGGGCCGGGCTTACTCGCTGCTGAGCATCAGCTATGCGCTGGTTTATCTGCTGGCGGCCAGTCTGCCGCTGTTCAACGAATCTTTTAGTTTCACTAAATCACTGGGCGTGGCGCTGGTCATGCTCGGGGTCATCACCATCAACACTCGTCCGGCTCGTGCGCCCGAATTCAGGAGTGCTCCATGAAAATCACAGTATTTGGCAGCGGTTACGTCGGTCTGGTGCAAGCGGCTGTGTTGGCCGAGGTCGGCCATGATGTCGTGTGCATGGATGTCGACCAGAAGAAGGTCGACCTGTTGCGCCAGGGTCATGTCAGCATTTTTGAGCCGGGGCTGGCCAGCCTGGTGCGCGAAGGTCTGGATTCGAAACGCCTGCAATTCACCACCGATGAAAAACTCGCCGTGCAGCACGGTCGGGTAGCGTTCATTGCCGTGGGTACGCCGTCGCGTGAGGACGGTTCGGCCGATCTGCGCTACGTGCTATCGGTCGGCGATGCCATTGCCCGCCATCGCGAACAGCCGGTGATCATCGTCGAGAAATCCACGGTGCCGGTAGGCACGGGCGACACCCTGCGCACGCACATCGAAAAAGCCTTGATCAAGGTCGGCCGCCTGCTGCAGTTCGATATCGTCTCCAACCCGGAATTTCTCAAGGAAGGCTCGGCAGTCGCTGACTGCCGCCGCCCGGACCGTATCGTCATCGGCTGCGAAGGTGATGAGGTGCGCGACGTAATGCGCGATCTGTACTCGCCATTCAACCGCAACCATGACCGCATCATGTTCATGGATCTGCGCAGCGCTGAGCTGACCAAGTACGCCGCCAACTGCATGCTGGCGACCAAGATCAGCTTCATCAACCAGATCGCCGAACTGGCCGAGCACCTGGGCGCCGACATCGAATCGGTACGCCAGGGCATCGGTGCCGACACGCGCATCGGTTACCACTTCATCTACCCCGGCTGCGGTTATGGCGGCTCGTGCTTCCCCAAAGACATGCGCGCATTGATTCACAGCGCCGAAGAAGCGCACTGCTTCAGCGACTTGCTGCAAGCGGTCGAGGCGATCAACCAGCGGCAGAAACACAAGCTGTTCGAGCGCATCAACGCGTTCTACAAGGGTGATCTGCGCGGCAAGACTTTCGCCCTGTGGGGGCTGGCGTTCAAACCCAACACCGATGACATGCGCGATGCGCCAAGCCGTGTCCTGCTGGAGGAGCTGTGGGCCGCCGGTGCCAGCGTGCGCGCCTTCGACCCGGAAGCCATGCAGGAAACCCAGAACCTTTACCCGGACGAGTCGAAGCTGATGTTGATGGGCACGCCGGAATCGGTACTGCCCGGCGCCGACGCACTGATCATCTGCACCGAATGGCAGCAGTTCAAGGCGCCGGATTTCGATCTGATCAAACAGCGCCTCAACACCCCGGTGATTTTCGACGGCCGCAACCTGTACGACGCCGAGCGACTGGCGCGCAATGGCTTCCAGTACTTCCCGATGGGCCGTGGCGAATCGCGTAAGTTGCCGATCCCGCTGCAACAATGGCCACACGCGTCCGATGTCGCTTGATCAGCTTATCGCCTGAGATTCGCCGGCAGTCCCTGATCGCAGGGCTGCTGGCGTTTTTAGTGTTCATCGCCGGGGTCTACGGGCAGGCGCCGATCGGTTTCGATTCGCGGTTCGTGTTGTTCGCGCAAGAAATGCTGCGGCATGGGCCGACGGTGTTTCCGACCACCTATGATCAACCGTATGCGGATTATTCAGCGGTTTCGACGCTGTTCATCTGGCTGCTGTCGCTGCCGTTCGGCGCGGTGAATGCGTTTACGGCGTGGGCGCCAAGTGCCGGCGCCGGCGCGCTGATCGTGACGCTGATGTATCGACTGCTGGCACCGTACTCGCGGCGTTGGGCGCTGATCTTCGCGTTGCTGCTGCTCGGCTTCGGCATTCGCGGACCGATTGGTCTGGTGGTGCCGACCGGCATGCTGTGCAGCTATTACCTGCTCAACCGTGAGTGGACGCGTCTGCTGGTGTTCGGCGTACTGGCTTCGCTGTTGCTCGCAGTCTGTGTCGGCCTGCTGTTGTGGCTGGCGAAACTCAGCGGTGGCCCGGTCTTCTTGCAGGACGTGATCCGCATGCAGTTCATGGGGCGCATGGACGGCAGCGAAGGCGTCAGCGGTTCGCTGTATTACTTCACCAGTTCGTTCGGCAACTACGCGCTGGCCTATCCGCTGGCATTACTGGTACTGGTGGCGGCCTGGCTGAGCAAACCGCAGCAACGTGGCCCGGCGCTGCGTCTGGTGCAGTACTGCGCGGCGGCGGGAATGATTGTGATGGTCGGGCTGTCGATTCCCCAGGCGAAGAAGGCGCGGTATTTGCTGCCGATGCTGCCCATGGCGGCGATCATTGCGGCGTATCCGTTTCAGGTCGCGCATGGGCGGGTGTTTCGTTGGTTGCGCGGGTTGATGCTGGGTGTTTGGCTGGTTACGCCGGGATTGTTGATGGTTGTGTTACTGGTCGCTCGACGGCGCTTTCCCGAGCAATTGAGTGAAGTGTCTTTGGTGTTGATCGTGCTGGGCCTGCTGCAACTCTTGGCGTTGTCGCGATTGTTGATCCCGCGTTGGCGTGTCGAGGTATTGGCGTTGTCTGCGGTGTTGGCGCTGTGGACGGTGTACGCGGCAGTGTTCGAGCCGGTGGAGCGGCGTTTGTACGACACCCAGGGATTCAGTCACGCGGTGTTTGCCCAAGTTCAACAAAACCCGGCGCCGCTGGTGTTGCATGGCATGGGCAAGGATGCGAAGGCGATTAAGTTCATGGTCAATATCGAGCAGGATCTGCAACCGCAGTTCAGCGACTCGATCCAGCAACTGGAGGCGCTCAAAGGTCCGGCGTGGCTGATGATGGATCGCAGTGATTTTCTGGCCCTGCGGGGGACGCCGCTGTGTGAATTGCAACCGATACTCAGTGGCCGCTTCGACAAAAACGATTACGTCCTGCTTTACGCTAATCCCTTGTAGGCGCTGCCGAAGGCTGCGATCTTGATCGTTCCCACGCTCTGCGTGGGCATGCAGCCTGGGACGCTCCGCGTCCCAAATTCAAAATCGTAGACTGTGGCATCTCCTACATGAATATGACCATCCGTCTTGCGCAGCCCGCTGACGCGCCCGCCCTCCCCGCCATCGAACGCTCGGCCGCCGGGCTGTTTCGCCTCGATCCGCAACTGGCCTGGCTGGCCGACGCCGAAGTGGCCGGCGTCGAATTGCATTTACAGGCCATCGAGCAGGCCAGGGTTTGGGTCGCACGATCCCCTGAAGGGCAACTTGCCGGGTTCTTGCGGGCCGTCCCGGTCGATAACCAACTGCATGTAGAGGAGCTGTCCGTCAGCCAGCACTTTCAGGGTCAGGGTATTGGCCGCAAGTTGCTGTCGGCGGTCATCGAGCATGCCTGGGCGCAACAACTTTGCGCCGTGACGCTGACCACCTTCGTTGATGTGCCGTGGAATGCGCCGTTCTATCAGAAGATCGGTTTCCAGCGTTTGAATAGCGAGGAAACAAGCGGGTATTTAGTCGACGCCTTGAACGATGAAATCGCCCACGGTTTACCCGGCCACCGGCGCTGCGCCATGCGCCTGACGTTGCCTTGAAATCAGATCGTGGCTTTCAGATCGACGCCCAATGCCTCTGCGAATGCCTTCACCAACGGACTGCGCACGGTGTTGTGCCGCAGGATCAGATTGAACGGCGTCATGATGTTGATCCGCTCGGGCAGCACCGCACGCATCTGCCCTGCTGCCACCAGCGTTGCCGCGTAATGCCGGGGCAGAAAACCAACGAAACGGCCGGTCTTGATCAGCAAGGCCACGGCTTCGACCTGGGTCGCTGACGCCGAGAAACTGTCATAGCGCGCATAGTTGAGCTTGTCGCGATGGATCGCGTAGCGGTGGTTGATGCACTCGTATTCCTGCAAGACATTGCTGCCCATTTGCGCCTCCGCCATGTCGAACAACGGATGCCCGACCGCGCAGTAGACTTCCGAGCGCTCCTCGTACAGCGGGTAATAATCGAACTCTTCACGGCGTTGATAAACCGGCACTATTCCAGCCACTAAACGCCCCTCTACCACGCCTCTTTCCACTTCATCCAGTTGCGATGCTTGAAGTTGAAACCTGACCTTCGGCGATTGTTCGTTAAGTTGTTTTAGCGCGGCAACTAGCGGTGAGTTTTCATCACTGATCGTATTGTCGATAACGCCCACACCCAGATCACCGATAAGTTCATTCTTCGCAGAACTAAGTCGATCACGAAAGTTGTCCACCGACGCAAACAGATCAATCGACGCCTGATACACCAGGCGACCTTCTTCGGTCAGGTGAAACCCCTCGCGGCCGCGTGTGCACAGACGCATGCCGATGCGGATTTCCAGGTCGGAGATCTGCTTGCTGATGGCCGCAAGGCCCACGTTCAGCTCGTTTTGCGCGGCGCTGAAGCCTCCTGCCTCGACCACCGCCTTGAACACCTTGAGCAGTTTGAAATCCAGTCCGCTGAGGGTCAGCGGTGCTCGGTGGGCCATTTTCGGCGGCGGGTTTCCGGAATTGGAAAGTGGGGTTTCCATAATGCTGATTTACCTCTGGCGCAATGTTCAACAATCTGTGTCCAACAACAAAAACATCGCCGGCTAATAATAATGATCACAGAAAACCAGCCTTGGCAACCGCCAAAAAATCCCGAACATCAGTGCCAACTCACTGATCTCGAAACATTAAAAGCTGACACTTCGATCAGTTCTCGCTCTCTAGCAACTGCCCTCTTGAACACTGCTTTGGCCTGACGCCGTCTGCTGACTTTCCAGCAACGATCACGGCCATGCACAGCGATTTCAGTTCGCGTTACCGACGAGGAAAACAACACATGTCTCAAGCCACCGACCGTCTCTGGGGTGCCCGTTTCAAAAGCGGCCCTTCAGCCGCCCTGGCCGCCCTCTCCCGGTGCCCCGAGCGCTATTTCCGCCTGACGCCGTACGATCTGGCCGGTTCCAAGGCGCATGCCGGCGAACTGCAGCGGGCCGGTCTGCTCAACGAGCAGGAAACCCGCACCATGCTGGAAGCCCTGGACGGCATCGGTGCCGACTTCCGCGCCGGACGTATTGCGCCAACGCTGGATGACGAAGACGTTCACACCTTTATCGAACGCCTGCTGACCGAACGCCTCGGCGCCCTCGGCGGCAAGCTGCGCGCCGGCCGTTCGCGCAACGACCAGACCGCCAACGACCTGCGCCTGTTTCTGCGCGATCACGTACGCACCCTCGCCGTCGAAGTCCTCGCCTTGCAGCAAGCGCTGGTGACTCAGGCCGAGCAACACGTCGAAAGCATCTGCCCGGGTTTCACTCACTTGCAGCAGGCGCAACCGATCGTATTCGCTCACCACTTGCTGGCCCACGCGCAATCGATGCTGCGGGACGTGCAGCGTCTGGTGGACTGGGACGCGCGCACCTCATTGTCGCCACTCGGCGCAGCGGCCATGGCCGGTTCGGCGATAGCCCGCCAGCCGCAGCAATCGGCCAAGGAAATGGGCTACGCCGGGGTCTGCGAAAACTCCATCGACGCCGTCGCCAGCCGCGATCACGTCGCCGAATTCCTGTTTATCGCCAGCATGCTCGGGATCAACATTTCGCGGCTGGCCGAAGAGTTTTGCCTGTGGTCATCACGGCAATTCCGCTGGGTCGATCTGGACGATGCCTACGCCACTGGCAGCTCGATCATGCCGCAGAAGAAAAACCCGGACATCGCCGAACTGGCGCGGGGCAAGGCCGGACGCTTGATCGGCAATCTCACTGGTTTGCTGTCGACGCTGAAATCCTTGCCGCTGTCGTACAACCGCGACCTCAGCGAAGACAAGCACGGCGTGCTCGACAGCGTCGACACGTTGCTGCTGGTGCTGCCAGCCATGGCCGGGATGGTCGCGACCATGACCGTCAACGTCGAAGAATTGCGCCGCCAAGCCCCGCTGGGTTTCACCCTCGCCACCGAGGTTGCCGACTGGCTGGCAGTGCGCGGCGTGCCGTTCAAGGAAGCCCACGAAATCACCGGGGCGCTGGTGCAGGCCTGTGAAAAACACGGCATCGAATTGTGGGAGGCCTCGCCGGCGCTGCTGGCCGAGATCGATCCACGCCTGACCGCCGATGTGCGCGACAGCCTGACGCTGGAAGCCGCCATTGCGGCCCGTAATGGTTGGGGTGGTACTGCGCCGCAACAGGTGCGCGAACAGATCGGCCGCTTGAAAACCACCCTCGCCGCGCAACAGCAGTGGACCGAAAACTACCAGGGCTTCCGCCTCTGAAGCCGCCAACGCAAAACCCTGTGGGAGCGAGCCTGCTCGCGAAAGCGATGGGTCAGCCAACTGCGATGTTGAAGGTGCTGTCGCCTTCGCGAGCAGGCTCGCTCCTACAGTGGAATGTGTTGGATTTGAAAGAACAGTTGGGAGAAACACCATGAGCCAGACCCAGGCAGAACGACTCCAGTCGGAGCGCAAACTGGCGGAAAACCAGTTCGATATCACCCAGTACCAGCACGTGCCTCGGCGCTATTACGGGCGGATTTTCTTCGCTACCGTGATTGTCATCGCGATTATCGGCCTGGTGCGCGCCTTCGCCGAAGGCAAGATCGAATGGTCGTACATCGGCCAGTTCCTCACCTCTGAAGCGATCATGTGGGGCCTGTTCAACACCATCATCATGGCGGTGCTGGCCATGGCGCTGGGCATCGTTTTCGGGGTGATCACGGCGATCATGCGCATGTCGGCCAACCCGATCCTGCGCTACGTGGCCGTGACCTACACCTGGTTGTTTCGCGGTACGCCGCTGATTCTGCAACTGCTGTTGTGGTTCAACCTGGCGTTGATTTTCCCCACCATCGGCATTCCGGGCGTGTTCGAACTCGACACCGTCAGCCTGATGACGCCGTTCGTGGCCGCGCTGCTCGGTTTGAGCATCAATCAGGGCGCCTACACCGCTGAAGTGGTGCGCGCCGGCCTGCTGTCGGTGGACACCGGCCAGTACGAAGCCGCCAAGTCGATCGGCATGCCGCGCCTGCAAGCGCTGCGCCGGATCATCCTGCCGCAGGCCATGCGCATCATCATTCCACCGGTCGGCAACGAGTTTATCGGCATGGTCAAAATGACCTCGCTGGCCAGCGTGATCCAGTACTCGGAACTGCTCTACAACGCGCAAAACATCTACTACGCCAACGCCCGCGTGATGGAGCTACTGATCGTCGCCGGTATCTGGTACCTGGCCACCGTCACCGTGCTGTCCTTCGGTCAAAGCCGTCTGGAGCGTCGTTTCGCTCGCGGCGCCGGCAAGCGTTCTTGAGGAGTCGAACATGAGAAGCATCGTCAAGGCCGTCAGCCTGAACAAGTATTACGACCAGTACCACGCGCTCAAGGACATCAACATCGAGGTCGAGCAAGGCGAAGTGCTGTGCATCATCGGCCCGTCCGGCTCGGGCAAGAGCACCCTGCTGCGCTGCGTCAATCAGTTGGAAAAGATCGACAAGGGCGGCCTCTGGGTTGACGGCGAACTGGTCGGCTACCGCGTGGTCGGCAACAAACTGCACGAACTCAACGAGTCGCAGATCGCCCGGCAACGCCTGGCCACCGGCATGGTGTTCCAGCGTTTCAACCTGTTCCCGCACATGACTGTGCTGCAAAACATCATCGAAGGCCCGTGCCAGGTGCTCAAGCGTTCGCCGAAAGAGGCGCACGAAGAAGCCCTGGAACTGCTGGCCCGCGTCGGCCTCGCCGACAAACGCGACAGCTATCCGATCGAATTGTCGGGCGGTCAGCAGCAACGTGTGGCGATCGCACGAGCGTTGGCCATGCGTCCGAAGCTGATGCTGTTCGATGAACCCACTTCGGCACTCGACCCGGAACTGGTCGGTGAGGTGCTGTCGGTGATGCGAGATCTCGCGCAGACCGGCATGACCATGATCGTCGTCACCCATGAACTGGGCTTCGCCCGCGAGGTTTCCAATCGCATGGTGTTCATGGACGGCGGGCAGATCGTGGAGGCTGGAAGCCCCGAAGAAATACTAATAAGTCCGCAAAACCCGCGCACCCAAAGCTTCATTTCTGCCGTTCGAACCTAAGCACCGATTGGTGTCACAACACGCATAAGAGAACGACCATGAAGAATTTCGTAATCCCCGCTGTACTCGCGTCCGTCATGTCTTGCGGTTTCGCCGTGGCCGCCGATTTGCCGGCCAGCATCAAGGAAAAAGGCGAGATCGTCGTCGCGATCATGCCCAACTATCCACCGATGGATTTCAAGGACCCGGCGACCAACACCCTCACCGGCCTGGACTACGACCTGGGCAATGCCCTCGCCGAACGTCTGGGGGTGAAGATCAAATGGCAGGAAACCGGCTTCGAGCAAATGATCAACGCGCTGACCACCGACCGCGTCGACATGGTGCTGTCGGGCATGACCGACACCGCCGAGCGTCAGGCCAGCGTGACCTTCGTCGACTACTTCACCAGCGGCCCGCAGTTCTACACCTTGCAGAAGAACGCCGCGACCAACGAGATCATCGACCTGTGCGGCAAGAAAGTCGGCACCAGCCGCCGCACCACGTTCCCGGCGGAAATCGCCGCGTGGAGCAAGGCCAACTGCGAAGCGGCCGGCAAACCGGCGATCAACGTGATCGGCACCGAAGGCTCGGCCGACGCTCGTGCGCAACTGCGCCAGAGTCGCATCGACGCGGCGATGCAAGGCAGCGAGACTTTGTCGTACCTGAAGACTCAGGAAAAGGACATGTACAAGACCGTCGGCCAGCCGATCTCCGTGCAGTTCACCGGCCTTGGTGTGAGCAAGAAAAAGCCTGAGCTGAGTGAAGCGGTGAAGGTTGCCCTGCAGAGCATGGTCGATGACGGCAGCTATGGCGCGATCCTGAAGAAGTGGGAGCTGGAACTGGGCGCGATCAAGGAAGTGACCATCAACGCTGGCAAGTAACCTTCGAGATCGATCCCCCCCTCACCCCAACCCTCTCCCCCAAGGGGGAAAGGGAGCTGATCTTCAAGTGTTCGAAACCTGAGCTCGGCGCGGTCTTTCAGGTCGATGTCGCGCTAAAGAGCACCTCGGTCGGCGCCCTCTCCCTCCGGGAGAGGGCTGGGGTGAGGTTTTCTATTGATTCAACACCGGAGAGCCACAACCATGTCTTCGTGCCAACCCACCTGGCCCGACCCACACAAAGCCTGCCTCGCCTTGGCCTTCGACCTTGACGGCCCGACTGGCGACGCCATGCTCAATGGCTCGATCTGGCACAAACCCGAGTACTTCGGTTTCGGCGGCTACGGCCCTTATCGCGCCCTGCCTCGCCTGCTCGATCTGCTCGATGCGTTCAAGTTGCCAACCACGTTTTTCGTCCCGGCATGGGTCGTGGAAAACTGGCCGAAGCAATGTCAGGCCATCGTCGAGCGCGGCCATGAAGTCGCTTATCACGGCTACAAACACGAATCTTTCTACGCCCTGACGCTGGAGCAACAGCAAACCGTCATGGCCAAGTCCAGGGACGTGTTCTGGCAACACCTGCACATCCGCGCCGAGGGTTTCCGTACCCCGTCCGGCGACTGGCGCGCCGAAACCCCGGCGATGCTTGCGGACAACGGCGTCATTTACTCCAGCAGCATGCGCGGCGACGATCGCCCGTATCTGGTCAACGTCCCCGGCCACAGCACGCCGCTGGTGGAAATCCCCGGTCGCTGGGAGATGGACGATTACGCCTCCCTCGCCTACACCCGCGCGCCGAACTTTCCGTCCGGCCTTGATCGCACCGCCAGTTATGCGTTGACCCTCGACAACTGGCAGCGCGAATACGACGGCGCGATGAATGAAGGCCTGTGCCTGACCACCCTGTTCCACCCGAAAATCACCGGCAAACCGGGACGCATCCTGTTGCTGGAAAAACTCTTCGAACACATGCGCCAGCGAGATGACGTGTGGTTCGCCACCTGCCGCGATGTCGCCCGTTGGTGGCTGAAGGAGCATCACCATGGTTGATTCCAGGATCTGGCCCGCTGGCAAGCGCTGCGCAGTTGTGCTGACCGTCGATTACAACGACATCCACGGCATTCTCACCCAGGCGCCGGAAGTGGCAGGTCGCGACAAGACCCTGTCGGTCTGGCGATATGGCAGCCAGCGTGGCGTCACGCGTTTGCTCGACCTATTCGCGGAACTGGGCGTGCGCAGCAGCTGGTTCGTGCCCGGTATCGTCGCCGAAGAAAATCCGCAGCACATCGCTGCGATTCGCGCCGGCGGGCATGAGATCGCTTGCGCCGGCTACCACCATCAGGATTACGACGGGCTTGATCTGGCGGAGCAAAGTGCCGACGTCGGCAAAGGATGTGCGGCACTTGAAGCCCTGACCGGTCAACGCCCGAGCGGGTTTCGCCTCCCTGCCGGCAACGGCGCGCCGGGTTTTATGGCCGCGTTGAAAGATCATGGCATCGTCTGGTCCTCTTCGTGGCGCGGCGATGATCTGCCATTCGCCCATCCCACTGCGCCTGAGGTGATCGAACTGCCGTTGCACTATGAACTGGAAGACGAACCGTACTTCGCCTTCAATCTCAGCCCCGCCGTGCCACCGGCGCAATCGCGGATCGCCTCTTACAGTCACACCTTGGGCAACCTGCAAATGGACTTCGCCGGATTTCATCGCTTCGGCCTGTGTTATGTGCTGCGCCTGCACCCGGAAATCATCGCCACACCCGGACGCATCAGCGTGCTGCGCGAATTGCTGCAAGGCATTCAACAACATGACGATGTGTGGATCGCCACCGGTGCCGAGGTTGCGCAATGGTGGGCAGAAACCGCAGCACCGGTCGGCGCGGATCACCCGGCAGCGGTTTATGAGCAGCACTATCGGGACTATCTGTCATGACCGAACGCATTTGGCTGATCTGGCGCCTTCGGGAGCAGGCTCGCTCCCACACGGGTTCTTCACTGTTCAGACATTCCCTGTGGGAGCGAGCCTGCTCGCGAAGGGCACGACGCGGTCTGTAGTCGAACACAAAAACAACTGAAACAAGGACATTCGATTCCCCGTGGCCACTTACTCGCTCGTCATCCGCCGTCTGATGATTGTCTCGCTGACCATTGTTGTCAGCCGCGCCATCACCAGCCCGCTGCTGACGCTGTTTCTGAGCACCAAACTCGGTCTCAACCAGCAGGACGTAGGGCTGCTGCTGGGCATTGCGGTGTTTATCGCCACCCTGCTTGCGCTGTATGGCGGCTACATCATCGATCGCCTGGAAAAACGCCGGCTGCTGATTGTCGCCATGCTCTCCAGTGCCATCGGTTTCGTCCTGCTGACGTTCGCCCAGGATCTGTACCTGACCACCGCGACTCTGGTGATTACCGAAACCGCGTCGGCACTGTTCCTCATCGGCTCGAAGGCGATCCTCAGCGAAAACCTGCCGATGAGCCAACGGGCCAAGGCGTTTTCCCTGCGCTATACACTGACCAACATCGGCTACGCCACCGGGCCGATGCTCGGTGTGGTGATCGCCGGGCATTACCCGATCGCACCGTTCCTGATCGCCGCCGCCATCGCCTTCGGCAGTATCTTCCTGATGATCGGCATCCCCAAAGACACCAGCCCGATTGCCGTGGTCAGTCAGCCGCCAAGCTTTCTGAAAACCCTCGTCACCCTGAAAAACGATCGCACCCTGATCATGTTCACCTGCGGTTGCCTGCTCAGCACGGTGGTGCACGGGCGCTTCACCCTATATCTGTCGCAATACCTGCTGGTGGTCAGCGACTCCAAGCGCGCCTTGCAAGTCATGGCCGCCCTGCTCGCCTGTAACGCGATCACGGTGATCCTGCTGCAATACCAGATCGGCCGCTTCCTCAGCCGCGAGAAACTGCGCTACTGGATCGCCGCCGGCACCGGCCTGTTCATTCTCGGTCTTATCGGCTTCAGCCTGGCTGACAGCTTGCTGAGCTGGTGCATCGCCATGTTCATCTTCACCTTGGGCGAAATGATCATTTACCCGTCGGAGTTCCTCTTTGTCGACACCCTCGCTCCGGAAGAACTGCGCGGCAGCTACTACGGCGCGCAGAATCTGGCGGCGCTGGGCGGTGCACTGAGCCCGGTGATCTGCGGCTTCCTGCTGATGCACACACCGGCACCGACGATGTTCTATGCCTTGAGCGCACTCACCGCGATGGGCGGCACCCTGTGCTTTCTTAGCGGACGTCGCGCGGATTCAATTCAACATTAATGCACTAAATCTTCATTAATATGAATTTGTCAGCATCGAGTTTGCCCGGCACACTGTGCGCGTTCCTCCCCCAATGTTGGAACACTTCGAGGGCTTTCCGGATATGCCGGACAAGTCCTTTTTTTTGCCTCGAATTTGCTGCAAGGATTGGATTCACATGCTCGCTCGCTGGTTGCCCGCCGCCATCAATACCCGCCCGACCGAATGGAGCCGCGCCGCCATCGGCATGGCGCTGGGCACATTGTTCAGTGTGTGGCTGTGCGCGCAGGTGTTCGGCCATGAAGTGGCCTACCACCTGATCGGCCCGCTGGGCGCGTCGGCGGTGTTGCTGTTCGCCGTGTCCTCCGGCGCCCTCGCCCAGCCATGGTCGATTCTCGGCGGCTATTTATGTGCTGGCGTGGTCGCGTTGCTGGTGGCGCATGTGCTTGGCCGAACCCTTGGCAGCGCCTGTCTGGCGGCGGGTGTGGCGCTGATCCTGATGTGCTGGCTGCGCTGCCTGCATCCGCCCGCTGGCGCGTTGGCGCTGACGCTGGTGCTGGCCGATCCGGCGACAATCGCCATGGACTGGAAAGCCATGGAACCGGTGATGCTCGGCGCCGCGTGCATGCTGCTCAGTGCGCTCGCCTACAACAACCTGACCCGCATCCGCTACCCGAAACGCCCGGCAGAACCGGCGCCGGTGCTTGGGCCGGTCGACAGTCAGGCGATCACCGCCGAAGACCTGAAACTTGCCTTGGCCGAGATGGAAGCGTTTATCGACGTCACCCCTGAAGATCTCGAGCAACTGATTCACTCCAGCGAACTGCACGCCAAGCGCCGCAGCATTACCGAAACATTCCGCTGACCCCGTGTAGGAGCTGCCGAAGGCTCGGGCCGCGATCGGACGATCTTTTGATCTTGTGTTTTAAAGGTCAACAGATCGCAGCCCGAGCCTTCGGCAGCTCCTACATAGGAACCCGGTGATTTCGGGTGATGTAAAAACGCAAACTCCCCCTGCGAATATCCCGGTTGTACAGGGCAAATTTGCACTGTTACGATCCGGTAACGCTCGCGCGCGAGCTTCTCGAATAAAGACAATAAAAGCAGGGAGTTACTGATGACAGCTCAGGCTTCATCCCCGCGGACCCCGTCCTTGGATGCCACGCAAAACGAAGTGCTGGCCGAGGTTCGCAATCATATCGGTCACCTGACCCTCAACCGCCCCGCCGGTCTCAATGCCATTACCCTCGACATGGTGCGCTTGCTGCAACAGCAGCTCGATGCGTGGGCGACTGACATCGATGTTCACGCCGTGGTCCTGCGCGGTGCCGGTGAAAAAGCCTTCTGTGCCGGTGGCGACATTCGTTCCCTGTACGACAGTTTCAAAAGCGGCGATACGCTGCACGAAGATTTCTTCGTCGAGGAATACGCCCTCGACCTGACGATTCATCATTACCGCAAACCGGTATTGGCGCTGATGGACGGTTTCGTCCTCGGCGGCGGCATGGGCCTGGTGCAAGGCGCCGATCTGCGCGTGGTCACCGAGAAGAGCCGTCTGGCGATGCCAGAAGTGGCCATCGGTTATTTCCCCGATGTCGGTGGCAGTTATTTCCTGCCGCGCATTCCCGGTGAGCTGGGCATCTATCTGGGGGTCAGCGGCGTGCAGATCCGTGCCGCCGACGCGCTGTATTGCGGCTTGGCCGACTGGTATCTGGACAGCAGCAAACTGGCGCTGCTCGACGAAAGACTCGATCAGATGGAATGGCAGGACACGCCGCTCAAGGCCCTGCAAAACCTGCTCGCCAAACACGCCGTGCAAACCTTGCCCGATGCGCCACTTGAGGCTTTGCGCCCGGCCATCGACCATTTCTTCGCCCTGCCGGACGTACCGAGCATGGTCGAGCAGCTACGCGCAGTGACGGTTGCCAACAGCCACGAATGGGCGACCACAACGGCAGACCTGCTGGAAACCCGCTCGCCGTTGGCCATGGCGGTGACCCTGGAGATGCTGCGTCGCGGCCGCCACTTGAGCCTGGAACAGTGCTTCGCGCTGGAACTGCATCTGGATCGCCAGTGGTTCGCCCGCGGCGACCTGATCGAAGGCGTGCGCGCGCTGCTGATCGATAAAGACAAGACACCGCACTGGAACCCGCCGACCCTCGCTGCGCTGGACGCAGAGCATGTCGCGAGTTTCTTCCACGGGTTTGCTGAGAGCGGGAGCTGAGCCATGCACGATCTCGAACTGACTGAAGAACAAGTGATGATCCGCGACATGGCCCGGGACTTTGCCCGTGGCGAAATCGCGCCCCATGCGCAGGCGTGGGAAAAGGCTGGCTGGATCGATGACGCGCTCGTCGCGAAGATGGGCGAACTCGGTTTGCTCGGCATGGTGGTACCCGAGGAATGGGGCGGCACCTACGTCGATTACGTCGCCTATGCCTTGGCCGTGGAAGAGATCTCTGCCGGTGATGGCGCAACCGGCGCCTTTATGAGTATCCATAACTCGGTCGGCTGCGGTCCGGTGCTCAATTACGGCAGCGAAGCGCAAAAACAGACCTGGCTGGCGGATCTGGCCAGTGGGCAAACCATCGGCTGCTTCTGCCTGACCGAACCGCAGGCCGGTTCCGAGGCGCACAACCTGCGCACCCGCGCCGAGCTGCGTGACGGCCAGTGGGTGATCAACGGCGCCAAGCAATTTGTCAGCAACGGCAAACGGGCGAAACTGGCGATCGTCTTTGCCGTGACCGATCCGGATCTGGGCAAGAAAGGCATTTCGGCGTTTCTGGTGCCGACCGATACCCCGGGCTTCATCGTCGATCGCACCGAACACAAGATGGGCATCCGCGCCTCCGACACCTGCGCGGTGACGCTGAACGACTGCAGCATTCCCGAGGCCAATCTGCTCGGTGAACGCGGTAAAGGCCTGGCGATCGCCCTGTCCAACCTTGAAGGAGGACGCATCGGCATCGCCGCGCAAGCATTGGGCATCGCCCGTGCCGCGTTTGAAGCGGCGCTGGTGTATTCGCGCGATCGCATCCAGTTCGGCAAACCGATCAACGAGCACCAGAGCATCGCCAATCTGTTGGCCGACATGCACATGCAAATCAACGCGGCGCGCCTGATGATCCTGCATGCGGCGCGACTGCGCACGGCGGGCAAACCGTGTTTGTCGGAGGCGTCACAGGCCAAACTGTTTGCGTCGGAAATGGCCGAGAAGGTCTGTTCGTCAGCGATTCAGATTCATGGCGGGTATGGGTATCTGGAGGATTATCCGGTCGAGAAGTATTACCGCGATGCGCGGATTACCCAGATCTATGAAGGGTCGAGCGAGATTCAGCGGATGGTGATTGCGCGGGAGCTGAAGAACTATCAGTTGTGATGGTGTTGGCCCCTTCCCTCACCCCAGCCCTCTCCCAGAGGGAGAGGGAGCCGACCGAGGTGTCTGGCGTTATACGTCGACCTGAAAGACCGGGTCGATTACGGATTCAATAAAGCACTTTCAGGTCGGCGTACCTCCCAAGCATCCCCCAATCAGTCCCCTCTCCCTCCGGGAGAGGGTTAGGGTGAGGGGCTTTTCGCTCTAGACGCGTTACTTGCCCTTGAACTCAGCCTCACGCTTGGCAATAAACGCCGCCATCCCTTCCTTCTGATCCTGCGTGGCAAACGCCGCATGGAACACCCGACGCTCGAAGCGCACGCCCTCAGTCAGGTTCACTTCAAAGGCACGATTCACACTTTCCTTGATCATCATCGCAATCGGCAGCGATTTGCTGGCAATCACCGCAGCAACCTTCAGCGCTTCGTCGAGCAGTTCATCGCTCGGCACGATCCGCGCAACAATGCCGCAACGCTCGGCCTCCACTGCATCGATCAAACGTCCGCTCAGGCACATTTCCATGGCTTTCGCCTTACCTACTGCGCGGGTCAGGCGCTGAGTGCCGCCCATGCCCGGCAACACGCCAAGGTTGATTTCCGGCTGACCGAATCTGGCGTTGTCACCGGCCAGAATGAAGTCGCACATCAACGCCAGTTCACAACCACCGCCAAGGGCAAAACCGTTGACGGCGGCAATGATCGGCTTACGCCGGTTGGCCACGCGGTCACTGTCGCTGAACAGATCGTCCATGTAGATCTGCGGGTAAGTCAGTTCGGCCATTTCCTTTATATCGGCACCCGCGGCAAAAGCCTTTTTCGAACCGGTGATGACGATACAACCGATGTTCGCATCTGCTTCCAGCGCATCAAGGGCCTGGTTCACTTCGCTGACCAGTTGCGCATTCAGCGCGTTCAGCGCCTGCGGGCGGTTGAGGGTGATCAGGCCAACGCGGCCGTGGGTTTCGAGCAGAATGGTTTGGTAAGTCATGATTAAAATTCCTTGTCAAAGATTGCGCGAAATAACCATGCGCTGAATATCGCTGGTGCCTTCGTAGATCTGGCAGACGCGTACGTCGCGGTAGATACGTTCCAGCGGGAAGTCGTTGAGGTAACCGTAACCACCGAGGGTTTGCAACGCCATCGAGCAGACCTTCTCGGCCATCTCCGAGGCGAACAGTTTGGCCATCGACGCCTCGACCAGTGCCGGTTGCCCACTGTCACGCAGGGCCGCCGCGTAATGCACCATTTGCCGGGCGACGGCGATCTGCGTGGCCATGTCGGCGAGGCGGAAAGCTACGGCCTGATGTTCGATGATCGGCTTGCCGAAGGTGTCGCGTTCACGGGCGTAATCACGTGCTGCTTCAAACGCCGCGCGGGCCATGCCCACCGCTTGCGAAGCGATGCCGACGCGACCGCCTTCAAGGTTGGCCAGGGCGATCTTGTAGCCCTCGCCCTCTTCGCCCAAGCGATTGGCTACCGGTACTTTGACGTCTTCGAAGAGGATCTGGCAGGTGTCGGAAGCGTGTTGGCCGAGCTTGTCTTCGACGCGAGCGACTTTATAGCCCGGTGAATCGGTCGGCACGATAAACGCGCTGATACCGCGTTTGCCGGCACTCGGATCGGTCACCGCAAACACAATCACGATCCCGGCGTTTTGCCCGGAGGTGATGAACTGTTTGCAGCCGTTCAGCACGTAGTGATCGCCGTCCAGCCGTGCGCGGGTTTTCAGGCTGCTGGCATCGGAACCGGCCTGCGGTTCGGTCAATGCAAAAGCGCCGAGCATCGAGCCGCTAGCCAGCGGTTTGAGAAAGCGTTCACGCTGATCGTCGTTACCGAACTTGAGAATCGGCACGCAGCCGACTGAGTTGTGCACGCTCATGATCGTCGAGCAGGCGCCGTCGCCGGCGGCGATTTCTTCCAGAGCCATGGCGTAGGCCAGGTAACCGGTGTCGCAACCACCCCACTGCTCCGGCACGAGCATGCCGAAGAAGCCCAGCTCAGCCATCTCACCGATGGCTTCCTTGGGGAAACGGTGCTCGCGATCCCACTCGGCGGCGAACGGCTTCAAGCGTTCCTCGGCAAACTGCCGGGCCATGTCGCGGATCTGGGTTTGGTCTTCGTTGGGAATCATGGTGAATCCTTAAATCCGGGTTACCACACAGAACCCTGTGGGAGCTGGCTTGCCAGCGATGGGGCCGTGTCATTGAACATATTGGCTGTCTGACCCACCGCCATCGCGGGCAAGCCCGCTCCCACAGGGTCCAGTGTCAACGTTAGTAAACGCATTCCACGGCCATGGCCGTCGCTTCGCCGCCGCCGATGCAGATGGCTGCCACACCGCGTTTGAGGTTGCGCTGGCGCAAGGCCGAGAGCAACGTCACCAGAATCCGCGCGCCCGACGCGCCGATCGGATGGCCCAGCGCACAGGCACCACCATGCACATTCAACTTGTCATGGGGGATTTCCAGGTGCGTCATCGCCGCCATGCCAACCACGGCAAACGCTTCGTTGACCTCGAACAGATCGACATCACCCAACGACCAACCGGTCTTCTTGATCAGTTTCTTGATTGCACCAATCGGCGCCACCGGGAACAGGCCCGGGGTATCAGCAAACGCGGCATGACCATGAATCACCGCCAGCGGTTTCAGCCCGAGTTTCTGTGCCTGCGACTGACGCATCAGCACCAGAGCCGCCGCGCCGTCAGAGATCGAACTGGAGTTCGCCGCCGTCACCGTGCCGCCTTCGCGGAACGCCGGTTTCAGCGAGGCAATCTTGTCCAGTTTGGCTTTCGGTGGCTGTTCGTCGTGGCTGATCAGCACCTGCTCTTTGCCGACGGTCACGGTCAGCGGTACGATTTCGTCCTTGAAGCTGCCGTCCTTGATTGCCTGCTGCGCGCGGGTGGTCGAGGCGATGGCAAACGCGTCCTGCGCTTCACGGCTGAAGTGGTTGGTCTCGGCGCAGTCTTCGGCGAAGGTGCCCATCAAGCGGCCCTTGTCGTAGGCGTCTTCGAGGCCGTCGAGGAACATCGAGTCGAGCACGCGGCCATGACCCATGCGATAACCGGCGCGGGCACGATCCAGCAGATACGGCGAGTTGGACATGCTTTCCATGCCACCGGCGATCACCACATCAGCACTGCCAGCCACCAGCATGTCGTGAGCGAGAATGGTGGTTTCCATGCCCGAACCGCACATCTTGTTGACCGTGGTGCAACGGGTCGATTTATCCAGCCCGGCGCCCAGTGCCGCTTGACGTGCAGGTGCCTGGCCGAGGCCCGCAGGCAGTACGCAACCGAACAGCACTTCATCAACCGTGTCACTAGCAACACCGGCACGTTCAACCGCAGCCTTGATCGCAGCAGCACCGAGTTGCGGCGCGGTGAGGCTTTTCAGTTCGCCCTGAAAACCGCCCATCGGCGTGCGCACAGCGCTGACGATGACAATCGGATCGTTGGAAATAGTCATGACAAATCCTCCTTACTTGGCGGCCATGCGCAAGGCACCGTCGAGACGGATCACCTCGCCGTTGAGCATGCTGTTTTCGATGATATGCCGAACCAGCGCGGCGTACTCGGCAGGCTTGCCCAGACGCGGCGGGAACGGTACGCCGGCGGCCAGCGAATCGCGGACTTCCGGGGTCATGCCGGCCATCATCGGCGTTTCGAAAATGCCCGGTGCGATGGTCATCACGCGGATGCCGAAGCGTGCCAGTTCACGGGCGGCCGGCAGGGTCAGGCTGGCGATCGCGCCTTTCGAAGCGGAATACGCCGCTTGGCCGATCTGGCCGTCAAACGCTGCGACCGAGGCGGTGTTGATGATCACGCCGCGTTCGCCGTCGGCATTGGCCTCGGCTTCGGCGATGGCCGCAGCGACCAGGCGCAGCATATTGAAGCTGCCGATCAGGTTGACGTTGATCACTTGGGCGAAACTGCTCAGTGCATGCGGGCCGTTCTTGCCGAGGATCTTCTCGCCACGGACGATACCGGCACAGTTGACCAGACCGTTGAGGCTGCCAAAGGCTTTAACGGTGGCCTGCACGGCAGCTTCAGCGGCGGCTTCGTTGCTGATATCGGCAACCACGCTTTGCGCGCCCAAACGCTGAGCCTGTGCGGCGACAGCTTCGGCATTCATGTCCACCAGCATCACTTTGGCGCCGGCACTGACCAGCAATTCAGCGGTGGCAGCACCCAGGCCAGAGGCGCCGCCGGTGACGATAAAAACCTTGTTCTCGATCTGCATGACTGTATTTCCTGATTCAAGCTGAAACGTTATGCGCCGCGGCCTCTTGAGCCTTGGCGATTTCCTGGTTGCGCAAGATAAAGCGCTGCAATTTGCCACTCGGGGTCTTGGGCAATTCGCTGACGAATTCGATTTCACGTGGGTATGAGTGCGCGGCCAGACGCTTGCGCACGTGTTGGCGCAGTTCTTCGGCCAGCTCGGGCGCGGCACGGTATTGCGCGCTCAGCACGACGAAGGCTTTGACCAGTTCGGTGCGCTCCGGATCAGGTTTGCCGACGACCGCTGCTTCGACCACCGCCGGGTGCTCAATCAGCGCACTTTCGACATCGAACGGGCCTACGCGGTAGCCCGATGTGGTGATGACGTCATCGCTGCGGCCGACAAAACTGATGCTGCCGTCCGGGTTCCATTCCACGGTGTCGCCGCTCAGGTAGTAATCACCGACGAAGGCTTTGGTTGGCGCACCTTCATAGCCGCCAAACCAGCACATCGGCGATTGCGCACGGTCGATGGCGAGGATGCCGGGCTGGCCGACGCCGAGTTCGTTGTACTGATCGTCGAGCACCACGATGCGATGGCCCGGCGAGGCGAAACCGGCGGCACCAACGTGCACCGCGTGATCAAGGCCGTGGTGATTGCACAGGACCATGCCCAGTTCGGTCTGGCCGTAATGGTCGTGGATGACCACGCCGAGGTTGTCGGCGAACCAGCGGATGACTTCCGGGTTCAGCGGCTCGCCGGCGCTGCTGACGATGCGCAGCTTGCCCTTGATCGACTTGGCGAATTCGTCGCCACCGGCGATCAGCAAGCGATAAGCGGTGGGCGAACCGGTGAGGTTGGTGATGCCGTATTTGTTGATCACCCGGCAGGTGCTTTCGAGGGTGAACGGCCCATCGTAGAAAGTGATTGGATGGCCCATCGACAACGGCCCGGTGACGCCGAAGTAGATGCCGTAGGCCCAACCCGGATCGGCGACGTTCCAGAAGGCGTCTTCGGGACGCAGGTCTACGGCATCGCGGGTGTAACTCTGGAACGCGACGATGGCTTTGAGCGGTACCGACAGCGCTTTCGAAGGGCCGGTGGTGCCGGACGTGAACATCAACAGAAACGGATCTTCGCCAGTCAGCAATACCGGTTCGCAGACATTGGAATAATTGGCCAGTTCGGCCCAGAAGCTGAAGTCGCCACGGACGATGCCCTGGCCTTTCGCGCCGCCAACGGTAACGAGGGTCGGGCAGTCAGCGACTTCGGCGAGTTTCGGCCGGTTGACCGCATCGGTGATCACAACTTTGGCGCCGGAGCTGTTCAGGCGATGTTCGAGGGCTTTGGGGCCGAAGGCGGTGAACAGCGGTTGATACACCGCGCCGATGCGCCAGGTGGCGAGCACGGTGATGAGCAATTCGATGTTGCGCGGCAGCAGGCCGGCGACCTTGTCACCCTTCTGCACGCCTTGGGCGAGGAGGAAGTTGGCGAAACGCGCGGCTTTGTCCTGGAGCTCGCTGAAGGTGTACGTCGCACTCGCGCCGTCGCGGCCTTCCCAGAACAGCGCAATGCGCCCGGGCAAGGCATGACGGTCGCAACATTCGACGCAGGCGTTGAGCGCCGCCAGCGTACCGCTGAGCGCGGCATCCACGGTGTGCTGATAGTTGAACTGTTCAGTGGCAGACAAGTAATCGCGCATTGCCAGAATCCCTCTGTTTTTTTATTAGGCTGGGAAGCGTAAACAACAGGGGGATAGTCGCGCTGTGGGGCGGCGGCGGCAATGGTCAAAGCCATCAATGTGGCTGACTGGTTTGGCCAAGACCGCTACCACACTGATCGTTCCCACGCTCTGCGTGGGAATGCAGCCTCGGACGCTCTGCGTCCGCTCCAGAGCTGGAACGCGGAGCGTCCCTTGAGGCATTCCCACGCGGAGCGTGGGAACGATCAAGCGGCGGAATGTGTTGGGTCAGACAACCTCATTCAGGATCAGTTGGCGATAGTGGCCCGGATTCGACCCCGACCATTTGCGAAACGCCTTGTAGAACGAACTCGCATCGGCAAATCCCAAGCGGCTGGCAATCTCGACAAAACTGATCGACGGCTCCGCCAGCCAGATAATCGCCAGCTCTTTGCGCACGCTGTCCTTGAGCCCTTGGTAGGTCTGCCCTTCCTCGGCCAAACGCCGGCGCAGTGTCGAAGCCGACATGCACAACTGTTGGGCCAGGGCCTCGGTTTCCGGCCACTGCTCGGCCGGCAACTCCCGCAGATCGTGCTTGATCCGACTGGCTAGGCTCTCCGGGTCGCGGTACTTGACCAGGATGTTGGCCGGGGCGTGGGCGAGAAAGCGTTTCAGTTCTTCGGCGGTGCGCTTGATCGGTAGATCGAGACAATCGGCAGAGAAGATCATCCGTGTGCGTGGACGCTCGAAACGCAGGTTTTCCGAGAACATCACTCGATAGTCATCGGTGAACTCCGGCGCCGCACAGCGCAGTTCGATCGCCAGAATCGGAATCCGCCGCCCCGCCAGCCAACAGGCCACGCCGTGGACGATCATCCAGTAGGTGAAATAGGTGAAAGCGCGGCGTGGCTCGGGATCGTCCTCGAGCAAAACGATTTCCGCCAGACTTTGCTGGTGCACCAGTTGTGCGGGCAGGCGTTCGAGCATCAGTGACAGAAAGCTCAGGCCCGTATTCAAACCCGCCGCCAGCGTCGATTGCGCCATGGTGCTGCGGCAGAGGAATTCGAGGCTGCCAGACTTGAGCTTGCGCGGGTCCATGCCAAAGAACTCGTCATCCCCGCGTCGGGCCAACAAGCGCCAGAGTCTGGCGTACTGGGAGGCGGGCACCCGGCCGTGTTCGGTTTGCAGCAACGCCGGAGCAATCCCGACCTTGTTCAACACCTCTTCGGTGGCTGCGCCCGGGGCACAACTTTGCAGCAGCGCTTCACGCACCAGTTGCACGGCGATGGTGTCTTTTTCCGACATGGAGCGCGGTGAACCTTGTTGTTTTGGGTGGCAGGCATATTACCGCAGCTAACACAAATACCCATGTAGGAGCTGCCGAAGGCTGCGATCTTTTGATCTTGATTCTATAAATCAAAAGATCGCAGCCTTCGGCAGCTCCTACAGGGTTCCGGTGTCACCCGCATGAGAATGGTTGTTCTTTACTTTGTTCAGCTTGTGTTCAGGTTTATGTCAATCAATGTCATGTGAGAATGACTTTCATTATGTTACAACTTGTAACCTCTTCGAATGACTTGTTGGATACCGAATGCTTGTTCCCTTCCTGATCATGCTGCGCGAAGGCATTGAAGCCGCGCTGATCGTTGGCATTATCGCCAGCTACCTGCAACAGACTGGCCGTGGTCAATGGATGCCTGCCGTGTGGATCGGCGTATTTCTCGCCGCTGCCCTCGCCCTGCTGGTGGGCGGTGGTCTTGAATTGGTCAGCGCTGAATTCCCGCAAAAGCAGCAGGAACTGTTCGAAGGCATCGTCGGGCTGGTGGCCGTGGGCATTCTCAGTTCAATGGTGTTCTGGATGCGCAAAGTGGCGCGTTCGATCAAACATTCGCTGCAAGCTTCGCTGGACGAGGCGCTAACGTCCTCGAAACACCAAGTGATCGCACTGATCGCCATGGTGTTCTTCGCGGTCGCTCGCGAAGGCCTGGAAACGGTGTTCTTCCTGCTCGCGGTATTCCAGCAAAGCGAAGGCCCCGGCGCGCCCATCGGTGCCCTGCTCGGGCTGATTCTGGCGATCATCGTCGGTTTCCTGATCTACAGCGGCAGCATGCGCCTCAATCTTTCGGCGTTCTTCAAGTGGACCGGCCTGTTCATTCTGGTGGTGGCCGCCGGGATTCTCGCCAACTCGGTGCAAGCCCTGCATGAAGCCGGGCTGTGGAATCACCTGCAAACCGTACTCTTCGACTTCAGCGCGACGCTGCCGATGGATGGCCCGTTGGGCTCGGTGCTGGCCGGTATGTTCGGTTATCAGGATGCGCCGACCGTCAGCACCCTCGGTGCCTATCTGCTTTATCTGCTGGTGGCACTGGTGATGTTCTTTCTCCCCGCGCCCAAGCCTTCCGCGCAATCGTCTTCCGTTTCCAGCCAATAAGGGCATTCATGTCAAAGCCTAATACTCCTCAGGCCTCCCCTCCTCGCGCCTTGCGTTGGGCGGTGGCCGGTTCGGTGGTGGTGATGATCGCCGCCGGTGGTCTGTTTTATTACGCCTCGAAAATGGCTGCGGCCAAGCGTCAGCACAACCACGATGAAGTGGTGGTGAACATTCATCCGGGCAGTTGTGAACCCAACGCGCTGACGGTGCCGGCCGGCCGCGCCAGTTTCCGCATCGTCAACCGCTCCGACCGCGCGGTGGAATGGGAAATCCTCGACGGCGTGCTCGTCGTCGAGGAGCGGGAAAACATTGCGCCAGGCCTCAGCCAAGTGATCAACGCCAACCTGCAACCGGGCGATTACGCGATCACCTGCGGCCTGCTGAGCAACCCGCGCGGTACCCTGCACGTGACGCCAACTGCCGCCTCTGATGCTGCTGCCAAAGCCAAGCCATCGATGGTCGCCTTCGTCGGGCCGCTGTCGGAGTTTCGCGTGTACCTGGCCAGCCAGAGCAACGCATTGATCAAAGCCGTGACCGCGCTCGTTCAAGCGATTGAAAGCGGCGACCTCAGTCAGGCTCAAGCGTTGTACCTACCGGCCCGCGCGGCTTATCAGCGTCTGGCCCCTGCCGCGCAACGCCTGGCGGAACTGGACAACAGCATCAACGCCCGCGCCGATTATTTCGAAAAGCGCGAACAGGATCCGGCCTTCGTCGGTTTCCACCGCATCGAATACGCACTGTTCCAGCAACGCAATCTCGACCAACTGACACCCGTTGCCCAGCGCCTGCTCAGCGATGTCACCACGCTCAAACAGCAATTGCTCGCGCAGAGCCTGCCACCGGAGCAACTGGTCAGCATCATCGTGCGCAACCTCAACACCTTGGCCGACGTCCGTGCTGCCAGCGGTGAAGAAGAACGCTACAGCCACAGCGACCTCAACGGTTTCGCTGCCAACGCGCAAACCGCACACAAAGTCGTCGATCTGTTGCGGCCAATGTTGACCAAGTCGGCGGCCGAGCTGTTGCCGAAAATCGACCAGGCACTGGCGGACTTCGACAGCGAACTCGACAACTACAAGATCAAGGACGGCTACGCCAGTTACGACGCCATCAGCGGCGAACAACGCAAGCAGATTGCCGACAAGGCCCAGGCTCTGGCCGACGCTCTGGATGGCATCGATCCCGCCCTCGGCCTCTCCGGCCTGTAAGCAGAAGACCCTTTGACGATGAAAGATAGCGAACCACTCAACCTGCAACGTCGCCGTGTCCTGATGGGCATGGGCGCCGCCGGTGTCGCCCTCGCCGGCTCGGCCCTGAGCTGTCCGGCCATGGCCGCCGCGCCGGCACAAGTCACCGAAGCACCGAGCAGTGACAAGACCGAAGACCGTCACGATTTCCACGGCATCCACCAGACCGGCATCGTCACCCCGCGCCCGGCGTCGGGCATGCTCGTATCGTTCGACGTGTTGGCCAGTGATCGTGAAGATCTGGAGCGGCTGTTCCGCACCCTCAACGAGCGCATCGCGTTCCTGATGAAGGGCGGCCCGGTGGCGCAGATCGATCCGAAACTGCCGCCGCCGGACTCCGGCATCCTTGGCCCGAATGTAACCCCGGACAACCTGACCATCACCGTTTCGGTCGGCGAGTCGCTGTTCGACGAGCGCTTCGGTCTGGCCGACGCCAAGCCCAAGCGTCTGATGCGCATGGTCGGGTTTCCCAACGATGCGCTGGACGCCGATTGCTGCCACGGCGACCTGAGCCTGCAGTTCTGCTCGAACACCGCCGACACCAACATTCACGCCCTGCGCGATATCGTCAAAAACCTTCCCGACCTGCTGCTGGTGCGCTGGAAGCAGGAAGGCAGCGTGCCGCCGCAAGCCCCGGCAAAAGCCGGTGTGCCGGCGCAATCGGCGCGTAACTTCCTGGGGTTCCGCGATGGCTCGGCCAACCCCGATTCCAACGACGCTAAAGCCATGGATCGCCTGGTCTGGGTGCAACCGGGCAGTGACGAACCGGCCTGGGCTGCTCACGGCAGCTATCAAGCGGTGCGGATCATCCGCAACTTTGTCGAGCGCTGGGACCGTACGCCATTGCAGGAACAGGAAAGCATCATCGGCCGGGTCAAAACTACCGGCGCGCCGATGGGTGCGCAGCATGAGACTGAAGTCCCGGACTACAGCAAAGACCCGGCCGGCAAGCTGACCAAGCTCGACGCGCACATTCGCCTGGCCAACCCGCGCACCGCCGCGAGCCAAGCCAACCTGATCCTGCGCCGGCCGTTCAACTATTCGAATGGCGTGAACAAGAACGGCCAGCTCGACATGGGCCTGCTGTTCATCTGCTACCAGGCCGATCTGGAAAAAGGCTTCATCACCGTGCAGACCCGCCTCAACGGCGAGCCACTGGAGGAATACCTCAAACCGGTCGGCGGCGGGTACTTCTTCACCCTGCCGGGTGTCACGGGCGACAAGGACTTCATCGGCCGCTCGCTGCTCAACGCCACACAACCGAAAACCGCTGCCTGAAACAACATCTCAACACTGGAGCCGCCCCCATGAAAAAGACGCCACTCGCGTTATTGCTGACCCTTGGTTTGCTCAACACCCCGCTGTCGGCATTCGCCGCGACAGCACCGCTGGATCTGGTCGGGCCGGTGTCGGACTACAAGATTTACGTCACCGAAAAACTCGATGAACTGGGCAGCCACACTCAACAATTCACCGACGCGGTGAAGAAAGGCGATTTGGCCACCGCGCAAAAGCTCTACGCACCGACCCGCGTTTACTACGAGTCGATCGAGCCGATTGCCGAGCTGTTCAGTGACCTCGATGCGTCCATCGACTCCCGCGTCGACGACCACGAGAAAGGCGTGAAGGCTGACGACTTCACCGGCTTCCACCGCATCGAGTACTCGCTGTTCTCGGAAAAAAGCACCCAGGGCCTTAACGAGTTGGCGGACAAGCTCAACAGCGACGTAAAAGATCTGCAAACCCGCGTCGCCGGCCTGACTTTCCCGCCGGAAAAAGTCGTCGGCGGTGCCGCCGCGCTGCTGGAAGAAGTCGCCGCGACCAAGATCTCCGGCGAAGAGGATCGCTACAGCCACACCGACCTGTATGACTTCCAGGGCAACATCGACGGCGCGAAGAAAATCGTTGATCTGTTCCGTCCGCAGATCGAGCAGCAGGACAAGGCTTTTGCTGCGAAGGTGGACAAGAACTTTGCCACGGTCGACAAGATTCTGGCCAAGTACAAGACTAAGGATGGTGGTTTCGAGACGTATGACAAGGTGAAGGACAACGACCGTAAAGCGTTGGTTGGGCCGGTGAATACGCTGGCGGAAGACCTGTCCACGTTGCGTGGCAAGTTGGGTCTGAATTGATTTTTTGTAGCGTCTAAGCGGGCCCCATCGCTGGCAAGCCAGCTCCCACAGTGTTCTCGGTCATTCACAAATATTGTGTACACCATAGAACCTGTGGGAGCTGGGTTGCCAGCGATGGTATTTTCAGCAGCCTACAAAATCCGGTAAAGCAACCGCTCAATCCGCACCCGACTCACGCGCTTGAGAAACTTGGCCACCCCGGCCGGGTACTCCGGCAGCGTCTCCAGGCTCTGAAAGCTGTCAATCCGCGTGGTATGGCGGAAAATCTCTTCCAGTTCCTTCGCCCGCGGCTCCAGCCATTCCCCTTTCGGATCATCGATCAACAAGGCGTTTTCCAGATCCAGGCGAAACGCTCGTGGATTAAGGTTGTTGCCGGTCAGCAACGTATAACGCTGATCGATCCACATGCCCTTGAGGTGATAGGTGTTGTCGCCGTCACGCCACAGGTGCAGGTTCAACTGCCCGCTGTCGATGTTGCGCTGATGGCGCTTGGCAAAGCGGCGCAAGCTGATTTCGTACAGATACGGCAACGCCGCGATCACCTTGAACGGCTCGCTCGGCGGAATATAAAAGTCGTTGGCCGTCTTGTCGCCGACCACGATATCGATCTTCACGCCACGGGCCAGCGCTCGGTTGATCTCGCGAATCACACCCAGCGGCAGGTTGAAGTACGGCGTGCAGATGGTCAGCTGTTTTTGCGCGCTGGCGATCAGTTCGAGAATCGCCCGGTTCAACGGGTTGTTCTTGCCGACGCCGAGCAACGGGCTGACCGACAGGCCGTCTCTGGCGACGCTGCCATTGGCGGTGTCGTACGTCGCGTACTTGAGACGGCTGCGCAGATCGCCGATGTCGTTGCGCAGGCTGCGCGTGGTCGGCAGGTTCGGCAGATCGAGACGATGCACGGCTTTGGATTCGATCAGGCCGTGCTTGACCAGGTGATGCATCGAATCAGCCAGTTCGTGGCTTTGCAGCACGTGGTAACGGTCGAAGCGGTACTTGTCGAATTTGTGCAGGTAAACGTTGTTCAGGCTCGCGCCGCTGTAGACCACGCAGTCGTCGATCACGAAGCCTTTCAAATGCAGCACACCGAACAACTCGCGGGTCTGCACCGGCACGCCGTACACCGGCACTTCGCTCTGGTGCGTGCGGGTCATTTCCTGATACCACGCCGAGTTACCCGGCTGCTTGCCAGCGCCGATCAGCCCGCGCTGGGCACGCAACCAATCGACGACCACGGCGATCTCCAGCTCGGGGCGCTTGAGCTTGGCGGCGTGCAAGGCATCGAGGATTTCCTGACCGGCTTCGTCTTGCTGCAGATACAGCGCAACGATGTAGATGCGCTGGGTCGCCGTGGCGATTTTCTCCAGCAGGCAACGACGAAACTCGGCGGCGCCGGACAGAATGGTCACGGCCTCGGCGGTCAGCGGAAAGCTGCGCAATTTGGGCAGCAAGGAACGTTTGAAAAGCAACGGCATAGGGCTCGCAATGGGTCGAATCCGAAGAACCCGAGAGCTTACACCATCGCATCCTTCGGGTCTTGTTAGTGTCTGTCATAACCCCTTCGCGAGCAGGCTCGCTCCCACCTTTGAAATGCATATCCCTGTGGGAGCGAGCCTGCTCGCGAAGGCAATTTCACAGTCGATAAAAATTCCGCCTTGACCAAGGAGAACAATCGTTCTACTGTTCGCCACATGAACGAAATCACTAGCAACGACACACGCGACATCATTCTGGATGTCACCGAAAAGTTGATCTACAAAAGTGGCATCGCTGCCACCAGCATGGATCTTCTGGTTAAAACCGCAGGCGTCTCCAGAAAAAGCATTTACCGCTACTTTGCCGACAAGGACGCACTGACCGTTGCCGCCCTGCAACGCCGTGACGTGCGCTGGATGCACTGGTACAGAAGCGCTGTCGATCAGGCCGAAACCCCGGCCGATCGCCTGCTCAACCTGTTTACCGTGCTCAAGAGCTGGTTTGCCTCCGAAGGCTTTCGCGGCTGCGCGTTCATCAACACCAGCGGCGAGACCGGCGACCCGCAGGACCCGGTGCGGCTGGTGGCGAAAGAACACAAACAGAAGCTGCTCGACTACGTGTGCGAGCTGTGTACCGAACATGGCGCCGAGGATCCGCAACTGCTGGCCAAACAGCTGCTGATCCTGATTGATGGTGCCATTACCGTAGCGCTTGTGATGGGTGATCACAGTGCCGCCGATAATGCGCAATGCATGGCGCGAAAGTTATTGGACCTGTAACGCCTTAATAAGCCGGACTTGTTGTTCAATTATTAATTAGATCGGGAGATCTGATATGTCTACTGCAGCCCAGGTACGTCCGCCATTGCCGCCCTTCAACCGTGAATCAGCCATCGAGAAAGTTCGCCTGGCCGAGGATGGCTGGAACTCCCGCGACCCGGAACGGGTATCGCTGGCTTACACCCTCGACACCAAATGGCGCAACCGCGCCGAATTCGCCAACAGCCGCGAAGAAGCCAAGGCCTTCCTGACCCGTAAATGGGCGAAAGAGCTGGATTACCGCTTGATCAAGGAACTCTGGGCTTACTCGGATACCCGTATCGCCGTGCGTTACGCCTATGAATGGCACGATGATTCGGGTAACTGGTTCCGTTCCTACGGCAATGAAAACTGGGAATTCGATGAGCATGGCCTGATGTTCCAGCGCTATGCATGCATCAACGACATGCCGATCAAGGAAAGCGAACGCAAGTTCCACTGGCCGCTGGGCCGTCGCCCGGATGATCACCCAAGCCTGTCTGACCTCGGTCTGTAACAATCGACCCTGTAGGAGCTGCCGAAGGCTGCGATCTTTTGATCTTGATCCTAAAAAACAAAATCAAAAGATCGCAGCCTTCGGCAGCTCCTACAGGGGATTTGTGGTGTTCAGGCGACGGCCGCAGTCTTCTCGGCCTCCAGTTCGCGCACCAGCGGCAACACCCGCCGCCCGAAATATTCCACCTCTTCCTGAAAGTGCAGAAACCCCGCCAGCACCAGATCCACACCCACCGCTTTCAGCGCGACAATCCGCTCGGCAATCTGCAACGGCGTACCAATCAGATTGGTCTTGAAACCATCGTTGTACTGCACCAGATCCTCAAACGTTGATTTCGCCCAGTTGCCTTCACCTTCCGGCGATGCACGGCCTGCCTGTTTCGCCGCATCGCCAAAAGCGTTTACCGCTTCCGGATCGGCCTGATCGATGATCTGCGCAAGTACCGCCCGCGCCTCTTCTTCAGTCTCACGGGCGATGACAAAGGCATTCACGCCGATCTTCACCGAATGATTGTTCGCCGCTGCCTTGGCACGAATATCGTCGACCTGCGCCTTGATCCCCTCAACGCTGTTGCCGTTGGTGAAATACCAGTCCGAAACCCGTGCGGCCATGTCCCGCGCGGCACGGGAACTGCCGCCCTGGAAAATTTCCGGACGACCCAATGGTTTCGGTTTCAGGCTGTAATTATCGAAGCGGTAGAAATCGCCGCGAAAGGTGAAGTTGTCCTGGCTCCACACGCCTCGCAGTGAGCGAATGAACTCTTCGGAGCGACGATAACGCTCGTCGTGCTCCAGCCAATGCTCGCCGATGGCCTGGAATTCACCCTTGAACCAGCCACTGACGATATTCACCGCGATGCGGCCGTTGGTGAGTTGGTCGATGGTTGCCAGTTGCTTGGCCGCCAACGCGGGTTGCCATGGGCCGGGCAGGATCGCGGCGATCACTTTGAGTTTGCTGGTGGCCGCGAGCAATGCGTGGCTGAACGCCACGGATTCATGCTGGAACTCCGCACCATACCCGGCGGTGAAGCGGATCTGCGTCAACGCGTATTCGAACCCGGCGGCCTCGGCGAGTTGCGCCAGTTTACGGTTGTAGTCGATGCCCCAATCGGTGCGCTGTTCGATCTTGCTGACCACCAGCCCACCGCTGACGTTCGGCACCCAGTAGGCAAATTTTACGGCTTGCTGACTCATTGGCGTGTCCTCGGGACATTTGCGGAGATGGGAGTGGTAGAGCAGCAAGCGTGCCAGGGTTGGAATGCCCGGCTTTATTGATGTTCGGCGTGAGATTGATGTTTTGTAGAGGGGGATTTGTTGGCAGGTTGTTGTGTGGGCAACAGTTGGTTTACTTGTTGGCTCGACTGTCCTCATCGCTGGCAAGCCAGCTCCCACAAGGATCAGGGTGAACAATGATCTTGGGTACAACGCAAAAACCTGTGGGAGCTGGCTTGCCAGCGATGGCGTCAGATGGGTCGCCGCAACACTTGGAAATGAGTAACATGACCGCCCTCCCCGCAGCTCACGTTCTGCGCCCTGCCGAATAAGCCGATTCCATGCCTTTCGAACTCAGCGTTGACCTCACCACCCTCGCCATTCTGGCCTTTGTCGCTTTCATTGCCGGTTTCATCGATGCCATCGCCGGCGGTGGCGGCCTGCTGACCACGCCCGCCCTGCTGACCGCTGGCCTGCCGCCGCATCTGGTGCTCGGCACGAACAAACTCAGCTCGACGTTCGGTTCGGCCACCGCCAGTTTCACCTTCTACAAACGCAAATTGTTCCACCCGCGTCAGTGGACCCACGCCATCGTCGGCACACTGGTCGGCGCCCTGGCCGGCGCCATCGTCGCGCATTACCTGCCCGCGGAGTGGCTGAACAAGATGCTCCCGGTGATTGTGTTTGCCTGCGGCCTGTACCTGTTGTTCGGCGGCACACCGAAAGCGCCGCTGGACAGCGACGCGCCGATCAAAAAGAAATGGCAATCGAGCCAAGGCTTCAGCCTCGGTTTCTATGACGGCGTGGCCGGCCCCGGCACGGGCGCGTTCTGGACAGTGAGCAGCCTGCTGCTCTACCCGATCGATCTGGTCAAAGCCAGCGGCGTGGCGCGCAGCATGAACTTCGTCAGCAACATTGCGGCGCTGTCGGTGTTCGTGTTTTCCGGGCAGGTGGACTGGGTCATCGGCCTGAGCATGGGCCTGTCGGTGATGGTCGGCGCGTTCTTTGGCGCGCGCACCGCGATCAGCGGCGGCGCCAAGTTCATTCGCCCGGTGTTCATCACCGTGGTGCTGGGTTTGACCGTGCGCCTAGCCTGGCAGCACTGGTTCAGCGTGGCCTAAGCGTCGCGCCACGTAGACGTCGATCAGGTAACGGGCAATCGACTTTGACGCCGGCAACGGCGGCAGGTCGTGCACGTTGAACCACTGAGCGTCTTCGATCTCGTCTTCCTGACAGACAATCTCGCCACCGGCGTACTCGGCATGGAAGCCGAGCATCATCGAATGCGGGAACGGCCAGCACTGGCTGCCCATGTACTGAATGTTCTGCACCTCGATCTGCACTTCTTCGCGCACTTCCCGAATCAGGCAATCCTCAGCCGACTCGCCAGGTTCAGCGAATCCGGCCAGCGTGCTATAGACCCCGGTGACGAAACGCGGTGAGCGCGCCAACAGAATCTCGTCGCCACGGGTGATCAGCACGATCATGCTCGGCGAAATCCGCGGATAACTGCGCAGATCGCACGGCTGGCAATACATCGCCCGCTCGCGCGGGACCTGGGTCATTGCCTGCCCGCAATTGCCGCAGAAACGATGCTCGCGCGCCCACGTACCGATCTGTGCGGCGTAACCGAGGACTTTGTAGATCGTGTGCTCGCCATCGAGCATGAACGCCCGCAGGCCTTTCCAGTTACAACCCGGCACTTCGCTGGCGTTGTGCAGTTCCAGCAAGTACACCGGCTCACCGTCGAGATGGCCAATGCCGTGTTCGGTGAGGATCGACAAGTCCTGACGCTTGAGCCATTCACGTGGGAACAGCGCGCCGTTGTCGTCGAACAAAAAGCCTTCCGGGCTGCGCGCCACGGCCCAGCCGCCGGGTTGATCGGTGTCCAGTACTGCAGTGGTCCAGCGAGATGTCATGGTTTCTCAGTCCAGAAATTCGGGTTTCTGTTTGCTCATATGGGCGGCCATGGCCACGCGCAAGTCGGTGGATTGCAACATGGCGGCGTTCCAGGTGGCAACGTATTCGAGACCGTCGTCGATACGATGGTCGCGCATGTAGCTGATCATTTCCTTGGTACCGGTAACCGCGATCGGCGATTTCGAAGCGATCTCGCGAGCGATGTCCAGCACGCCTTCGAGCAGCGCGTCTTTGTCGCTGTAGACGCGATTGACCAGGCCAATGCTGCGCGCCTCGTCAGCGCCGAACGTGCGACCGGTGTAAGCCAGTTCACGCAGCATGCCGTCACCGATGATCCGTGGCAACCGTTGCAAAGTGCCAACATCGGCGGCCATGCCGATATCGATTTCCTTGATCGAGAATTGCGCGTCTTCAGCGGCGTAGCGCATGTCGCAGGCCGCGATCAGGTCAATCGCACCACCGAGGCAATACCCCTGAATAGCCGCCAGTACTGGTTTGCGGCAGTTGTCGACGGCGTTGAACGAGGCTTGCAGGGTGAGGATCTTGCGGCGCAGCAGGCGCGCGTTGCGGCCGACGTCCTTGCCCAGTTCATTGGCGACGCCGGCGAGCATCATCAGATCAATGCCGGAGGAAAAGTGTTTACCGTTTCCACTGAGGACCACCACGCGCACTTCGTCGGTGTCGTCGATCCACTGGAAGATCTCGACGATCTCGCTCCAGAACGCCGCGTTCATCGCGTTGATCTTTTCCGGGCGATTGATCTGCACATGGGCGATGTTATCGGCCAGTTCGACGCTGAAAGCGGAGTATTGAGTCATGGCAGTGATCCTTTACCGGGCAGAAAATGAGGCCCGAACTATAACAAGGCATCACAGTGGCGGTTCGGCCAAATGCGGGACTGCAGAGCGCGTTCTCTGTAGGAGCTGCCGAAGGCTGCGATCCCGGCCCTTAAAAACAAAATCAAAAGATCGCAGCCTTCGGCAGCTCCTACATAGGTTGTTTGCACACGCCGATTATTTGGCCAAACGCCGTAGCCCAAACAACATCCCGCCCGCGCCCAGCAACATCACCGCCAGAAATGCCGGATAGGAAATCCACCACGGCGTCCCTGCCGTCATCATGCTGAATTCCGACATGCCGCCAATACTCGCAATCAGGTTCAACGGCAGAAACACCACGTTGATCAACGTCAGCTTGCGCAGCAGGTTGTTCATGCTGTTGTTCATCAGGTTGCCACGCGCATCGATCAGCCCGGAAAACACCGTCGAGTAGATTTCCGCCTGCTTGTAGCACTGGTTGTTCTCGATGATCAGGTCGTCGATCAGGCCAAGCGCTTCACTGCCGAAATGCTGCTTCTCGGCATGGTTGCGCAGGCGCGTGAGGACCGCGCCGTTGCTGTGCAACGCGTTGATGTAATAGATCAGGCTTTCGCTGAGGTTGAACATCTGCACCAGATGCTGGTTTTGCATCGAGGCGTTGAATTTCTGCTGCAGTTCGCGGGCGACCAGTTTGATCACCTTCAAGTGCCCGAGGTAGTGATGGATGTTGTTGAACAGCAAGTCGAGCAATACATCCAGCGGCGTGTTCAACGGTTGGCGGGTGCCGAGGCCGTGCAGCGGCGTGTCGTCGGTGGCGATCACCAGCAGTTGCCCGGGCGCAAACAGCAATCCGCAGGACGACACTTCAAACGCCAGGCTGCCACCACCCGAATAGTTTTCCGGGCGTTTCCAGATCAGGAACAAATGGTCGGGATGGAACTCGATGCGCGACACCTCGTCCGGGTCCAGCGCTGACGCCAGTGCATGCTCATCGACCTTGAAATGACTGTGCAGCAAGTCGCGTTCGGCAGCATCGGGATTGCTGAACAGCATCACCTCGGCATCCAGTCGCTCGACCCGCTGCAGGGCGCCGTGGCTCAGTGCAAAGCTGTTGATCATCGGCGCCTCACCACGCCTGACCGCGACGCTTCAGCTCCAGGCGGCGCACGAACTCCTCCAGCACCAGTGCGTACAGATCGTCGTGCAAATAGGCGTCTTCGATGCCGGCGTCGAGGTTGGGGTTGTCGTTGACTTCGATCACCACCACCTTGTCGCCGGCCTGTTTCAGATCGACGCCGTAGAGGCCGTCGCCGATGAGGTTAGCGGTCTTCACCGCGAGTTCCACCACCGCCCGCGGCGCCTCGTGGATCGCCATGGTCCGGCATTCGCCGTTGACGTCCTGACCCTTGGCTTTGTGATTGTAGATTTGCCAGTGGCCCTTGGACATAAAGTACTGGCAGGCGAAGATCGGTTTGCGATTGAGCACGCCAATGCGCCAGTCGTATTCGGTGTAGAAAAACTCCTGCGCCAGCAGCAACACCGAGTGTTCGAACAGTTCGGCGGTCGCCTCAAGCAAAGCCTGCTGGCTTTCGACCTTGATCACGCCACGGGAAAAACAGCCGTCGGGGATTTTCAATACCAGCGGAAAGCCGAGGCGCTCGCCCACACGCTCGAAGTCTTCGGGTCGCTCCTTGTAGAGGATTTCGGTGGCGGGCATGCCCAGTTGATGGCTGTTGAGCAAGTCAGTCAGGTAGACCTTGTTGGTGCAGCGCAGAATCGACGTCGGATCATCCATCACCACCAATCCTTCACTTTCGGCCTTCTTGGCGAAGCGATAAGTGTGGTTGTCAACGCTGGTGGTCTCGCGGATCAGCAAGCCGTCGTACTCGGCCAGACGCGCGTAATCCTTGCGCTCAATCAACTCGACGTCGATGCCCATGCCTTTGCCGACCCGGACGAAATTCGCCAGTGCCTTGGCGTTGGATGGCGGCAACGCCTCCTGCGGATCGTGCAATATCGCCAGGTCGTAGCGTGCCACTTGCGGCGAGCGCGGCACCCGCCAGACTTTACGGCTGAACCCGTCCAGCGCGTTGGCGAACTGATCTTCCTGATCATCGCGCAACTTGTGCAGAGCACCGGATTTTATGCCTTCAATGTGCCAGCCGTTAGTTCGGCGGAACTCAACTAACAGAATCGGGCAGGGAAACACTTCAAACAATTGCCGCGCCAGATCCTGCAAGGGTTCGATATGTGTCCGGCCGAAATACAGGGTCAGGGTAAACCCTTCGGTATCACTGTAGAGATGATGACTGAGGGCTTTCTCGAGCGTTTTATCGAGATCATCCAGCGCCAGGCCATACAGTGATTTTTTCGTCAGTTCGCTGATGGTGCGCACGGAGGGAATCACCTTGTGCCCCCGCGCTTCGGCCAGCAGCGAGCAGTAATAGCCATGACCGAGATACTTGTAGCTGCGGCACAGATTGATCACCTGCACACGCTTGCCCGGCTCGCTGTCACAGCTGTGCTCGAGGTATTCCTGCGCCGTTAGGATGTCTTCACTGGGGAAGTATGAAGCCCAGTCTTCCTTGCGCTCGACAATAATCAACACTTGGCTGGATGCCTTAATCGCCGAACTTAAATAAGTTGCCGCCGGCAAACTTTGCTCGGATACTTCGCGCCAATGACCCTGTACCGCTGACATAGAGATTGATCCGTTGGAGAACAAGACCTTTTCTATTAAGCACGAAGTTTTTTGAAAGTCTCGTTTCGTTACGCAACTTTTACGGTGGTCATATGAAGGCTGTTTTTCGTTTGGCGGTAGTTGAAGACTTGCCGGCGCTGCTGGCACTGGAAATGCAATGTTTCACCACAGACCGGCTCACCAGTCGCAGCTTTCAGTGGATGATCACCCGTGCTCACGGGCAGTTGCTGGTGGCGGAGTGCGACGGTCAATTATTGGGTTATGCGTTGGTGTTGTTTCATCGCGGCACTTCGCTCGCCCGGCTGTATTCCATTGCACTGGCCGTTGAAGCGCGAGGGACCGGTCTGAGCAAGCAACTGCTGCAACGCATCGAAGCGATGGCGCTGGAGCACGATTGTGCGTACTTGCGCCTGGAGGTGCGCATCGACAACCCTGCGGCCATCGCCCTGTATGAACGCAATGGCTACCGGCGCTTTGCGCTGATCCATGATTACTACGAAGACCACGCCGACGCGCTGCGCTTGGAGAAACGCATTCTCCAGCACCGCGACTCGCGCAGCATCAAGGTGCCTTACTACCCGCAAACCACCGATTTCACCTGTGGCCCGGCGTGCCTGTTGATGGCCATGGGTGCACTGCAATCGGAACGTTTATTGGAGCGGCGCGAAGAGTTGCAGATCTGGCGGGAAGCGACCACGGTGTTCATGACCTCCGGCCACGGCGGGTGCAGCCCTCAGGGATTGGCATTGGCGGCGTGGCGTCGAGGCTACAAGGTAGGTTTGCAACTAAGCCTTGCCGGACCATTGTTTCTCGACGGTGTGCGGGATGCGCATAAAAAAGACGTCATGCGCCTGGTACACGAAGAGTTCACGGCGCAATTGCAGGAGACCGATGTCGAGTGTGTGATCGGTGCGTCGCTGGATTTGCCGCGTTTGCTGGATGCCGGAGGGCAGCCACTGGTGTTGATCAGCAGCTATCGACTGACGCGCTCCAAATCGCCGCACTGGGTGGTCGTGACCGATTGTGACGAAGATTTCGTTTACCTGCATGATCCGGATGTCGATCATAGCCAGCATCGACAACCCATGGATTGCCAGCATGTGCCGGTGAGTCATGGCGAGTTCGAGAAAATGTGCCGGTTTGGCCGGGGTAAATTGCGTGCGGCGGTGGTGTTGTATTCTCGCGAAACGTAAGCCTCCACATGTAGGAGCTGCCGAAGGCTGCGATCTTTTGATTTTGTTGTGAAGATCAAGATCAAAAAAATCGCAGCCTGCGGCAGCTCCTACAGGGGCCTACCCGTCAAGGTGTCGGCTTCAGGCCAACTTTGTACAGCGAACCCTTCTCTTCATCGGTCAGCACATACAAATAACCATCCGGCCCTTGCCGCACATCACGAATCCGCTGCTTGAGTTCGCCGAGCAAACGCTCCTCATGCACGACCTTGTCGCCATCGAACTGCAAGCGGATCAGTTCTTGACTCACCAGTGCGCCGATAAACGCATTGTGTTGCCACGGTTTAAAACGATCGGCATCGTAAAACGTCATGCCGGTAACGCCCGGCGATTTCTCCCACACATGATGCGGCGCGACGGTGCCTTCGGCTGTTTTGCCCTGGGCTTCCGGAATCGGCTGCATCGAGTAATTGATGCCGTGGGTCGCCAGTGGCCAGCCATAGTTCTTGCCGCGCTCGATGATGTTCACTTCGTCGCCACCGCGCGGGCCGTGCTCATTCTCCCATACCGTGCCAGTCCATGGATTGAGCGCCGCGCCCTGCGGATTGCGCACGCCGTAGGCCCAGATTTCCGGGCGAACGCCGGACTGGCCGACAAAGGGGTTGTCGTCCGGCACCTTGCCGTCGGGGTAGATGCGCACGACCTTGCCTTGCAGCTTGTCGAGATCCTGCGCAGTCGGCCGGTCGTTGTTCTCGCCCAAGGTAATGAACAGATAACCGTCGCGATCAAACACCAGCCGCGAGCCAAAGTGATTGCCGACCGAAAGCTTCGGCTCCTGGCGAAAGATCACTTTGAAGTCCTTCAACGTCTTCAGGTCATCCGCAAGCCGCCCGCGCCCTACGGCGGTGCCAGCCTTGTCGCCGGCTCCGCCGCCTTCGGCATAGGACAGATAGACCAGACGATCCTGTTTGAAGTCCGGCGACAGCGCGACATCCAGCAACCCGCCCTGCCCCTTGGCCCAGACCTGCGGTACACCGGAGATCGGTGCTGACAGCGTGCCGTCTGCCGCCACCACGCGCAGATTGCCCGGACGCTCAGTGACCAGCATGCCTTGGCGATCCGGCAAAAACGCCAGCGCCCATGGATGCTCAAGGCCTGCGGTGATGGTCGTGACTTCGAGGGTGCCCTGTTCGCTTTGCAGCTCTTTGGGCGCGGCGGCAAAGGCCGGAGCACTGATCAGCGCACCGGCACACAGTGTGGCTAGAAGGGTTTTACGCAACATGCACGATTCCTTTTTTCGTTTGAAGGGCCGACAGAACTTCAGTCCTGGCGCTCAACGATTGCTGTCTCCGCCGCGCGAAGGTGGGTTGGGAATGAACGTGGGGGGAGTGCTCGGCACCGAACGGATCGGCTGGCCGTTGCCAATGCCCCGGTTCTCGACCGTAGGCTTGCGCGGCGTTGGTACGGTGTTCGGCCCCCGAATGGGGGGAGCGCTGGGCTGAGTGCCCTGCATGCTGTTCGGATTGGCCCGGCGGATCGGGCTGTTGTAGGGGTTATTGCTGTTACCAGTGGGGCTTTGCGCCAACAGCACGTCGGCATGAACCAGCCCACCACTGAGGGCAAGGACGACGATGCCAAGCAGAATTCGGTTCATAACGCTGCCTCTCGATGGGCGTGGGATAGAGCCTTCGAGTCCACGCTACGCCGAGGGTTCGGATTTGTTAACCCGTCAGGCTTAAACAACATGTAACACGGCTTGACCAAGTGGCTGGTAACCCGCGCATCCCGGGGAAACTTTCAGTCGTGGCCGCAGGTCATCCGATCATCACTCGGAGAACTCACCATGGCTCGGGCAATCTGGAAAGGCGCAATCAGTTTTGGACTGGTGCACATCCCTGTCGCACTGGTCTCGGCGACCTCGTCGCAGGGCGTGGATTTCGATTGGCTCGACAGCCGCAGCATGGATCCCGTTGGTTATAAACGGGTAAACAAGGTCACCGGCAAAGAAGTTACCAAGGAACACATTGTCAAAGGCGTGGCCTACGAAAAAGGCCGATATGTGGTGCTCAGCGAAGAAGAGATCCGCTCGGCACACCCTGTTTCAACGCAGACCATCGACATATTCTCGTTTGTCGACGCCGATCAGATCCCCCTGCAAAACATCGACACGCCCTACTATCTGGCGCCGGACAAACGCGGTGGCAAGGTCTACGCGTTACTGCGTGAAACCCTGAGCAAAACCAACAAGGTCGCCCTCGCCCGCGTTGTCTTGCATACGCGCCAATACCTCGCAGCGTTAATGCCGCTGGAATCGGCGCTGGTGTTGGTGAAGTTGCGCTGGCCGCAGGAGGTACGTGGTCTCGATGAGCTGGAACTAGGCAGCGAAGTGACCAAGCCGCAGTTAGCCAAGGGTGAGTTGGACATGGCCAAACGGCTGGTGCAGGACATGAGCGCAGACTGGAAGCCCGAGGATTACAAGGATGAGTTCGAAGACAAGATCATGGCGCTAGTCGAGAAAAAGGCCCATGAAGGCAAGATCGAGGATGTTGAGACGGTGGGCGGCGAGGAAGAGCGTAAAACCGCTGATGTGATCGACTTGACCGAGCTGCTCAAACGCAGTCTGGGCGGGAAAGCGGTGGCGAAGCCGAAAGCGAAAGCAGAGAAAACGGCGAAATCTGCGCCGGCGAAGAAGACCAAGAAGGCTTCCTGATAGTGATTGGTTGCCCTTGAGACCGTCATCGCGAGCAGGCTCACTCCTACAGGGGAACGCATTTCAAATGTAGGAGTGAGCCTGCTCGCGATGGCGTCAGCAGCGTTTACCTTGAATTCAGATCATAATGAAGATCGCCAGCAAACCACCGAAGATCGCCCACTTTTCCATGTAGTAGCGCTTGCGATTGCGCTTTTTCAGCTCTTTGCCACGCAGACGAATCTTGTAGATCCGGGTAAACAAGCGGTTGATCCCGCCAGTACGGTCGCCAGCATCGTTCGGTGCGCCCGCCGCCGACATCACCGTGCGGCTGAACCAGGCGTTGAAGGCGGCGGCCCAGCGGTACTTCAGCGGCCGTTCAATATCGCAGAACAGGATGATACGGTTCTTGTCGGTGGTGTTTTCGGCGTAATGAATAAACGTCTCGTCGAACATCACCGCTTCGCCATCGCGCCAATGGTAATTTTCACCGTCGACGTTGATGTAGCAGCCGGCATCGTTCGGCGTGTCCAGGCCCAGGTGATAGCGATAGGAACCGGCATACGGGTCACGGTGACGCACCAGTTTCGAACCCGGGGGCAACTCGGCAAACATCGCGGCCTTGATCGAACCAATGCTCTGCACCAGTTCGGTGGTGCGCGGGCACAGCTTCATGGCCGACGGATGGCTCTCGCCGTACCACTTCAGGTAAAACCGCTTCCAGCCGCTTTTGAAGAACGAGTTGAAACCGACATCGTCGTACTGGTTGGAGCGCTTGATCTCGCCGGCACGCAGCAGGTTCTGCCCCTCTTCACGGATTTCTTCCCAGTGCGCCTGCAACGGGCTCAAGTCAGGAAACTCGCTAGGGTCCAGGTACGGCTTGTTCGGTTTTTTGGAAAACAGATAAAGGAAGCAGTTGATCGGCGCGAGAAACGTCGAATGGTCGCTCAGTTGTCGACCGAGTTTGTGTCGCACACGCCCACGCAGGTGAACGTACGCAATGGAAATGACATAAATAGCAGCAATGATGAGTTTCACGGAAATCGTCACACGTCAAAAGTGAACAAACTGCGCGCCTGGCGGCCTGAGGCCCAGCGTCTTATGCAGTGGTCTGAATACACATGGCACGTCCTTGGCCCGCGCCGTAACCGGACGCTCGGTGAAAGGTGGCATTTTAGCCACAGTTTGTAACTGAGGGTGAGCCTTCATCTGTGAAAATCTGTCCTTCGATTGCGCCAGATGCTGTCCCGGCGTCCTTGGCAGCGCTTTCACAACAGCAGTCCCGCCGCTTTTTCAGACGCCTCCCCTTTGCATCATCCTCTAGAGGGCTACGGAAGATCAGCGGTAAAAGGCTTCAGATGCGCTATACGACAACTGCGATACCCAGGTACTTTTTAACAGCAAGATCGCTGCGAATCTCGACGACGTTATATACAAGCTCTGGCATCCCCGAAGCCCAACTCGGACACTCAGATTTGAAATATTTGACGAAGGTATCTTTTCTCACGCCAAATCCTTCGCCAAATGTTTCGTTGCCAAACGAGTGCGCGCCAAAATCAACGGCACCGCCCCCTAAGCGGCCGATCATATTAGTGACTTCTTTCTCAATATCGTTGTAGACAGTCTGAGTGCTCGCTTCCGCAACTGCTTTTTGACACGCCGTGTCAATCGCCTCTTTTATTTGCCTATAACGGTCAGCATAGAAAGAAGCACGCGTCGACTCACGATCGACGCTTTCATCACCCACCTCAACTGCCAAAAAGCCCTCTTTAACAAGATCATCAAACTCCCTGTAATCATCATTTTTGATTAGCTTTCCCCACTCATCGAGTCTAGTTAGGACAGGCTCAAAAGAAGTGGCTACAGTTTTACCTAAAACCAATAACTTGCTACGAGTGTCCTCACAGATCCACTCCGGTTCCCCTCGAAAAACCGTATTGATTTTTGCCCACTGTTCTTTCTCGTACGCGAATGGCCTGCCAACAGCCCCCTCCTCATCAACCCTCATATAACCGATCAGCGTGTTGAGCTTCGGCTTGATAACTGTTTCAAATGCAAACTCCGCGTGCTGCTTCAACTCTTCACGATCGCCAGGCCCTGCCAACGTCGCCAAAATATTGGCTGGAGAATCCTTCACCCAGACACTGGCCATTTCCTTGACCATCGATGAGTAATCCATGTTCTCCGGTACCGGATTTCCGTTGCGTCGTGGATAGACTAGAGAAGGAATAGCCAGTGTATTCACCAAGGCTTTGTTGATGTGAATGACTGCCGCTTGCTTGCCGTTGTGCAAATTTTCCAGGGTACGGTAAGTATCACCGATGAACGATTTTTCACATTCGTTCCAGTCTTTTTCTTCGGCAAACCATTCTCTCGACGCCGTAATCAAATCCGCACTTTCAATGGCGCTCATGGAAATATTCATTTGAGAATAGATTTTATCGCCTTTAGCCTTATCAGAAGTGGGCTCGCAGACCTCAAGAATGCGCTGGGTTTTCTTTGACCATTTATCTCCGATGCCTTCCTGCTCAACAAGGCAAAGCAATTTATCAAGGCTGTGCTTATCGTTTACTGCAACCCTTTTAATGCTCAGCATCGCATCTTTCATACAGGCGAAGACCGCAGCGATTTCCTCCTTGTTATGTTTACCTTCGATTCTAGGGATCAAAAACGGCGGCATGCCTATTTCGATAATTTGCCCAGAATCGCTTTCCAGCTCGAAACAAATACCAAACAAAGCCGATAACGCCCCGGAACTCCCCAGCGCAACGTGCGAATCCAGGCCAAATATTGAGTGTCCGGTAAACTCAAACTCGAATCCCACACTCGAGTGTTCGGTCATCACACTTCGAAAACAATGGCCAATGAACGAATTCTGATAGGCGCGCTGACTCTCAATGTATTTTTTAGCAGTCTTGCACTCTGCCATGGTTTTGTATGGTTCCACAGGAACAGAAACCATGACCGGCATAGACAACGATGACTCGACAACGGAAGAACTGGCGCTTGCGCTATCCTTGGGGCATACCGTTTTCACTCCGACACTTTCGCCCGACTGGTCTTCGGCATGAGCCTTTTTAATGTCGGCGACACTCACACATTTTTTGCATTCCATCGCATTGCTGCTCCATAGACGCGAGTAACTATTTTTAACGAACCGACATCAGCGAGTTCAACAGGATCCCCATCCGTTGATGCGGCGGAATATTTACATCCATCAAAACCTGACTTATCGCTGACCGCTGCATGAATTCGCAGCCCATGCAAAGCGTCAGTTTTATGTAGGCCACGATGTCTCGCGATTCTTCCAGGCCATAGGATTGGGCCCTGTCTATATAGGTAATCAATCGCTGCCTGAATGCGTCGTCGCTGACCCCAGCGACCGCGTCCGGGTAAGCCGCTTTCATTTCAGGCAGAATTTTTTCGGCGAACTTAACCGTCGAATCAGTTTGAAATGCATGCAGCTGTTCATGCCGAATCATGAGCATCGGTTCAAGTCCAGATGGTCGGGGCGTTTTGAAGTCGCTGGCGAGCGAATGATTGCTTTCATTACCGAAGCTCGCGCAAGTCATGGCACCGTGCCACAACCCCGTAAAAATAGCAGCACTTTCGCCCATAGCCAGAAGGCGACCACCGAAACCGGCGCTGCGTAGAAGCCCTGTTCGCGCTAGACGTTCGTTATCGCCCGTCATACAACTGCCGTCCTACTTATGCGACAATGCGCGCAATGTCCAAACACAGACCCCGTATTCGTCGTTCAGCAGCGTGGCCACACCGGTCAATGCTGCTGGCGACGTATGCGCGTTGACTTAACTCAAGCTCAGACTGGGTGGAGCTGGACAAGCTCCGGATTGGTATCGAAGCGGTATCAGACACACAAAACACCAGCTCTAACCCATTGATAGGTAAGGTAATTGATCTCCACAGCTAACATCACGATGCAGTTCGGCGCCAAGCCGCTCTTCGAAAACGTTTCGGTCAAATTCGGTGCTGGCAATCGCTACGGCCTGATCGGCGCCAACGGTTGCGGCAAGTCGACCTTCATGAAAATCCTCGGCGGCGACCTCGACCCGTCCGGCGGTCAGGTCATGCTCGAGCCGAACGTGCGTCTGGGTAAATTGCGCCAGGACCAGTTCGCCTACGAAGAATTCACCGTGATCGACACCGTGATCATGGGTCACGAAGAGCTGTGGAAGGTCAAGGCCGAGCGCGACCGCATCTACTCGCTGGCGGAAATGTCGGAAGAAGACGGCATGGCCGTGGCCGAGCTGGAAACCGAATTCGCCGAGATGGACGGCTACACCGCCGAATCCCGCGCTGGTGAACTGTTGCTGGGCCTGGGCATCGGCATCGAGCAGCACTTCGGCCCGATGAGCGAAGTCTCGCCAGGCTGGAAACTGCGTGTATTGCTGGCGCAGGCGCTGTTCTCCGATCCGGAAGTGCTGTTGCTCGACGAACCGACCAACCACCTGGACATCAACACCATTCGCTGGCTGGAAAACGTGCTGACCCAGCGCAACAGCCTGATGATCATCATCTCTCACGACCGTCACTTCCTGAACAGCGTGTGCACGCACATGGCTGACCTGGATTACGGCGAGCTGCGTCTGTTCCCGGGCAACTACGACGAGTACATGACCGTGGCGACCCAGTCCCGCGAACAACTGCTGTCGGACAACGCCAAGAAGAAAGCGCAGATTTCCGAGTTGCAATCGTTCGTCAGCCGCTTCTCGGCCAACGCCTCGAAAGCCAAGCAGGCTACTTCCCGCGCCAAGGCGATCGACAAGATCCAGCTGGCCGAGGTCAAGCCTTCGAGCCGCGTGAGCCCGTTCATTCGCTTCGATCAGAACAAGAAGCTGCACCGCCAGGCGGTCATCGTCGAAAAAATGGCCAAAGGCTTCGACGGCAAACCACTGTTCAAAGACTTCAGCTTCCAGGTTGAAGCCGGCGAGCGCGTGGCGATCATCGGCCCGAACGGTATCGGCAAAACCACCCTGCTGCGCACTCTGGTCAACGAACTGACCCCGGACGCCGGCAGCATCAAGTGGACCGACGCGGCAGAACTGGGCTACTACGCTCAGGATCACGCGCACGATTTCGAAGACGACGTCACCCTGTTCGACTGGATGGGTCAGTGGACTCAGGGCGAGCAGATGATTCGCGGTACTTTGGGGCGCATGCTGTTCTCCAACGACGAAATCCTCAAGTCGGTCAAGGTCATCTCCGGTGGTGAGCAAGGTCGCATGCTGTTCGGCAAGCTGATCCTGCAAAAGCCGAACGTGCTGATCATGGACGAACCAACCAACCACTTGGACATGGAATCGATCGAGGCGCTGAACCTGGCGCTGGAAAACTACCCGGGCACGCTGATCTTCGTCAGCCACGACCGTGAGTTCGTATCGTCCCTGGCCACGCGCATCATCGAGCTGAGCCCGAATGGCGTGACCGACTTCAGCGGCACTTACGATGACTACCTGCGTAGTCAGGGTGTGGTGTTCTAAAAAGCAGCTGAAAACTGAAAAGCCCTGTCCATGTGACGGGGCTTTTTGCATTCAGCGCGCTGATCGTTCCCACACTCTGCGTGGGAATGCATCCCGTGACGCTCCGCGTCACACGAGCGGGGCGCGGAGCGTCCGTGGCGGCGTTACCACGCAGAGCGTGGGAACGATCAATCTGGAAAGATAGTTAGCCTGCTTTCTTTTATCTCAAGCCCAAGCCATGATGCGAACTCTCCCACCGCCGCCCGCGAACGAGTCCTCATGTCTGCGCAGCAACTGCCACCGCAAAGCTCCATGGCGATCACCCTGCAGATCGTTTCCATCGTGTTCTACACCTTTATTGCGTTCCTCTGCATCGGCCTGCCGATCGCGGTGTTGCCGGGTTATGTGCATGAGCAACTGGGTTTCAGCGCGGTCATCGCCGGGCTGGTGATTGGCTCGCAATACCTGGCCACCCTGCTCAGCCGGCCAATGGCCGGGCGCATGTCGGACACGGTCGGCACGAAACGGGCGATCATTTATGGCTTGTGGGGAATTGTCCTCAGTGGCTTGCTGACGCTGCTCTCCACCCTGCTGCAGACTTGGCCGCTGACAAGCCTGATCATTCTGATCATCGGCCGCTTGCTGCTCGGCATCGCGCAGGGCTTGATCGGTGTCGGTACGATCAGTTGGTGCATGGGCCAGGTCGGCGTTGAACACACGGCAAAATCCATCGGCTGGAACGGCATTGCCTCCTATGGGGCGATTGCCATTGGTGCGCCCTTAGGCGTGGTGATGGTCGCTGATTACGGTTTCACCAGCCTCGGCATCGCGCTGGCCGTACTGGCGGCCGGTGCACTGCTGCTGATCCGCAACAAACCGTCGGTGCCGGTGATCCGTGGCGAACGCCTGCCGTTTTGGGCGGTGTTCGGGCGAATCGCCCCGTATGGCGCCAGTCTGACCCTGGCCTCGATCGGTTACGGCACCCTGACCACTTTCATCACGCTGTATTACCTCAACCGTGGCTGGTCCGGCGCGGCGTACTGTCTGACGGTGTTTGGCGTGTGCTTCATCCTGTCACGGCTGATGTTTATTTCAGCGATCAGTCGTTTCGGCGGCTTCAGCTCAGCCATTGCCTGCATGAGCATCGAAACCGTGGGGCTGGTGCTGTTGTGGGTGGCACCGTCCACCGCGTTTGCCCTGATCGGCGCAGGACTCGCGGGGTTTGGCCTGTCGCTGGTGTACCCGGCGCTGGGTGTCGAGGCGATCAAACAGGTGCCCAGCTCCAGTCGTGGTTCCGGGTTGGGGGCTTATGCAGTGTTCTTCGATCTGGCACTGGCGATTGCCGGGCCGTTGATGGGCGCGGTGGCTTTGAATCTGGGGTATTCGTGGATTTTCTTCAGTGCGGCGCTGTTGTCGGTGGTTGGGTTGGGGCTGACCCTACTGCTGCAGCGCCGGGCGATGTCCTGAAGTTCGCCGCGATCCCCTGTAGGTGTGAGCCTGCTCGCGATAGCGGTGTGTCAGTCACCTAATATGTTGAATGGTATGACGCTTTCGCGAGCAGGCTCGCTCCCACAAGGGTTCTGCTCCTGACTATTGATCCGCGGTCTGCATGCCGGCCCGGGTCGGTTTACCCAAGGTGTGCGAGAAGAATCGCCCGGCCTCCGAGATCAGGTTGCGATGGATATCTTCGCGATCCACACCATCAGCATCGGTGCACAGCGCCGGCATCGCGCGAATCTGCTCTTCGTTACACGGCGCCATAAATACGAAGTGCCCAGCCCCTGCGAGTAATTTGAAATCCGGTGCCGTCGGCAGTTTGCGCGCCAGCGCGGCCGCATTCTTGTCGAAGGCCACCAGTTTGTCACCATCACCGCTGTAGAGCAGCACCGGCACATGCACATCGGCCAGGGTGTGACGGCCAAACTTCAGGCTCAGCGGCGCCATCAGCAACAGCGCATGAACGCGCGGATCGGCCACCGGTTGCAGATCATCCCGATCAACGATCAACTCACCTTGCGTATTACAGGCATCACGATCGTCCGGGCGCTCTTGGCAATACCGACGCAGGCGATCGAGATCCGGTTGCGCCCCGGACAGGATCAACGCGGTCTCGCCGCCTGCGGAATAACCGATCACCCCGACTTGATCGGCGTTGACGTACGGCGCGAGCATACGATCGCCCAAGGTCGCGGTGATGGCTTCGGAAATCTGGATCGGTCGCCCGTAGAGATTGCTCAGGGTGCCGAGTCGGCTGTGGTCTTTGGAATTGTCGCCGGGGTGAATCACCGCCACCACCACAAAGCCTTTGCGCGCCAGCGAAGTCGCCAGGTCGTGCAGCGCCAGCGGCGTGCCGGTGTTACCGTGGGACAGCATCAGCATCGGAAAGCGGCCGATGGCGACTTTGGTGTCTTCGCCGGCTTCGACCGAATAGCCCTCAAGCAGACTCAGGTGTTCACGATCGCTGGAGGGATAAAAGGCGATGGCGCGCATCGGTTGCAGGTCGAGCGGATCGAGGAAGGTCATCTCGTGATAACCGACGCTCCAGACCGGGTGTCGCCCAGGCGCGGCATGCACTGTGTTAAGGCTGCCGAGCAGGCAAATCAGTAACGTTGCACAAAGACGCATCATGGGATGCCCCACCCTGTTGTTACTCAATCGAAAGTTCCGTTGCGTTGCGGGCCTGAAACCCCGGGGATTCGGTGTTCCGGTACGACAATGCACTCAGACGCTGATTGTGTGACTGCATAACCCGGGCCAGATTATGTAACAGTCAGAAACAAAAAACTCCGTATTCGCCCCTTGCGGAACCAGAATACAGAGTTTTTTGGGGGTTACCTGAACATCAGCTGTTCTTTACGCAAGCCTTACGCGGCGGCGAACAGTTGCTCGCTGATCTTCGCTTGTGCAGCGGTCATGGCGTTGTTACGCACTTCGTCGCCATACGCCAGGCCTTCGGCGCGGACGATTTCGATGTCGGTGATGCCGAGGAAGCCCAGTACCAGCTTCAGATATTCTTCGTGAGCGATGCCGCTGGCCTGACCGGCATGAATGCCGCCGGAAGTCGATACGATCACCACTTTCTTGCCACCGCACAGACCTTCAGGGCCGGCTTCGGTGTAACGGAAGGTTTGACCGGCGACTGCAACGCGGTCGATCCACGCCTTGAGTTGGGTCGGTACGGTGAAGTTGTACATCGGAGCCGCGATCACAACCGCGTCGGCGGCGATGAACTCGGCCAGGGTCGAAGCACTCAGTTCGGCTTCGTGCTGTTGTGCGGCGTTACGCAGCTCAGCGGTGGTGCCAGCGGCGACCAGGGTGGTCGACGAGAAGTGGCTGATGGCGTCGGCGGCCAGGTCGCGGTAGGTCACCACGGCGCTTGGCTCGGCAACTTGCCAGGCTTTGACAACTTCGCTGCTCAACTGACGGGAAGCCGAGTTGTCGCCCAGAATGCTCGAATCGATATGCAGCAGTTTCATGTGGAATCTCCTGGAAGGAATCGCCGGTGGCGACGGAATGGAGACAATCCTACGCAAGAAACCAATGGATGATTAGCCGCCTGAAATGCGATAGTTTGTCCCACTGATAGAACAGTCGGATGTCCCTGATGCAAGACCTCAACGATCTCTACTATTTCGCCAAAGTCGTCGAGGCCGGCGGTTTTGCTGCGGCCGGGCGATTGCTCGGGATTCCCAAATCACGGTTATCGCGGCGCATTGCCGAACTGGAAGAACGCCTTGGCGCGCGTTTGCTGCAACGCACCACCCGGCAACTCAATCTCACCGCGGTTGGCGAACGTTACTTGCGCCACTGTCAGGCGATGCTTCTCGAAGCAGAAATGGCCGATGAGGCGGTGGCGAGCATGTCCAGCGAGCCGCGCGGGCGACTGCGCGTTTCCTGCCCTACAGGTCTGGCCCGGGAAATGTTGCCGTGGGTGATCAGCGATTTCCTCGGCAAATTCCCCCAGGTGCAACTGGAAGTCGTACTGCTCAATCGCCGGGTCGATCTGGTCGGTGAAGGCTTTGATGTCGCGTTGCGCGTGCGTGAGCACGGTGACGAGGATCCGCTGCTGGTGACCCGACGCCTGCGTCAGGCGCAGATGGTCGTGGTGGCCAGCCCGGCGTTTTTACAGGGCAAGACGATCAACCATCCGCAAGACTTGAAGCATCTGCCCGTACTGGGTGCGCTGGAGGCCGATCGCATGGTGCATGTGCGCCTGCTCGATCAACAGGGCCACAGTTTCGAACTGAACATGGAGGCTCGCCTGGGCATCGACGATTTCGGCGTGCGCAAGGCCTGCGTCCTTGCCGGCCAGGGTTTTACTTTGTTGCCGATGATGTATTGCGAAGCGGAGCTGGAAAACGGCACGCTGGTGCAGATGCTGCCAGAGTGGTCGCTGCCCGGCGGCTGGCTGCAAGCGGTGTATCCGCATCGGCGCGGGGTGATGCCGGCGGTGCGCGCGTGGATCGATCATCTGGTCGAGTCGTTCAATGCCTGTGGGGAGCGGTTGTTATGAGCAAGGGAAAGATGAGCGAAGCCGACGTGGCCGCGTTCTGCCTGGCATTGCCGGGCGCTCGGGAAGATTACAAATGGGGCGGCGTGCGAGTGTTTTCGATTGCCGGCAACAAGATGTTTGCCTTGCAGGGGCTGCGTGGGGATTCCCTGGCGTTCAAGGTCGACAAGGATTTGTTTCTTGGCCATTGCGACCGCCCGGGCATTCACCCGGCGCCGTATCTGGCGCGGGCGCAGTGGATCATCATGCATCCGCCCTACCCGCTAGGTGCCGAGGAATTGTGCGGGTTGTTGCAGCGCTCGCATCAACTGGTGGTGAGCAAGTTGCCGAAAAAGACCCAAATCGGTTTGTTGCTGTAAACCCGATCCCCCTGTGTAGGAGCTGCCGAAGGCTGCGATCTTTTGACTTTGATCTTTTAAAAGCAAGATCAAAAAGATCGCAGCCTTCGGCAGCTCCTACATAGGGAATTGCGGTGTATTCAGAACAGCGTCAGCAAGTTCGAGCCGAGAAACAGCTGGTCGATCCAGAACACTTGGTGCAACACGACAATCACCCAGAACAGAATCTGAAACGACACCTTGCGCGTCTTGTGCCGGAACACCTGCTGGGCGATCAATGCGCCCGGCCAGCCGCCCGCCAGTTCCACGGCATGAAGGATGTTCTCGGGTGTGCGCCAGGCATCGGCGCGCGCCTTGCGCTTGTCGGCCCAGTACATGAAGAACGCCAACACACTCACAACACCGTAAGCCGTCAGCGGCACCAACGAAATCCCGCGCAACCACATCGACACCGAGCCGAACAACGGCAGCGCGCAGACGACCAGCAGAACCAGCAGTTTCAGCTTCAGATGCTGGATGTTGTTGCCGCCCGAAGGTCGCCCTTCGGGCCGGCGTGCGCGGGAATCACTCATGGCTTGGCCGCCGCCCAATCAATCCAGCCAAACTGCCACGTCGCCAGAATGACCAGACCAAATACGATCCGATACCAGGCAAATGCCGCATAGCTGTGGCTGGCGATGAACTTGAGCAAACCGCGCACGGCGATCATGGCGAAGATGAATGCGGTGACGAAACCGATGGCGAACACCGGGAAGTCCGCTGGCACAAACAAGTCACGGTACTTGTAGCCCGAGTAAACCGCCGCACCGACCATGGTCGGCATCGCAAGGAAGAAGGAAAACTCGGTAGCGGTCTTGCGCGACAGGCCGAACAGCAAGCCGCCAATGATCGTCGAGCCGGAACGCGAAGTGCCGGGAATCATCGCCAGACACTGGGCGAAGCCGACTTTCAGGGCATCTTTCCAGGTGATCTCGTCGACCGTTTCGGCGTGCACTTCATGCTGACGCTTTTCCGCCCACAACATGATGATGCCGCCCACCACCAACGCGGTCGCAACGGTAATCGGGTTGAACAGGTATTCGTGGATCAGGTCGGCAAAGATCACGCCCAGCACCACAGCGGGCAGAAATGCGATCAGCAGGTTGGCGGTGAAACGACGGGCGCTGGGCTGCGTCGGCAAACCGATGACCACATCGAAAATCTTGCGTCGAAACTCCCAGACCACCGCGAGGATCGCGCCGAGCTGGATGATGATATTGAACGCCATGGCCCGTTCGCCGCCAAAATCAAGCAAGTCGGCAACAATGATCTGGTGTCCGGTACTGGAAATGGGCAAAAACTCCGTCAGCCCTTCTACAACTCCTAGTATCAGTGCCTGCAAGGCCGTCCAAAGATCCATCAATCCCCCAAAGAGCGATGCGCGCCGGCATGCCCCGATAGTATTTTTCTAGCGTTCACTGCGATCAGCGTAGCTGTTTATGGCTGTACCGATTCCGCACGCACAGGATCCACACGAAACGGTCAAAATTCCGTGAAATATCAATTTGGATTCAGGTTTTCACGCGCGGGGCCGAAATCCTAACAGACAAGCCTTATTAGCGCTGCCGCGTTATACGACTTGGGTCGCGTATGCCCGCTCACGAAATCGTGGTTGGATGCTGGCGGTCGTTTATTACAAGAAAAAGAATCCGGAGTGACAGCGTTATGAACAGCTTGCGCAGTGTGTCGATCAGCCGACGCTTGTGGCTCATCTTGATTGTGGCGGTGGTCATGTTGCTGACCTTGGGCGTGTTGATGCTCAAGCAGATCCACGACGATCTCTACCATGCCAAAGCCCAGAAAACCCAGCACGTCGTGCAGACCGCCAGCGGCCTGCTGACCTATTACCACGACCTCGAAACCGCCGGCACCCTGAGCAAAGAGGCTGCACAGAAACAGGCGCTGACGGCAATTCGCGGCCTGCGTTACGACCAGAGCGATTACTTCTGGATCAACGACCTCACGCCCGTGATGGTCATGCACCCGACCAACCCGAAACTCGAAGGCCAGAACCTCTCGGCGATCCGTGACCCGGACGGCTTTGCGGTGTTCAACGAAATGGTCGCCATCGCCCGATCGAAAGGCGCGGGCATGGTCGACTACCGCTGGCCAAAACCGGGCGCCAGTGAGCCGGTGGCCAAGACGTCCTACGTCAAACTTTTCGAACCGTGGGGCTGGGTGCTCGGCTCCGGGGTTTACGTCGACGACGTTCAGGCGGAATTCCAGGGCCAAGTGATCAAGGCTACGGTCATCGGCCTGGTGATCGCCGTGATCATGGCGCTGTTGGTGATCCTCATCGCGCGCAGCATCGTCCGCCCATTGCAGGAAACCGTGAACGCCATGGCCAACATTGCCAGCGGTGAAAGCGACCTGACCCGCAGCCTCGATACCCATGGCAAAGATGAAGTCACTGAACTGGCGCATCACTTCAACGCCTTCACCGCCAAGCTGCGCCGGGTGATCGGTGATTTGCAGGTGTCGGCCAGCGCCTTGGGCCAGTCGTCCAGCGAACTGGGCAACGACGCCTCGCAGGCTCAGCAACGCAGCCAGCAGCAATCGCAGCAGATGGAACTGGTGGCCACGGCGATCAACGAAGTGACCTATGGCGTGCAGGACGTGGCAAAGAACGCCGAGCACGCCGCCGCCGAAATGCGCGATGCCGAAGCGCAGGCGCAACAGGGCCAGATCAATATCGACGGCAGCTTGCAGCAGATAGACAAGCTGTCCGGCACCATTGATCAAGCGGTGGAAGTGATTCGCACCCTGGCTGCCGAAAGCACGCAGATCGGCAGCGTATTGGAGGTGATCCGTTCGATTGCCGAACAGACCAACCTGCTCGCGCTTAATGCCGCGATTGAAGCGGCGCGGGCCGGGGAGCAAGGTCGCGGGTTTGCCGTGGTGGCGGATGAAGTACGCTTGTTGGCGCAACGTACGCAGAAGTCGACGGCGGAAATCCAGTCGATGATCGAGCGCCTGCAGAACCACTCCGAAGCCGCCGTAAAAGTGATCGGCGACAGCAGCAAGGCGTCGCAACTGACCATCGAACAAGCCGGGTTGGCCGGTGCGAGCCTGAATGCCATTGGCCAGGCACTGCGTAATCTCAATGGCCTGAACGCGTCGATTGCCAGCGCCACGTTGCAGCAGGCTCATGTGGTCGAGGACATCAATCAGAACGTCACTCAGGCGGCCGGCCTCTCGCACAGCACGGCGATCGCTGCCGAACAATCGAGTGCGGCCAGCCTGAAACTTGGCCAGTTGAGCGAACAACTCAACGCCCTCCTGCGCCAGTTCCGCGTCTGACCCGTGTAACTGTGGTCAGCCCACCCCTCACCCCACCCCTCTCCCCAAGGAGAGGGGGCCGACCGAGGTGTCTCAAGCTATACGTCGACCTGAAAAATCGAGTCGATTATGGATTCAACGCAGAAAGATCAGGTCGGCGTATCTCGAACATCCAACTCGGTCAGTCCCCTCTCCCTACGGGCGGTCCGACGTTTCGGGAGGGTTAGGGTGAGGGGCTTTTGATCTACAGCGATCATCAGTACCTAGCCCAATGCAGTACAATCCGCCCCCTTCTTTCACTCCCCCAAGGAACCCCCATGTCCGGGCTTGAACTGTTTGCCGCCGCCCTCGGGGTGATCGCCGTGTGGCTGACGGTCAAACAGAATCCGTGGTGCTGGCCGATCGGTCTGGTCATGGTGTTGCTCTATAGCTGGATCTTCTTTGAAGTGAAGCTGTACTCGGACATGTTGCTGCAAGTGATTTACGCCGCGCTGCAAGTCTATGGCTGGTGGCAATGGACCCGCGCCGGGACGATGCATGACGGCCGCGAGGTCACTCGCCTCGATCGCCGCACTCTGTTGCTCGGCCTCAGCGTTGGCGCGGTCGGCAGTGTCTTGCTCGGCGCGGCCATGGCGCATTGGACCGACGCCGCGCAACCGTGGCTGGATGCGGCGCTGACCGGTTTCAGCCTGGTGGCGCAACTGTGGATGGCACAGAAACGCCTGCAATGCTGGGCGCTATGGTTCGTACTCGATGTGATTTTTGTCGGGTTGTTCATCTACAAAGGGCTGTACCTGACCGCTGCGCTGTACGGGCTATTCACCCTGCTGGCGGTGCAAGGCTATCGCGAATGGCGCGCCGACCCGGCGTTGCGCCCATGAAGGTCGTGGTCCTGACCGGCCCCGAATCCACTGGCAAGAGCTGGCTGGCGGCGGGCCTGCAACAACGCTTTGGCGGCTTGCGGGTGGATGAATACGTGCGTCGGTTTATCGAACTCAATCCCCGCGATACATGCCTGGCCGACATCCCTGATATCGCTCGGGGCCAGTTGCAATGGGAGGATGAGGCTCGGGCGCAACAGCCGTCACTGCTGATTCTCGACACCCATCTGCTGAGCAACATGCTGTGGAGCCAGACGCTGTTTGCTGACTGTCCGGACTGGCTGGAAACCGAGCTGTTGGCACGGCATTACGACCTGCACCTTCTTTTGTCCCCGGAACAGATCGACTGGACCGATGACGGTCAGCGCTGCCAACCGGATCTGGACGAGCGTCTGGCGTTTTACCAAGCCACGCAGAACTGGCTGGAAAACCACCACCAGCACTTTCAGGTCATCCAGGGCAATTGGGCCGAGCGCCAAGTGCAGGCCTTTGCCGCCGTCGAGCAATTACTGGTCGAATGACCCGGTCAACGGGTCACCTTCCCCGGCACTTTCCCCTGTTTTGGGGACAAAGTGTCCGATTCTGAAACACTCGTTGACGTGCAGAGTGGCCGTTTCAGCGCTGTTCATGGCTTTGTCATCCGAGTTGTTACGTGGTTGAAACACATCGTCGCAAACCCTTGTTCCAGAGCTTTGCTTAGCCAATAGACAGCTCGGCGCGGCCGTGGGTGTTTCAACGCTGAAACAGCTTGTGTTTCAGCTGCGCGTGTTTATTTACCAACTCATTGAAATTCAAAAACTTTTAAAAAGCGGCACAGCTTTCGCTCTCTCCTTCACAACGCTGACTCGGGCCAGCCCACTGAAGAAGGAATTGCAGCCGTGGGGAATATCCAAAAAGGTTTGACCTGCCTTCTGCTGATCGGATCAGCAGCCAGTACGCTGATCAGCCTCAACGTGCAGGCGGAAGGCAACGGCGTCATCGTCCTCAACCGCGATGTTCAGCCTATTCCTATCGGTCGCAATGGTGGCAAAGACCCCTACCCGACCACCGTCAATGCCAACCCGTCCGCGCGCATCAACTCCACCATGAACAGCACCGAATTGAGCGATGGCGACTTCGCCGGTGTCGCCAGCGGCAGCGCGTTCCGCACCGTCAACAATGTCCAGGCCGGCAGCAACCTGCCAGGCCTCAATACCGTCACCAATCCCAACGGCATGCCCGGCATGAGCGCAGGACACGGCGGCGGTTCCGGTGGTGCGATTTCCGGCACGATCAACCGCGCCATGAGTTCCGGCCTTGCCCCCCTGACCCGCATGGCCGGAGGCCAATGAGATGAATCGTTCACTCCTTCTGCTCGCCCTGCTCGGTTGCACCACAGTTATGGCTGCTGATCCCGTTTCAGTGAACAACGCCAATATTCAAGACTCCGGCGTCCATTATCGCGGCAACTTCAACGTCAACCAGGCGGCTGGCGATCAAATGCAGCAGACCAACGTCAAGGCAGTGGCAATCGGCACCGAATCCCACGCCAGTACCAGCGTCATGCAGAAAATCGACACACCGGCCTCGCGCTCCATCGACGCCAGCGCATCCATTGGCGGCACCTCTTTCAGTAATGGCAACGGGATCCTCGGTGTGAACCAGGGTGCCGGCGCCAACAACCAGATGGCCAACGTCACGCGCGTCAGCATCAGTGCTGCCCCGCAGAGCGTTGACGACAGTGCCCTTTCACAACAGAACGTGGCGCTTTTACCAAGCTCAGGAGCAACTGGGACCTCACCCGGCAGTCGCCAGGTCACGACAAGTGATCAGGCCTTCACCGGCAGCCGCGGGGTAATCCAGGTGAACCAGAGTGCCGGGGTGGGGAACCGAATGGCTAACACCCTGAGCATCCGGGTCGCTGACTGACCCAAACAACAAAAGCAGTGCAATTAGAAAGTACCAACACTTAACCAACTAATAAGCACGATGGAGAAACACCATGAAACCTACAATGGCTCTCAAACCACTGGTTTTCGCACTTGCAGCAGTGATGGCAATCGCAGCACAGGCAGGCGGTCGTGATGACGATCATGGTAATGGGCACGGCAACGGGCATGGTAATAACCAGCCTAAAGGCCCAACCCTGGAACAACTGCTGCAAATCACCGCAGGCGCCGGTGCCGCTGTGCTTGACGTGCAAGACAGCGACGGCAACGTGGTGAAAAACCAGGGCACTTTGAACAACGCTAATGCCAGTGATTCGCTCAACGGTTCCAACGGCAACATGGGCGCCAACGTTGCAGCCGGCGACGGCAACCAGCAGGACAACGCTGCTGCGCTGGCCACCGCTGACGAAAGCTTCATCTTCGGTAACGCTGTTGCTGCTTCGAGTGCCACTCAAGTCAACACCAACAACTATGTGAAAAACTCGTCCACCTTCAATAACGCTACGCTCAACAACGCAGGCAACAATGGTTCCGGCAACATCGGTATCAACGTCACTGCCGGCAACTTCAACCAGCAGAAAAACAACCTGGCGATCGCCGTATCCGGTGGCCGCGTAGCTCAGGCTGCTGCTTCTGCCAACCAGTCTTCCACTGGCCTGGTTGTAGAAAACAAAGGCGTGCAGACCTACAAAACCGACACCCTCACCGGCACTTATGCCGCTGCCGGCGTGTTCAAGGCAAAAGGCACTGCAACCATCGAAGACGATAATGATCACGGCGGTTGGGGCAATCGTGGCGGCGGTCACGGTGGCAACGATGACCAGAAAGCCAAGTTCGAAGCCGTGGGTACCTTTGGCCTCGCTGGCGTAACCACTCAGCAAGTCATGACCAAAGACGGCTGGAAAGCGCCAGTGGTCAACAACGCCAACATGACCAACTCGATGAACAACTTCTCCGGCAACGGCGGAGCCAACGTCTCGGCGGGTGTGGGCAACCAACAAAGCAACTCGCTGTCCATCGCTGCTGGCTGCAGAGCCTGCCTGTAACTGCGATCGAAACGAAAGCCCCGGAAACGGGGCTTTTCCTCAGTCCGCAAAGGCGTATCGATCATGCGTAAGCCTGCTCTCCTCGCTCTGCTTTTCGTCTGTGGCCTGACTCAGGCCGGTCAGATGCCCGTCGCTGCCCTGCCGGGTGGCACGCTCGTCTACAAAAACGTGCAGAGCATCCGTGAGCGCAAGTTTGCCGACATCGTCGAACAGAAAACCGATTTCAGCTGCGGCGCTGCTGCACTGGCCACGGTATTACGCCAAGCCTATTGGCTCGACGTCGATGAGGAGCACATCATCAAAGGCATGCTGGTCAACGCTGACCAGGACCTTGTTCGTACTCAAGGGTTTTCCATGCTCGACATGAAGCGCTACATAGAAAGCATCGGCATGCGCGCCAGGGGTTACAAGATTCCACCGGAAAAGCTCGAAGCGGTAACGATCCCGGTGGTGGTACTGATGGAAATTCGCGGCTACAAGCATTTCGTCGTGTTGCAGCGTTCGGACAAGGATTGGGTTTACATCGGAGACCCGGTTCTCGGCCATAAACGCTACAAACATGATGACTTTGTCAAAGGCTGGAACGGCATTGTCTTCGCCATCGTCGGTCCCGGATATGACAAGGCCAACGCCTTGCGCAGCCCTCCGGTGCCATTGACGGCCAAGAACAAGCTCGACGGTTTCAACCCGGTCAAAGATGCTGAATTGATGGATTTTGGGTTCATTCAGAGCGACTTCTTTTAATCGCCGATTATAGAAAATGGGACTGGATGTCCCGGGAGCAGCAGATGAAAACCTCATACTGGCTGGCCGCCGCCTGCCTGGCAGCGAGCGCATCGGGCTACGCCAATGCAGGATTCAAACCCATAGAGATCAAGGACCAGGAGCTCGCCGAGCTGCGTGGTCGTTATGTCATGCCGGGGCGGATTATCAGCTTCGGCATTGTCATGAGCAGTACCTGGCGCAATGCCAGCGGAGATTTGATCGGGGCAGCCACCTCGATGCAACTTCAGGCAGCAACGGTTAGACCCGAATTTTATGTGCAAACGATCAAGGAGCACGGCAACGGCAGCCCCCTTCCTGCGGGTACCGGCACGATCACTGGTGGCGCCGGCCTCAACAGCAGCCAGGGCGTGACGCAGAGCGTGCGTGCCGCTGGCGACAGCAATACCGCCTACAATAATGTAGCCATCAACGTTTCGGAAGCCAATCAGGCCCCCGCGCTGGTGCCCACTCAAGGGCAGGCACTGATGGCCGGACAAACCATTGGCGGCAGCAATGCCGCGGGCAGCGTGGCCGTTTCGGCCAACGGTGGCGGCGTACAGATGGCCATTCAAGCCGCCGGCAATCAGGGCACAGCCCTGCAACAAGTCGCCCAAGGTGGCTTGCTGCAGAATACCCGTCTGCTGGGCAGTGCCAACGTGGTCAATAACATGACTCAACTCAACGTCGTATTGAACAATAACGGCATGAGTGCCGGCGCACTGGATTGCAACCTGAGTCAACTCAGGGCACTACGCACTATTGGATATTGAACTACGCTGAGTCTCGATCATTGGGCTTAAAGGGACGGCTTATTCATGTATCGATCAGTATCACTGCGTGCCGCAGTGTGTTTGAGCACTCTTCTCCCGGCCGCGATGCTGCAAGCGGCACCGGACGCCGATGTAGAAACCCTGAAACAAGAGCTTCTGGAGCTGAAGCAAAGATACGAAGTACAACAAAAGGCCCTGGCGGTCCTCGAACAACGAGTCCGCCAGGTTGAAGAGCAACCCGCCGCCCCACCGCCAAAACGTTTGGCCAAATCACCATCGGACATGAAAGGCAACCGCGTCGCCACCGGTACCGGTGCGGCAGCCGCATCAGGAGGCGCCGCCGGGGGCAGTGGCGCTTCTTACGGGCAATCGCTGGCGGACGATTCGCAACCGGCGCAGAGCGTTTCCAACCTGTACGACGAGGCCAGTGGCTTCTTCGGCGGCGGCAAGTTCAGCGTCGAAACCGGCATCACCTATTCGCGCTATGACACGCGCCAGTTGATTCTCAACGGCTTCCTCGCGCTGGATTCGATTTTTCTCGGCAACATCAACCTCGACCGGATCAAGGCCGACACCTGGACTCTCGACCTGACGGGCCGCTACAACTTCGATAATCGCTGGCAGTTCGACCTGAACGTGCCCGTGGTGTATCGCGAATCGACTTATCAGTCGGGCGGCGGCAATGAGGGCGCGGCGGGAGTCACCACAGAAGAAACCGTCACCAAGGATCCAACCATTGGCGACGTCAACTTCGGTATTGCTTACAAGTTCCTCGACGAGTCGGTCAATACACCGGACGCGGTGGTCACCCTGCGGGTCAAGGCGCCAACGGGCAAGGATCCGTTCGGCATCAAACTTCGCCAGACCGATGCCAACTCCAATCTGTTTGTACCTGACACCCTGCCCACCGGCAACGGCGTCTGGTCGATCACGCCGGGCATCTCGCTGGTCAAGACGTTCGACCCGGCGGTGCTGTTCGGCAGCTTGTCCTACACCCACAACCTGGAGGAGTCGTTTGACGACATCAGCTCTACGGTCAACCAGAAAAACCCGGGCAAGGTAAAGATCGGCGACAGCTTCCAGATCGGCGCCGGTATTGCCTTTGCGCTGAACGAAAAGATGAGTATGTCGTTCTCGGTGTCTGATCTGGTGCAACGCAAGAGCAAGCTGAAACAGGATGGCGGAGATTGGGAATCGGTGGTGTCCAGCGACGCCAACGCCGGTTACTTCAACGTCGGCATGACCATTGCTGCCACTGACAACCTGACCATCGTACCCAACCTGTCCATCGGCATGACGGATGATGCCCCGGACTTTTCCTTCAGCCTGAAATTCCCGTACTACTTTTAAGCAAACGCAAAAGATCGCAGCCTGCGGCAGCTCCTACAGGGATTACACAAACCCAATGTAGGAGCTGCCGCAGGCTGCGATCTTTTGATCTTCAGTGATCTAACGAATCTGATGTTTGTGCAGCAAACGGTAGAACGTCGGCCGTGACACGCCGAGCACTTTGGCCGCCACACTGAGATTATCGCTGTGCCGGTTCAACACGTCACACAACGCCTGGCGTTCGGCGCGGGTCTTGTAATCTTCCAGCGTGCCCATCGGTGTGGCGATCGAGTGCTGACTGATCAAGCCCAGGTCCCGGGCCTCGATCTGCCGCCCTTCAGCCAACACCAAACCACGACGCACACGGTTGGCCAGTTCACGGACGTTACCCGGCCAGTCATGCTTGCCCATGGCAATCAGCGCGTCTTCGCTAAAGCTGCGTGGACGGCGGCCGGTTTCATGACTGTAGAAGTGGGAAAAGTGGTTGGCCAGCATCGAGAGATCACCATGGCGTTCACGCAACGGCGCGGTGACCACCTGCAGCACGTTGAGCCGGTAATACAGGTCTTCGCGAAAACGTTTCTTCTCGATGGCCGCTTCAAGGTCGACGTGAGTCGCCGCCAGCACACGCACATCCACCGGGATCGGCTGGCTGCCGCCGACGCGTTCGATGTGTTTTTCCTGCAAGAAGCGCAGCAGATTGGCCTGCAGTTCAAGGGGCAAATCACCAATCTCATCGAGAAACAGCGTACCGCCATTGGCCGCCTCAATACGCCCGACCTTGCGCTGATGCGCGCCGGTAAACGCGCCTTTCTCGTGGCCGAACAGCTCGGACTGAATCAAATGCTCGGGAATCGCCCCGCAATTGATCGCCACAAATGGTTTGCTGTGACGCTGGGATTGCCGATGCAGCGTGCGCGCGACCAGTTCTTTGCCGGTACCGCTTTCGCCGCGGATCAGCACCGGCGATTCGGTCGGTGCCAGTTTGCTGAGCAATTTGCGCAATTCGCGGATCGGCTTGCTGTCACCGAGCAGTTCATGTTCGGGTTGATCGACGTGAATCGTGCCCTGCCCGCGCAAGCGCGCCATGCCGAATGCCCGGCCAAGGGTGACCTGCACCCGCGACACGTCGAACGGCAAGGTGTGGAAATCGAAAAACCATTCACAGACGAAGTCACCGACGTTCTGTAAACGCAGGACTTCCTGATTGAGCACGGCGATCCATTCAGTGCCGCTGCGACTGATCAGCTCCTTGACCGCCTCGGGGCGTTCAAGATGAAACGGCTGTAATCGCAACAAGCCGACATCACAACTGCGGTCGGCGGCATTTTCCAGGGTGCAACTGTCAACATCCCAACCTACGGCGCGTAATCCGGGCAATAAGCGGTGGCAGTCGTCGCACGGATCGACTACCAATAAACGTCGTAACGCTGGCGCTTCGCTCATGACTGTTCCTTGGCGCCAAATTATTAGAAATGATTGTAAAAACAGTCATTTGGCAGACCCGACTGTAACATTAGCAAGATTTTGACAGCGCCTTGTATCGATTGCTTATAGGTGTACAAGCAAACGCGTTATAAGAAACCAGGTTGTTAGTTAGCTATCGACTAAATTGCTGTTTCAACCTTTCAGTGAGCTTTCAAAAGCTGCCCACAAAGCAACACCATGAAAGAAAGTTGAAATTTCTTTGTTTCATGTGTGACCTGCCTACCGGTTCGGTGCATCAGTACAAGTACCAGCCGAACGGTAAGCCCAACCGACGGCACAACATTTGATTGGGCACGACAGAGAGAAAACCCCCATGACCGCCCCGCTCCGTATCAACGAAGCTCTTTTGATTGCCAACCACGCGTTCAAACCTTTCCAGTGCGTGGCCTGGGCGCCACAAGACGGCAATGGCGAGCTCAGCCTGACCGTGATCGACCGGACCAACTCGCACATCGGTCGCAAACAGATCCCGAGCAGCGCCTACTCTGATCCGGCGCAACTCGAGCAACTGTTGGAGCAGGCTCGCGCTGAACTCAGCGAAGAAGGTTACAGCCTGCAATCCTGGTCGATGCCACACTAACAGCCGGGCGATGCGGATGACGCTCAGGTCATCCGCCCTACTCTGTTAGTTCTAATCTTTTTAACTCTCCGTACTTTTACACAACTATTTGCAACTTATTCAGGCGTAACTGCTTGGCCGGCTTGCTATTGGTTCAAAAAGACACTGTTCTGGCACAGTGCGACCGTCCACCTGTTAGTTCTTACAGTTGTACTTCTCCCGGTTCAGGGATTGAATGTTTCGCTCATGCAGTTACCCGCCCGGTTCCCGGTACCAGGTCAACTCGCAAGGAGATGCGTGCATGTCCACTCTGAACACTTTTGCGCTGCCGGCGCTATCGACTTCGTTATTGAGTCGAGCCGGTCAACTCGACAGAACATTTGCCGCTACCGGCGTCGCTCAAGTGTATTTCGCGGGCAGTGTGTCCAGCCTGACCGAGGACATCGCCCTCGATTCGCACGGGCGGGTGCTGGTCGCAGCTAAGGTCGGCGTCGCCACCGGTAGCCGATTCGGCCTGGCACGGATGCTTGCCGATGGCTCGGCCGATCTGACCTTTGGCGATCAAGGCAGCGTGATCGAAACCTTTGCCCCGGGCTTTGAAGCCACGGCCGGTAAAGTCCGGGTACTCCCCGACGGACGCATCCTGCTCGCCGGCCTGCATTATGAAAACGCTCATCGCACCTTGCCGGCTCTGGCCATGTTTGACGCACAGGGCAAGCCGGATCTGCGCTTCGGTGACAACGGTCGTCAGGTAGTGCGCCTGCCCGGCGACTTGTCCATGGGCAGCCGTGATGCCTGGCTACCGCCGGGCGTCCCGGGTGCTGAAGCCTGCGACTTTGTAGTCCAGGACGACGGCCATATTCTGCTGATCGCCAATCACCATTTCGAACTCGCCGACCATGCCGGCATGCTGATTCGCCTCAAGCCCGACGGCAGCCTCGATGAAACCTTCAACGGCCGCGGCTTCGTGATGATTCGCCACTTGCTGCTCAACACCTGGCTCAGCAGCCTGCTGTTGCAAGAGGATGGGCGAATTGTAGTGGCCGGCTCCATCGACTTTCCACAGGAGGGTCTGTTGGCGCGCTACCTGCCCGATGGTCGCCTCGACGAGCGTTTTGCCGTGGACGGATTCATGGCGTTCAAGGCTCACGGGCAAAGCGCTCAGGTCAGTCAGGTCCTGGAATCGGCCGATGCACTGCATTGTTTCGGCAGCAGTCGCGACCCGATCCGGTGCATGGCGTACAGCCTGCACACCAACGGTCGACCGAACCTGCACCATCACGGCGTGCAACCACAGTTGCTGGAAATCGGCCCGAGCGGCTGCCAATGGAGCGCCGCCCAGCGCATGGCGGACGGCCGCATCATCGCGGTCGGTGCAACCATTGGCGGATTCGAAGCAGATTTTATTGTTGCTCGTTACCAGAGGGACGGAGGCCTGGATCACAGCTTCGGTGACGGCAAAGGCTGGCTGCGCACACGTCTGGGGCGCAGTCTCGACACGGCCAACTCGCTGGCCGTGCAAGCGGACAATGCCATCCTCGTCGGCGGTTATTCATTGGATGGCAACTACCGAGCCATGGTGGCGCGTTACCTGAACCGTTGAAAAACACGCACTGTACTTGATCTTCCGCAACGCATCCGGCAACTTGCGCGCTTCTAAAGACAAGGAGCAGCCGATGTCCGGTTCAATGGCCCAGGCGTTCGCGCAAAATTTTCTCGGGCACTCGCCACGCTGGTACAAGGCGACCATCGTCGGTTTCCTCATCCTCAACGCCGTCGTGCTGTTCAGCGTCGGCCCGGTCGCGGCCGGCTGGTTGCTGGTGATCGAATTCATCTTCACCCTGGCGATGGCGCTCAAGTGCTATCCGCTGATGCCCGGCGGTTTGTTGTTGATCGAAGCGCTGCTGCTGAAGATGACCACCCCGCAAGCGCTTTACGATGAACTGGTGCACAACTTCCCGGTGATCCTGCTGCTGATGTTCATGGTGGCCGGTATCTACTTCATGAAAGATCTGTTGCTGTTTCTGTTCTCGCGCCTGCTGTTGGGCGTGCGTTCAAAAGCGATACTGGCCTTGCTGTTCTGCTTTCTTTCCGCGTTTCTGTCGGCGTTTCTCGATGCCTTGACGGTGACCGCAGTGATCATCAGTGCGGCGGTCGGTTTCTATTCCGTTTATCACCGTGTCGCGTCGGGCAACGATCCGCGCCAGGACAGTGAGTTTGCTGACGACCGGAACCTGCCAAAACTTCACCATGACGATCTGGAACAATTCCGCGCGTTCTTGCGCAGCCTGTTGATGCACGGCGCGGTCGGTACGGCGCTGGGCGGTGTCTGCACACTGGTGGGCGAACCACAAAACCTGCTGATCGGCCACGAAATGGGCTGGCACTTCGCCGAGTTCTTCCTGAAAGTCGCGCCGGTGTCGATACCGGTGCTGGCCGCGGGTCTGGTCACCTGCGTGTTGCTGGAGAAACTGCGCTGGTTCGGCTACGGCACCCTGCTGCCGGACAATGTTCGCGCCGTGCTGGCCAATTACGCCGCCGAAAACAACGCCGAGCGCACGGCGCGCCAACGCGCAGCCCTGCTGGTGCAAGGCGCGGCGGCACTGATCCTGATCGGCTGCCTGGCCTTTCATATCGCTGAAGTCGGCCTGATCGGCTTGATGGTGATTGTGTTGATCACCGCGTTTACCGGCATCACCGACGAACATCGTCTGGGCAGCGCATTCAAGGACGCCATGCCGTTCACGGCGTTGCTGGTGGTGTTTTTTGCGGTGGTTGCGGTGATTCACGATCAACAGCTGTTTGCGCCGTTGATCGAGTGGGTACTGGCCCTGCCGGTCGAGCAACAACCGGGCATGCTGTTCATTGCCAACGGTCTGCTGTCGGCGATCAGTGACAACGTGTTTGTCGCCACGATCTACATCACCGAAGTGAAACAGGCGTTCCTCGCCGGCCACATGAGCCGCGAGCATTTCGAGACATTGGCGATCGCGATCAATACCGGTACCAATCTGCCGAGCGTGGCGACGCCGAATGGTCAGGCTGCATTCCTGTTTCTGCTGACCTCGGCGATTGCACCGTTGGTACGCCTGTCGTACGGGCGGATGGTGTGGATGGCGTTGCCTTACACCTTTGTGATGGGGCTGCTGGGCTGGTACGCGGTGAGCTACTGGCTCTAACCAACACTGAATAAACCCGTGGGAGCGAGCCTGCTCGCGAAGAGGGAATGTCAGACAACGGATTCGTTGAATGACACTCCGCTTTCGCCAGCAGGCTCGCTCCCACATTGGTTTTGGGGTGGGGTCAGCGAGGGAGGATGTATTTCTCGATCGCTTGCGCCACGCCGTCTTCAGTGTTCGGCGCAGTGACCACGTCGGCTTGGCGCTTTACCGCGTCCTCTGCCTGGGCCATGGCTATCGAAAAGCCTGCACAATGGAACATCGCCGGGTCGTTGCCGCCATCGCCGATGGCAGCTGTCTGCTCTAATGGAATACCGAGATGTTCGGCCAGCGTCGCCAGCGCGGTGCCTTTGTTGGCTTCCAGCGCGGTCACGTCAAGATAAACAGGTTGTGAACGCGATACCTGCGCCATGCCGTTGACCTTGGCCAGCAGTTGCGCCTCCAGTTCGATCAACAGCTCAGTGTTGTTACTGGTCGCGACGATCTTGTCGATGCGCTCAAGATACGGCTCGAAACTCTCCACTACCACCGGCGGATAGCCGAGGCCATGCTGCTCGCGCGGTACCATCGGCCCGTGAGGATCCTTGAGCAGCCAGTCGCCGCCGCTGAACACCCAGATTTCCACATCCGGTTGATCGGCGAACGTGGCCAGCGCAATCAGCGCGGTGCTGGCCGGCAGGTAATGCGCGACCAAAAGACTGCCGTCAGGATTGACGATAGTGCCGCCATTGAACGCCGCCGTCGGCAGATCAACACCCAAGGCTTCGATCTGCTGCAACATGGCTTTCGGTGGTCGACCGGTGGCGAGGCTGAACAGCACGCCAGCCTCACGCAGCGAACGCACTGTTTCGATGGTGCGCTGGCTCAGCGTGTGATCGGGCAGCAGCAGCGTGCCGTCCATGTCACTGAGCAGAAAACGGATGGGTTGTTGCGGAAAGTCACTCATCCGAGGCCATGCCAGACGCGGCCATCGCGAGTCAGCAGGTCTTCAGCAGCCTGCGGGCCGTCCTCACCAGCGGCGTAGGTCTGCACACTTGCATCCTGCTGCCAGGCATCAAGGAACGGCTGTACCGCGCGCCAGCCGTTCTCGATGTTGTCAGCACGCTGGAACAGCGTCTGATCGCCGGTCAGGCAGTCATAGATCAGGGTTTCGTACCCGGTCGACGGCTGCATCTCGAAAAAGTCTTTGTAAGCAAAACCCAGCTCGATGTTGGCCATGTTCAACGCCGGCCCCGGCCGTTTGGCCAGCAGGTCGAACCACATGCCTTCGTTGGGCTGGATCTGGATGCGCAAGTAAGTCGGCTGCAATTCGTCGACTTCGGTGTCACGGAACTGTGCGTACGGCGCCGGTTTGAAGCAGATGACGATCTCGGTGTCGCGCACGCTCATGCGCTTGCCGGTGCGCAGGTAGAACGGCACGCCGACCCAGCGCCAGTTGTCGATCATCACCTTCAGTGCCACGTAGGTTTCGGTGTTGCTGTCAGGCGAGACGTTGGGCTCCTGGCGATAACCGCTCAGCGGCTTGCCGTCGACCTCACCGGCGCTGTACTGACCGCGCACCGAGTTGGCCCGCGCCTCTTCAGTGGTCCACGGACGAATTGCCCCCACAACCTTGGCCTTCTCGCCGCGCACCGCATCGGCGCCAAACGCGGCCGGCGGTTCCATGGCAACCATGGCCAGCAACTGGAACAGGTGATTGGGCACCATGTCACGCAGGGCGCCGGTGTGTTCGTAAAAACTGCCACGGGTTTCGACGCCGACGGTTTCGGCGGCGGTAATCTGCACGTGGTCGATGTAGTGATTGTTCCAGAAGGCTTCGAACAGGCTGTTGGAGAACCGGCTGACGAGAATGTTCTGCACGGTTTCCTTGCCCAGATAATGGTCGATCCGATAGATCTGCTTCTCGGACATCACCTTGAGCAAACAGGCGTTCAACGCTTCGGCGGTTTGCAGATCGGAGCCGAACGGCTTCTCGATCACCACCCTTCTGAACGCTTCGGGAGTTTCTTCGAGCAATTTGGCAGCGCCCAGTCGGCGCACCACTTCACTGAAGAAACGCGGCGCGGTGGCCAGGTAGAACACCGCATTGCCGGTGCCGCTGTCGGCGATTTTCGCCGCCAGCGCGGAATAAGTGCTGTCGTCCAGGAAGTCACCCTGGACGTAGCTGATACCTTTGGCGAGCTTGGCCCACAAGGCCGGATCAAGCATCTGATCGCCCTTGCCGACCTTCGCCGCCACTTCGGTGCGGATGAAATCTTCGAGCTTCTGCGCGAAGGCTTCATCGGTAATGGCGTTGTGGTCAACGCCGACGATCCGCAGATTGTCGTCAAGCAAGCCGTCGCGACTGAGGTTGTACAGCGCCGGCATCAGCAAGCGCTTGACCAGGTCGCCGTGGGCACCGAACAAAAACAGCGTGGTCGGTGGTGCGGGTTCTGCCTTGGATTTTCTGCGGATCGTATGGGTCATTTCTTCGGTGTCTCCACGTGGCCGCCGAAGCCGAAGCGCTGGGCCGAAAGAATCTTGTCGCCAAAGGTGCCCTGACCGCGCGAGCGGTAGCGCGAGAACAGCGAGTTCGACAGCACCGGTACCGGCACCGCTTGTTCCATGGCCGCTTCGATGGTCCATTGACCTTCACCGCTGTCGGCAACCGAACCGGAGAAGCCGTCGAGCTTCGGATCGCTGGCCAGTGCATCGGCGGTCAGGTCGAGCAACCACGACGACACCACGCTGCCACGGCGCCACACTTCAGCGATGTCGGCCACGTTGAGGTCGAAACGCTGATCTTCCGGCAGGCGCTCACTGGACTTGGTCTTGAGGATGTCGAAGCCCTCGGCGAACGCGGCCATCATGCCGTACTCGATACCGTTGTGAATCATCTTCACGAAGTGCCCGGCACCGGCGGGACCGGCGTGGATGTAGCCGTGTTCGGCGCGGTGGTCGTCGGACTTGCGATCCTTGGTGCGCGGGATATCACCCATGCCCGGCGCCAGAGCAGCGAACAGCGGGTCGAGGCGCTGCACGGTTTCGGCGTCACCGCCGATCATCATGCAATAGCCACGTTCCAGGCCCCAGACGCCGCCGGAGGTACCGACGTCGATGTAGTGCAGGCCTTTCTCGGCCAGAGTTTTGGCCCGGCGGATGTCATCCTTATAGTTGGTGTTGCCGCCGTCGATGATGGTATCGCCGGCTTCGAGCAAAGTGCTCAGGGTGTTGATGGTGTCTTCGGTCGGCGCGCCGGCCGGCAACATGACCCAGACCGCACGCGGTTTGGCCAGGCCGGCAACCATTGCCGGCAAGTCGGCGACGCCGGTGGAGCCCTCGGCGACCAGGTTCTCGATGAAAGCGGTATTGCGGTCGTAAACAACGGTGGTGTGACCGTTGAGCATCAGACGTCGCGCAATATTGCCGCCCATGCGGCCCAGTCCAATAATCCCGAGTTGCATGTGCTGATGCTCCTTACTACAAATAAATGTGTGTCATTGGTTATAGCCCAACGCGACTGATGGAGGTTAGTCCAGAGCGTTGCGATGAAGTTTCCGGGCATTGTGCCCGATCCAGACTGATAACGCCCCGAATCCTGCCGAAGACACACCGACCATGAAAAATAAAAAAGTTCCATTCACAGGCAAAAGAAATCAAAATCGGCGCCGATAGTAAGTCAGTACCCCAAAGCGGGGACGACCTACAGTTGATGCACGCCATTTGCGAGGTGAGCAATGGGCACAGTACACACAGCAATGCCGCCACAAACCCTGTACGTGACAATCCGTCGCGATGAATTGCGCCAGTTGAAAGACGAACGCGACCAGTTGAAACAGGAGCTGGCGCAGCTGCGCCTGTTGACCCAAGGTGTGCAGCCGCAACCTTTGCCGGTCGTTCAGCGTCACCCCCACGCCTGATCCCCGCCTGTTTCGGGAACGGCCGCCGCTGTTCCCGACATGATCCATCGCTGCCCTCCTCTCTATAGAGCAAAGCGGCAACTCACAAACTTTTCACATTCTCTTCGTAATACTCCGCCCCATTCTGGCCGTACCTGCGTGTACGGCCTCCGTTCGTCGGCTTCATGGATGTTCCGGCGGTGGTTGTAACGAGTGAGCTGGAGCGCCGAATGGCATTGTTCAAACGCAGCAAAACGACTGCGACAGGTTTCGATTGGGCCGGATTTCTCTGGCTGTTTGTATTCTTCTGGTACTTCTCGGGTATCACCCAACTGCTGATCCAGCTGACCGGCACCTCCGGCTTCACCGGGTTCCGTCAGGCGTTCGTCATGAGCGCGATCTGGCTAGCACCGATGTTGCTGTTCCCCAAACGCACCAAACTGCTCGCTGCCATCATTGGCGTGGTGCTGTGGGCCTGCTCGATGGCCAGCCTGGGCTACTTTTTCATCTATGAGCAGGAGTTCTCCCAGAGCGTCATCTTCATCATGTTCGAGTCGAACATCTCTGAAGCCGGCGAGTACATGACCCAGTACTTTGCCTGGTGGATGGTGCCAGCGTTCCTCGCACACACCGCCTTCGCTTACTTCCTGTGGACGCGTCTGCGTCCGGTATACATGCCCCGTGGCCGCGCATTCGTCGCGGCGATGGCAATCCTCATTGCGGTGATCGGTTATCCGCTGGTCAAACAGACAATGCGCATGGGCACCTTCGCCCAAGGCTTCGAGAAATTCGAAACCCGCATCGAGCCGGCGGTGCCATGGCAGATGGTCGTGGCCTATCACCGTTACCAGGAAACCCTCGCCGACATGCAGGGCATGCTGCACAACGTGAGCAAGATCCCGCCGCTGAAAAACCTCAAGGACGCCTCAGCCGACCAGCCGAAGACCCTGGTGCTGGTGATCGGCGAATCGACCAACCGTCAGCGCATGAGCCTTTATGGCTATCAGCGCAACACCACGCCGGAACTGGACAAGCTCAAGGATCAACTGGCGGTTTTCGACAATGTCGTCACTCCGCGTCCGTACACCATTGAGGCGTTGCAGCAGGTGCTGACCTTCGCTGACGAAGAGCACCCCGACCTGTACCTGTCGACACCGTCGCTGGTCAGCATGATGAAACAGGCCGGCTACAAGACCTTCTGGATCACCAACCAGCAGACCATGACCAAGCGCAACACCATGCTCACCACGTTCTCCGAGCAGGCCGACGAGCAGGTGTACCTGAACAACAACCGCAACCAGAACGCCGCGCAGTACGATGGTGATGTGATCGAGCCGTTCAACAAGGCCCTGGCTGACGCGGCGCCACGCAAGCTGATCGTTGTGCATTTGCTCGGCACGCACATGAGCTATCAGTACCGCTATCCGCCTACGTTCGACAAGTTCCAGGACCGCACCGGCGTACCAGCCGGCGTGCGTGACGACCAAGTCCCGACCTACAACAGCTACGACAATGCCGTGCTGTACAACGACTTCGTGGTGTCGAGCCTGATCAAGGATTACGCCAAATCCGATCCGAATGGCTTCCTGCTGTACCTCTCGGACCACGGTGAAGACGTGTTCGACTCGGTGGGCCACAAGACCCTGGGCCGCAACGAAAACAAACCGACAGCGCCGATGTACACCATCCCGTTCATGGCCTGGGCGTCGCCAAAGTGGAAAGCCAATCACGACTGGAACTTCGCCGCCGACCTCGATCGCCCGTATAGCAGCTCGCATCTGATCCACACTTGGGCTGACCTGGCCGGTTTGAGCTTCGATGAACTCGACCACAGCAAGAGCCTGGTCAGCGACAGCTTCAAGGCTCGCCCCCTGCTGATCGGCGACCCGTACCAGACCGAGCAGCGTGCGCTGATCGACTTCAGTTTGATGAAGCCGAAGAAAACCGACGCCGCGCCGGCGGATGTCGCGCAGAAGTAACACCAGAAGGGGCCGAAACCGGCCCCTTTTTCATGTCCGCAGAAAACTCATCCAGCCTGCCTCGAATTTCGCTTGTTACCTCTGCCCCGTCCAATGCGTCGCCACGGTCAGCTCTGACAGGTGCCCCCCGATCCCGACTATCAAATGTTCTGCAACATGCTGCAAAAACTCCACTGAACGGGCGTTAACCCCGAGTTAATTCAGGCCTCCCAGACTCTCTTCCGAGATCTGCTTCATGGACGAACGGCTCCCACTTGTTCAGTAGGAGGCACCATGAAAATCACTACCGCAATCCTTGCCGGGCTGTTTGCCCTGGGTTCTGCCAGCGTTTTTGCCGAGGGCGGCGCTGAGCGTATGCGTTATTACTACGACAACTTCCCGGTTCACCAAGCCCAGAGCGAGCAGAAGAGCGACGCCAACGCGAAGGAAATTCGCGTTCCCGCCGATCAGACGGCGCAAGTGACCGAGTCGTATCGCGACTGAGATTGATCGAGCAACCGATGGACCTTCCGTGGCTCCGCTCTGGCCTGGAAGAAGACAGTTTGGCGCCCTGATTGGGGCGCCTTTTTTATGGGCAATGAGCGGGGTGTTCGACCTTATGCTGTCGCGAGTTCGCAGATGGGGTTGGGTCAGCAAGATCCAACCCCCTCACCCCAGCCCTCTCCCCAAAGGGGCGAGGGGGAAAGGGAGCCGATTTTCATGCTATTCAAAACCTGAGTTCGGCTTGATGTTTCAGGTCGACGTATCTCGCCCAAACACCTCGGTCAGTCCCCTCTCCCTCTGGGAGAGGGTTAGGGTGAGGGGCTTCTAGGCCTGCAAACTCTTGATCCAGAACTGCATGCGCCCGTGATCCGGGTCGAACATGCCCGGCGCAAAGCCGAACTTGCTGTAGGCATTCTGCGCCACGGCGTTGCCTTCCAGCACTTCGAGGGTGATTTTGCAGCAACCGCGCTGGCGAGAAATTTCCTCGACTTTCTGCAGCATCTTCTGGCTCAGGCCGAGACCGCGAAACCGGCCCACCACCGCTACGTCATGGACGTTGACCAGCGGCTTGCAGGCAAACGTGGAAAACCCTTCAAAGCAGTTCACCAGTCCCGCCGGTTCACCACCGACGAAGGCCAGCACGCTGAACGCATGCGGGCGCCGGGCCAGTTCTTCGGGCAGTCGGCGCAGCAGCTCAGGGTCGAGCGAATGACCGCCGCCCATTGGGTCTTCTGCATAGTGGTTGAGCACGATACCGATGGCCTCGGCGTGCGTTGGATTACTGTAGCTGGCCTGAAGTACAAGAATTTCTGCGGAATCCATTTCCATCCCCGAACACAAAAGCCCCGGCGCGCAAAGTGCGTACTGAAAGGCTGTCTGACATTAGCGCGGGGGTGATCGGGCGGGCAACCGACAAATGCAAAAGATCGGACGATCTTTTGCTTTTTCAGTGGCCCCAGATCAACTCTTCAGTCCAGCCCAGTTCGGCAAAATCCTCAGCGCGCAGTCCACTCTCGCCGACACAGAAAAACTCATCCAGTTGCGGCGGCTTCACCGAAGTATCACTGAGCATCGCGTGCACCTGTCCACGGTGATGAATCTGATGTTCGAACAGGTGCGAAAGCATGCGCAAACGGCTGTCGTGCTGCGGCGTATCACGGGCAATGGTGACGATGCGCGTCAGATCGGCATCGCGCAGTTGCTCGCAATAGGCGATCAGACGTCGATCAACGTGGGCCTGCTCTTCGCGCAGTTGCGGGCCGTCGGCAAACGGCTCGTCCACGTTGAAAAACACGTAGCAATCGGGGTGCGGTTCAGCTCCGCGCAGCTCGCGCTCCAGTGCATCGACGTAGAACCAGTCGCAGGTGAGGATGTGATTGAGGGTCAGACGAATGCTCGGAAAAAAACTCACCCGAGGCGCCGCCAGATCCGTCGCACTCAGCTGCGTCCAGGCCTTGGCCAGGCGATGATTGGCCCAGGCATTCTGGTATGCCATGGTCAGCAAATGATGGGATAACGCTTGGCTCATGTCGGCGCCCTCTTCCATTCAAGCTTCGGCAAAACGCTGCAGCTGCATCTCCTGCAAGCGACTGAGGGTGCGGCGGAACGGAAATTCCAGATAACCCTCGGTGTACAGCGCATCCATGGGTACTTGCGCTTCGATGTACAGCGGCACCTTGCGGTCGTAGCACTCGTCGACCAGCGCAATGAAACGCCGCACGCCGTCGTCGTGAACCGACAATTGCGGCAACTCACGGTCGCCCGCAACTACCCGCTGCGCGCCATCTTCAGTGCCACGCGCGATCCGCCCTTCGCGTTTCTGCGCACTGAGATTGGGTACTTCGCTCAACAGAATAGCCGTGTAGCGGTCGCACAGCGCGATGAAATCCATGGCGGCAAACGGTTGCTCGCAGAGATCGGCGTAGCGGCACCACAACACCGTTTCACTGGCCTGCACCACGTTCAACTGGCGATGCCCGACCGCCACCGGTTCGGCGCTGGCTGCTTGGCCGGCGGTCAATGCCTGAAAGACTTCGTTCAGCGCACTGACTGCAGATGTGGCGACAAAGTAGCGTTGCAGGCCCGTCCCCGGATGCAAGCGATGATCCTCGGCGCCATTCACCGCAACCACCTGCATATGCGCCTTGATCGCGGCAATCGCCGGCACAAACCGGTCGCGATTGAAGCCATCGGCGTAAAGATCATCCGGCGGCAGATTGGACGTACAGACGATCACCACGCCTTCGTCGAACATCACCTGAAACAACCGACCGAGAATGATCGCGTCCCCGATGTCGTTGACGAACAACTCATCGAAGCACAGCACCCGCACCTCGGCCGCCAGCTCCCTGGCCAGCGCACGCAACGGATCGGCAATCCCGGTCAACTGGAATGAACGCTGATGCACCCAGCCCATGAAGTGATGAAAGTGTTGGCGTCGCGCCGGCACCCGCAGGCTTTGATAGAACTGATCCATCAACCAGGTCTTGCCGCGCCCGACCGGCCCCCACAGATAAACGCCGCTGACCGAACCGGCCCCGGCGTGCAGCGCTTCATGGCATTTTTGCAACGCCCAGACCGCGTGTTCCTGGGCTTCATCCTGGACGAAGCCCTTGTGTTGGACGGCGTGTTGCCAGGCGCTGAGAGGAGAGTCGAAAGTCATGCGCGGCAGTATGCCACGATGGTTACAGGGAAATGTCCAGTCGGGCGATTTTCCCCTGCTCGTTCAAGCGAAATGTGTAGCGCAGTTGCGCCGGGCTGCCGGGGAAGGTTCCGGAAATCAGCCCGTGTACCAGCACTTTGCCGGTGCGCTGCTGCACGTCCAGCACTTCGACCCGTGGCTGATAGCGCTGCCCGGTGTCGTGCATCCATTGCGCGATGGCTTGCGGGCCGGCCTGATGTTGGCCCTCGTCGAACACGTTGGCATCCTCGGCAAAAAAACTGGCGACCCTGGAAGTATCGCGTGCGTTGGCCGCATCGATATACGCAGCAATCGCCGGGGCCAGTGCAGAGACGGGATGAGACATGGTTGCAGCTCCTTTTTGTTTGGTTCTGCGACCATCCTAAAACAGCGTTGCGTCAGTTTTTGTCAGGAGTGAAACGCCCGCTTTCATCCAGTTGCATCTGCTCGCGCCATGTGCGCAACAGGTCGCTGCGCCGTCCCGGATAACCCTCGCCCTGGCGGCTGGCCGCGCTGATCCGATCGGTACGAAACGTACGATAGGCGCTGCGCAATTCGCACCACGCAACGATGATTCGCACCTCGTTGAGGAAGCCCAGCGCCAAGGGCCAGATCAACCGCTGGCTGGGCACCTGTTGCGCGTCGGCGTAATCGATGTGCAGTTTGGCCTGGTCGCGGATGGCATGGCGAAACACGTTCAACGGCACGGCGTTTTGCGGAAAACCATAACCCGGCGGGCCCGGCATCACGGTGGGATTGCGCAGCGCTTCCTGAGCCTGCGGATCGAGCACGGCAGCAATTTTCGCCAGCGCATCCGCCGCGGCTTTGCCGAGAACTTCGTCACCGCGCTGATCGACGTAACGCAAACCGAGGACGATGGCTTCGGTTTCGTCGGCATTGAGCATCAGCGGCGGCAGAAAGAGGCCGCTGCGCAACACATAACCAATCCCCGCCTCGCCATGGATCGGCGCGCCGAGGGCGGTCAGTTCCGCGATATCGCGATAGAGCGTGCGCTCGGACACTTCCAGCTCGGCAGCCAGGGTCGCCGCCGTCACCGGGCGCTTCTTGCCGCGCAGCACTTGCAGCAAAGTCAAAAGACGAGTGGTACGCGACACGTTGGGCAGGCTCTGGAGGGCAAAGATGTTCGAGCTTAGCAGAGGCTGGTGTCAGAAACTGGCAGGAGCAATGTGAGAAGGCAGGTTGATCAAGCCTGCTCTTTTGGGGGTAGCGGAATATCGAGAGGTGATCTGGCTTAATGATTCTGGACACCCCTAAAGGGCGTTAATCTACGCCCAACGATGAGGTGTGATTTGACCAGACGATATTTTTCAACAGATTTCAAACGGGATGCGGCTTGCCTGGTTTTGGATAAAGACTATTCGGTGAGTGAAGCCTGCGAAGCAATGGGCGTGGGCCCTACAGCTCTGCGTCGCTGGGTTGAGCAACTGCGTGCGGAGC
>NZ_FYDH01000010.1:0-292115 GCF_900187475.1 Pseudomonas sp. Irchel s3h9 | reverse complement strand
CACCGGTCAGTTGGAAGGAATAAACAATCGAATAAAGGTCATCAAGCGGATGGCGTACGGTTACCGAGATAGCGAATTCTTTTTCATGAAGATCAAGAGCGTCTTTCCCGGTAATCCGTGAAGAACCTGAAAAAAGGGGACGTTAAGTCCCCTTTCTTGAAGATTTCATCCCCACTGACAACCCGTTTCCGGAGAGGCCTCGATGCTGAAGTCTTCATCGAACGAATACTGTTTGCCGGATTTGTAATTCGTGTAACGCATAGAGTTCACCCGAGCGCCTTGCGTTGCAATGACATACTGCCCCGTCACTGCACCGTCTGAAACTTCCACCCAAGTCGTCGTGAATTCGTAGGGCCCGTCCTCCGTCATGACGTACTCTTCGGTTCGGTGATGAACCAAAGTAATGGCTTTCTTCGACTTGCTGTACCTGACACTTGCGCCGCTCCATTTGGCGGCCACGTCGTAATAGGTTCTGAACTCAAAATTGATGTTTTTGCCTTCCAGCGAATGGAAGCACCTTACCTGTGTAGAAACTTCACTGTGGGCCGCCAACGGCAACACCAATAGCAGCACTAAAAATAACTTCTTCACAAATCCCTCTGAACCCGTTCTGTTGAAGGCACATATGCCGATGAGCGCCGGTGTTTCTAAAGCGAATAATCCGCCACTTCTTCCAACCGCCAACACTGCCCACGAACAAACCGATATTCGAAGACATAGTCGGTATCCGGCTTCTGCAGGATCGCGATCGCTTTTTTGTCCCGCGCTTCCTTGATGGTCAACGTCAGGCCTTGGGTATCTCGCGTCGCTTGATCCGGCATGATTGGAAACTTGAGCTGATCGCCGCTGAGACTGCGTTTTTCCATCTCAGGTTCAGGATCGCCGGCCACGGTCGTGGCCATTTTCAGCGGTTGTTGTACGAAGGCTTTTTGCACATCTGCGCGTTCGGAGAAAGCTGAGAGGAACGCTGAAAAGTCGGTCGAAGGGCATGTAACGTTAGACGTATCACCCTTGGCTTTGAGTGGATTCTGACGGTTGTCCTGATGCAGTTTTGAATCCGCAATTATCTTTGCATCCAAGTCTGCCAAGCGCTTTTTAATGCTGGTCGCATCCTTGTAAGCACATTCGACTTTTACATCATCCGCCAGATTTCGACCGTCGAGGCAGTTCTCAAGCTCGGGATCTGGTGGGTCGCCGCTAAAAAACCGCAAAGCCAATTGTTCGCCGTCCTTCACCAGTGGCAATTCCAGCACCGAATAGGAATCACCTTCGAATTGACTGTGCGAGACTTTTTGTTTTGTCAGAACAAACATGGACTTCCTCGATTGCTCCGGGAATTTGCGTTCAAAGAAGAACACCGAGGCGATCTGCTCGCCTTCGACCTTCCACACATAATTCAGCGAAGGCTTCACCGCATTCGTGGTGATGTAGAAGATCTCGGCATAAGGAACATGTCCTTCCCTAACTTGACCTTTGAGGTTGTTCTTCAAAAAGAACACCGTGATTTTTTGATCACCGAGCGAGGCGACTACAGGCGGATGTAGCTCACCGATGGTTTGCGGGTCACTCGCTAATGCCTGCTGAGCCAACAAGGCAACCATGAATCCGAGCGCACTCATACAACTTAAGAGCCTGGCCAATTCCACTCACTTCCCTGTTAATCAATCTTCAAATGTTTAGGCTGAGGGTTTTACGATGACTCAGGTGCGCCGCACTTCAGCTCTTTGATTTGCTCATTCTGGATCGGTATCACACAAGCGAGCCGCTTCTCTCTTTCCCCACGAAGCTCGAACAAGCTGAGCGTCAGGTGTAAACCATCAGTAGCGAACGCATGATCCTCAAACACCGCACTGGCATAGCCATCCCAAAACGACTTGCCCTCGAAACTGCAGAACCGCTTGGACGCCAGCACTCGCCAATTGCCATCGGGCGCGAGAAGCTGGACATTGAGGCAAGGGTTGCCAAACGTAGTGACGTAGCGAGCTACCACATCACCGAAACGTTGCGAGGCCGATGCAGAAACCTTGGCCACATCGACCACTTCACTCGGGCCGTCAGGCGCAATCGCATCCAGGTAGGCGGCACGCTCCAGACTCATTCTGGTGATGCACTTATTGAGTACTTGGGAATAAGCCTGCGAACCGGGTGCGACAGCCGTGGTTTCGAGGGGGCAGGTGGTGTCACGCAATTTGATCCAGGCACGTTGCGACTCTTTGGCAGCGGCCATATTTGTCTTGGTCAGTTCCGGTTCGGGGCTGGACTCAAACCGCGACATCAGTTTTTTGTAGCTGGCATTGAGTCGTACGTCGGCATTCTTACGGTCGGCCTCCAAGCACTCATCGTATTGCCAGCTCACGTTGATGACTTTGCAAGTGTCCTCGGCATGCGCGATTGATACGCACAGCGTTCCAAGAGGCAATGCGATAAAACGGACAATCCTGTTCAATTTTTCATTCCCTGAAGTGCAGTTCGCTCAATCACTCTTTGCGGAATTTTCTGCGCCTTGCCGTCGGCGCTCATCGCGTCGCGGTACTCGCGGTAATAACGCTGCGCTTCTTCTTTCCGATCAAGGCGCCAGAGTGAATCGGCGATGTTCAACATCAGTACCGTGCGTTTACCAACGGCCTCAACGCCGCGATAAAACTTCAGCGCCAGCTCATCTCTACCGCCCTCGGCCAGATAAAAACCGAGGTCGTTGTACGCCTGAACATTTTGCGCCGGGGGATGGCACGCCATGTAGGATTCAGGACTCAAAAAAGTCAGGCCCGATTCGATAGAATCAGCGCGGGACTGCGCAGCTTTGATGGTCGAGATATATTTCAACCACTCCTTCGGGGACTCCGTTTCCAGGCTAGGTGTGAGGACTTCGCCATCTTCCGAAAACCACTGATTACCCACCCATTTGCCAAGACAAAAACGAGGGGAACGCTCGGCCAGCACGCAACCGGTTTCCATGGAGATCACATCGCAATGCTGTTGCGAGACGAGTTTTTCTTCTTGATTCTCGTCCGACAACATGCCGAAGACCACCGGGTCGAGCAATAAGGTTTTCTTGTCAGGACTGAGCCAATCCGGGTGTCCGTCGGCGCCAACATCGGCACTGAAGAGCGGGAAGGTTTTGCCGTTGGCGGTGAACCATGCGGTCGCCGAATCCACACCGGGCATCGTCCATTTTGTCGCTCTAAACGTCACGGTGTGCCCATCGATACCGACTATTGGCGGGTCCTCGGCAAGGGCACTTGTGACGGCAAGAAGGCAGCTGATCATCAACACCCATTTAAGGCTGGCCATAGACGATCCTCTTCACCGCCGGGCTTTCTGACATTAACTGTCTCTTCGTAACGCCATAGGCCTTGATCAGCTCGTCCCGAGATCCCTTCGAGCCAAACGAGCGCTGGTTATTATCGAAGCTGTATTGCTCCAATCGCCCTGTTGTCGAGTAATAGCCGTGCCACTCCCCGCAAGCACCACAACCGCCATAGCCGCCTATCGAAACAAGACTGCCCTGGGGGCCTTCCACGCAATCCATCGCCACAACAACATTGCTCAACATTTTCGTCTTCGCACCGTCGGAAGTGAGTTGTGAAACTTTGCTGATATCGCGTCGAAACGCCTTGCTACCGATGTTGATGGTCTGGTCGGAGCAGACCGGGATGACGTGGGTTTGCGCACCATCCACCGTCACCGATCGGCAGGACGACACCAACACCACTTCAACACCGCCGCACTGCATGACATCGCGTTGGGTGTAAGCATCCGTCGGCGCGGCGAAGGCTGGGGAAGAGAACAACCATGCCAGGCCCCCGGAAAACAAAAGCTGATTCATTGAGAAATCCTTTTCGCCGTTAACCAGCCTGTTGTTCCGCCAAGCACTTCGCATAGCCGTCCGCAAACTTGGCATCGAATGACAATGCCACCGGCTCCTCCAACTCCGCCGAGCTATTGAGCAATACACGGGTAGCCGGGGTGTATTTGATCCAGCCAATCGTGCCGGTGCCGTCAGTATCGAAGAACAGCTGGGCGCGCACTGCTTCGCCGTCGTCCTCGTCGATCAGCAAATTGACCTTGTCCTTGCCGACATAACGAAACGGAAAATCGCTGCTCCTGACAAGCTCAGTAAGGTAGCCGTAGCAACTGCCTTCACTGGCAGTCGCGGGCAGTGAATGAGGTAAAAGCGAAAGCGCAATTAGCACCGTCCGAATGAAAAACCGGTTCATCCACTCACTCCTCATCCATCGGCGACGATTCCACGTCGGTCATGCTCAGCAGCCGGAATTCGTTTTTCACAAATTCGTAGTAACGGTCCCGGTTACCACTTTCCAAAGCATTCCCTTGGGCATCTTCTTCGCCGTCGAGCGTGATGCCGGACACGATAATCAAGCTGCTGTCGGGCTGGAAAACCATGCCGAACGTGCTGCCGTCGTAAGCATTCGGCAGACCGCCAACGACTTCCCCAGTCTGAGCGTCCAGCACTTCGCCGCAAATGGCGCTACCGCCACAGCCGAGCCTGTGCAGGATGTAATGGCCGGCGAAGTTGACCTTGCCTTTCAGGGCTTGTGCCCGTGCCTGATCCATCATTGGGCTGCTGCTCTCTTGCGGCACCAGCTTATGGTTGGGGCCGGTGAAAACTGGCGTGACGGTGTAATCCTTGAAGGCTGGATCGGCAGCGAATGCCATGGACGCGGCAGCCAATATCAAGCTGCCGAGAAGAACCGAAAATCCTTTCACGCTGTAGCTCCGTCGACGTAATGCATTTTGGGGATGTTCATTCGAAGGCAATGCCGCGCACCGCTTTCTTGATTTGTTCGAATCCTTCGTTGCTGATCGCCAACGGGGCGGATGAACCTGATTCCGCCGAGCCGATCAGCACAGCTTTACCTCGCAGCAAGCAAAAAGCGATGCGGGTAATGTGCCGTCGTGATTTGTCGTGGAAACCGAAGATGAAACCCGAAGAACTCTCCCCTCCCCATTGTTCGAAGGTGTAGGCATTCGCACGACCGGCCAGCGAATTGGGCACCCAGCCCTGATCGGTAAGGGTCGCCGGACACCTGCGGTCGTTGTCGTCACGCAGGACTTGCACCGCAAACACATCGTCTACCGGGGGTTTCCAGTCGGTGAGAAGCGAAAAGTTCTCCGAGTTTTCACACATCAAACCAAACCACGGCTGGCTCAGGTCACCGTGTTTCTCGAAGTGCCAGTCGGCACCACTCGACGTCTGCGCTTGCCACAAGCTGGGGGCGCTTGACGGTTTGGGCAGTTGTTTGGCTGCGATAAATACCGAATAGAAATCGTCGAACTTCAGCCATTGGTTCTGCAGCAGCGGCATGGAGAACCGACACGAACCCATGTCTACAATTGTCTCGGTCGGGCCTTGCGCAACCGGCGACTGGCCGGGCTCGTTACCGACCAATACAGGACCTGCGCCAGTCACATAACCCACCTGTAAAAACGCGACCAGACCAAAGATCAATTCGCGGAGGTATCGTAGTTTCACTTCGCATCCTTCGAATTGATCAATTCCAAATCCCCATCCCGATACACCACCTCACACCCCACCCACGCCGGATCCACCTGCGGTATCACTGCCGAAGGCTTGCGCAACTCCCGCAACAACGTCGAGCCATGCGACAAGCGCCCGCCCATTCGGGCAATAACCGCCCGCGCGGTTTGGTAATGCGCATGTCGCCCCGGATCGAGGGTATCTTCGAGCAGGATGTCGGCGCCGAGGATGCCTTGCACCTGCCCCGGATAAATCATGAACCCGGTGGCCTGCTCCGCACCTTCGCGACCGTCCTGCCAGAAGCTGCCGTCTCGGGTGCGCACCTCGGGATGCGGCGCAAACCAGTGTTCGCGATCTGCCAGTGGCATGGCGTGGTGCAGACGAAAGAAGATGCGCATCAGGTTGTCGCGATACCACTCGCGCACTTGCAGGTAGTAACCACGCAGGCCCGGCAGGCCGGTCGAATGCGCTAGGCGGATCAGCCCTGACCATTGCGGGAATGGCTGTAGCGGCAGATCGCTCGACGCGGGTCGAGGGGTGGCCGGATCGGTTTCCCAAGGCAAGCGGTGAGGACTGTTTTCAAGGTTGTCGTACGCGGTCGGCGGGCGCCCAAGCCATTCGCCGCCACTACTGGCCAGCGCCGTGGCGATGCACAGATTGCCTTGCACCACGAACACGTAAAACCGAGTGAACCAGTCTGCCAATTGCTGACCATCGGCAGCTTGGGCGACGAGTTCGGCGAGTTCCTGATCGAAGCGCTGCAAGCCGTTTTCAAGATTCAGCAAATGGCCGCGAGCCTTGCGTTGCATACGCAAAAACAGCGGCAACGAACGCAGCATCTTCAGCGGTTGCCACGGCAGATGTGGCGTCGCGCCGCCAACTTCACCCGCGTAGTTAGCGGCGCTGATGCCCCAGTCGGCCAGCCTTGCAAGAAACAGATCATTGTTGATATAGGACGCGCCGCCGAACACTGCGGTGAACGGCTCGTTGTCCTGCAACACCCGCGCATCCCAACGCGCCATGATCGCCGGAATACTCGCGGCGGCTCGGCGTTGGGCGTATTCCACCAGTACGCTCGGTTGCGGCGGCAGGATCTCGGCGATGTTGGCGGCGGTCAGGTGCCGGCGCCAGCCGTAGTCGCTGATCGGTCGGTATTGCAGCAGCCACAGTTGCGAGCCGTCCCAGGCCCATTCGACGTCGCCGGGCACGTAGTGGAATACGCGCAGCACGTCTTGCAGAAAGCGCCAGAGCAGGTCTTCGGTCAAGCCATGGGCCGGCGTGAACGTGCCGCTGCGCCACGCATCGCCGAGCCGCGAAAGCGTTGCCCGAGAGGGGCTGACGTGACCGTCGGCCAGCGATTCAAGATGGCCTTCAACCCACTCCAGTTCTACCGAGAGATGGCGCACAAAAGCGATCCCGGAAACTAGCGGCGTGATGAAGCGCTGCACCACCACTTCCTCGACGCCTTCGGCCGTCAGTTCGGCAATGCGTTTCGGCACATTGGCAGACGGCTCGCGCAGATAGGTGGTGCTCAAACCGGCATTCGCCGAGTCGGCCTGATCTTCACCGTAACTGGAGGAGCGCACCGCCCAGGTCACATCAGGTTGGGCCGCGAGAAATGCCGGCAGACGCGGATCGGTGCAATCGTTGAGGGTCAGCGCTGCCGGTACCGCTTGCCGGGCCAGTTCAGCCAGGCGCAAACGCCCGCCCTTGGTGTGGGCGACAAACCCGCGCTCGCCCGACTCCAGCCACTGCGCGAACTGCGCGGGCGAGTCGATCCACGGGTAATGACCCCAACCGGGTTTGAGGCTGATGGTCAGATCAGCGCGGGCGAGAATCGCCGACCATGCCGCTGCTTGCTCGATGCCGAGCACAGCGTCCTGATCGCCCCAGACCAGCTCGACCGGATCGGTGATCCACTCCAGCAGCGGCAGCGCAGTGTCGGCGCGAATCAGATCCCAGTGCGGCACAAACGCACGGCAGCGCGCATAGCCGGCGCCCATGCGCTGGTACTGCTCGGGCGTCCAGGTCTGGTTGGAGAACTTGCGCGCGAACAGCGTGGGTTTGTTCGACAGCAGCCAGTGGATGGTCTTGCGGATCGGCAGCGGTGACATCAGCGCCGGCAATCGACGCTGCCACAAAAATGCCCCAACCGGCGCCAACAGAACACTGCGGGAAAAGTGTCCGGGCCGACGCTGCAACGCATGCAATACAAGCAAGGCATTGACCCCGACCGCCATGATCGCGCTGCCCTGCTGCGTCATCGCCAGCAAGGTCTGCGCGTAGTCCGCCAGATCTTCGCAGGGTGACTGCGGGTTGGCGCCAAAGCCCGGCAACTCCAGCGGCACCACGTCGTAGCGCTGAAAGTGCGGCAGCGCGTCGTCCCACCAATCGGCAGCGCTACCGTTGCCGGCTAGCAGGTACATCAACGGCTTGCTCATGAGCGATCCTCAGGTCAGATCGCGCAGAGTGGCGTCGAGGGTTGGATAGCGGAATGTGTAGCCGGCCTCGGTCAAACGCTGCGGCACCACGCGCTGACCGTCGAAAAACAGCTGCGCCATCTCCCCCGCCAATGCACGCACTGGCGCGGCGGGAATGTGCAACCACACCGGACGCTTGAGGACCTTGCCGGCCTGCTCGGCGAACGCGGCCTGACTCACCGTTTCCGGCGCGACCATGTTGTAGGTGCCACGCAGAGTGTCGTCGTTGAACGCCCGCGCGATCACCTGAAGCACATCGTTGCGATGTACCCAGCTCATGATCTGCTGACCGTCGCCCATGCGCCCGCCGAAACCCAGGCGGAATGGCAGCAGCAACGGCGTCAACGCACCGCCGGGGCCGAACACCACGCCGAGACGCAGCACCACCTGACGCACGCCAAACTCAGTGGCCGGTTGCGCGGCGGCCTCCCAACGCGCGCAGAGTTCGGCCATGAAACCGTCGCCCTTGCTGGCGTGTTCGTCGAGGTTTTCGCTGGCATCGCGCACGCCGTAGAAACCGATGGCCGAGGCTTGAATCCATAGGGCTGGTTTGTGCTTGGTGTTCTTCAGCCAGGTCATCAACGCTTCGGTGGTGCCGACTCGGCTGGCGAGCAGTTGCGCTTGCCGCTTGGCGTTCCAACGCGGGCCCGCGACGGGGGCACCGGCGAGATTGATGATTACGTCGAAGGCTTCGTCGTGGCTGAGTTCGCTGAGCGAATGCACGCAGCGGACGCGGCCGTTGAATAGATTGGCCGCGTTCAACGGATCGCGTGTCAGGACGCTGACCGAGTGGCCCGCGTCGAGTAATTGATTGACCAAGGCTTCACCGATAAACCCGGTGCCGCCAGTGATCAGCACACGATTGAAAGCGCCGCCGGCAAACGGGTTGGATTGGCTCGGAGTCTTTACTGAAGGAGATTTTCGGCGGTCATGTCGATACAGCCAGAATAACGGCGGCACCAACACCAGCAATGCAAAACCATCTAGCCATAGATGCGACCAAACCTGTTGTTGCGCTGAGAGCCACATGTCCTGAGGCGCCCATAACAGGATGCCCGCGATCAACCAGCCCCAAACTGCCGGGGCTTTCAAGCGATTGCCCAAGTGCACCAGCGCGAGCATGTACAGCGAATAACTTTGCAGCGTCGCGCCGAACAGCGCGAGCCACCAGACTTGTTGTTCGTGGCCGGCGACGGGCACCGGGTCGGCGCCCCAGAATTTGAGTTCGAGGGTGTGCAGATAGCCGTCGAGTAATCCGGAATGACCGGCCCAGGTCAGGGTGAGGCCGGCGAGAATGTGCACGATTGCGGCGGCGTATAGCCAGAGCACTAGCGCTGGGCGAAGCGAGGTCGAGGGGGCTGGCATTCCGTGTCCTGAGCGCATTCCTTGGGGGTGGGGAGTTTAAAGGAAAATGGTGGTCGTCAGATGCTCAAAAACTAAACGTTTTACCGGACGGATTCAGACTCAACGACTGCGAAAACGCATCAGACATGACCCGGCATTTCAGATGCAGTGACTGGCCTTGATCGGCGCCGTGCCTGTCGATCCCAATCGCCCCACGTTGAAGATGCCCAACTGATTACCTTTGTCAGCCGCCATCTGATAACAGGCTAACGCCCGGGACATATCCTTCGTTCCAAACTCGCCACCTTCAAAGGTCGAGGCCAGATAATTCATCGCATCAGCGGAGCCCATGGAAATAGCACGAATAACCTGCTCTTTTGCCTGCTCGGGATGGAGGCAAGGGCCGTTATAGTCGGTCGAGTTTCCTGAACAAAGAAACGTGGCATAGGCTAACGCGCCACTCGGTATTTTCGAGGCCGCTTTGAATAGCGCCTCAACCTTCGGGGTTTCCAACTGAGACGCCATTTGCGAAAGGCTCAGGCTTGCCGCCGACAGGCTCGCCTGTGCGTCACCCGACTCCGCAGCACAGACAAAATTTTCCAGCGACGCTTCAATCAACTCCACCGTCAGCGGGTATTGCTCAAGAAACCCCAGCCCACCTAGCGCTTCGGCACGCTGATAACAGAAGTTCTCGGCGCGGCTCATTCCCGGGTTATCTGTTGCGACAAGATCCTTCTCGCTGATCGACCAATCCTCAATCCCCTCAAGCACCCAGCACGCCTGACGAGAGAAGTTGAAGATTTTCACATTGCTGTTACCCGCCCGTTTATCCACAACGTTGACGTGACTGTCGTCGACCTCCTCGATCTCGACTCCAGGTGTCTTGCCGGACGTGATGGCGGCCATCAGCGGATAGTTGAAAGTAGCTCCACTGACTCCCGAGGTCGAAGGCTCAAAGGTACTTCGATCCTTTCCTGCTACCGGTTTCAACACCAGCGACTTGACCGTCATCGCAGTCAGACGGCGTTGTGATTCGCTGTTGGCGGAAAACGCAGTCAGGAAAGGCGCGAACTCCTCCGAGGGGCAAGCGTCGCTGGTGGGAGCCGTCGAAGCGCTCTCATCGGATGCAAGCGCAGGGACAATCTTGTCCAGATACGCCGAGCGCTCGCGACTCATTCTAGCGATGCACGAGTTAACGGCGAACACATGCGCCGGCATCCCCGTCTCGATTTCGAATGCCTCCAAAGGGCAGTTCGCATCGCGCAACTTCAACCACGCACGTTGCGACTCTTTGACCTTCGCGGCGTACTCCGCGCCCAATGCCGGATCTGCTCGATAGTCAGACTCAAGTCGCGACATCAACTGCTTGTAGCTGACATTCAACTGCGCATCGGCAGCCTTCTTCGACGCCTCCGAGCAGGGCACCATTTCCAGGCTTGAGGTGACATTGCGGCAGTCGTCCTGCGCGTAGGCCGCTGAAACTGGCAGTAGTAGCGCGGCTAGCAGGGTAAAAACAAAACGGTTCAATGTGTTCTTCCTTGAGTCATTCAGGTTTTGCGGGGGAGGCAGATTTACCCAAGTCTCCCTTACGGAAAATCTGCTCTATTTGCGCCCGCGGATTCTACTTTCACTTACCGGTCAGCTTGTCCATACCCGGTTGCAGGCGGAAGCTCTTCAGGATGTTGAGGAAGTCTTCCTTGCTCTGCTCAAAGGTTCTGATTTGTGTTGAAGCGTAATTCTCGGCCTTCAACACCATGCTCGGTTCATATCCCTTGTTGGCCAGACCTGCGGTCATGACGAATCGCTCTGTGGCCTCAGTTTCTTTGCCTTGCGGGTCCGTGGGCTTGTAATACTTGCCGCCCATGATTCCTGTGCGCGATCCGATTTGCACTTTTGAAGGGCCGAACGTTTGAATGACGCCGGCACTTGGGAATGGGTTGCCCATGATCGGCGTGGTCAATACCGGGAGCAGATTAAGGGCTTTGCCGATGTCGTCACTCAAACTCAGGCTGTAAAGCAGGTTCGGATTGTCAGTGGGATGCCAGGCCATGGTGATCGAGTAGTGGGCTTTGCCATCATCGGCGATGAAGCCGAAGGGCAGGCAAAAGCCAGTCTCTTTGGGATCTCAAATTCTGCGCGCGTGCGGAAGCGCGCGAGCAGGTCACGGGCGGCGGGGAGTAGTTTTTCGAACGAACTTCTGTGTTCGGAATAGTCGCTTTGTTGGCCGAATGCGAAGCGATAGATTCGGTCGTCACGCCACAAGAGCACGATGAGTTTGTCGGGATAGCGAGCGCCGTAGGCGTCTGGCATGCCGAAGTCGAAGGCGGACTGCTCGGCGTAGAGTTCATCTGTTGGGTAGGTATCGAATTCTTTTTTGTAGGCTTCCAATTCAACTTCAAAATGTTTGTAGGGACGGTTTTCTCTTTTGAATTGACTTATAAAGTCCGCCAGCACAACGAGTTCGGTGCTTACTTTTCTGATTCTGGTTAATGTTTTGCGGAGATCGAGTCGTTGCTTTTGCAGTGATTTATATTTTGCGGGGTCCGAGCGAGATAAGTCACCTGTCATTATTTCTGAAATTTTGTCGATTTTGTTTTTTACTACACGTTCTTTTGCCACGGTTATGTCTGGGCGATGGCTGCTGACCAATTCGTTAAAGGTTTCCAAATCGGTTTTAGGTGAGACTTCAATGGTGACTAGACCGTATGCATCATTTGTTGGATCACTGCCGTAACTGAGCTGCTTGTCCGCCAAGCGTATATCCGGTGAATAAGTGGTGAAATCAGTGCCGGCAGTATAGGTCCATTGGTCGTTAAGCAGGAGCCACGTTAATTCTGGTTTTATGTCGAATACCGATCGCCCCAAGCACTCTGTTTGTGATTTAGACTCTCCAGTGCCGGCTTGCGCTACCAGTGAACTTATCAGCGCTGACGTAAATAAGGCATATAAGAAGTGAGTGGCATGCATCAGGGGCTTCCGTATCCAGTTGCTGATCGCTATTAACGGGACGTGTATAGCGTATTCGTTCGACGGCTAATTGCTGCGGTGCTGAGCAGATTATCCAAGTCGGACATTGAACAGATCTGCTCTATTGCGCACCGCAAGATTGCTTTCACTTACCGGTCAGCTTGTCCATGCCAGGTTGCAGGCGGAAGCTCTTTAGGATGTTGAGGAAGTCTTGCTTGCTCTGCTCAAAGGTTCTGACTTGTTTTGAAGCATAATTCTCGGCTTTCAATACTAGGCTAGGCTCCCAGCCTTTATTGGCCGTTCCGGCGGTTATGACAAAGCGTTCTGTGGAAGAGTTTTCATCGCCTTGTGGATCAGTGGGTCTGTAATACTTGCCACCCATAAGTCCTTCGCGCGAACCGATCTGCACCTTTGAAGGCCCGAAGGTTTGAATGACGCCGGCGCTTGGGAACGGGTTGGCCATGATCGGTGTGGTCAATATGGGCAGCAAGTCAAAAGCTTTGCCGATGTCATCACTCAAACTAAGGCTGTACAGCAAGTTCGGGTTGTCAGTGGGATGCCAGGCCATGGTAATTGAGTAGTGGGCTTTGCCATCATCGGCGATGAAGCCGAAAGGTAAGCAGAAGCCAGGCTCTTTGGGTATCTCAAATTCGGCGCGTGTGCGGAACCGTGCTAGCAGATCACGGGCGGCAGGAAGCAGTTTTTCGAACGAGCTTCTGTGTCTGGAATAGGCGCTCTGCTGGCCGAAGGCAAAACGATAGACGCGCTCGTCGCGCCATAGCAGGACGATGAGCTTGTGGGGGTGACGAGCGCCGTAGGCGTTTGGCATGCCGAATTCGAAAGAGGACTGTTCGGCATAGAGTTCGTCTGTTGGATAGCTGTCGAACTCTTTCTGGTAGGTTTCAAGCTCAAGTTCGAGTTTTTCAGTAGGTTTTTTTTGTTCTTTGAATTCAGCGATTAGGCCCGGTAATAAAACTCGCTCTATGGTTGCTCTACCCAACTTGTCAAATTTCTCCCTAAGCTCGTCTCTTTCATCCTCTAAGGATTTGTATTGATCAGGATCCGAGCGCGACAAGTCACCGGTCATGGCTACTGAAATTTCTTCTATTTTATTTTTTATAACTCGTTCTTTAGCCTCAACCACGCTTGGGCTATGTCTGTCGACCAATTTTTTAAATGTTTCGAAAGTAGTTTTTGGACTGACATCTATAGTGACGAGACTGTAAGCATCATTTGTTGGATCGCTGCCGTAATTAAGTTCTTTGTCCTCCAGTCTTATGTCCGGAGTGTAGGTGGCAAAATCGAGGCGATCGGTATAGTCCCACTGGTCGTTCAGTAAGTGCCATGATGTATCTTGATTGATATCAAATAGCGAGCGCCCTAGGCATTCAGTGTTGGTGATTGTTGTGGTATTAGCGTTTTCTGCTTGCGCAGTTTGGGTTAAAAGAAAATAGCAGCTGAGTAAAATGTAGATTGGCTTAATAGGACGCATTATGAATTTTCCGTGACTCGGTTATTGTTTAAAGCTGCGACAGCTATATCTTCACCTTCCTTTTTGTTGGGTTGTATTTTAGCAAGTATGGTCTTGCTGAAACCGGAGTCATTATTTTCATTTTTTGTCCAGTTAACAGGAAATGCTGTTATAAATCCGAGGATTTCTCTTGGCATTCCGCTGGGTTTGTATTTTTTCCAGAATTCAGTTTCGAAAGGCATTGGCTTTTCTTTTTTACCCGTCAACATGCCTGTATCTGTTTTTAGATCTTTTTTCCAAGTCGGCCAGATTGATACATCGTCACCGGGGATAAAAGTAAAGGCTTCTCTGTATGCATCAGAGTTCTTTTGCGCTTGTTTCTGAATCGCCTTCCAGGTTTCCGGTGACGCAGGTTCATCTATCAAACTACCCAGCAGCGCAGCGGGCCGGACTTTGACGCCTTTATCGGTGGCGTCAAGCGCAAACAACTTGCGCCACAGCTTGCCTCGTAACGCCTTGATCTCAGGGCAGACGGGATGTTGTTTTTTTCCGTTCACTGGAGCAGGCGTCGAAACCGTACCCGATACGATCACAGCCAACTCCGAGTCTCGATCACCCAACTGGCTGCGATCATTGATGTTTGCGCTGCCGAGTATCGCCACACGATCATCTGCAATAAGCAATTTACTGTGCACGTAAATCTGTTCCGTAACCGGCTGGTCGAGCAGTTCCCATGACCGAAGATTCAAGAGAGTCAGGTATTTCGACCATTTCATTTTTTCATAAACCTTGAGCGTGTCAGTTCCGTCTCCAGCGAGCTCTATACCGGCCTTCGCGACCGCTTCCGATCTGCCTCTATCCATCTGCTCCTTCATCGCCATCGCCCGCTGCACTCGTTTTATCAAGCTCTGCTGGCCCAGAGAAATGCTTTGCATCGTCAGGTGAACTTGAGTCATCAGATTGATCGCGTTGAGCGGTCCTTCGGGGTGCACGGGAAGAACCATGTAGACATGGAAGTTCTCGCCCATTTCGATCGCGCGTTCAATTCGATCGGCCAGCGCTTCGCACAGCGGGTTTATCAGGGCGGTTTGTGGCTTTTGCAGGAGGTTCAGGCCTTCGACGGTTGACTGGTTGGTCAACACCTGCATGATGCCTTGAGTCAATGCTTCGGCTTCTTTGTTTCGTATCATCTCTGCCAGTGCGAAATAATTGATCTTGTGCAATTTTTTCGGGTCTTTGTCGACTTCATCCAAGCGCAGTCGCGTTTTATAAGTTTCAAAGTCTGGCAGCCCGGAAATGTTCATCAAGCTTTGCGTTGGCCCTTTGATCAGGTCGGCCGAGGGCTTTGTGTCCTCGCCATACGCACTCTGAAAAAACTGGTTCTCAATGTAAATGAAATGCTGCGCCCCCGAGATCGCTTGCAGCATGGCCTGCATGCAATTTGCCTGAACGCCTGTCGGGGCGGAGGCTGGACCTTTGGCGCCTGACTTGCTGGCGCCCTGGCGTTCTTCGGTTTGCATGCGCAGCGGAGCGCTTCGCAGTACTTGCATGCTCATTTTGCCCTTTGGTGCGACACGTTCGGGTTGCGCGAGGTAGTGCGGTTTGAACGGGACGGGCTCAAGGTTCTTGTCAGCGAACTTCAGCAGGCCGGTCAGCACGCTTGGCATCTTCTGCACTTTGCCGTCGAAGCGCGCCTGCAGACTGTTCCAGCGATCAATGAAATTGCGCGACAGGTCATAAACCGAGCTGCCTTCCAGACGCATGTGCACGTCATGCCAAGGCATGCGCGGTTGTTTGATGCTGTCGAGCATCATGCCGCCGGGTGGCAGCAGGCGGGTCGCGGGGTCGGCCAGGTACGAATAGGGCTGGCCCGTTTGAGCATCGCTCAATCGGTCGAGAACCGAGTGCAGGTAGAGGACAAAAGGGGTGGAGATCTGTTCGAATTCCGTCATCGCCTTGGCGGTGATAATCGGCGTTGGCGTGTTGTTGAGCCAGGCATAAAACGCGCCCAGCCCTGTTTGCTGGATCCACAGGCTGGTGAGTTCGCTGCCTTCGTTCAATAGCTGCTCGCTGATTTGACCGCCGGACTTAATGACTTGGCCAGCCCAGGCGGACAAGTCTTGTTGAAACTTGTCCGCCTGCGGAGCAGCGCGCTCTACCCAGGTCTGCACTTCACCCTTGAGGCGGGTGACCTGAGTTTGCAACTTGGCGCGACCCGGCTGAGTGACCGCGGTCACCGCAGGAATTTTCTGTTGCGCGCGCACCAGCCAGTTCTCGACACGCTGCTGAATGGCCGAGGCTTGTTCCGGCTTATTCAGCGCCACACCGATAGCCTCGCTGATGGATTTGGCTTCCTGGCGCAGTTCAGTCAGGCTGCTGTCGGTTTTTTGCAGCGTCTGGACTTCATGATCAATGGTGCCGACGGCGCCATCGAGCGAGGTTTTCCATTGGCGCAAGCTTTTCTTCCAGCCTTCCAGATTGTCTCCGGTCAACTGTTGCTGGATGAACTCGGCAATGTAGATCACACCGCCGGTAGAGTACGCAGCACCCGCACCGAGCAAGCGCAGGCCGTCCTTGCCCTTTTCGGCGAACCATTCGCCGGCGTCTTTCTTGGCTTCCCGCAGCACGTTGAACATCTTGTTATCTTTTGCCCATGCCAGCTTGCGCTGGGCCTTGCTCAATACATCACCCTCCATCAAGGCTGCGCCGATCAACTCGACGGTGGTCATGTACGGGTATTGCTTGTGGGCTTCGATTTCCTTGATCGGCGGGATGCACGGGTTGTAAAACTCGTTGGCGGTTCGGCCTTCGGCGGCCAGACGAAAGTTGTTGTCATCGCGGCGCCCGTAGGCGAGGTCGATCCCACCGACGTAGGCGATTTCGTTGTCGATCACCACCATCTTCTGGTGATGGGAAAAGAACAGGCCAAGGGTGCCCATGTCGCTTTGCTGGATCGCCGGCAGGCACCAGACTTTTTTCTTCGCGAGACCGGCATTCAGAACAAACGCGGCCACCATGGTTTCCAGATCACCGGTATCAACGGCGGCCTTCGGCGACAGCCAAGGCATGAGGTAGATGTCCGGCGCCGCGCCTTTGTGCAACGCATGGTGCAAGCAGTCCCACAGCCGGGTTTCGCCCTCCAGCCGCACTTCGTAGTTGATCTGCCAGCCGGAAATGAAGATGGATTTCTTAGCGTTTTTTATCGCATTGGCGACATCTTTGAAGTAGTCGCTACCGGTGGTGAAAAACTTCACTTCGTTGCCCGGGCGCTCAGGTGAGAACGCTTCGCCGTATTTGGCATTGCCTTTGATGAACCAGCCAGGAGCGGAAGTAGCGGTGTAGGCATCGCCTTCTTTTGAGTTCAGTTGGTTCAGTTGCTTGGGCTGAACGCCGTTCAAGTTGCTCATGCCTTAAATCCCTTTAATTTGTCGAAGAGTGCAATGCCGTCGGTCAGTGACAAGTTTTCGAAGGCGCTGAGTTTGTCTGTGCCGGCTTGTTCGTGACGGGCGTCGGAGTGGGGCTCGCTGCTGAAGTCCATACTTGCCAGTGCCAGCAGTTCACGCTGTTCTTCAGACCAGCCGGTGTCGGTATGTGCCTTGAGCGCAACGCATTGACCTGGATATACCAGCCAGAACATTTCCGGATTTTGTGGGTATTCGAGGGACAGCTTCTTCTGAACAGCATCGGTAAGGGTGACTTTGCCTTCGTCATCGGTTTCGCCTTTGGCGATGACGTCGCTTTCTGGCACGCGACCGATTTTTTTCCAGGTCGGCTCGCTCATTTTGATGATGCGCCACGGTGTGTTCGCCAATGCGAAGGCGCCTTCCCCAGGGCGGTCAGCCAGACGAATGTCAAAGCGCAGGTTCTTCACCGGGGCGGGTGGGACTGGCGATCGTGTGTTGCCCTGAGCGCGATCCATCAGGCTGCCGGCCTTATCCTTATCCGCCGCACCCGGCAGCACCGGCGGTTTAATCCCAATGCCAGTCCCCGATCCCGCAGAACCACCCGCATTGATCTTGATCACCGGCCCAACCACCGTAACCCCACCGCCATCGAGCTTGATAAAGCTCCCACCCCCAAGAATGGTCAGCTCTGTCCCCGCCTCAATAACAATCTTGTCCCCAGCCTTGAGGTGTATCTCTTTCCCCACGCTGGTGAGCTGCGCAGTCCCCAGCTTCACATGCTGGTTCTGCCCAACCGTCAGGTGATCATCCAGCTTCGCTTCAACCTTGCGATCGGAGATCGTGGTGCGGTGTTCTTCAGCCTTCAGCTCTGTGTAGGTGTTCTTAACTACCGTGTCATGACGTTCATTCCCGACCCGAATCTTCTGGTCATGCTCAACGTTCTCATCCCAATCGCGCTGGGCGTGGATGTAGATCTGCTCCGCACCTTTCTTGTCTTCGATGCGCAGTTCGTTATACCCACCGCCACCCGGTGAACTGAGCGTTTTGAACACGCTGCGCGTCTTGTTCGCCGGCAGTGCGTACGGCACCGGGTTTTCCTTGTGGTACAGGCAACCGGTCACCAGCGGTTGGTCGGGGTCGCCTTCGAGGAAGGTGACGAGGACTTCCATGCCGATGCGCGGGATGCTGATGGCGCCGTAGCGGTCGCCGGCCCAGGAGCTGGAGACGCGCAGCCAGCAGCTGGTTTTGTCGTCGGCCTGGCCTTCGCGGTCCCAGTGGAACTGGACTTTGATGCGGCCGTACTGGTCGCAGTGGATTTCTTCGCCTTTGGGGCCGGTGACCATGGCGGTCTGGCTGCCGAGTACGCGCGGTTTCGGGTGTTCGAGGGCCGGACGGTAGAACACGTCCCACGGGGTGGCGAGGAAGGTGTTGCGGTAGCCCTGGTGGAAGTCGTCCTTGTTGTCAGTGGTGTCGCTGGTCACGCCTTCTTCGAGCACTTGCGGCTGTTTGCCTTCGTGGAAGAGTTCGGTGAGCAGCCACAGGTCGTTCCACTCGCTGCGCGGGTGGTCGGACAGTTCCATGAAGTGGCCGCTGACCAGTTTGGTCTGGTCGCCGCGACCTTCGGCCTGCCGGTAGTCGGCGCGATGGCGTTCGAGGGCGCGTTGGCTGAGGAACTTGCCACGGGCGCGGTCGATGAAGCGGCCCGGGTAGTCGTAGTCTTCGAGATCCGGCTCAGTGCTCCCGCCTTCGGGTTTGTAGGCGGCTTCCATTTGCAGGCGCGGTTTTTCGAAGTCGTAGTCACGCCGTGTGATGCGGCTGGTGCGGGTTTCCAGGCGCAGTTTGAAGCCTTTGATCACCGGTTCTTCGGCGACCATGCCGCTGCCCTGCACATACGCAGTTGGCTGACCGAGTTTGCGGAACACGGTCTGGTCGTCGCCGAACACCAGCAGATGGCCTTTGTCGCTGTGCTGGAAGTGATAGTGAATCCCCTCCTCCTCGCACAGGCGCTGGACGAAGTGCAGGTCGGTTTCGTCGTACTGCACGCAGTAGTCGCGATCCGGGCACGGCTGGCTGAGCTGGAAGTTGTAAGCGTTGCCCTTGATGCCGTGTTCTTCGAGGATCAGCGCGATGATTTTCGGCGCTGACATCTGCTGGTAGATGCGCTGGTTGGTGCGGTGATGCAGATATTGCAGTTGCGGCACCATCGACACTTTGTAGCGGGTCAGGCGTTTGCCGGCATCGCCCTGAGCGACGCGGTAGATCTGGCCGTGGATGCCCGAGCCTTGAGGATCGAATGCGAGAAACGCCTGCTTGTGCAGCAGTTGTTCGAGGTCCAGATCAGGGTTTTCGCTGACCAGTTCGAGGTCGAAGCGATACGGCTGGCTGATGCCTTCGGTGCCGGTGAACGACAGCACTTGCAGGTCGCCGACGTAGTCTTCGACCTTGAGGCTGAAGTGGGTTTCGTTAGCTGGGTTGAACATAAAGTGCTCCCTGTTCGAATGTCATCCGTTACGCCCGAAGTCGCAGACGTTGCAGCCAGGACGAAGTGGCGCCCAAGGCGTCACGCAATTGTTGGGCAGTGATGGTGCGTTCTGCCGGGTTGAAGCTCAGCGCGGTTCGCAGCGCTGGCCAGCCGTGTTTCGGTAAGTTCGCCGGGGCTTGCAGTTCGCGCTCCAGGTGCTCATCGCGCGCCTGAGTCGAGGGCAAGCGGCGGAACGGGTGTTTGCCGCCCGCCAGTTCGTAGATCACGCAGGCCACGCCGTACACGTCCGCGCTGGCCGACAAAGGTTGGCCCTCAAGCAGTTCGGGGGCGGCGTAGCCCGGGGTCCAGGCGTTGAAGCGTTCGCGACTCAGATGCGGCAGGCCGGGCATCACACCCTCCTCTGCCTGACCGAGGCCGAAGTCAAAGAGGCGCAAGCCGTCTTCGCTGAGCATGACGTTGCTCGGTTTCATGTCACCGTGCAGCACGCCGCGACCGTGGGCGTAGGCCAGCGTGTCGAGCAGCGGCAGGACGATGTCGCGCAGTTCTTGCCACGGCAGGCCGAGGGGCCGCTCGCAGAGCAATTTGTCCAGGGTCAGGCCACGCATGTATTCCATGGTGATGAAGGCCCGCTGGCAGTCGGTGTCGACTTCAAAGGTGTGCGCACGCACGACGTTGTCGTGGCGCAGGCGTCGGGTCAGGGCGAACTCGCTGTAGAGCAAGGCACTGGCGTCCGGCGATTCGGCAAATTCTTCGCTGAGGATTTTCAGCGCAATGTAAGGGTCGGGATCGCCGAACTGTTCGTGCAGCAGATCCCGCGCCCGGTAAACGGCGCCCATGCCACCGGCCCCGAGCAGACGCTCGAGGTGGTAGCGACCGGCGAGTACATCCGGCAGTGCACCGATGCTGGCCTTGGTTGGCGCCAGCAAAGGCTCTGCCTTGTTTTCCTTGGCGAAGGCGAAGTAGGTCAGGTTGTTGGCCTGTTCTTCGCTCATCAGCAAGTCATCGACTGAGGATTCGATTTCAGTCATTGGCGGATCACCACGGCTGTCAGGTTGTCGCGCGCGGCACCACGCAGGGCGCCGTCGAACAAACGTTCCAGCGCCACGTGCGGCGCGCTGAGGCTGAGGGCGTTGCCGAGGGCATCGCTGCTCAGGCCCTGATACAAACCATCGCTGCAGAGCAAAAACGCATCGCCCGGATAGACCTCGAGTTCCAGTACATCCAGGGTCAGTGTTTCGGCCGCGCCAACAGCTCGGGTCAACGCCTGAGCCGCCGGGTGTGCCGCCGCTTGTTCGACGCTCATTTGCTGTTCGTCGATCAATTGCTGTTGCAGCGAATGGTCCTTGGACAGCTGATACAGCCGCTGTCCGCGCCACATGTAACAACGGCTGTCGCCGGCCCAGATGCAGGCCGCGCGATTGCCTTCCACCAGCAGCGCGACGACGGTGCTGCCCATGATGCTGTCGTGGCGTCCGGCGGTGACCGTCAACTCCTGCCCCAAGCGCCGGTTCAACCAGTGCAGGCACTGGCGAATGGCTTTGAGGCGTTCGTCGAAGTCCTCGTGTTGCGGCAGTTCAGCCAGGCTGGCGACGATCAACTGGCTGGCGATGTCGCCACCCTGATGACCGCCCATGCCGTCCGCGACCACCCACAGCCCCTGCTGCGGCGAGTCGAGGAAGGCATCTTCGTTGCGCGCCCGCACCTTGCCCGGGTCGGTACGCGCCGCGCTGCGCCAGGCACTGGCCACCAGCATCAGAGCTGCACCGGCATACGGAAGGTGCGCAGCACGCCCATGTCGAACGGGTTCGGCGTGCGCTGGCTGGTCAGCAGGTAGTTGGCGCGCAGGCCACCTACGTCGGCTTTCAGCACCAGCACGTCGCGACCGCTCAGGTACTCGGTCTGCATCAGGTCGAACAGACGGAACAGCGACCATGGACCGGAGTTCTTCTCGATGCCGATCGGACGCCCGGCCATTTTGTCCATGACCAGGCTGGTGCGACCGTCTTCAGCATCGGTCGGCCATTTGAACGACATTGGCAGGATCGGACCGTGGCGGTATTCCATGGTCTTGTCGCCGAACTTGAACTCGGAACGGCTGACGGCCGGGTCGAGGGTGTACGGCTCCAGTTTGAACTGCACGGTCGGCTCGGCCGGGTTGATCGAGAAGAAGCTCTGACGAATCGTCAGCGCCGCCGCCATCTGGTCCAGATACATTTTCGACACCGGCAGGCTGTGGCCGTCGACGCTGCGCATGCGGTAGTTGCCCGGATCGCCGCTGACGAACGGACGCAAGTAGCTGTCGAAGAAGCGGTCGACGGTACCTTGAGCCCGGAAGAACTCACGGAAATCGCTGATCGCTACGTCGCTGGTGCTGCTGGCGCTGAACGGATAACGCTTGCTGATGGTTTTGCCATACACGCTGTACAGCTCGTTCTGATAACGGCCGTTCAGGTATTGGTAAGCATCGTTAAGCACCAGACGCCACGAGTCTTCGGCCAGCACGTTGAACCACACGCTGAGCGGACGCGGCAGACGACCGGAGGCATTGCGCAGGTTGGTCAGCGCATCACGCTGGCCGCTCATGCGGGTTTTCGCCATTTCGAACGCGGCTTGTTCAGGTGTGCTGGAACGGGCCAGACCGGCGAGTTGCAGTTGCAGGTCGTTGAGCGCGCTCAGCGCAGGCGTCAGATCCGCCGCCGGGCCGTTGTTGTCATCGAGCAAACGATGCAGCGGTTCGAAGCGGCGTTGCAGCGACTTCTTCGCGGTGTCCGGCAGGGTCTTCGCCACGTTCAGGGCCGAAGCCTTGTCCGCGGCGGCGGCGGCAAGTTTGCCAACCTTACCCAGTTTGCCTTTCTGCCCAGCCAGCGCATCAGCAGCGTCGCCAGCTTCTTCGACAGGGTCTGCAGCGGCCTGGAAGCGGGTGTTCTCACGCACTTCAGTGAGCAATGCCAGCACCGGCGAGTTGGCCGAGGTCAGGCCCGCCAGTTGCTCGGCGCCTTCACCGGCATCGCTGATCGGCGGCAGGGCAACCTGGCCAACGGCTTCGCTCCAGTAGTTGGCGTAGTCGCGGAAGTACAGCTGCTCCAGCTCGACCATCAGGCGACGCAAGTCCATGTCGCTGATGCCCGCGCCTTCGCCCAGTACCCAGTTGTCACGCAGGATGTCGGTGACCAGCGCCGAACCCTGCACCGAGAAATACTGCTGATAACCGGTTTGCGTATAGAAACCCGGGATCACGTATTCGGTGCCGATAAACAGCGAGCCTTGTGGGCCGAGGTGTTGGCTGAAACGGTAGTCCGGCAGGTTGCGCGCCTGCTCGCGGAGCATGCGGTAAACCACCGTGGCCAGCGATTCGCTGCGCAATACCTGACGCGCCTGAGTGACCAATTGGTCGTTCAGCGGGTAGATAAACGGCTGCTTCAGCAGGCGATCGAGGTGCGCACTCAAACCGTTCTGTACGGCGGTGTTGCCGGTATAGCGCGTCGACCAGTCAGTAGCGACCCAGTCCTTGAGCCACGCGGCATCGCGACGATCCTTCATGTTCAACATCAGGTACGCGCGCAGGCTGTTGAGCAGGCGGTCGCGGTCCTTCATGTTGGCGCGGATCTGCCCTTCGAGCATGGTCGCCACCCGTGGCAGCAGTTGCTTTTCAAGCTCGCGCTCGTAAGCCTCTTTGACCACTGGATTGACGTCTTCACCTTGATACAGACCGCCGCGCTCGTGATACGACACGTCGCCTTTTTTCGGGAAGACCTGGGTCGCGGCGTAGCTGGTGTCGAGGGTTTTCAGCACGCCCATGGCGTCATCACGCGGCGAAAGTGCCGTGCGCTGCTGCGTCCAGTTCTGCGCCAGATTGCGCAGGTTTTCCAGGCGCTCGTAGTTGGCCGAGAAACCACCGGCCCAGAGCATGCCGAACAGCGCCAGCGAAGCGAGTGCGCCGACGTACAGCGCACGCTGGCCCCAATGGATGCGGCTGCGTTCGCGTTTGTCCAGACCGGCCAGATCGGCTTCGGGGAAAATCACTTGGCTGAACAAGTGATGGATGAAACGCGAACGGCCGCTGCGCAGGGTCGGCAGCACGCCGGCGCTCATGCCGAGACTGGCGCCGATGCCGGCGGTGGTGGCATCCATCTCTTGGGTCAGGTGCGGCGCGCTGGTCAGGTAGAAACCGCGCAGTTGCGTGGCACGCTGATAACGGTTGCCAGTGAACGCCATGTCGACGAACAGGCACAGGCGCTCGCCGATCTGCCCCAATTGATGCGGGAAGTCGAGGATGCGGCCACGGCGCTGGGTATCGCGCTCGGAGTGCATGCGCATGATCACTTGGCTGTTGAGGCGACGCAGCAGTTCTTCGAATTCGTTGCGCAGCACAGCGACATCGGTGCCGACCTGATCCTTGCGGAAACTGGTGCCGAGCACTTGATCGCTTTCTTCGCGAGTCAGTTGATCGAAGAACTCGTCGAAGCCGAGCAGCTTGTCAGCCTTGCTCAGGACCAGATACACCGGCACATCGACGTGCAGTTTCTGATGCACGTCCTGCAGGCGACCACGTACCTGGCGCGCCAGGGTATCGATGTCCTGTTCGCTGCCGCCGAGCAGGGTTTCCACCGGGATGGTCACCAGCACACCGTTCAACGGACGCCCGCGACGGCGCTTGCGCAGCAGTTCCAGCAAGGTGGTCCAGGCGCTGCCGTCGACTTCCGCGTCAGGCTGGGTCATGTAGCGCCCGGCGGTGTCGATCAGCACACCGTGGTCGGCGAAGTACCAGTCGCAATGACGAGTGCCGAGGGTGTCGCGGGTCAGCTTGCGGTCGATCTTGTTGATCGGGAATTCCAGACCGGAAAAGTCCAGCAGGCTGGTCTTGCCGGAAGCCTGCGGACCGATCAGCAGATACCACGGCAAGTCACTGCGCCAGCGCTCGCTGCGGCCGCGATACAGGCTCGAGGTCTTCAGGGTTTTCAGCGCGTCTTTGAAGCGCGCCTTCAACTCCTTCTGTTCTTCGTCGATCAGCTCTTCGCGACGAATGCGGTCCTGGCCGTCCTCGCTTTCTTCCTCGGCTTTCTTGCGGATACCCGCGCGCCAGCTGACGAAGACCATGGTCAGGCCCCAGATCAGGAATAGCACGGCAATGGTCAGCAAGCGCGCGGTCGCACTCTCCCAGAACTTGTAGTCATCAACCGCCAACAACGGGCCGACGAACCACACCAGCAGCGCCACGAACAGCACCAGCAGTAAGGTCCAGACCCAGGTCTGGCGCAGGAAGGCGCCGACTTTCTTGAAAAACTTTTTCATCACACGTCCCTGTTTACGGCTGCGACTGCGGTTGCACCGCAGCCGGATCAAGCGGCTGATAAGGTTGCAGAACGGTGTCGCGCTGCTCGCCCAAGACCCAGGCGAAGCCTGAATACATCACCACCAGACAGACGAAAGTGAACAACACCACCATCCACGCCGGCACGATGCGCACCAGGTTGCGACGCTGATCGTTCAAGCCTTCCCAGTGTGGCGACAACTCGCGCGGCACGTCGCCACGCAACTGACGGATCTGCCGATACAAGGCGTCACGGATGCCTTCAAGTTCGAGCATGCCGCGCGCTTGCACGCGGTACTTGCCTTCGAACCCGAGGGACAGGCACAGGTACATCAGCTCGAGCATCGGCAGATGCTTGACCGGGTTCTTCGACAGTCGATCGAGCAACTGGAAGAACTTCTCGCCACCGAAGGTTTCGTTGTGGAAGCTGCTCAGCAGACTCATCTGCGACCATTCGCTTTCGTTGCCCCACGGCGTGGTCACGACAGCTTCGTCGACCACGGTGCAGAGCACGTAACGCGCGGCCATCACCTGGCTGCTTTCGGCGCCGTTGTGCAGGGCGCGGACTTCAAACAATTTCAGCCCGGCAGTCAGACGCTCGTTGAGTGCGTACAAGTCTTCGCGGGTTTCGCTGTGCTTGAGGCGCACCACTTCCGAGAGCAGCTCGGACGAGGCCGCCACCAGCGAATTGAGGCTGATGTTGAACGCTTCGGCCGGGCGCAGGCGCGCGGCGTAGATCATGCGTTCTTCCAGTTGCTCGAAACGCGGCGGCGCGGCGAAGTCGGTCAGCGGACTCGATGCCGGTCCGTGGCCCTGACGATCGAGCAGGACAGTTTTGTCGTCCTGGTTGTAATCCGTTTCCTTGATCATGTCGGTCAGTTCCTGATGGCCCAGAATTTCAGTTCAAGCTCGGCGAATTCGCCGGACACATGGAACGCGAAACCGCCGGAGCGCTCGAGTTGTGCCAGGTCTTCGGAACTGAGTTCGAGGATGAAATAGGTTTTGTTCGAGTGGAACGCGATCTGCCGCGGGGCCACCGGCAACGGTTTGACCTTGATCCCCGGCAAGTGCAGGTTGACCAGTTGGCGGATACGCTCCACCGGGCCGACCTTGAGGTGCGCCGGCAAGCGGTGGCGCAGTTCTTCGGAGTCGCAGTTGGCACTGGCTGCCAGCACGAACGACGCCGAGCCGAGCAGTTTGTGGTCGTGCAACGGCGAGACGATGATGCCGTACTGACGCGCTTGCAGGATCAGTTCGATGGCGTGCTGTTCGAGCACCATCGACAGCACCTGACGAATCGCTTCCATCAGTTTGCGGAAGCTCCCACCCTGATCGGCGTGGGAGTAGCGGCTGTCCAGGCGCGGGCGTTTGCTCTCGCCGGAAAAGGTCGCCAGATCGCCGAGCATGGTCAGCAGCGTGCGGTACAACTCTTCCGGGTGCACTTGCTCCAGGCCGAGGTAGTGGCGCAGCAGCAGTTCGGTGCGGTTGATCAGTTGCAGCATCATGAAGTCACCGACCTCAGCACCGCCGACCTTGCCGTTGGAGCGAATCCGCTCGGCAATCGTGTCGCCACGGTGGTTGAGCATGCTGATGACTTCTTTCAGGCACGACAGCAGATAGCTGGAGGCGTGGGCCTGAATGTAGGTCGGCACGAAGTCCGGGTCGAGGCTGATCACGCCGTCCGGCGTGGTGTCGAGCACGTCGCAGATCTTCAGCTTGACGTAGGCCTGATCGCTCTGCTGCTCGCCGAGCAACAGTTTGAAGTCCGGGCGACCGCAGCTGACCTGGCTGGCGGAATCGTCGCCGGCGTTGGAGTCGGCCACTTCGGCGTCGTACGCGGTGTAACGCGCGAGCACGTCGGATTGCTCCGGACGGCGCGACTCGATGTGGTTACCGGTGACCAGCGGCAGCGCCAGGTAGATCGGTGTGTTGCCGGTGTTCGGCGGTACGTCCAGCGCCAGCGGCTCGGTGTTGCCACCGAGTTCGAACAGGCTGCCGTCCGGCAGAATCCCCGAGGCTTCACTGATCACCAGTTTGCCCATGTTGAGGAACTGCAAGTCGATCTCCAGATTGAGGAAACCCCAGGTGTAACCACCCAACAATTGGGTGCGGGTTTTCATCTGGTGATCGTAATAACGATCGTTGTGCTGGAAGTGCTGCGGCCGCAGCAGCATGCCTTCCTGCCAAATGACTTTATGGGTATTCATGATCAGTCATCCGCCTTGGCGAGCACTTGATTGGTGTTACGGATGCCGGTCTGGTCCAGAGTCAGATCGACTTCGGTGACTTCCAGCGGAGTGATCTGAACGGTGTGGCGCCATTGGGTGTCCGGCAAGTCGCGGTAAGCGGCGAGAACGCCAACATAAAGGCTGCCCTCTTCCACCTTGAGCTTCATCTCCACGGTTTCACCCGGGCGCAGTTCGAGCTCTTCGCTGGCCACCAGATCCGGGTTGAGGGATTCCTTGGCGCGTTCGTAAAGGCTGAAGAAATCAGCGTTCTCGAAGGTCACCGGGTGCTTGAGTTCGAACAGGCGCACGACGATCGGCGACGGCCGACCGTTGAGGTCCGGGTTGAGCTGATCGCTGCCGGTCAGCTTCAGGTTGATCTTGGTCACTTTCGAGTACGGCGACAGCGACGAGCAACCGGCGAGTAGCACCAGCACGGTGAGCGCAGTCAGCGTCTTGAAAAAAGCGGTCGAGCGGCGAGACATGCGCATCATCCTTGGTGGTCGGTGTGGAGGGTGGAGATCAGGCGGATCTGTTCTTCGTAGGCCTGGGCGAAGTCGCGGGCCAGCAGACGCTCGCTCCAGTCATCGTCCTGACGCAGCGCCTGGTGATAGCGGCCGAACGCTCTCCAGCGCCCGCCCGATGTCGCGATCAACGGCTTGTTGTCACGCTCGAAACGCAGGGTCAGTTGCTCCGGCGAGAAGTGCTCCAGGGTGCCGCGTACGGCGGCGCGGCTGGCGGTCAGCAGTGCGACTTGATGCGCCTGCAGATCGCGGAACGCGCGGGAAATCGCTTGCTCGGCCGGCAGATGGCCGGGCTTGCTTGGCTGCAACAGAATCTGCAGCGCTTCGCTCGGATCGACGGCGAATTTCAGCGGATTCTTGTTGGTGCCTTGCACGGTGGTCTGGGCCAGACGCAGTTCGTTTTTCAGCTCCGAACGGGTGCGCAGGCTCTGCTGCAAACCGCCGATGCTTTGGCGCAGCAAGCGCGCCGCGTTCAACGCCAGGGCTTCGCGTTCGTCGTGGCTGAGGCCTTTGACGTCGACACCCAGCGCCGCACCGAAATGATCCCAGAAACCTTCGCTTTGACGCTCAACGGCTTTCGGTGCCGGAGCGGGCTCAGGTTCGACGGGGGCTGCAATCAGCTCCGGCACCATCAGGCTTTCCATGTCGATGCGCGCGTAGTCGGCGCGTTGACGGGAATCCTCAGGCTTGGTGTTCGGCGCCAGCAGTTCGTCGATTTCCGAGTACACACGCTCTTGCTGTTCGAGAGCATTGAGCGGATCGAGATCCAGAAATGCGTCATCGGGAATGATGCTGCCGGCAGCGCGTGGACGGCCGACTTCACCGTCGAAGGTCGCCGGGTCACGCACCAGGCGCGCGCGAATCTCGAAGTCACCCAGTACGTAGGTGCTGCCGTGTTCGATGCGCACCGGTTCGCCTTTGTGCAGGCGTGCGCCGCTCTCGCCGTCCTGGACACCGTTGCTGCTGGTGTCGGTGAGGAAGAACGTGCCCTCGCGGTAACTGACAATCGCGTGGTGATTGGACAGGTGACGCTTGCGGTCAGGGATGATCCAGTCGCAGTCCTCGCCCCGCCCGATCACGCCGCCGGCCTGTTTAAAGGTCTTCTGGCACAACTCGGTGGGCACGAACTGCTTGGTGTTCAGCATTTCGAAAACCAATTCCATGTTTGATGCTCCTTGCGGTCACTTGCCGCGATTGACCGCTTGCGGATCACCCAACGGGCGATAGTCGTTGTCGTTGAATTTGTAATTGCCGCTACAGCCGCCAAGGCCGCATAGAACGACGAGGGTCAGCAGGACAGCGTGCCAGTGACGAACAGACATCAGAGGGTCTCCAGGTGTAGACAAAGCACAAAGCGCCGACCCTTGCGGGCGGCGCTGAAATTGGTTTTTGTGGGGATTTCGATGAAGTTTTGCCTACCCATCGAAATCTCCCAGATTGATGTTCAAACGGCCGAGCCGATACAGCAGCGTGCGTCGCGGCAAGCCCAGTTCACGGGCGGCGAGGGTCTGGTTGCCGTCGTTTTTGCGCAGGCAATCGAGCAATAACGTGCGTTCGACCTGCTCCAGACGTTCGCGCAAATTCAAGTGGCTGTTGTCTTCCGGCATCGGCTCCATGCGCAGGGAGAAATGCTCGGCGAGCAACTCGCCGCCTTCGCACAACAGCACCGCACGTTCGACCAATGCCTTGAGTTCACGCACGTTGCCGGGGAAGTTGTAGCCGGACAGGTGTTCCAGCGCCGCACTCGACCAGCGCACCGGATCGCGTTGCAAATACGTGCAGGTCTTCTCGGCGAAGTGCTGGGCCAGTTCGAGGATGTCGCCTTCACGCTGACGCAGCGCCGGCAGCTCGATCGGGAATTGCGCGAGGCGGTAGTACAAGTCCTCGCGGAATTTGCCTTCGCTGACCAGCGTCGACAGATCGCGGTGCGTTGCGGCGATGATGCGTACATCGATTTTGTGCGTGTCGTTGGAGCCCAGCGGACGGATCTCGCCTTCCTGCAACACGCGCAAGATCTTCGCCTGCAACGACAACGGCATGTCGCCGATCTCGTCGAGCAACAACGTGCCGCCATTGGCCGCATCGAACAGGCCGGCGCGGTCGCGATCGGCACCGGTGAACGCGCCTTTGCGATAGCCGAACAGCTCGCTTTCCAGCAGATTTTCCGGAACCGCCGCGCAGTTCTGCACGATAAACGCCTGGGAACGGCGCGGGCCGCAATCGTGAATCGCCCGCGCAACGACTTCCTTGCCGGTGCCGGTTTCGCCGCGCAACAACACGGTGTACGGGCTGTGCAGGACTTTGCTGATCAGCGAATGGGTCTGACGCATCGCCGCGCTTTTGCCGATCAAACCATAACCACTGATGCTCGGCACGCTGCGCGCCACTGTTGCCGATTCCGCCAGTGGCTGGCGCAGACGTTGCAGCAAATGCAACTGGCCAAGCACGAACGAGCCGAGCTGGCCGAGGGAATCGGCGAAGCCTTGCAGGTTGGTACGACGACGGCTGGCGCACAACAGCAAACCTTCAACAGCTTTGTGCTGATTGACCAGTGGCACGCACAACAGCGACTGCCAAGGCGAGGTCGCCGCTGGCAGGAAACTGGTTTCGTGCAGGCTGCCGCTCAAGTCGTCGAGGCACACCACGCGGTTCTGGCACAGGGCGAATTGCAGCAGTTGCTCACCGTTGTAATCCGCCGGCAGGCTCGCCGCTTCACGCGGTTGCAAGGCGCCGTCGAGGTATTCGGCATTCATCCCCAGGCACGTGTGGGTGGCGTCGAGCAGATACAGCTGCGTCAATTCGCAACCGCTCAACTCGGCCAACCCACGCACGAAGTCACCCAGCAACGCAGCACCGTCCGCCGCCCGCGACAGACTGGCGAACTGCGCCAGCAACGCTTCGGCATAGACCAGTGGCTGCGGCACCTGAGTGAACATCACACCCACCTCAGGCGAACTCGCACGTCACGCTGGACTCGCCGTCGAGCGTGGCATGCACACGCTTGAGGCTTTCACCGGTAGCCATGGCATCGAGCAAGCGGTCAGCCACCAGCGGCAGCACGTGCTGATCGAGCAGATGGTCGATCAGACGCGCACCGCTTTCGCTTTGCGTGCAACGCTCGGACAGGTGATCGACGAGGTTCTGGCACCAGCTGAAATCCAGCTGACGACGGTTGAGGCGCTCGCCGAGACGACCGAGTTTGATCTCGATCAGCTCGCGCAATACCGGGCCGCCGACCGGGTAGTACGGCACCACTTTCATCCGCGCCAGCAGCGCCGGTTTGAAGTGTTTGCTGAGTACCGGGCGAATGGTTTCTTCGAGGACTTCAGCGGTCGGGCGTGCGCCGTTTTCGCAGAGGTCGCTGATCTTGTCGCTACCGAGGTTCGAGGTCATCAGGATCAACGTATTGCGGAAGTCGATCTCGCGACCCTCGCCGTCGTTGGCCACGCCTTTGTCGAAGATTTGGTAGAACAGGTTGAGCACGTCCGGGTCAGCCTTTTCGACTTCATCGAGCAACACCACCGAGTACGGTTTCTGGCGTACGGCTTCGGTGAGCATGCCGCCCTCGCCGTAACCGACGTAGCCTGGTGGTGCGCCGATCAGACGGGAGACGGTGTGCTTCTCCTGGAACTCGGACATGTTGATGGTGGTGATGAAACGATCACCGCCGTACAGCAAGTCAGCCAGGGCCAGCGCGGTTTCGGTTTTACCGACGCCGCTCGGGCCGACCAGCAGGAACACACCGACCGGCGCGTCAGGCTTGTTCAGACCGGCAGCGGTGGCGCGCATCGAGCGATCCAGTGCGTGCACGGCCTGTTCCTGACCACGGATGCGCGTGCGCAGGTCAGTGGCGAAACTGGCGACTTTGGCGTTGTGCTCACGGGCCAGTTGCGCCAATGGCACGCCGGTCCAGGCGCTGATCACTTCGGCGACCAGACGCGGGCAGACTTCGAAGCTGACCAGACGCTCTTTGACTTGGGCGGCGGTCAGGGCGCTGTGGGTTTCGTTGAGCTGGGCTTCCAGCGCTTCGACGCTTTGGCCTTCTTCAACCTCAGCGGAGACGGTTTCGATCACGGTGCCTTCGGCGTCTTCTTCAACGGTGACCACTGGCTCGACCGCAGCAGCTTCGCGGGCCTTGGCCAGTTGCTGACGCAGTTCCAGCAGGCGCTCGGCCAGTTGCTTCTGTTCAGTCCACAGGGTTTCCAGCGCGACCATTTCAGTTTCGGCTTCGTCGAGACGCGCTTCCAATGCATCCAGCGCTTCGTGGTCGATCAGCAGACCGGCTTCGGCATCGCGGCGCAGGGCCTGACGCTGGCGGCCACCTTCAGCCAGTTCGCCACGCAGGCGCTCAAGGCTTTCCGGGGCGGCGGCGAGGCTGATGCGTACGCGGGCGCAAGCGGTGTCGAGCACATCGACAGCTTTGTCCGGCAGCTGCCGACCGGCCAGATAACGTGCGGACAATTCAGCCGCCGAAACCACCGCGTCATCGCGCAGGTAAATGCCGTGGCTCTTCTCGTAAACCTGGGCCAGACCACGAAGGATGGTCACCGCTTCACTGACGGTCGGTTCGTGCAGTTGCACCGGTTGGAAACGACGGGCCAGCGCCGGGTCTTTCTCGAAGTATTTCTTGTACTCGGCCCAAGTGGTCGCAGCGATGGTGCGCAGTTCGCCACGGGCCAGTGCCGGTTTCAGCAGGTTGGCCGCATCGGAACCGCCGGCATTGCCGCCCGCGCCGATCAGGGTATGAGCTTCGTCGATAAACAGAATGATCGGTTTCGGCGAGGCTTTGACTTCGTCGATCACGCCTTTAAGACGACGTTCGAACTCACCTTTGACGCTGGCGCCAGCCTGCAGCAGGCCCATGTCCAGCGACAGCAGTTCTACGCCTTTGAGCACTTGCGGCACTTCACCGGCGGCAATGCGCGAAGCCAATCCTTCGACGATGGCGGTCTTGCCGACACCGGCCTCACCGACGACGATCGGGTTGTTCTTGCGGCGACGGGCGAGGATGTCGACCATCTGGCGAATCGCGCCGTCACGGCACAGCACCGGGTCGAGTTTGCCGTCGCGGGCCTGTTGGGTCAGGTTGTGGGTGAAGCGCTGCAGCAGCGATTCGCCCTGCGCCGCTGGTTTGCCGTTGGCCGCCGGTTGCTCCTGTTGCGACAGGGCAAATTCCTTCAGGCGATCGATGTTCAGCTTGGCGAGCAGCGGCTGATAACGGCTGCCGGCGTAGCGCATCGGATTGCGCAGCAGCGCGAGGATCAGCGCCGCGTCTTCGACCTGGGTCTGGCCCAGTTCGAGGTTGGCTACCAGCAGCGCGTCTTGCAGCCACTGCACCAGTTCCGGGGCGAACACCGGGTTACGCGAAGCGCTGTGTTCGACGCGCGATTGCAGCGCGGCGCTGAGTTCACCGGCGTCGACGTCGGCATCCTGCAGTGCGCGCGACAGCAAACCGTTCGGACGCTCGAGCAGGCCGAGCATCAAGTCTTCGACGAGGATCTTGCTGCCGCCACGGGCCACGCAACGCTCGGCAGAACGTTCCAGATCACGACGGGTTTCGGCGTCCAGCGCCTGGATGAGTTGTTGCAGGTCTACGTTGATCATGGCTCACGTCCTTAATGAATTTTGCTGCCCAGGGTCACCACGCCGTCCGCTTTCTCGCGGCCCAGCCAACTGGTCCAACCGAGGCGACAGGCGTTCTGCTCACCGATGCGCAGTTCGCGGATTTCTTCCTGGCGCAGGACCAGGCGAATGTCGTAATCGAGCGGGTCACGCAGGGTGAACCGCACCAGCGCGCAGAGCGGCTGGTAACCGAAACCGATCGGCAGGAATTCATGGAATCGCTGCCAGTCGAGTTCGGTGATGTGAATGCGGAATTTGCCGCTGCGGTCGCGCACGTGTTCGCCGAGCACCAGGTCTTCACCGAGCATGCTGTTGGCACGACCCAAACGATTGCGCTGCTCTTCGAGAATTTCTACGCGGCGCTCGATGCACTGCTCGATGACCAGGTCTTCGTGCTTGAAGTAGTAACGCAGTACGGCTTCGATCAGCGCCGCCGAGTGCGCCCGCAAGCTGAGCAGGCCGAGGTACGGCAGCAGGCGTTTCCAGTTGAGTTCCTTGGCCTTGCGGATCTCGTCGCCGCCCAGACCGATCAGGGCGAATAGCTGCGAGGAGAACGGGTCAATCGCGCCGCTCTGGAAGCTTGCGCGGTAACGATATTTGCGCCAGATCGGCAGCATCAGCCGTTGCAGGCGATGGTGAAAGAGGTCGAGGAAATTGCGCGTCGGGTTGCCGTCCTCGCTGTCGCCCAGGGCTTGTTCGCCATAGAACGCCGGCAGCGGCGAGCCGGAACCGACCAGGCCGATCAGGTTGAAACGCATGCGCGCGCGCATCTGCCCGTGCTCTTCGAAAAACTCGACGCGATCGACGTCGCTGCGCGGAAAGCCCAGGCTCGGGTTGGCCTGGAACTCCACGTGGTCGTACAGATCGTCTTCGCTCAGGTACGGGTGTGCTTCGCGCAGCCGGTCGATCACCAGCAGCACGGCCTGAAACAGCGAGTACTCGCGTATTACCTTGGTCAGCCCGCTTAAAGCAGGGGCTGCAGGCCCATACGTGGTGTCCATTGGTACACCTCTCCCTGTGTGCTTTTTACGCGCAGCTCATGGAATGAATTGAGACTGGCGTAAAGCGCGAAAAACTCGTTAAGAACCGAAGCGAAGACGAACAGGTCGCCTTCGCCGATGTACCCTTCCGGGTCGATGGTCAGTTCGGTGCGCAAACCGCGCACCGGCAACCCACGGTGCAAGCGGTCGACGTGGTGATGCTTGATGTGCTTGAGGCCGCCGAGCAAGCGTTTGCTGACCTTCTCCGCGTGCTGGTCGTAGTAGCGCGGCAAGTCGTAGGTTTCGAGAATCACCTTCAACGCATTGACGTCGGCCAGCGACAGATAGTTAAGCGACATGTTGCTGATCAGTTTCCACAGGAAGTCACGGTTCAGCGGTGGCGCGAAGCTGGAAGTGGCCGGGGTAATGTTGCGGAAGCTCAAGAACTCCGGCGTCTCTTCACTGGCCATGCAGATGTCGCCGAGCTTGAGCTTGCGCGGCAGGTTCTGGTTGGTGCACATCAGCTCGATCGACAGGGTTTCGTGGGCTTCGGTATGGCGAATACCGAAGCTCAGGTAGGTGTCGAGGCCGTCGTGCAGCAAGGACGAACGCTGGCGGATGCTGTAATGCGGACGGCTGTTGGGCACGTCGAAACTCGGGTCGTGCTCGAAGGATTCGAACGGCACGTACTCCTGATAACCGAGGCCGCCGGGCTTCCAGCCGGTCACGGTTTCCACCGAGAACACACCGCAGTTTTCCAGATCGTATTCCGCCGGCAGCAACAGGTATTCATCCTGCTTGCCGTCGAGGCGAATCGGCAGTGCGTCGTGGGCGAACAGGTTGGCAATCGGCGTGCAGAACAGCTTCACGTTATCAAGCGTCGGGCGCATGCGCATGATGCCGCTCTTGCGGATATCGAAGCGCAGTTCGAGGCCACGCATCTGCTTGAGGGTGTCTTCCGGCAGCGCGTTGATGATGTCCAGGCCGTTGACGTCGACGAACAGGAACTTGTCCTGGAAGGCGAAGTATTCCTGCAGGTAGCGATAGCCACGGAAGGTGTTCAGCGGATACGGGATCAACGCTTCTTCTTCGGCAAAGCCCACCGGTTTGACCCGATCACCGGGAATCTTGAACGCCATCGGCTTGCCGCTGACGCCATCGATCGGTTTGCCGGCACCGTCGAGCGGGATCAGTTCGATACCTTCGAGGTTGCGCAGCAGGCTCAGGTAGAGCATCTGACTGATATAGCGCTCACCGGCAAAGTGCAGACGCAGTTTGCTCAGTTCCAACTCACCGAGGTGGCCGTCGGCGCTCATTTCCAGGCGCAGGCTGAGCAGCGAGCCGTCGCCCTTCACCGAGTAATTCAGCGCGGCCAGATCCAGCGGCAACACTTCGGTCGGGTAGCAGGTGCGGAAGCGGCAACGCACGTCTTCGATCGGCTTGCTTTCAATCGGCGTATCACGCTCGACGCGCAACGCCGGCCCGGAACGCTTGAGCGGATCGAACTGCAAAATGCTGAACGCCGGAAGCGGGCGCATATAGTTCGGCCACAGCAGCTGCATCAGCGAATGGCTGAGTTCCGGCAGCTCGTCATCGAGCTTCTGGCGCAGACGCCCGGTCAGAAACGCAAAGCCTTCGAGCAACCGCTCCACATCCGGATCCCGCCCTGCCTGGCCCAGATACGGCGCCAACGCCGGACTACGCTCGGCGAAACGGCGACCGAGTTGGCGCAGTGCGGTGAGTTCGCTTTGGTAGTAGTGGTTAAATGACACGGGTTACCTGCCTGGTAGTGGAACTCATCAAAAAAATATCCTGTAGAGCGCGACCGTCACGCCGGCACAGACGTAACCGCCAATCAGGAGAAACGGCACAATCGAGATCCAGCCGTACGCCATGTAGGCATCACTGAGCTGACCGACGGCCAGACTGAGCAAGCCATACAGCATCCATGGCACGGCATAGAACGGGATGAACTTCACCGGCGCCCACCAAACCATCCGCAATGCCTGCTGCTCGTTGCGGCTCTGCGCCGATCGGGACATCCATAGAGAAAAACCCAAAAGCCCGGGAATTCCCCACCACAACAGGTACTGCCAATAAATCCCGGACGACTCGGGTGTTGAATACTCGCCATTCCACAGGTCATAGGAACTGATCGCCAACACCGCCAGCAATGGCCACCATAAGGCCGCCATGAAGAAGCTCAGTTGCGTGCGACTGAGCATAAGCATCTCGCTTGATGAGTCGGTCATCTGCGAACCTCCACAGCGTGATCCATGCACCATGTGCGGACATCGCGCTTGTCGAAGCCTGCGCACCCATTGTCTTTTGCGATCACGCGATATGAATGTTCAGGGACGTACGCAAAAAAGTAATAGTTGCCCCTGTCCTCACCGTAGAGCCAGTAAGACGAAGAGCCTTGATTGATTTCGTAAGGTTCGAATGTCCAGATGGACGACTGCGCAGGGATAAAATTTTCGCGGTCCATCAGCAACATAAAAGCGTTGGAAAGCGCGTGCGCAGCAAAATAGAGCATGCAGGCGAACGCTCCCACCACGAGTAGCAAGCGCTGCAGCCAAATCATTGCGAAGCGACCTGAGTCGGTCATGCGTCCGTCTCCTGCCCCGGGGTCGCTGGCACATATTTATTCATCGCTGCGCAACTCCCTGTTTTTGCGCCGTGATCGCGACACCCGTATAGACATAGAGCTCTTCACCGCCGTAGCCACCAATTGCCGCAGCGCTGAGTGGATGGCTGTCCCTGGTGCCATATCGAACCCAGCCTTCAGTCCACATCCCTCCACTTTCGTGACGAATTTCCACGTAATAGTCCGGCGCTTCGTGCTTAGTAATCTCGACGAATACCCCCCCATCCTCGGCGCCAATCCACAACGCGTGGGGATGAGCGAACAGCTTTGGTTCGGTCGAGCTTTCCATCCGCAGCAGCAGCGTCAAGCCGACCAAAATCGCCAGCAAACCAACCGAGCTGAGAAAAGCCACAAGACATTGCCAGGCTCTGTGTTTCATTGAGCCGACCCGAACATGTGCTTCATGGACAGAACGCCCCGCTATCGACTATCCATGAACGAACAACGCCACTCAGGTGTTTCTTAGTCATCAGCTCGACCCTGGCGAATTGCCGATAATCACCGTCCCGGAACCTGCCGTGACCTTGTTTCCGTGAATACCAACCGAACCCACGGTCGCGGCCGGTTTGCCATTGATCAAAACCGTGGTCGCCAGATCGCCGACCATCGCACCACCACACGCCGAGGCATCGCCTTGGCGGGCGGCCGCGAGGCCGTCGAAGAACACGTCGCCGGAACCGGCGGCGATCGGGTTGGTACCGTGGCCTGGAAGTGGGCAAGCGGTAGGGTCGGATACGCGTGCTGCTGGTTTGCCAGACATCGGGGATCTCCTTAGGTGACCTTCACTTGTCCGCTGCCATCCAGGCGCGCGGAAAAACTGACCTGACGCTTGAACCCTTCAACTTCCAGCAGGCCTTCGATGCTGAAGGCGAGGCGAAGTTGATCGTGGTCACGCGGCAGGGAAATGACACGCACGTTGCTCAGGCGCGGCTCGTAGGCTTCGATGAAATTCTCGATGGCCAGACGGGCCTGACTCAGGGAGTCGTGCAGGCTCAGACGCATGTCATTGAGATCGGGCAACCCGTAGTCGGCCAGCGTTTGCACGCTGCCGGCCCGGGTGCTGAGCATTTTGGCCAGATGGGCAGCCACTGACGCCATGGCACAAGCCTCAAGGCTGTTGCCCTTGCGTAGTTGCGCGTCGCCGTTAAGGCGTTCGAACAGGCTGCCGTATCCGTCCATGAGTCGCTCTTACTCTTTGTCCAGCTTGCCAACCAGCGACAGGGTGAAATCGGCACCCATGTACTTGAAGTGCGGACGCACGTTCAAGCTCACGCGGTACCAGCCCGGCTCGCCTTCAACGTCGCTGACGATCACTTGCGCAGCGCGCAGCGGACGACGGCCACGCACTTCGGCGCTCGGGTTTTCCTGGTCGGCAACGTACTGACGGATCCACTTGTTCAGTTCCAGCTCGAGGTCGGTACGCTCTTTCCACGAACCGAGTTGCTCGCGCTGCAGCACTTTCAAGTAGTGAGCCAGACGGTTGACGATCATCATGTACGGCAGTTGGGTGCCGAGCTTGTAGTTCAGCTCTGCGGCCTTGCCTTCTGCGCTGATGCCGAAGAACTTCGGCTTCTGCACTGAGCTTGCGGAGAAGAACGCCGCGTTGTCGGAGCCTTTACGCATGGTCAGGGAGATGAAGCCTTCCTCGGCCAGTTCGTATTCACGACGGTCGGAAACCAGAACCTCAGTAGGGATCTTGGTTTCGATTTCGCCCATGCTTTCGAAATGGTGCAACGGCAGGTCTTCAACCGCGCCACCGCTCTGCGGGCCGATGATGTTCGGGCACCAGCGGAATTTGGCGAAGCTGTCGGTCAGCTTGGTGCCGAACGCGTAAGCCGTGTTGCCCCACAGGTAGTGCTCGTGGCTGTTGGCAACGGTTTCCTTGTACACGAACGATTTGACCGGGTTTTCTTCCGGATCGTACGGGTTACGCAGCAGGAAACGCGGCACGGTCAGACCAACATAGCGGGAGTCTTCCGAAGTACGGAAGCTCTGCCATTTGGCGAATTGCGGGCCTTCGAAGTGGTCTTTCAGATCTTTCAGATCCGGCAGGCCGGTGAAGCTTTCCAGACCGAAGAATTTCGGGCCGGCGGCAGCGATGAACGGCGCGTGCGACATGCACGAAACGCTGGCCACGTACTGCATCAGCTTGACGTCTGGCGAGCTTGGCGACATGTAGTAGTTAGCGATGATCGCGCCCACAGGCTGACCACCGAACTGGCCGTATTCAGCAGTGTAGATGTGCTTGTACAGGCCCGACTGCATGACTTCCGGCGAGTCTTCGAAATCGTCCAGCAGGTCTTCTTTCGAGACGTTGAGGATTTCGATTTTGATGTTTTCGCGGAAGTTGGTGCGGTCGACCAGCAACTGCAGGCCACGCCACGACGACTCCAGAGCCTGGAAGTCCGGGTGGTGCAGGATCTCGTCCATCTGACGGCTGAGCTTGGCATCGATCTCGGCGATCATGCGGTCAACCATGGCCTTCTTGACCGGCTCACCGTTGTTCTGCGGCTTGAGCAGTTCTTCGATGAAGGCCGACACACCGCGCTTGGCGATGTCGTAGGCTTCGTCGTCCGGAGTCAGACGGGTTTCGGCGATGATGCTGTCGAGAATGCTGTATTCGCCGCTGGCGGCGCTCTTCTCTTGTGCTGCGCTAGTGCTCATTGTGTTGGCTTCCTTGGCTGGAGTCTCAGGCGTCCGGGGCTGCGGCGTTCAGGCCCAGCTCACCGAGTACGCGACCGCGGGATTCGTCGTCGGCGAGCACGCCTTCGATCGCTTTACGGAACGCAGGTGCGTTACCCAGCGGGCCTTTGAGGGCCACCAGCGCATCGCGCAGTTCCATCAGTTTTTTCAGCTCAGGCACTTGCTCGACCAGGCTGGCCGGGTTGAAGTCCTTCATCGAATTGACGCGCAGTTGCACAGCCAGCTCGTCGGCCTCGCCATCTTCCTGCAGACGGTTCGGCACGCTCAGCGTCAGACCCAGTTCTTGCTTGGCCAACACTTCGTCGAAGGTCATCTTGTCGATGCTGATCGGCTTGCGATCTTCGATTTTGCGATCGTCCTTGCGGTGGGTGTAGTCACCGATTGCCAGCAGCTTCAGCGGCAGTTCAATCTCTTCCTGAGCACCGCCGGTGGCGGGTTTGAAGGTGACGTTGATGCGTTCCTTGGGGGCTACCGAGCCTTCTTTGGCCATGGCTTTTCTCCTTGCGGTTGTGGCCCTGGGGCCTATTCGAGTACCACTTCGAGGTCGAGGTGGCACAGCCTGCGATAAATCTCTTCCTTGCGTTCACGTACGGCATGGTTCTGCGGCAACAACTCGCAGCAACTGTGCAGCAGGTGCAGCACTTCCAATGCAAGATCGGGCTCCCAGGCGTGCAGGCCTGAGTCCTGTAATGTCTGATCGAGGGTTTCCAGCTGGTTCTTGGCCAGTTCGTATTTCTTGGCCATGAAGCACAGCCGCGCGAGGGCGAACTGCCAGAAGAAACGTTCGCGTCCGCCGTGGGCGGATTGCAAACCCTGCTTGAGGGTCTGCACGGCCGGCTTCAGGCCTTCCTTGCGCAGCAGCGGCAGAACTTCTTCGAGGGCTTTTTCCCAGGCTGGCTGGGTTTCGACGTTTTCGCTTTCGACCTTGCGCGGCGCGCTGGCGCTTTGCAGGTGCGGCATGACATTGGCGGCGATCCACGCCCGGGTGGACGGATCGGCAAACGGCGCGCCGTCATGGAAGCGCAACTCGACAATGCCGGGCAGCCGTTGAATCAAAAGCGCGAAGTGGATTTCCACTTCGCGCATTGCCAACTCGGCGTTGAGGTTCTGGAGACACTCCCAGACCATCCTCTGCCCATCGAACCAGAACGGCGCCTTCGCCAGGCTCGCCTCCAGTTCCACCAGCAGGTCAGCGTATTTGCCTTGATCGAAACGGTCTTGGTAGAGCTTGAGTTTTTCCAGTGGCAGGCCGCGCAACACGGTGATCTGTTCGGCGTTGCGCTCGGGTACTGCGTCGATGGTCATCCACAGCAACGTGCGATTCAGGCGCAGGGCGCGCAGGTCAGTAGCCTTCTGCTTGAGCCACCAGGCGCACAGCGGGCGCGCGCTTTCCTGTTGGGCGCGCAGGGCTTTGTGTGCATCTCGTTCGTTGTCGATCGGTGCGCCGGGGGTGAGCAACTGGCTCGCCGCCTGCTTGACCTGCGCCACCGCCGCACCGACCACACCGGGGGCCGGCTGATTGTCGGCCGCGCGCTGGATCATGGTTTTCAGGCGACGGGAGATCGGCAGCAGCAATGGCGAATCATCGCCCAGGTGCTCAGCACACGCCGCTTCAAGGCCGGACAGGTGCTCGGAGAGCTGCCGGAACATCGGCAACTGCTCTTTGATCGCAATGTTTTCGGTGATGACTTGCTCGAGACGCGGTACCAGCCAGCCGATGGCGGCGGCACGAGTACGGGGTTTGAGCGGGTGAACGTCGGCCCAGTTGTTTTCCGACAGATGGTGCAGCAGACCGAGACCGGCCAGCAGCCCGGGGAAGGATTCGCGCTGGTACAGCGACCAGGTCAGCCAGGCGCCGACACGTAAATCCTTGGATTGGGTACGCAGCAGATTTTCGCTGTTTTCGCGAATTTTCAGCCAGTCGATCTGCCCGCTTTCGTGCATCGACGAGGCTTTGGCGAGCTCACTTTCCAAGGCCTCGAATTCGCTCGAAAAACGAACGTCTTCGCCCGCGAAATTCTCTTTGGAAACAGAGACTTTAGCGAGTTCGAGGTAATGGGCGGAAAGTTTGCTTGAGTAGGACATCCATGGCCTTTATTAAGGATTACAGTCAGGCGCCTATTGGAGTTACCGCGGCGCGGGACAGTATCGAAGAGCGGTGAAGCGACTCATCCAATTGAGATGTGCTCTTTCAAGTGGGCGCATCGTAATCACTATGATGGCCACTAGCAAGCATCTGATTAAACAACAAGACGAACTGTTCTTTGTTTGTTGTAGGAGGTTTCCCTATATTTAGTCAGGGAATCCCCGATGCCGTCTTCATATATACGCAGCCGCACGAAACACCTGAAAACCCTGATTTAGAGCGATCGTTCCAATCTGCCGTGATCACCGAAAACCGGGGCCGACGACAATGGCGCGGAGCATGACGGGTTTTGAAAAAAACGGATGTAGGATGATTCCGAAAGATTTCAGTGTTGTTTCAACAATTCACAGCGAGACAACCAACAATGGCAAAAGTGCCATCACTATGATGGCTTTTATATATAGGGTATTGATTTAAGTGTGAGGCAGATCGATCGCCAACCAATGCAATTGGTTACGTGGCTTTATTATTGCTGCAGTGCATAACAAATAGGCAGGCATAAAAAATGGGCACCCGACCGCAATCGGTGTGCCCATTTTTTCAGCGGTTCTCCCCGTTATTCGAGGAGTTCGCCGCAATTAAGGATTTACGCTGTCTTTCAACGATTTGCCTGGCTTGAACGCAACAGTGTTGCTGGCCTTGATTTTAACCGGCTCGCCGGTTTGCGGGTTTTTGCCGGTGCGGGCGCCTCGGTGGCGTTGCAGGAAGGTGCCGAAGCCGACCAGCGTCACGCTGTCCTTGCGGTGCAGAGCGCCGGTGATTTCTTCGAGAACGGCGTTGAGTACGCGGTTGGCCTGTTCTTTGGTCAGATCTGCTTTTTCAGCGATTGCAGCGGCGAGTTCTGGTTTACGCATTAGTGAAGCCCCTTTGACGGTTTTTTGTTGTTATGTCCGTGCTGTTCTCGTTGGAACAGCGCCCAAGGCGCCGCAGGCTCTACTCTGCGGCAGACGGGAGTGAGAATGGCACGCGGATACCGGCGGCGCCAGTCTCCACGCGACCTTTGTAGGGGCAAAAGCGGGGTGATTCCGACAGAACGACCGGTATTTACGCCAGCAGGGCCGGAAGCTGTTTGTTGAGGGCGAGTTTTTCCATCACGGCTGCACCGGTTAGCGCGTAACCGAGCAATTGGCCGTCGGCGCTGTGACACAGCGCCTTGATGTCGGCGCCCTGGCCTTCGACGGTCCAGACACCTTCGCTGCCCCGTGGTGGCGGCGAAACCACCAGCGGGCACACCGGGGTTTTCACGGTGATCGGCATCGGGCCGTAGCTCACGGCGGTCGGGTTACCCGTCAGGGTTTGCGCCAGCGCGCGCGCGCAACTCATCAGGGGCATCACGTACAGCAGGTTCAGCCCGTCGACTTCAGCGCAGTCGCCCAAGGCGTAAATATTGGCGTGGGAGGTTTTCAGATGGCGATCGACCACGACGCCGCGGTTGACCTGTACGCCAGCGGCCGCCGCCAGATCGATGCGCGGACGCAGGCCAATGGCCGAGACCACCACATCGCAAGGAATGACCTGGCCGTCGGACAGGTGCGCTTCCAGGCCGTCGGCGACTTTTTGCAGGCGGGTCAGTACCGGGCCGAGGTGGAATTTCGCACCGAGGCTTTCCAGCCCGGCCTGCACCGCCGCCGCAGCGGCCGGGTGCAGCAGCATCGGCATGACTTGTTCACAGGGTGCAACCAGTTGCACTTCGTAGCCGCCAAGTATCAGGTCGTTGGCAAACTCACAGCCGATCAGGCCAGCGCCGAGCAGTAGCACCCGACGCTTGCCCGCCGCAGCGGCGCGGAAACGCGCATAGTCTTCGAGATCATTGATCGGGAACACCAGATCGCTGCCATCGCCTTCAATCGGCACACGCACGGTTTCCGCGCCCCAGGCGAGAATCAGGTCGCGATAGCTGACCGCCTCCTCGCCAATCCACAGGCGCTTGTGGCCAGCGTCGATGCCGCTGATGCGCGTGTGTGTGCGCACTTCGGCCTTCAACTGCTCGGCCATGGTGCCCGGCTCGGCCATGCTCAGGCCGTCGGCGTCCTTGTTCTTGCCGAAACCGGTGGAGAGCATCGGCTTGGAGTAAGAGCGGCCGTCATCAGCGGTGATCAGCAGCAACGGGGTTTCGCTGTCGAGCTTGCGAAACTCGCGGGCCAGGTTGTAGCCCGCCAGGCCAGTGCCAACGATGACGACAGGTGCGCTCATGCCTTACTCCTTTGTTTTTCTTGCTTAGTTGATTTCGATCATTTCGAAGTCCGTCTTGCCGACGCCGCAGTCCGGGCACAGCCAGTCTGCCGGTACATCCTGCCAAGCGGTGCCCGGCGCAATGCCGTCATCCGGCCAACCCTCGGCTTCGTTGTAGATCAGGCCACAGACGATGCATTGCCACTTTTTCATTCAGGTACTTCCTCAGGGTTCAGGCGTGGTGCCGGCGCGGACGGTCGATGGGTGTTGCGCTGCCATCCGGCTCAGGGCGTTTTGTACTGATGGAGCCGGGCAGATGCAAGCCTGTTCGGCGCAACGGCGACCCGGATCAATCAATATCGGCGGCCACCATGTTAAGCTCGCCGCCTCATTTGCGGCCAATAATGACTCATTGTGCAACATTCAAATGCCTGCCCGGCCCCGCTCTGGCTGACTCAAAGCCGACTGACGCCCCTCCCCGATTCGGTGACCCTCGACTGGCTGTTCGACGAAGGCTCCCTCACCCGCCGACTGACCCGGTTGTCCAATGACGGCTTCAGCGTCACGCCGCTGTTTGAAGGCTGGGACACCTTGCGCGCTGACGAATGTGCGGCGCTGGATCTGGCTGAGGGCAGCGAAGGCTGGGTACGCGAGGTGTATTTGCGCGGTCACGGCGAGGCTTGGGTGTTCGCCCGCAGCGTGGCTTCGCGCGCCGCCTTGCAGGGTGACGGCTTGCACATGGATGAGCTGGGCAGCCGCTCGCTGGGCGAATTGCTGTTTTGCGATCAGGCCTTCCAGCGCCGCGCCCTCGAAGTTTGCCACTACCCTGAACAATGGCTGCCGCCAACCGCCAAAGCGCCAGAATTGTGGGGGCGCCGGTCGCGCTTCGACCGTGGCGCCTTAAGCGTGCTGGTAGCAGAAATATTCCTGCCGAGTCTGTGGAACGCCGCCCGCGCCCATCCGGAGAACTGCTGATGTATCAGAGCCTGCTCAAGTCCCTGAACCGCTTGAACCCGCGCGCCTGGGATTTCATTCAGTTGACGAGGATGGACAAGCCGATCGGCATCTACCTGCTGCTGTGGCCGACCCTGTGGGCGTTGTGGATTGCTGGCAAAGGCTCGCCGTCGCTGGCCAATATCGTGATTTTTGTCCTCGGCGTGGTACTGACCCGCGCCGGCGGCTGCGTGATCAACGACTGGGCGGATCGCAAGGTCGACGGCCACGTTAAACGCACCGCGCAACGGCCCTTGGCGGCAGGCAGGATCAGCTCGAAAGAAGCGCTGGTGTTCTTCGCCCTGTTGATGGGCGTGAGTTTTCTGCTGGTGCTGTGCACCAATGCACCGACGATCTGGCTGTCGCTCGGTGGTCTGGCGTTGGCCTTCACTTATCCGTTCATGAAGCGCTACACCTATTACCCGCAAGTGGTGCTGGGCGCGGCGTTTTCGTGGGGCATGCCGATGGCGTTCACGGCCGAGACCGGTGAACTGCCGGCGGCAGCGTGGCTGCTGTGGATCGCCAACCTGCTGTGGACGGTGGGTTACGACACCTATTACGCGATGACCGATCGCGATGACGATTTGAAGATTGGCGTGAAATCCACGGCGATTCTGTTTGGCGAGGCGGACCGGGTGATCATCCTGAGTTTGCAGGCATTGTCGCTGGGCTGCCTGATGCTGGCGGGATCCAAATTTGAGCTGGGAATCTGGTTCCATCTTGGCTTGCTGGTGGCTGCCGGGTGTTATGCGTGGGAATTCTGGTACACGCGGGATCGCGACCGGATGCGCTGCTTCAAAGCGTTTTTGCACAACCATTGGGCTGGATTGGCGATTTTCGTCGGGATCGTGCTGGATTACGCGTTGCGCTAAACGCAAATCAATGTAGGAGTGAGCCTGCTCGCGATAGCGGTGTATCAGTTAACGAAAATGCCGACTGATACACCGCTATCGCGAGCAGGCTCACTCCTACAAGGGACCGCGTTTATTTGGCTTTGGCGACTTTCCAGGCGCCGTCCATTTTGCCGTCACCGGTCATGTCACCGGCCTTCTTGTCCATCACGAAGGTGTACAGCGGCATGCCTTGATAGGCCCACTGCATTGAGCCGTCGTCGCGCTTGATGACAGTCCAGTCACCCATCGACTTGTCACCCGCCGTCGCCATCAACGGAGGCCAGTTCGTTGCGCATTTGTCGTTGCACATCGACTTGCCGCCCGAGTCCTTGGCGAAGGTGTACAGAGTCATGCCCTTGTGATCGGTGTACATGCCGTCCTTCTCCATCGCAGGATCCGCGGCCAGTACAAATCCAGGCAGAGTCAGGGCAGCAGCCATCAGCATGGCTTTGAAAGAAACAGTCATTTGAGTCATGGAAACCTTCTTTTGTGGTTGTCAGGATTCGGACTTAGAGCTTAGTTGAGGATTTGCACAATCGCCGCCGGACTAAAATACTGTCACACGACTGCAATAATTCCGTTATCTAATGCGGCGCAAGACAGTTAAATGACAAGAGGATTAAGGCATGGTTGGCAGGAGCATTCTGATCGTCGACGACGAAGCGCCCATTCGCGAAATGATCGCCGTTGCGTTGGAAATGGCCGGCTATGACTGCCTCGAGGCAGAGAACTCGCAGCAGGCCCACGCCATCATCGTCGACCGCAAGCCGGACCTGATCCTGCTCGACTGGATGCTGCCCGGCACCTCCGGCATCGAACTGGCCCGTCGTCTCAAGCGTGACGAGCTGACCGGGGACATCCCGATCATCATGCTCACCGCCAAGGGCGAAGAGGACAACAAGATCCAGGGTCTTGAAGTCGGCGCCGACGACTACATCACCAAACCGTTTTCCCCGCGCGAACTGGTCGCCCGCCTCAAAGCCGTGTTGCGCCGCGCCGGCCCGACCGACGGCGAAGCGCCGATCGAAGTCGGCGGCCTGCTGCTCGACCCGATCAGCCACCGCGTGACCATCGACGGCAAACCCGCCGAAATGGGCCCGACCGAATACCGTCTGCTGCAATTCTTCATGACCCACCAGGAACGCGCCTACACCCGTGGCCAGTTGCTGGATCAGGTCTGGGGCGGCAACGTCTATGTTGAAGAGCGCACCGTCGACGTGCACATCCGGCGCCTGCGCAAGGCGCTCGGCGACGCCTACGAAAATCTGGTACAAACCGTGCGCGGCACCGGCTACCGGTTTTCCACCAAGGCCTGATCCGACCGCCAGACTCGCTGACAAGGACCGTATTTTCCGTGAATCAAAACTGGCATGGCACCCTGATTCGCCACATGCTGCTGTTGGTCACCGCCTGCCTGGTGATCGGCCTGATCACCGGCTATTACGGCTGGAGCCTCGCCGCGGGCCTGGGGATTTATCTGGCCTGGACGCTCAAGCAATTGCTGCGTCTGCACGAATGGCTGCGCCAGCATCAACCCGACGAAGCACCGCCCGATGGCTATGGCCTGTGGGGCGAAGTGTTCGACAGCATCTACCATTTGCAACGCCGCGATCAGCGCGTGCGCGGGCGCCTGCAAGCGGTGATCGACCGGGTGCAGGAATCCACCGCTGCGCTGAAAGACGCGGTGATCATGCTCGACAGCGACGGCAATCTGGAATGGTGGAACCGCGCCGCCGAAACCTTGCTTGGCCTCAAGACCCCCCAGGACAGCGGCCAACCGGTGACCAACCTGGTGCGCCATCCGCGTTTCAAGGAGTACTTCGAGCAGGACAGCTACGCCGAGCCGCTGGAAATCCCCTCGCCAACCAACGATCGCGTGCGCATTCAGCTGTACCTGACCCGCTACGGCAACAACGAACACTTGATGCTGGTGCGCGACGTCACGCGTATCCATCAGCTGGAACAGATGCGCAAAGATTTCATTGCCAACGTCTCCCACGAATTGCGCACGCCGCTGACAGTGATCTGCGGCTACCTGGAAACCCTGCTCGACAACGTCGAGGAAGTGAATCCGCGCTGGAGCCGAGCCCTGCAGCAGATGCAGCAACAGGGCGGACGCATGCAGACACTGCTCAATGATTTGTTGTTGCTGGCGAAACTCGAAGCCACCGATTACCCGTCGGACAACCAGCCAGTGCAGATCGACACCCTGCTGCAATCGATCAAGAGCGATGCGCAGCAATTGTCCGGCGCGAAGAACCAGCGCATCAGCCTCGAAGCCGATGCCGGCCTGTTGCTCAAGGGCAGCGAGGCGGAGTTGCGCAGTGCGTTTTCCAATCTGGTGTTCAACGCGGTGAAGTACACCCCGGCCGAGGGCAACATCCGCATTCGCTGGTGGGGTGACGATCAAGGCGCACACCTGAGCGTGCAGGATTCCGGCATCGGCATCGACAGCAAACACCTGCCGCGCCTGACCGAACGTTTCTACCGCGTCGACTCCAGCCGCAACTCCAATACCGGCGGCACCGGGCTTGGCCTGGCCATCGTCAAACACGTGTTGCTGCGCCACCGCGCGCGCATGGAGATCAGCAGCGTGCCCGGTCACGGCAGCACGTTCACCTGCCATTTCGCCCCGGCTCAGGTGGCTCAGGCGCGAGCCATCAGCGCCGCCGAGTAAGACCGACCGGCACTCGCCACTAGGCAATCGCCATGTCAGCCGCTACATTGGCTGACTTGTGCCTGCCTTTCAGGCGCGACTTTTCTCTCTTTTGAATCACACGGAACCCGCAAAACTCCATCATGGACCCTTCCCCTGGCTTGTCCCTCGCTACAATTTTCGCCGACTTCGGCATGATCCTTTTCGCTCTGATCCTGGTTTTGCTCAACGGCTTTTTCGTTGCGGCGGAATTTGCCATGGTCAAACTGCGCTCGACCCGGGTCGAGGCCATCGCTGATCAGAACGGCTGGCGCGGGCACATCCTGCGCACCGTACACAGTCAGCTCGATGCGTATCTCTCGGCGTGTCAGCTCGGTATTACCCTCGCCTCCCTTGGCCTGGGCTGGGTCGGTGAGCCGGCCTTCGCGCACATTCTCGAGCCGCTGCTGAGCGCGGTCGGCGTGCAGTCGCCTGAGATTGTCAAAGGCGTGTCGTTCTTCACCGCGTTCTTCATCATTTCGTACCTGCACATCGTGGTCGGTGAGCTGGCCCCGAAGTCGTGGGCGATCCGCAAACCCGAGTTGCTGTCGCTGTGGACGGCGGTGCCGCTGTACCTGTTCTACTGGGCGATGTACCCGGCGATTTACCTGCTCAACGCCAGCGCCAACGCGATTCTGCGTATCGCAGGGCAAGGCGAACCTGGTCCGCACCACGAACACCATTACAGCCGCGAAGAACTGAAACTGATCCTGCACTCCAGCCGTGGCCAGGATCCGAGCGATCAGGGCATGCGCGTTCTGGCGTCGGCGGTGGAAATGGGCGAGCTGGAAGTGGTCGACTGGGCCAACTCCCGCGAAGACCTGATCACGCTTGAATTCAACGCGCCGCTGAAAGAAATCCTCGCGATGTTCCGTCGTCACAAGTTCAGCCGTTACCCGGTGTACGACAGTGAGCGCCAGGAGTTCGTCGGCCTGCTGCACATCAAGGATCTGCTGCTGGAACTGGCGGCGCTGGACCACATTCCCGAGTCGTTCAACCTGGCTGAGCTGACCCGTCCCCTGGAGCGCGTGTCGCGGCACATGCCGCTGTCGCAGTTGCTGGAGCAGTTCCGCAAGGGCGGCTCGCACTTCGCTGTGGTCGAGGAGGCTGACGGCAACATCATCGGCTACCTGACCATGGAAGACGTGCTGGAAGTGCTGGTCGGCGACATTCAGGACGAACACCGCAAAGCTGAGCGCGGGATCCTCGCCTATCAGCCGGGCAAGCTTTTGGTGCGTGGTGACACGCCGCTGTTCAAGGTGGAACGCCTGCTGGGCATCGACCTTGATCACATCGAAGCGGAAACCCTCGCCGGGCTGGTCTACGAAACCCTGAAACGGGTGCCGGAAGAGGAAGAAGTGCTGGAAGTCGAAGGCCTGCGCATCATCATCAAGAAGATGAAAGGGCCGAAGATTGTGCTGGCGAAGGTGTTGATGCTGGATTGAGTGCAATGCGGGAAACCGCGTTGCCTGCTAAAAGATCGCAGCCTGCGGCAGCTCCTACATGGGAATGTGAACCCCCTGTAGGAACTGCCGCAGGCTGCGATCTTTTGCTTTTAGAGGCTTATTGCTTGCCCAACGCAAAGTTGGGCAACGCCCCCAGCGGCTGGATGAACTGATACGGAATCGACACCAGCCCCTCGCTAGTATTGCGCTGCACCACAAAGTGCAGGTGCGGGCCGCTGCTGTTGCCGGTGTTGCCCGACAAGGCCAGCGAACTGCCCACCGCCACCCGTTGCCCTTCGCGTACGCTCACCGAGCCTTGCTTGAGGTGCAGGTACACGCCCATGGTGCCGTCGTCATGCAGCACGCGCACGAAATTGCCGGACGCATCCGAACCGCGCCCGCTCTGCGAGTTTTCGGTCTTCACCACCACCCCGGCCCGCGCGGCAATGATCGGCGTGCCCACCGGCATGGCGATGTCCATCGCATAGCGATTCTTCGGCCCATAGTGACTGTACTGACCGTTGGCGCCCTGACTCAGACGAAACGGCCCGCCACGCCATGGCAGTGGATAGCGATAGCCCTGCGCGATGCCTGTGGGGTCGCCGAGGGAGTAATGGAACTGCGGCGTATACACCAGCGGCTGCTTGCCGGATATCGCCGTCAGCAACGCCAACCGCGTGTTGCTACGCGCCGGCAGCACCCGGTGGATGGTTTGCGCCGGCGCACCGCGCACATTACTCAGCCCGGTGAATGCCAAGGCAATTTTGACCGGCGCATACAGATCGTTGCGCACGAAGACCACGTCAGTGCCCTTCTGCTTCTTGATGTCGAGGTACACCTGCCGCTCCAGGCGCTCGACCATGCGGTCTTGAAAGACGAACACCTGCGCGCCTTTGCTCGGCCGGTCACTGTAGGAGACCACGCCGTTGGCATCGGTGGATTTGTAAATGGTCATGGCCACAGCCGATGTGGAGGCCACGAAGAGACCACAGAAAAACAGCAGGCGTGCGAGCATGGGCAAGAGTCTGTCGAAGTAAGGCCTGGGAATGAGCCTAGCAGGTGAAGCAGACCAGGCTAGTCGACAGATGTTTCAAATGATCGTCCCCACGCTCTGCGTGGGAATGCAGCCCGGGACGCTCTGCGTCCCATGCGAGAGGACGCGGAGCGTCCGGTTGAGGCATTCCCACGCAGAGCGTGGGAACGATCAGTGTAAAGCTGTGATCACGCGCCGGGAACGAAGTGCTTCTGCGCCGTGCCGCGGGCGATCAGGCGCGAGATGTAGTCGAGTTTCTGCGCGTCCTGATCGACGAAACGGAAGGTCAGTTGCAGCCAGTCGCTGTCCGGTTTCGGCTCAAAAGCGACAACCGCGTGCAAATAGCCATTGAGACGGGCGATTTCAGCGTTGTCACCCTGCTCCAGATCGAGCACGGCGCTGTCGAGGATCTGCGGCAGGGTGTCGGTGCGTTTCACCACCAACAACGCTTCCTTGATGCTCAGAGCCTTGATCACGCATTGCTGAGTACCGCTTGGCAGACGCAATTGGCCCTGACCGCGACCACTGGCCGGAGCGGATGCGGCGGCTGGAGCCTTGACCGGAGGGCTGTTGAGCAGGCCACGGGATGGCGCAGCAGCCGGCGCTGGTGCGGCAGCAGCCGGTTTGGCGAACGGGTTGACCGCCGCAGCTGCCGGGGCGCCGCCTACCACGGCAGGCTTGCCACCGGTCAAGGCGCTGAGGGAATCGTTGCCGAACGCCGAGTTCATTTTGGTTGGCGCGCTGTTCATCAGGGTGTCGAGCTTGCCGACCTTGTTCAGCGCCTGTTTGACCTTGGTCAGCAGTTGCTCGTTGGTGAACGGCTTGCTGACGTAGCCGGAAACGCCGGCCTGAATCGCCTGCACGACGTTTTCCTTGTCGCCACGGCTGGTGACCATGACGAATGGCATGGTCTTGAGGTTGTCTTGCTCGCGGCACCAGGTCAGCAGTTCGAGCCCGGACATTTCCGGCATTTCCCAGTCGCACAGGACCAGGTCGAATGCTTCCCTGGCCAGCATAGCCTGAGCCTTTTTACCGTTGACGGCGTCCTCGGTGCGGATCCCCGGGAAGTAATTACGCAGGCACTTTTTCACCAGGTCACGAATGAACGAAGCATCGTCCACGACCAACACACTGATCTTGCTCATCCAACACCCCTATTAAAATCCCGGCAAGCATAACGCTGGCTGATGGCACATTGCCAAAACTCTTCAGTCACGCCGGGACTTTTCGTTCGCGGGTGCTGCTTTTTAATCGAATCTGCCCATGAAAAGCACAAACAAAAACGCCCGGCCAAAGGGCCGGGCGCTTTTCTCAGGCAATCTTACTTATCGTCAGCATTGCCCGGAACATTAGCGGTTTCGCCGCTTGTGCCTTCAACTTCTTCTTTCATGCGCTTGAGGCCCATGTGGCGCACGTCGGTGCCGCGCACCAGGTAGATGACCAGTTCGGAGATGTTGCGCGCGTGATCGCCGATGCGTTCCAGCGAACGCAGCACCCAGATAATGCTCAAGACCCGCGAGATAGAGCGCGGGTCTTCCATCATGTAGGTCGCCAGCTCACGCAGCGCGGTCTTGTATTCGCGGTCGATGATCTTGTCGTACTGCGCCACCGACAACGCCAGATCAGCGTCGAAACGGGCAAACGCGTCCAGCGCATCGCGGACCATGTTGCGCACCTGGTCGCCGATGTGGCGAACCTCGACGTAACCGCGCGGCGCTTCACCTTCTTCGCACAGCTGAATGGCGCGGCGAGCGATCTTGGTCGCTTCGTCACCGATGCGCTCCAGGTCGATCACCGACTTGGAAATGCTGATGATCAAACGCAAGTCGGACGCCGCCGGCTGACGACGGGCGAGAATGCGCAGGCATTCTTCGTCGATGTTGCGCTCCATCTGGTTGATCTGGTCATCGATCTCGCGCACTTGCTGAGCCAGACCGGAGTCGGCTTCGATCAGTGCGGTGACCGCGTCGTTGACCTGCTTCTCGACAAGCCCGCCCATGGCCAGGAGGTGGCTGCGCACTTCCTCAAGCTCAGCGTTGAACTGCGCGGAGATGTGGTGGGTAAGGCCTTCTTTACTAATCATGTTGGCGTCCTTGGAGCGTCCGGTAAGGTGCGGTGGGCCGCAGCGTCAATTCTGTGAATAACCCGCAACTGTCAGCCATAACGACCGGTGATGTAGTCTTCGGTCTGCTTCTTCGCCGGATTGGTGAACAGGGTATCGGTGTCGCCAAATTCCACCAGTTTGCCCATGTACATGAACGCCGTGTAGTCGGACACCCGCGCGGCCTGTTGCATGTTGTGCGTAACGATAACGATGGTGAACTTGGACTTCAGCTCGTAGATCAGCTCTTCGACTTTCAGCGTCGAGATCGGGTCGAGGGCCGAGCACGGTTCGTCGAGCAGCAGCACTTCCGGCTCAACCGCGATGGTGCGGGCGATGACCAGACGCTGCTGCTGACCACCGGACAGGCCGAGTGCCGATTCATGCAGGCGGTCTTTGACTTCGTCCCACAACGCCGCGCCCTTCAACGCCCACTCGACCGCTTCGTCGAGGACGCGCTTCTTGTTGATGCCCTGGATGCGCAGACCGTAAACGACGTTTTCGTAGATGGTCTTCGGGAACGGGTTGGGCTTCTGGAACACCATGCCGACGCGACGACGCAGCTCGGCAACGTCTTCGCCCTTGCGATAGATGTTGTTGCCATACAGGTTGATCGCGCCTTCTACGCGGCAGCCGTCAACCAGGTCGTTCATGCGGTTGAAAGTGCGCAGCAAGGTCGACTTACCGCAGCCGGACGGGCCGATGAACGCGGTCACGCGCTGCTTCGGGATGTTCATGCTGACGTCGAACAGCGCTTGTTTCTCGCCGTAGTACAGGCTCAGGCCGGGTACTTCGATGGCCACGGTTTCCTGCGCCAGATTGAGGCTCTGCTTGTCGCGGCCCAGGGCGGACATGTTGATGCCGTGGGTATGTGTTTCGTGCTGCATGGGAGGCTCCCTGTGCTAACAAATTCGGTTTGTTGAACCGCTGGCCAAACCAGCGGGTAACGCAAATTCAGTTTTTGTCGCGGTCCCTGTGGGAGCTGGCTTGCCAGCGATGGCATCACTGCGGTGTAACTGAAACACCGCGTCGCCTGCATCGCTGGCAAGCCAGCTCCCACAGGGTTTGTGTTAACTGTCCAAAGCTTTGTATTTTTCGCGCAGGTGGTTACGGATATACACCGCCGACAGGTTCAACGTCGCGATCACCAGCACCAGCAACAGCGCCGTGGCGTACACCAGCGGACGCGCCGCTTCGACGTTCGGGCTCTGGAAGCCGACGTCATAGATGTGGAAGCCCAAGTGCATGATCTTCTGATCCAGGTGCAGGTACGGGTAGTTGCCGTCCACCGGCAGCGACGGCGCCAGTTTCACCACACCCACCAGCATCAGCGGCGCCACTTCACCGGCGGCGCGGGCCACGGCGAGGATCATGCCAGTCATCATTGCCGGGCTGGCCATCGGGATGACGATCTTCCACAAGGTTTCAGCCTTGGTCGCACCCAGTGCCAGCGAACCTTCACGCACGGTGCGCGGAATACGTGCCAGACCTTCTTCAGTCGCGACGATCACTACCGGCACCGCCAGCAGCGCCAGCGTCAGCGAGGCCCAGAGCAGACCCGGTGTACCGAAGGTCGGTGCCGGCAGTGCTTCGGGGAAGAACAAGCGGTCGACCGAACCACCGAGTACGTAAACGAAGAAGCCCAGACCGAACACGCCGTAAACGATCGCCGGAACGCCAGCGAGGTTGTTCACCGCGATACGGATGATCCGCGTCAGGGTGTTCTGTTTGGCGTATTCACGCAGGTACACCGCCGCCAGCACACCGAACGGGGTGACGATCATCGCCATGATCAGCGTCATCATCACGGTGCCAAAGATCGCCGGGAAAATCCCGCCTTCGGTGTTGGCTTCACGCGGGTCGTCCGAAAGGAATTCCCAGATCTTGCTGAAGTAGAAACCGACCTTGGTGAAGGTGCTCATCGCGTTTGGCTGGTAGGCGTGAACCACTTTGCCCAGACCGATTTCAATCTCTTTGCCGTTGGCATCGCGAGCGGTCAAGGCATCGCGATTGAACTGTGCATGCAGATCGGCAAGCCGCGCTTCGATGTCCTGATAACGCGCATTCAGCTCGGCACGCTCAGATTCCATGTCCGCTTGCGCGGTGGCGTCGAGCTTGCCTTCCAGTTCCAGTTTGCGACCGTGCAGACGGATGCGCTCCAGCCCTGCGTTGATTGCACCGATGTCGGTCTTTTCCAGCGACTTCAGTTGCGCCGCCAGACCGTTCACACGGTTGATCCGCGCTTGCAGCTCTGGCCACGCAGCCTCGCCTTCGGCGATGACCTTGCCGTCCTGTTTGACGTTGACCAGATAGCCGTAGAAGTTGCCCCACTCGCGACGTTCGATCGCCATCAACTCGGGCGGCGTAGTCTGGTTGGTCAGCCACTCACCGACGACCCAGGTGAAGTCGTTGCCATTCAGATCCCGGTTGCCGACCTTGATCAGCTCGCGGGTCATGAATTCCGGGCCGACGTCAGGCACCGGCAATCCGGCGCTCTTCAGGCGAGCACGCGGCACTTCTTCTTTCTGTACCACTTCGCCGACCACAAGATGCTGGGCCTGGCCCGGCACGTCGTAGCTGGCATGCACCAGATCCGCCGGCCAGAAGTGACCCAGACCGCGCACGGCAATCACCGCCAGCAGGCCAATGGTCATGATGACCGCGATGGACACCGCGCCACCGCTGATCCAGACGCCCGGGGCGCCGCTCTTGAACCATCCTTTCAGGGAGTTCTGTTTCACAGACTTCTACCTTTGCTTAAAGCGACGAGTATTTCTTGCGCAGACGCTGACGAATCAGTTCTGCCAGGGTGTTCATGACGAAGGTGAACAACAGCAACACCAGCGCCGAGAGGAACAGCACGCGGTAGTGGCTGCCGCCGACTTCCGACTCGGGCATTTCCACCGCGACGTTGGCTGCCAGGGTGCGCAGGCCTTCGAACAGGTTCATTTCCATGACCGGGGTGTTACCGGTGGCCATCAGCACGATCATGGTTTCGCCGACCGCACGGCCCATGCCGATCATCAGCGCCGAGAAGATCCCCGGGCTGGCGGTCAGGATCACCACGCGGGTCATGGTCTGCCACGGCGTGGCACCCAGCGCCAGCGAGCCGAGGGTCAGGCCACGCGGCACACTGAACACGGCGTCTTCAGCGATCGAGTAGATGTTCGGGATCACCGCGAAACCCATGGCCAGACCGACCACCAGAGCGTTGCGCTGGTCGTAGGTAATGCCCAGGTCGTGAGAGATCCACATGCGCATGTCACCGCCGAAGAACCAGTTCTCCATGAACGGACTCATGTACAGCGACAACCAGCCCACAAACAGGATCACCGGAATCAGCAGCGCACTTTCCCAGCCATCCGGGACTTTCAGGCGGATCGATTCAGGCAGGCGGCTGAAGGTGAAGCCGGCGACCAGGATGCCGATCGGCAGTAACATCAGCAGGCTGAAGATGCCCGGCAGATGCCCTTCGACATATGGTGCGAGGAACAGACCGGCGAAGAAACCGAGGATCACCGTCGGCATCGCTTCCATCAGCTCGATCACCGGCTTGACCTTGCGGCGCATGCCCGGGGCCATGAAGTACGCGGTGTAGATCGCAGCGGCAACGGCCAGTGGAGCAGCGAGCAGCATGGCGTAGAACGCAGCTTTCAGAGTGCCGAAGGTCAGTGGCGACAGGCTCAGTTTCGGTTCGAAATCGGTGTTGGCGGCGGTCGATTGCCAGACGTATTTTGGCTCGTCGTAGTTCTCGTACCAGACCTTGCTCCACAGCGCGCTCCAGGAAACTTCCGGGTGCGGGTTGTCGAGCAGAAGCGGTTGCAGCTTGCCGTCGGCTTCGACGATGACACGGTTGGCACGTGGCGACAGACCGAACACGCCCTGGCCTTCTACCACTTGATCGACCAGCAAGGTGCGATGCGCGGTGCTGTGGAACACGCCAAGCTTGCCGCTAGCATCCAGAGCAAGGAAGCCCTTGCGACGCTCTTCGGCAGTGATTTCAACGATCGGCGTGGTGCCCATCTGGAAAGTGCGGATCTGCTTCAGGCGCAGCTCACCATCGGTGTCACGGGCCATGAACCACTGGGCCAGACCACCCTTGGAGTCACCGACGATCAGCGAGATACCACCGACCAGTTGCGTGGTCGCGGTGACTTCGGCGTCAGCGTTTTCCAGCAGTTTGTAGCGACCGTTGAGGCTCTTGTCGCGCAGGCTGAACACATCGGCCTGAGCGCGACCGTTGACCACGTACAGCCACTGCTGGCGCGGGTCGACGAAGATGTTTTTCACCGGCTCAGTCATTTGCGGCAGATCGATACGCTTCTGCTCGTTGGTGACTTCGCCAGTCATCATGTTTTCTTCGCTGGTCAGCGACAGCACATTGAGTTGCGAACCGGTCGAACCGACCAGCATCAACGTCGTGTCGGTGGCGTTCAGGCTGACATGCTCCAGCGCGCCGCCGGCTTCGTTCAGCGCGATCGGCGTCTCGCCATACGGATACTCGATGGCCGGGCTGATGGTTTTCTTGCCATCGGGGTAGCTGACTTTATAGGTGTGACGGAACACCAGCGCCTGACCGTTGGACAGACCCACGGCCACCAGTGGATGGCCCGGCTGGTCTTCACCAATCGAGGTCACGGTTGCGCCGGCAGGCACTGGCAGATCGACGCGCTTCAGTTCAGCGCCACTGTCGATATCAAAGAACAATGCCTGGCCTTTGTCGGAAACGCGCATGGCCACCTGATTCTGCTCTTCGAGCGAAATCATCAGTGGCTTGCCGGCGTCCTGCATCCAGGCCGGGGTGATCGAGTCTTTCGCGGTGAGGTCGGCACCCTGAAACAGCGGCGCGACCACGTAGGCGAGGAAGAAAAAGATCAGGGTAATGGCTGCCAGCACCGCGAGACCGCCAACGAGGACGTACCAGCGGGTGAAGCGATCCTTGAGCGCACGAATGCGGCGCTTGCGTTGCAGCTCAGGCGTATTGAAGTCAATGCGCTTGGGAGGATTAGTAGTCATTTGGGAATTGGCCAGATCATTCATGCGCTCACCCTAGCGATCCTGTATGACAGAAAGATGACAATGCAGTGACGCAGCAAATCCACCGCCAGCGGGACTGGCAGAGGATCAAAAATTTGAGGTGTGGAAAAGGCCGGCCTGCGCGCAGGTCCGGCCTTTTACCTGAGTCCGGTGGGGTTCACCCTGGACTCAATTTGTTACTTCTTTGCGACAGCGCCGCCTTCCTGCAGACCCAGGTCAGCCAGTGCTTTTGCAGCAACCTTGGCTGGCAACGGGATGTAACCGTCTTTCACCACAACTTCCTGGCCCTGTTTCGACAGCACCAGCTTCACGAACTCAGCTTCCAGCGGAGCCAGAGGCTTGTTCGGGGCTTTGTTGACGTAAACGTAGAGGAAACGCGACAGCGGGTACTTGCCGTTCAGGGCGTTTTCTTCGGTGTCTTCGATGAAGTCAGTGCTGCCTTTCTTGGCCAATGGCACGGTTTTCACGCTGGCGGTCTTGTAACCGATACCCGAGTAACCGATGCCGTTCAGCGAGGAGCTGATCGACTGCACCACCGACGCCGAACCTGGTTGTTCGTTGACGTTTGGTTTGTAGTCGCCTTTGCACAGGGCTTCTTCTTTGAAGTAGCCATAGGTGCCGGATACCGAGTTACGACCGAACAGTTGTACTGGCTTGTTGGCCAGGTCGCCGGTCACGCCCAGGTCACCCCAGGTTTTCACGTCGGCTTTGGCGCCGCACAGACGGGTGGACGAGAAGATCGCATCAACCTGTTCCATGGTCAGGTGCTGGATCGGGTTGTCCTTGTGCACGAACACAGCCAGGGCGTCCACGGCAACCGGGATAGCGGTTGGCTTGTAGCCGTACTTCTGCTCGAAGGCCGCCAGTTCGGTGTCCTTCATCTTGCGGCTCATCGGGCCGAGGTTGGAGGTGCCTTCAGTCAGCGCAGGTGGCGCAGTGGCGGAGCCAGCGGCCTGAATCTGGATGTTTACGTTCGGGTATTCTTTTTTGTAGTTCTCAGCCCACAGGGTCATGAGGTTGGCCAGGGTATCGGAGCCGACGCTGGACAGGTTGCCCGACACACCAGTGGTCTTGGTGTAGCTCGGGATAGCAGGGTCAACAGCGGCGAACGCGTTGGCAGTCGCAACGCCAGCAGCGACAAAAGTCATTGCCGCCATCAAACGCTTCAGTTTCATGCCTTACTCCTAGCAGATAGGGTGTGTTAAGTCGGGGCCAAGTATCAGCAGGCCGTGTGAACACTCTATGGCTGAAATATGACAATTGGATGAAAGGCCAGCATGTCGCGACAGATCGTTCCCACGCTCTGCGTGGGAACGCCGCCATGGACGCTCTGCGTCCGCATTTGAGAGGTGACGCGGAGCGTCACAGGATGCATTCCCACGCGGAGCGTGGGAACGATCAGGCGGGAGAGAAAATCAGCGCCCCTTCTTCCAGAGCCACGCCCCCACCAGAATCCCCATCGCACACAGCACTGCCACGTAGTAGGCCGGGCCCATCGCGCTTTCTTTCAGCAGCAGACTCACCACCATCGGCGTCAACCCACCGAAAATCGCATAAGCCACGTTGTACGAGAACGACAATCCGCTGAAACGCACCACTGGTGGAAACGCTTTAACCATCACATATGGCACCGCACCGATGGTGCCGACCAGAAAACCGGTCAACGCGTACAGCGGGAACAACCAGTTCGGGTGATCGGCAAGGCTGTGATAGAAGGTCCACGAGCTGATCAGCAAGCCCAGGCAGCCAAACACAAACACGCGACCGGCACCAAAGCGATCCGCCAGTGCACCGGAAATGATGCAGCCGATGCTCAGGAACACAATCGCCAGACTGTTCGATTGCAACGACTCGGTCGGCGTGAAGTGATAGACCGTTTGCAGCACGGTCGGGGTCATCAGGATCACCACAACGATGCCGGCCGACAGCAACCAGGTCAGCAGCATTGAAATCGCAATCGCGCCGCGATGATCACGCAGCACCGCGCGCAGCGGTACTTCTTCGGCCAGCGCCTTGCGCAATTGCAGTTCGGCGAACACCGGGGTTTCGTGCAGCCAGCGACGCAGGTAGACCGAGAACAGGCCGAACACGCCACCGAGCAGGAACGGGATCCGCCACGCGTAATCGGCAACCTCGACAGGCGTATAAATGCTGTTGATCGCGGTGGCGACCAGCGAGCCGAGCAAAATGCCGGCGGTCAGGCCGCTGGTGAGGGTGCCACAGGCGTAACCCATGTGCTTTTGCGGTACGTGTTCGGAAACGAAGACCCACGCGCCCGGCACTTCACCGCCAATTGCCGCGCCTTGAATCACCCGCATCAATAGAAGAAGGATTGGCGCCCACAGGCCGATCTGCGCGTAGGTTGGCAGCAGACCCATGATCAGGGTCGGCACGGCCATCATGAAAATGCTCAGGGTGAACATCTTCTTGCGCCCCAGCAGGTCGCCGAAGTGCGCCATGACGATGCCGCCCAGCGGTCGCGCCAGATAGCCGGCGGCGAAAATGCCGAAGGTCTGCATCAGGCGCAGCCACTCGGGCATGTCGGCGGGGAAGAACAGCTTGCCGACCACAGTGGCGAAGAAGACGAAGATGATGAAATCGTAGAATTCCAGCGCGCCGCCAAGGGCGGACAGCGATAGAGTCTTGTAGTCATTGCGGGTCAACGGTCGTGCGGGTTGCTCGGGCTGCGCGAGGCTCGAAGGCGCTGTGGTCATGGCAAGGGCTTCTCTTATAGTCGGATCTGCCGCCACAACAACGCTGGCGGTGGCTTGGGCAGGTTCGGCACCATAGCAAATTGTTCGAAAAAGCACATAGAGGTGCGTATTTGACGGTCAAAATCAGAACCGGATGGTCGTCGTGGAGTCTACCGACCGATATACTCGCAACCTGCTCCGGTTTGTAGGGGGTTGCTGTGCGAAAACGTCGTTGGCCCGGCCTTTGCTCGGGATTAGCCGGTTTCGCAGAGTTTCTCCTTAGGCGCCTGATGGAAAACGTGACGAACGTAGTATGTTCGGTGCTGAATCGTTTTTCCCGAAGACGGCTACCACCAGCAATACCAACGAAGAGTCACGGGTCAGAGGCACCCCCGGCATGATAGAGCTCGAACAAGAAGATCCAATCCCGCAAGGCGACCTGGCCCTGCAAATCACCGCACTCCCTCGCGAAACCAACGGCTTTGGCGATATTTTCGGCGGTTGGCTGGTAGCACAGATGGATTTGGCCGGCACCGCAATGGCCAGCCGTGTCGCTGGCGGACGCGTCGCCACCGTCGCCATCGACCGCATGGCGTTCCTTGTGCCTGTGGCTGTCGGCGCGCAATTGTCCTTTTATACCCAGACCCTGGAAATCGGCCGCAGCTCGATCCAGATGATGGTCGAAGTGTGGAGCGACGACCCGTTGTCCAGCGAGTGGCGTAAAGTCACCGAAGCGGTCTTCGTCTTCGTCGCCATCGACGGCAGCGGCCGCACTCGCTCGGTTCCACCACGCGCGCGTTAAACATCGTGGCCGTTTTACGGTCGATAGTTGTCCTTGTTACTGATCGAGAGCTGTCCCATGAACACGCCCAACGTTGAAGCCGTGAAACTGGATGAACTGAACTGCTGGCGCATCCGCCACGGTCAGGCCGAAGTGCTGGTGGCCCAGCAAGGCGCGCACATCCTCAGTTATCAGATCGATGGCCAGCCGCCGATCATCTGGCTCAACGACAAGGCCGAGTTCAAGACCGGCAAAAGTATCCGCGCCGGTGTACCGGTGTGCTGGCCGTGGTTCGGCAAGTTCGAGCGCAACCCGCAGAGCGTGCAGGCCATGTATACCGGTGAGCAACCGGCACCCGCGCACGGTCTGGTGCGGGCGATGGATTGGGAGTTGGGCGGCATCGAATCAGAGGCTGACGGCGTCAAGGTCGAATTCAAGCTGCCTTACCCCGAAGGTGGCCTGCCGGGCTGGCCGCATCAGGTCGATCTGACCCTGACCCTGCATTTGTCCGAGCAACTGAGTTTCAGCCTGACCAGCCATAACCGTGGCAGTGACAGCGTCAGCCTGAGCCAGGCGCTGCACACTTACTTCGCGGTCAGTGACGTGCGCAATGTGCATGTCGATGGCGTGGATGGTTTGAATTACATCGAGACGCTGGACGACTGGAAAACCCACAGTCAGCAAGGCGACCTGCATTTTGCCGGTGAAACCGACCGCATCTATCTCGATGCTCCACCACAACTGAGCATCATCGACCTGGCCTGGGAACGACGCATTGTGCTGACGGCTACCGGCTCACGCACGGCGGTGATCTGGAACCCGTGGATCGACCGCGCCGCCGCGCTGGCCGACATGGATAACGATGGCTGGCAGCGCATGCTGTGCATTGAGACGGCGAATGTGATGGATGACATCGTCACGCTGGCGCCGGGGGCGAGCCATACCATGGGCGTCAGCGTCGCCAGCAAACCGCTCTAACCAGCACCGCAATACAAAATGTGGGAGCGAGCCTGCTCGCGAAGGCGTTGTATCAGTCAACATTCAAATGTCTGATACACCGCTTTCGCGAGCAGGCTCGCTCCCACAGTTGCTTCGTGGTGATTGTTAGAGATCAGATTCCTGCACCACCCGCACCTTGTCGGCTTCCAGCGCATACGCCGCATCGGCCAGATCATTGCTGACCTTCTCGACCTTCAGCGTGCCGGTCACCCACAGCGGTGTGTAGATATCATCCAGCTTCAAGCCTTTCGGATAACGCACCAGCACCAGTTGATTCGGCGGCGGTGGCGGCACGTGGATACATGCGCCCGGATACGGCACGAGGAAGAACAGCGTGCTGCGACCCTTGGCGTCGGATTCCAGCGGCACCGGGTAACCACCGATGCGGATGTGCTTGTCATTCATCGACGCCACGGTTTTGGTCGAATACATCACCGCCGGCAGACCTTTGGCCTGCTTCATCCCGCCCTTCTCAGTGAAGGTGCCGGTGGCTTCCGGGGAGTTGTGGTCGATTTCAGGCATGGCCTCGAGGGCCTTTTGGTCCGACTTGGGCATCAATTCGAGCCAGTCGGTTTCCGGCAGTTCGCCGGCGTGGGCCAAACCGCTGCCCAGGAAAAGGAGAGTCAACAGAAGACGGCGCATGAAGGTGCTCGGTATAGAAAGGAAAGAACAGTAAATCGCCGAGCATTCTAGCCCTCCCGGCCACTTTGGCAGAGAGGGCTTTGTCGCTTTGGATCAGTTCTTTTTGATCAGGCCGTAGATCACCAGCAACACGATAGCGCCGACCAGTGCGCCGATGAAACCTGCGCCCTCGCCTGCGTGATAGATGCCCAGAGCCTGGCCGCCGTAGGTGGCTGCCAGCGAACCGCCGATACCGAGCAGGATGGTCATGATCCAGCCCATGCTGTCATCGCCCGGTTTCAGGAACCGCGCCAGCAGGCCGACGATCAAGCCGATAAAGATGGTTCCGATAATTCCCATGGCATTTCCCTCTGAATAGTAGATATGCGAAGCCTAGTCAGACTTTGGCATCCTGCAATCAGAGAACGGCGGCCCCTGAATGGTTCCGCCGCTGCCAAATGAAACTGTCGTTACTCGGCGATCAGCGCTTCGACCTTGACGATCTGCGCCTGCAGCGTAGCCATGTCGGCGCAACGCAGATTGGCGTGACCGACCTTGCGCCCGGCCTTGAAGGCCTTGCCGTAGTGATGCAGATGGCAGTCTTCGATAGCGATGACTTTCTCAACCGGCGGTACAACACCGATGAAGTTAAGCATCGCGCTCTCGCCGACTTTGGCCGTCGAACCCAGCGGCAGGCCGGCAACGGCGCGCAGATGGTTTTCGAACTGACTGCACTCGGCGCCTTCAGTGGTCCAGTGCCCGGAGTTGTGCACGCGCGGGGCGATTTCGTTGGCCTTGAGGCCACCGTCGACTTCAAAGAACTCGAACGCCATGACGCCGACGTAGTCGAGTTGCTTGAGCACGCGGCTCGAGTAGTCTTCGGCCAGCGCCTGCAATGGGTGATCGGTACTGGCCACCGACAGCTTGAGGATGCCGCTGTCGTGGGTGTTGTGCACCAGCGGATAGAACTTCGTTTCACCATCGCGGGCACGCACGGCGATCAGCGAGACTTCACCGGTGAACGGCACGAAGCCTTCCAGCAGGCAGGACACGCTGCCCAGCTCGGCAAAGGTGCCGACCACGTCTTCCGGTTTGCGCAGGACTTTCTGACCCTTGCCGTCGTAACCCAGGGTACGGGTTTTCAGTACGGCCGGCAGGCCGATCGAAGCGACGGCGGCGTCCAGATCGGCTTGCGATTGAATGTCGGCGAAGGCCGGAGTCGGGATGCCCAGGTCCTTGAACATGCTCTTTTCGAACCAGCGGTCGCGAGCGATGCGCAGGGCTTCGGCGCTCGGGTAGACCGGGACGAATTGCGAGAGGAATGCCACGGTTTCGGCCGGGACGCTTTCGAATTCGAAGGTCACCAGATCGACTTCATCGGCCAATTGGCGCAGATGATCCTGATCGCCGTAATCGGCCCGCAGGTGTTCGCCCAGCGCGGCCGCACAGGCGTCCGGCGCAGGGTCGAGGAAAGCGAAGTTCATGCCCAGCGGGGTGCCCGCCAGGGCCAACATGCGACCCAACTGGCCGCCACCGATTACACCGATCTTCATCTCAACAACCTCAGGCAATACGTGGGTCTGGATTGTCCAGGACGCTGTCTGTCTGCTCGGCACGGAAGGTTTTCAGCACCGCGTGGAACTGTGGATGCTTGGCGCCGAGGATGCTCGCCGAGAGCAGGGCAGCGTTGATCGCGCCGGCCTTGCCGATGGCCAGGGTGGCGACCGGAATGCCCGCTGGCATCTGCACGATCGACAGCAGCGAGTCGACGCCCGAGAGCATGGCCGACTGCACCGGCACGCCCAGCACCGGCAGGTGGGTCTTGGCCGCACACATGCCTGGCAGGTGGGCCGCGCCACCGGCTCCGGCGATGATCACCTCGATGCCGCGGCTTTCAGCCTCTTCGGCGTACTGGAACAGCAGATCCGGGGTGCGGTGGGCAGAGACCACTTTGACCTCGTACGGGATGCCGAGCTTTTCCAGCATATCGGCGGTGTGGCTAAGGGTGGACCAATCGGACTTGGAGCCCATGATCACGCCAACCAGTGCACTCATCGTCGCGCCTCTTCTCTCTGGAGCGCCCGCAGGCGCGTCATAAAACAACAAGCCACGCAGGTTGCGTGGCTTGATTGTACGAAAAATGGCCGGACGTGCCGGCCGAAGGCCGCGCAGTATACCGCAAAGAAAGCAATAAACAGCCCCCGAAACGACCATCTGTCAAATGAGCGAAAGGCCCGGTTTTATTGACCTGAAGGTCAGAGCATAGACATCCCACGATCCCTGTGGGAGCTGGCTTGCCAGCGATGGCGTCGCATCAGCAAACAGAGTCGGTGTCTGACCCACCGCCATCGCTGGCAAGCCAGCTCCCACAGGGTTTTTCATCAACCTCAGGTTACGGTCGTACCTTGTGCGGCGCCGCCTTCTAGTTTTCGCCAAAGCAGGCGCACGTTGGCTTTGCGCACCAGTGCGCAGCGATACAGGCGAATTTCCAGCGGCACATGCCATTGCGGGCCGCCGCAAACCACCAGTTCGCCGCGAGCCAGTTCGGCGCGCACACTCAGCTGCGGCACCCAGGCGATGCCCAACCCCTCTAGCGCCATGCTTTTCAGGCTGTCGGCCATAGCGGTTTCGTAAATAGTGGTGAAACGCAGCTGACGCTGACGCAGCAAACCATTCACCGAACGTCCGAGAAACGCACCGGCGCTATACGCCAGCAACGGCACGCTCGCATCTCCTTCCAGATCGAACAACGGCTTGCCCTCGGCATCCGCCGCACACACAGGGAGCATTTCCGTCTGGCCCAAGTGCAATGAAGGGAAAATCTCCGGGTCCATCTGCATTGCCGCATCCGGATCGTAGAACGCCAGCATCAAATCACAGCCACCTTCGCGCAACGCATGCACCGCATCGCCGACGTTGGTTGCAACCAATCGGGTGGCGATGTTCAACCCTTCATTACGCAGCTGTGCGATCCAGCGCGGGAAGAAACCCAGCGCCAAGGAGTGAGCGGCAGCGACCTGCATCACTTCGCCCTGCCCGCCTTCCAGATGATGCAGATGGCGCAGCACTTCACCGAGCTGTTCGACCACGGTGCGCGCGGTCACCAGAAACAACTGCCCCGCCGCCGTCAGTTCAACCGGCGTACGCGAGCGATTGACCAAGGTCAGCCCCAGCGCAGCCTCCAGACTGCGAATCCGTCGGCTGAACGCCGGCTGGGTAACGAAGCGCCGTTCGGCCGCCTGCGAAAAGCTGCGGGTGGCGGCCAGAGCACTGAAGTCCTCGAGCCATTTGCTTTCCAGATTCATCACGTCCTCCAGGACACGCACCAAAACAGGTCACACGTCTGCCGCGCACGCGGCGTCACACGGGCATTATGCCGAATGTGCATAGGGCAGTGCTGAACAGCATTGGCCCAAAATTTCCCACAAGCCTAGCATTCGCAGCGTTCCGGCACAGACCGGGTCCATATCGAGATGATTTCTATCATGTCCTCCGCTGCATCTTTCCGCACAGAAAACGACCTGCTTGGCGCCCTCGAAGTACCGGCTCAAGCGTATTACGGCATCCAGACCCTGCGAGCGGTGAACAACTTCCGTCTCTCCGGCGTTCCGATTTCGCATTACCCGAAACTGGTTGTCGGCCTGGCGATGGTCAAACAGGCCGCCGCTGACGCCAACCGCGAGTTGGGTCACCTGAGCGAAGCCAAGCACGCTGCCATCAGCGAAGCCTGTGCCCGATTGATCCGCGGTGATTTCCACGAAGAGTTCGTGGTCGACATGATTCAAGGTGGCGCCGGTACTTCCACCAACATGAACGCCAACGAAGTGATCGCCAACATTGCGCTCGAAGCAATGGGTCACCAGAAAGGCGAGTACCAGTACCTGCACCCGAACGACGACGTCAACATGGCGCAGTCGACCAACGACGCCTACCCAACGGCGATCCGCCTGGGTCTGCTGCTCGGTCACGACACCCTGCTGGCCAGCCTCGACAGCCTGATTCAGGCGTTCGCGGCCAAGGGCAAAGAATTCGATCACGTCCTGAAAATGGGCCGTACCCAGCTGCAAGACGCCGTGCCGATGACCCTCGGCCAGGAATTCCGCGCGTTCGCCACCACCATGGGCGAAGACCTGGCGCGTCTGAAGTCGCTGGCCCCGGAACTGCTGACTGAAGTGAACCTGGGCGGCACCGCGATCGGTACCGGCATCAACGCCGACCCGCGTTATCAAGCGCTGGCGGTACAGCGTCTGGCCCTGATCAGCGGTCAACCGGTAGTGCCGGCGGCCGACCTGATCGAAGCGACTTCCGACATGGGCGCCTTCGTGCTGTTCTCCGGCATGCTCAAGCGCACCGCAGTCAAGCTGTCGAAGATCTGCAACGATCTGCGCCTGCTGTCCAGCGGCCCACGCACCGGCATCAACGAAATCAACCTGCCAGCGCGTCAGCCAGGCAGCTCGATCATGCCCGGCAAGGTCAACCCGGTGATCCCGGAAGCCGTTAACCAGGTGGCGTTCCAAGTCATCGGTAACGACCTGGCGCTGACCATGGCAGCCGAAGGCGGCCAACTGCAGCTGAACGTGATGGAGCCGCTGATCGCCTTCAAGATCTTCGACTCGATCCGTCTGCTGCAACGCGCCATGGACATGCTGCGCGAGCACTGCATCGTCGGCATCACCGCCAACGAAGCGCGCTGCCGCGAACTGGTCGAGCACTCGATCGGTCTGGTCACCGCACTGAACCCGTACATCGGCTACAAAAACGCCACCCGTATCGCCGGCCTCGCGCTTGAAAGCGGCCGCGGCGTACTGGAACTGGTGCGCGAAGAAGGTCTGCTCGACGAAGCCATGCTCGCCGACATCCTGCGCCCGGAAAACATGATTGCTCCGCGTCTGGTTCCGCTTAAAGCCTGAGCCGACGCGTAATTTGTAGCACCGCTCACCAGGTCGAGGGACTAGACACCTCTCACCTTTTGAGGGCTTGGGGATTTGTCCCCAAGCCCTTTTTTTTAACTTTCTGACCCTGAGACCCGTATGTCTGGGGACTGAACAATGTGGGAGCGAGCCTGCTCGCGAAGACGGCGGCACATTCAAAAGCAATGTGTCTGCAATACCGCTTTCGCGAGCCGGCTCGCTCCCACACAGAACAGTTCCTGCACAAGCCCGGCGCCGGTAACGCCGGGTGTTTCAAAGCCTCGTTTCGTCGCTTGCACCACTACCGTGCAGACGGGCGCGTCACTGATCGGTATAGTGCCGCCCCTCTTCGCGTGAGCGGTCGTCGGTAACGAGGCCATAACCCATGCGAAACCCGAACTAATAACAAACCCGCGAAATGGATCCGGGACGAAACCATCGCCTCACCTGTCGTGCCGCGCGCACACCGGTGTAACACGATATTTCTACCATCCAGCATTTGCTCACACAAAAAACAGCGAGGAAAAATCCATGCTCGAAGTCATCAACGACTTCCTCTCAGGGAAAGTACTGATCGTGCTCATTGTCGGGCTCGGTAGCTACTTCACGATTCGCTCGCGTTTCGTTCAATTGCGGCACTTCTTCCACATGTTCGCGGTGTTCCGCGACAGCCTCAAAGGCAGCGCCGGGCAACTCAGCTCGTTCCAGGCCCTGATGCTCAGCCTTGCCGGCCGTGTCGGTGCAGGCAACATCGCCGGTGTCGGCATCGCCGTGACCCTGGGTGGTCCAGGTGCGGTCTTCTGGATGTGGGTGACCGCACTGGTCGGCATGTCCAGCAGCTTCTTCGAATGCACCCTGGCCCAAGTCTACAAGCGCGCCGATGGCGACGGCCTGTACCGTGGCGGTCCGGCTTACTACATCCAGCACGGCCTGAAACTCAAAGGCATGGCGGTGGTGTTCTCGGTCCTGCTGCTGGTCACCTACGGCTTTGCCTTCATTGGCCTGCAGTCCTACACCGTGACTCACTCGCTGCAGAACGCCTTTGAATTCAACCCACAACACACCGGTATCGTCCTGGCAGTGTTGCTCGCCATCACCTTCATCGGCGGCATCAAGCGCATTGCCTCGGTGTCCGACCTGCTCGTACCGATCAAGACCCTGGCCTATATCGGCGTGACCCTGTACGTGATCGGTACCCAGATCGAACACGTACCAGCCATGCTGGAAACCATCTTCAAGAGCGCCTTCGGCCTCGACCCGGCCTTTGGTGGCCTGCTCGGCAGCGCCATTGTCATGGGCGTGAAGCGTGGCGTGTTCGCCAACGAAGCGGGCCTGGGCAGTGCGCCGAACGTCGCCGCTGTGGCTGCCGTGAAGCACCCGGGCGCCCAGGGCGTGGTTCAGGCCTTCAGCGTGTTCCTCGACACCTTCGTGATTTGCACCTGCACCGCGCTGCTGATTCTGCTGTCGGGCTTCTACACCCCGGGCTTCGAAGGTGACGGCATCGTCCTGACCCAGAACTCGCTGGCCGCTGTGGTCGGTGACTGGGGTCGCATGTTCGTCAGCGTCGCGCTGTCGCTGTTCGTCTTCACTTGCATCCTCTACAACTACTACCTGGGCGAAAACAGCCTGCAGTTCCTCACCCGCAACCGCGCCGCGCTGATGATTTTCCGCGGCCTGGTGCTGGCGCTGGTGGTATGGGGTTCGATGCAGGACCTGTCGACCGTGTTCGCCTTCGCCGACATCACCATGACCTGTCTGGCCTTCGTCAACCTGGTGGCCTTGGCCATGCTGTTCAAGGTCGGCATGCGCGTAATGCGCGACTACGACGAGCAGCGCCGTGCCGGCGTTAAACAGCCCGTGTTCGACTCCAGCAAATTTACCGATCTGGATCTCGACCTGAAGGCCTGGCCGACCAACCCGTCTGCCGCTGCCGACAAGACCGAAGCCGAGCCGCAAGGCGTACCTGCAGCGCAACGCTGACAGGTGAATGACGGGCGCATCCTCTGCGCCCGTCAGTTATTGTGATGCAATAACTTGTAGGAGTGAGCCTGCTCGCGATAGCTGTCTTTCAGCCAACATCAATGTTGAATGATGAACCGCTATCGCGAGCAGGCTCACTCCTACAATGTCATCTCTTGTGGAGACCCTCAGATGATTGCCAATTCCTACCCCGCCGCCCAACACGTCATGGTGCTCTACACCGGTGGCACCATCGGCATGCAGGCCAGCGCCAATGGCCTGGCCCCGGCGTCCGGTTTCGAAGCGCGGATGCGCGACTACCTGCACAGTCAGCCTGAGCTCGTTGTGCCGCAGTGGCGCTTCCGGGAAATGTCGCCGCTGATCGACAGCGCCAACATGACCCCGGCCTATTGGCAGCAACTGCGTGAAGCGGTGGTCGATGCCGTGGATGTGCAAGGTTGCGACAGCGTGCTGATCCTGCACGGCACCGACACCCTGGCTTACAGTGCGGCGGCGATGAGCTTCCAGTTACTGGGGCTGAATGCTCGCGTGTGTTTCACCGGCTCCATGCTGCCGGCCGGTGTTACCGACAGCGATGCCTGGGAAAACCTCGGCGGCGCACTGGTCGCCCTCGGCCAAGGCCTGGCGCCCGGTGTGCATCTGTACTTCCACGGTGAGCTACTGGCGCCAACCCGTTGCGCGAAGGTGCGCAGCTTCGGCCGTCATCCGTTCAAACGACTTGAGCGTCAGGGCGGCGGCGTGAAAGCGCCTTCGATTCCAGCGTCGTTGAACTACAACCAACCGAAGCAACTGGCCAAGGTTGCCGTGCTGCCACTGTTCCCCGGCATCAGCGCCGAAGTCCTTGATGGTCTGCTCGCCAGCGGCATTCAGGGTCTGGTGCTGGAGTGCTACGGCAGCGGTACAGGGCCGAGCGACAACCCTGAGTTTCTGGCAAGCCTTGGCCGTGCGCGGGATAACGGCGTAGTCGTTGTGGCGGTCACGCAATGCCATGAAGGCGGCGTTGAGTTGGATGTTTACGAGGCTGGCAGTCGATTGCGCGGTGTAGGCGTGTTGTCCGGTGGTGGCATGACTCGTGAGGCGGCGTTCGGCAAGTTGCATGGGGTGCTCGGTGCGGGGCTGGAAACTCAAGAAGTGCGTCGGCTGATCGAACTGGATCTGTGTGGTGAGCTGCTCTGAGCACGACTCAGGATCGGCCCTCACCCTAGCCCTCTCCCGAAGGGAGAGGGAACTGACCGAGTTGTTTTTCGCTGTCCGTCGACCTGATAAATCGCGTCGATTGTGGATTCGGCAGAGATGTATCACCTCGGTGCATCTCGCCAATATCCCCCAATCGGCCCCCTCTACCTTTGGGAGAGGGTTGGGGTGAGGGGCTGCTGCGGCATGCAATTTGCTGCGTTCCAGCCATCCTCAGGCTGGAAGATCTTATGCTGCACTCCCACCTCACCACCCTCAACGCCGTCTCGCTAATCCTCAACACCTTCAAAGCCGAAGGCCTGTCGAGCGAAGCGTTGCTGGCCGGCAGCGGCATCAGTGCGGCGGATCTCAGCCGGGCCGACACGCGCATCACCACCAATCAGGAGATGCAGGTCTGCGCCAATGCAGTCGCGCTTAAGCACGACATCGGCCTGGAGCTGGGCCGGCGCATGCACGTTTCCTGCTACGGCATCCTTGGCTATGCCTTGCTGACCTGTGCCACCTTCGGTGACGCTTTACGTCTGGCGATTCGCTATCCGGCGCTGTTGGGAACACTTTTCGAATTGAGTCTGGAAGACGATGGCGAACGCGTCTGGTTCGTCGCGGCCGATTATCGCGAGAGTCCGGCGATGGCGGTGTTCAATGCCGAGTTCTGCCTGGTGTCGCTGAAAGTCATTTGTGATGACCTGCTCGGGCATCCGCTGCCCTTGCTCGCCACGCGCTTCGAACACGCCGCACCGGATTATCGCGACAGTTATACCGAGCACTTCGACAGCTCGCTGCACTTCGCCGCCAAGGACAACGCCTTCGCCTTCGACCGTCACTGGCTCGATCAACCGCTGCCGCTGGCCGATGTCATCACCCATCAAGCCATGGCTGAACGCTGCCGCAAGCAGAACCTTGAGTTCACCGGACGCCAAGCGTGGCTCGGGCGCATCCGCCAGTTGCTCAGCGCCCAACTGAACGCCGCGCCGGGGCTGGAAGGCCTGGCGCAACAGATGAAGTGCTCGCCACGCACTCTGCGCCGGCATCTCAAGGACATGGGCTGCAGCTATCAGGAATTGCTCGATGAACTGCGCTTCGAGCGAGCCAAGCAGATGTTGTGTGAGGATCAGTTGCCGATCTACCGCATCGCCGAGACCCTTGGCTTCAGTGAGACTGCGAGCTTTCGTCACGCCTTCGTGCGCTGGAGCGGCGTGGCGCCGAGCCAATTCCGGGCCTGAGGGGCGAATTGCGGTCAGTTTTTTTGGCCATATCCATCCCCTTTTGGCCTTTCCTGCCGTTTTCCGATTCACCTCGCGCCGCAACACTGGGAGCAACCGAATCAGCCCTGCGGAGAACAACAAATGCTGACGATCTACTCGGACGATCACCACCTGCACCATGGCCGCTGCGAACTCATCGATGGCCAACTGAAGCCGTGCTTCGAGATGCCGTCGCGCGCCGACCATGTGCTGCAGCGCGTTAAAAACCAGAACCTCGGCCCGGTCGAGGCGCCGAAGGATTTCGGTCTGGAGCCGATCGCCCGCATCCACAGCCGTGACTACCTCGACTTTTTCAAAGGCGCGTGGCCGCGCTGGACTGAATTCAATACCGACGGCGATCTGCTGCCCTACACCTGGCCGGCGCGCACTCTGCGTGCAATCAAACCGACCAGCCTGCACGGCCAGCTCGGCTATTACAGCTTCGATGGCGGCGCACCGATCACCGCCGGCACCTGGCAAGCGGCGTACAGCGCGGCGCAAGTTGCCCTGACCGCGCAAGCAGAAATCCAGCGTGGCGCGCGCGCTGCCTTCGCGTTGTGCCGGCCACCGGGACACCACGCTGCCAGCGACTTGATGGGGGGTTATTGCTACCTCAATAACGCTGCGATCGCCGCGCAGGCGTTCCTCGATCAGGGCCACAAGAAGGTCGCGATCCTCGACGTCGACTATCACCACGGCAACGGCACGCAATCGATTTTCTACGCGCGCAGCGACGTGCTGTTCACCTCGATCCACGGCCACCCGGAAGCAGAATTTCCGTTTTTCCTCGGCTACGACGATGAGCGTGGCGAAGGTGCCGGTGAAGGCTTCAACTTCAACTACCCGCTGCCCGCAGGCTCCGGCTGGGACGTGTGGAGTGCGGCGCTGGATCAGGCCTGCGACGAGATCGATCGCTACGGCGCCGACGTCATTGTCGTATCGCTCGGCGTCGACACCTTCAAGGATGACCCGATTTCGCAGTTCAAACTCGACAGCCCCGATTATCTGGCGATGGGCAAGCGCATTGCTGCACTCGGCAAACCGACATTGTTCGTCATGGAGGGCGGTTACGCTGTGGAGGAAATCGGCATCAACGCGGTGAACGTACTGGAAGGCTTCGAACGATAACCAGATTCCCGTCGCAACCGTACACACCAGACCCGCCCAGGCGGGTCTTTTTTTGCCCGCAATATGTATGTACCGCACGTGCGCCGCCGCTCGCCGCTACCTTGCCCGGAACCGCCGCCCTTGGGCGCGCCCATCAGAGCAGGAGTTGCCCATGCCCGAAATCCCCTCGCCCAGCGCCGTCGATGTCGTGACTCAACTGGTGACCGGCCCTTCACTGCGAGAAGTTGCGTCGAAAACGCTGCGCCCCGCGCTCAGGACGCTGTATCCCGACCTCGATCTCGACCCGCAGTTGGCCATGGTCGTAAGACCGACCTGGGTCATTGAAGATGATCGGGTCGTCCCGGGTCGCCACCTGATCGAATCGCTGACCGACACCCTGGTACGCCTGGGCCTCTCCGGCACGACTGTGGCGTATCTCGACGGTGAGCATTATCTGACCTTGCAGCCCGACCTGCCGTCCGCCATCCAGCTGCCGGTGAAAATCAGCGCGATCGGTAAGCTGCTCAATGAGCTGGCACCGTTGCTGTTCATCGCCTACAAGGAACACCAGGTCAATTACTGGGATGATTTCACCTACCCAGGGCAGCCGCGCTGGCAGCAGATGTCACAGGCCCTGCGCAATTTGTGGAAGGTCGACGCGAACCCTGGCTGGGATGCCGACCAGCGCGCCATGGCCGAAGCGCTTTATAAATACCCGGACAAACACCAGCGACTGCCCACCGACAAATACAAGACCCGCGCCTGCCTGATTGATCTTGACCGCGGCGAGGGTGACGAGCAGAAGCATGTGACCCTGCTCGATACCGCGGTACTGATCGGCACCGACGACAAGCGCACGTTGATCATGACCCACTCGGTGCTGCAGGGCTTCGAGAGTTTTCAATCGCTGGAAAAACTCGGCGAAGCCCTGCCGCGTCGTTATTGGCAAGGTGCCTCCGGTGCCGGGTTGAAATGGCGACTGGTCGAACCACAGGGCCATTTCTTCGACTATCAAGCCTGCACACTGGTCGCCCTGGAAGCCGAGGCGCTGGGCGCGATCAATTATTTTCAGGGTTCGAGTTCCAGCGAGCTATATCCGCACACCGGGACTGTCGGCAATCCGCGAGAGCCGACACCACGCCTCAAACCTCATATCGCTCGCCTGCGTCCGATGCTGCCAGAATGGCTCGACAGCGCCTCTCCCGCCGATCAAACCCGTTACAGCCGGCATCTGCTGGATCTGACGATGGTGCAGCACACGAACAAGGGAAAATCATTTCAAAGCGAAGTCATCAGCCTGCAAGCGTTCACCCGTGATGCCCTGAAACAACAGATAGCCAAGGATCATCCGCAAGCCGGCGAGGTGAGGATCGATGACATCGAGATCAGCATCACCAGCCTGGTGGTCTGGGGCACATTTGTCTTGCCGGGTAACACGCAGACCAAGACGCTGTCGCTCATTGAACTCGCGCTGCAGAACCTCGCGGGGCAGCCAGCCGGCAACAAAACCGCACGTTACAAGGATGGCGGCGTGTTGCCTGAGTGGATGACCGCAAGCTACCTGCAACAACTGGTCAGCAGCGTCGATATCGGCCAGACCTACCCCGCGTACCTGCAAAACCTGCTGATTGACAACAATGAGCAGGCGTCGGCACTGCAAGCACTTTATGCCAGCCAGTTGCCCATCGAACTGCCGCTGCTGGCGTTGCAGCACAAAATACAGGGCAAGACCGGCATCACTGAACAGGGTTACCGCTATGTGGTTGCCGCGCTGGCAAACACCGGCGATGAGCGTCATGTCGATCGCGATGAAATCGTCATTCGCCCGCTGGGGTTCGTGGCCCATCGCAGTCGATCACAGGCCGATATCGTCAACAACATGTTCGTCATCGGCCCGCGCGAGGCGGACAAAGGGCCGTGCCTGCTTTATCGACCGCTGTTCGAAACGGCACTGATGCAATTTCCCTCACACGCCAACCTGTTTTACGAGATCCAGCACTCACAGGAGCTGCGCGAATCGGTCCTGGCCTGGTTGCCGGACGATGTGCGCTTCAACTACAGCCAGTTCGTCTTCACCGCCCGATTGCCTTCAGTCTGGACTATCCCGCAATTGCTGGTGAACCCCTTCACCGCCCTCGACATGTCCGGCCCCGTTGCGCTGGCGACCGCAACGATTGAACACGATGTACTGGCGACCCTGCATAACAGCAACGTGCAGGCTGTCATCACCCAGGCCGATCGGCAATCGGTCTCTGATGCAGAAGCACGCTGGGCAACGCTCAAACACGGCGGCTGGATGCTGTTCAACGCGGCTTTGCCATTCCTCGGGCGCAGCGTCGGCACGGCAGCGTGGATCTGGCAGATCATGGACGACCTGCAAGAGATCAGCGACGTGGCCAATGAGCAATCCGGCAAGCTTGCCTGGACAGCCCTCACCGACATTCTCCTGGCCTTGGGCATGGTGCTCGCCCATCGCGCAGCGGTCGGCGACAAGCCATTCAGCGAGTCGATCCCGCAGGAAGAACCCACCGCCACCGTCACCACCGAACTCGTCGTCAGCAAACCGTTGCAGTTGCCGGACGTCTCCAGCACTGCACTGCCCATTGCGCATGAGATGGTGGTCAACCCCTTCACGGCGCTGAAACGATCCCCGGTCGCACTCGCAGCGCTGCTCGACAGTTTTCAGATCGCCAAACCCAAAGGCATCGGCGATGCCGCCACCGAGGGCACGCACAGGCATCTTTATTCCCGTCAACAACAGTGGTTCGCTCCCGTAGGCCAGCGCTGGTTCGAAGTCATGCTCAATGAGCACGCCGAGGTGCAGATCATCGACTCGCGCCAGCAACCGCCGCGCAACGGGCCGCAACTGACCCGCACGGCCAACGGCCAATGGGTGGTCGACCTTCGCTTGCGCCTGCGAGGCGGCGGACTTGACAGCGCACTTGAGGCCGTTCAGGACGTGAGCAAAATGGACGCCAGGCAACTGACTGCCGAAATCAGTGCGTTCGACGCAACGATGAAAGCCAAGCAGATTCAGCGTGATGCTGACCACAAAGCCTTCAACGATGCGGTCGGGCAAGCACGAGGACCGGCACGCGAGCACTATCTGGCAACGCTAGGCGCACAGCTCAAGGCGTACGGCGCGAATATTGAACAGATCAAGGCGTTGAATCAGAAAGAGCCGATTCCGAACTACCGGACCGTCATGATTGAGCGACTGCAAATGCAGCTGTTTCTCGGGCAGGAATGGCTCGACCTGCATTCCGCCGTATTTCAGACTGACCTGAAGACCCTGCAGACAATGCTTGCCGATGAAGCCGGTTTCATCGCGCAGGCGTTTGTTCAGACCTTTGAAAGAATGACCCTCCAGACCCAGGCCATCATTGAAAAAACAGAGTTGGCCAATAGCCGTTTTGACGAACTGACGTTGTTGGGAAAAGATGCCGTCAAAATTATTCCAACCTATCGCAAGGCATTGCCGAAATATGATCTGAACGACCTCAAGCTTTTGCAGATCAGTCTTGGCCAGGAGATTTGCATCAAGGCCGTTACGACAGCGGACGCCGCCAATGCCTATCAGGCACTCGCCAGTCTCATCGAAGACGCCGCGTTGAGTATCCAGAGCACCCTGAATCTGACCGAGGATGAAAGCCTCGACAACCTGCGCGAACGCATCGATGTCCTGAGCAATGTGGCCGAACAGTTTTCCGCTATCGATCAGCGCTTTGGTGATCTGCTCATCGACTATCCCGAACAGATCAACACTGAGCGACTGCAGCATGTGCGTAAACGGGTAAACGGGTTCAGGGCGCGCACGGATGTAAAACTGGCCGAGTTGCTGCACTTCAAGCACCTGCTGGGACCGACACCGGGGCCTTCGAAGGCGAGATCATCAACGCACCAGATCATCAAAACCCAATCCAGAGGCACGGTAGTCGGCAATCGAAAAAAACGCATCAAGGGGCAAAAATCCGACCTGGTGGAAGTACGAACCACCCTGACGGGTGTCATCGCCACATTCCAGGAAGAATCGCCCGGTGTCTGGGTAGAACAGCGCACGGCAAAAACCCGCCAACCCAAGGCCCGTCCTTCCCTGAGTGTCAGCAGCCGTGCAGGCCAGGCGCTGATCGACGGCCTGGCTGCATTCCACCAACGTATCGAGGCTCAACTCAAACGAGGGCGGCGGATACCTGTCGAAGTCGAGGAGGAATACCACAAGCATGCCGCTGTCTTGCGCGAAGCCAATGCGGCGATTGATGAAGCATTGACCGCCAGTAATCTGACCGCAGACTTCAAAAAGCCGACCGAAGAAATCAGCCACAAGCTTGACGAGGCCGCTAACGCCCTTGACGAAAAAGGCACCAGCATTCGCATCGGACTGATCAAACAACAACCGCCGACTGCGGCGGGGGTGCAGTGGCTCAAAGACAAGGGTGAAGTGACGATTTCCAAAACCATTACCCGTCGCCGGCTCAAAGGCCACTCAAGGGGTTTTCTCGACGAATACGAAGTACGCGATGCCCACACCGGCAAGGTGCTGTGTTACGCACACTTCCACTACAGCAGTGTCGACGCTCCCGTCGCTTCGTTCACCGCCGGTCATATGAAAACAGTCGCGCAACGACACATCGGCGGTTCCCACGAGCCGAGCGATCCCACCAGTTCGCAGCTCCTCGAAATCCATCGCAGCGAGATTTCACGACAGTCAGCCGAGCATCTGTTCTTCACGCCTGCCAAACCTGCCGCAAGCGCTTCAGTGCCGCTGTAATGTCAGGTTCAGGGACGGCGGCAAAGCCCAGGACCAGCCCGGCGCGCTGGTCCAGCGGTGTAGTGGAGTCCGGCAGCCAGTAACTGCTCAAGCCGTTGATCTCCACGTCAACGCCTGCTGCCTGCGCAATCAACTGCTGCTCGCGCTCGATGCTTGTTACGGCCACCGTCAGGTGCAGCCCGGCGGAAACGGCGGGCAAATCTCCAACACCGGCAATGGCGGTCGGCCAACCGTGGAGCAAGGTATTGCGACGGCTCAGGGCGGCGCGGCGCATGCGCCGGATATGCCGCTGGAAATGCCCGGCCGCCATGAACTCGGCCATCACCGCTTGGGTACTGACCTCGGAATGGCGGACATCCACCGCGCGGCGTTGCGAGAAGGCATCGACCAGCGCCGGCGGCAGCACCAGATAACCGAGGCGCAATGCCGGAAAGGCAACTTTGCCGAAAGTGCCGACATACAGCACTCGCCCCTGTCGATCGAGTGCCGCCAACGGCGCCAGCGGCGCACCGGTGTAGCGGTATTCGCCATCGTAGTCGTCCTCGACGATCCAGCCTTGGTTGCGCTCGGCCCAGGCGAGCAGTTCGAGGCGCCGGGCAAGACTCATCACCACGCCTGTCGGGTACTGATGAGAGGGCGTCACATACGCCACACGACAATCCCCGGTGGCCGACAACGCCGAGCAGTCCATGCCCTCCTCGTCCACGGCAATCCCGTGCAAACGAGCGCCCGCCACCGCGAACGCATGACCGGCCGCGCGGTAGCCCGGATTCTCGATCGCCACACCATCGCCCGGCTCCACCAGCAGCTGTGCACAAAGGCTAATGCCTTGCTGTGCGCCGCTGGTGATCACAATTTGCTCAGGCGAGCACTGCATGCCGCGCGAACTACGCAAATAGGCAGCGATCATTGCACGCAGGCGCGCGTCGCCTGACGGGTCGCCGTAACACAACTGCTCCAGATCCGGTTTACGCCAGAAAGCCGCATTCAGCTTGGCCCACACCTCGAATGGGAACAGATCAAACGCCGGAACCCCGACGCGAAAGGCTCGCGGTGGACCGCTCGGTGGCTTGGACAAATGGTTGTTTTCAATGCGCGAAAAACCACCGCTGTGGATAACTTTACTGGATGAAACCACAGGTAAATCCAGCCAATTTGTGGATAAGGCTGTGGGTAAGCCTGTTGAAAACCCTGTGGATACTTTTGTGGATAGTTTTTTTGCCGAGGCCGTTACTGGCATCAATTGTGCGACGTAGGTTCCATCCCCCACTCGCCCTTCAATAAAACCCTCGGCATAGAGTTGATCGTAGGCGCGCACAACGCTGTTACGCGAAATCCCCAGCGCCGCCGCCAGATCGCGACTGGCTGGCAACCGCGTGCCACTCGCCAGCCGTCCATCCAGTACGCGCAGGCGCAAAGCCTGATACAGCTGACGGCTCAAACCCTGACGGCGATCAAGCTCGATCCCGGCAGGGTTGAACGGCATGGATAACAGCGGCGAATCGGGCATGGCAATGGACCTATGAAATTGGTCATCAATGGCTCTTACAACAGACCAATAGCCTGCCTAGGATGCTGGCATTCGCCAAGGAAAATCTGCCCATGTACACGCCACGCGCCTTTGCCATCGAAGAGTTGTCCCAACTGCACGAACTGATTCTCGCCACCCGCCTCGCCATTCTGGTGAGTCATGGCGAAAGTGGCTTGCAGGCCAGCCATGTGCCGGTACTGCTGCATTGCGAACAAGGCGAGTACGGCACGCTCTACGGGCACCTGGCCCGCGCCAACCCACAGTGGAAAGACCTGCGTGACGGCGCCGAAGCCATGCTGATCTTCGCCGGCGCCGATGCCTACGTCAGCCCGGGCTTTTACCCGAGCAAAGCTGAACACGGCAAAGTCGTGCCGACCTGGAACTACATCGCCGTGCACGCTTATGGCCACGCCGAAACCTTCAGCGATGGCGGACGCCTGCTCGACATCGTCAGCACCCTCACCGACCGGCATGAGGCCGGCCGCGCCCAACCGTGGTCAGTCGCCGACGCGCCCGCCGATTACATCGACGGCATGCTCAAGGCGATTGTCGGTTTCGCCATTCCCATTGACCGTCTCGAAGGCAAGCGCAAGCTCAGCCAGAACCGCAGCGCCGAAGACATTGCCGGCGTGCGCGAAGGCCTGGCCGCCAGCCCGGACATCAATGATCAAACCCTCGCCCGATTGATGCGCTAAGGAAATCCCCCATGAGTCAGATCGACATTCGCCCGGTCAGGGCCGACGACCACGCCGCCTGGCTGCCGCTATGGCAGGCCTACCTGCGTTTCTACAACACCGAACTGCCGGACGCTGTGACGCACAGCACCTGGCAGCGTTTTCTCGACCCGAACGAATCGACCCACGCCGCCCTCGCCTGGGCTGGCGGTAAAGCGGTAGGCATGGTGCATTACATCTATCATCGTTCGAACTGGAGCATCGAAAACTCCTGCTACCTGCAGGACTTGCTGGTGGTCCCGCAGACCCGGGGCACCGGCGTCGGCCGCCGGTTGATCGAACACGTCTACGCCACCGCCAAGGCTGACGGCTGCTGCAAGGTTCATTGGTTGACCCACGAAACCAACGCCACCGCGATCCAGCTCTACGAGCGTATCGCCGAACGCCCGGGCTTCATCCAGTTTCGCCAAGCCCTTTAAGGAGACGCACGCATGACCGCTTCACTCGCTGACTGGAAAGGCGTCGCCGCCCCCACCGCCACCTTGCTTGAAGGGCGTTTTATTCGTCTGGAAAGACTCGACCCGGCGCGCCACGGTGACCAGCTGTTCGCCGCACTTGAAGGCCCCGGTGCCGACCCGAAACTGTGGGATTATTTGCCCTACGGCCCGTTCCCGGAACGCAGCGTTTTCGACGCTTGGCTGAACAACCACGCGGCCGCCAGCGACCCGTATTTCTTCAGCGTCGTCGATCGCGCCAGCGGTCAGGTACAAGGCATCCTCAGCCTGATGTCGATTGTCCCGGCCCAGGGCCGTATCGAAATCGGCCACGTCACCTTCGGCGCGCCGATGCAGCGCTCGCAGAGAAGCACCGAGGCGGTGTACCTGTTGGCCAAATATTCCTTCGAACTCGGCTACCGCCGCCTCGAATGGAAATGCAACAACGGCAACGCCCGCTCGAAATACGCCGCCGAACGTCTGGGCTTCAGCTTCGAAGGCGTGTTCCGCCAGCACATGGTGGTCAAGGGCCAGAACCGCGACACTGCGTGGTACTCGATTCTGGATGGAGAGTGGCCGGCAATTGCGGCAGGTTTCGAGCGGTGGCTGTCGGATGAAAATCAGACGCCCGACGGGCAGGTGAAAGGCTTGGTGGAATGCCGTAGTTAAATCGTCAAAGCAAAAGATCGTCCGAACGCGGCCCGAGCCTTCGGCAGCTCCTACACGGGATTGACGTTCACCCTGTAGGAGATGCCGCAGGCTGCGATCTTTTGATCTATTTTAAGCCCAGTTTTTGCGCCAGCACCGCAATGTGCTCTGGCCCGATCCCGCAGCAACCGCCCAAATGGCTCGCACCGCGCTGCTGCCAGTCAATCGCCCAGTGCAAGTAACCCGGCGGATCCAGGTCATCGCGCAGCGGATCAAGTCCGTCATTGGCCGTAGCTTCTTTTGGCTGCGGCGGAAACGCATTGGCGTAAGCACCAATGTGAATTTTCGCCCCCAAACGCTCGAAGGTGTCACGCGCGGCATCAATCGCGGCACCGATCACTTCCGGCTGACTGCAATTGAACAACAACGTCTCGACGCCCAACTCAGCCGCCACCGCAGCCGCCTCGGCGACTGGCTCTCCAGAGCGCAGGCGTGGCACTTCATCGGTGTCTTCGTCCTTCAAGGTGAACGACAACCAGAACGGTTTGCCATCCTTCGGCAACCCGGCGTGAATGGCACGCGCCTCGATGATCGAGCTTTGGGTTTCCGCCAGCCACAGATCAACGTGCGGGGCCAAGCCATTGACCAAGGGCGCCAGCAACTCGGTCACTCGGTCGGCGTTGAACAGATCCGGACGATAGGAGCCAAACAGCGGCGGCAATGAGCCAGCCACTCGCACGGATTTCCCCGAGGCCTGCACCGCACGTCGCGCCAGCTCACCGGCCAACGCGGCCAGCGCCTGCCCTTCAGCGGCGAAGCGCTCTTCGCCAATATGGAACGGCACCACGGCATAACTGTTGGTGGTAATCACATTGGCGCCACTGGCGATATAAGCGCCATGCACCCCCTCAACCGCTTGCGGCGCCTCGCTCAACGCCAGTGCTGACCACTCCGGTTGACGAAATGGCGCCCCGGCGCGCTGCAACTCACGGCCCATGCCGCCATCGAGAATAATCGTGCTGCCTGCGCCCATATGCTTTTCACTCATATGCTTATGAAAATAACTCACTATCAGAGTCGTTCTTATAACTATTTAATACGCACCATTCCGTTAAAAACAACCTCTTTTTTACCCAGGGATCGACCGTGAAATTTCAACCGCTACTGGCCTTGGGCCTGACCATTCTGGTCGCCTCCACGCAAGCCTTTGGTGGCACGACGCTGGACCGTATCGAGCAAAAGAAAGAACTGGTCGGCGTGCTGATGGAAAGCTACCCACCGTTCTCGTTTCTCAATGACCAGAATCAGCTTGATGGCTTCGATGTGGACGTCGCTAAGGCCGTGGCTGACAAGTTAGGCGTCAAGCTGCGACTCGAAACACCGTCCTGGGACGTCATTGCCGCCGGCCGCTGGAGCGGGCGCTACGATATCTGCATCTGCTCGATGACGCCGAGCAAGGCCCGCGCCGAAGTGTTCGACTTCCCGGTCGAGTACTACGCCTCGCCAGCGGTGATCGTGGTCAACGCCAAGGATGAGCGGATCCACGACGCCAAGGATCTGAGCGGCAAAAAAGTCGGCCTCACCAGCGCGTCCAGTTACGAAAGCTATCTGAACAAGAACCTGGTCATCGAAGGTGCCGAAGACAAGCAGTTGCAGTACCCGTTCGAAGACGTGCAGATCGCGCCGTACGATACCGACAACGTCGCCTTCCAGGATTTGGGCCTGGGCGCCGGCGTGCGCCTGGATGCAATCCTCACCAACCTCGTCACCGCGCAGCCACGCCTGAACGAAGACAAACGCTTCAAACTGGCCGGCGCGCCGCTGTACTCGGAGCCGAATTCGGTGGCCATCGAAAAGGGTGATGCGCAATGGGACGCCAAGGTGCGTGAAGTCTTCGCGCAACTGAAGCAGGACGGCACCCTGAGCAAGCTGTCACAAAAATGGATCGGCGCTGATATAAGCCAATGACTTCTTTCCCGACACCTCCACAGCCACCACAACCGGTGGCTGAATCACGCCTGCAACGCCTGTTCGGTTTTCGTACGCGGCTGTACCTGACATGGGCGGCGCTGTTCTGCCTGTTCGCCGGGTTCTTCCTGAGCTTCGACCTGAAGTTCTCGATCATCCTCGACAAACTGCCCAACCTGGTCGGCTTGCACCTGGCGCCCAAGGGCTTTCTGCAAGGCGCGGCGCTGACGCTTTTCCTGTGTATGTGCTCGATTGTCGCCTCGTCCCTGCTGGGCTTCATCACGGCATTGGCGCGCCTGTCGAAAAGCGCCGTGGCGTTCGGCATCGCCAGTTTCTACACCTCGTTCTTTCGCGGCACGCCACTGCTCATCCAGATCCTGCTGATCTACCTCGGCATGCCGCAACTGGGCATCGTGCCTGGCGCCATCGTCGCGGGCATCATTGCCTTGTCGCTGAACTACGGCGCCTATCTCAGCGAGATCTTCCGCGCCGGCATCCTCGGTGTCGACCACGGCCAGCGCGAAGCTTCGCTGGCACTGGGTATGCGCGAGACGGTGATTTTCTGGCGCATCACCCTGCCGCAAGCCATGCGCACGATCATCCCGCCCACCACCAACCAGTTCATCTCGATGCTCAAGGACTCGTCGCTGATTTCGGTAATGGGCGTCTGGGAAGTGATGTTTCTCGCCCAGTCCTATGGACGCTCAAGCTACCGCTATATCGAAATGCTGACGACGGCGGCGATCATTTACTGGCTGATGTCGATTGGACTGGAATTGATTCAGGCGAAAATGGAACGCCATTATGGAAAGGCATATGTGCGGCGTAGCTAGGGCGATCAGCACATTGCGGGCTGCGTCGGGTTTTAATGGGGCTCTCGGCGTATCCGCACGACGCCCATTTTCAGGCCAAACAATCGGAATATTGAGTCCAACGACCTCAACGTCTGATTACCCTCAGCGTGCTCTATGTGTATCAACGTGCGGACCGAAATTTTGCACATCTTAGCGAATTGGATTTGATGCAGCCCTGTCACCTCCACTCGTAAACGGCGGACGGCTTCGCTGATGTCCAATGTCCCGTCGGCCAGCGCTTCTTGGATGCTTTCGATGAGCGCCATGCGCTCAGCTACCGTCAGGCTCATTGCAGATCCCACGCTTTCATTTCCTCTACTTTTAGATACATTTCAACAGAGCCTTCATTGATGCCGGATGCAATGTAGTGCATTCAAAGCCTGATAGAACGCCAAAATCTGCAACAAAATGCAGATTTACTCCTGACAAGCGAAATCTGAATGCAAAACAATGCAGATCAGCAACCGACATCATTCTGTAAAAACCCTTCGCTATACAGGACGGCCCGTCTTATAACAAAAAGGCCGTCCGACCATGCCGTTCCCGCCCCAGCGTCTGTCTCTCGCCATTGCCCTGTTGATCACCGCCACGGCAGCCCACGGCAAAACCGTGCAGATCGACACCGCCACCACGGCAGCGCAAACGCTGGGAGGCAGCGATACGCTGACGATTTCCGCACCGGGCAGCATCACCAACAGCGGCAAGGCCGTGAGCCTGAAAGACAAGACCAGTAGTGAAGGTGTGGTGATCGATAACGCCGGCAAAATCGTTTCCAGCGGTGGCCGGGCCATCGACAGCAGCGGTGACCTGACCCAGGCGCGCAACTACACGATTTACAACCGCAGCGGCGGGCAGATTCTCGGCGCCAACGATGCTTTGCGCATCGACAGCAACTTTGTCAGCGGCAGTCTGTTGATCGACAACAGCGGCGTGATTCGCTCCACCACCGGCCAGGGACTGGACCTCGATGCGCTACGCAGTGCCGGCGTGAAAACCACCATTATCAACCGCGTCGGCGGGCTGATTCGCGGCGACGCCAGTGACGGCATGAAGACCGGCGCCAATGCGACCATTACCAACTACGGCGAGATTTCCACCGGCGATTCGCACAATGCCGACGAGAAATTCGACGGCATCGATATCGATTCCGCGAGCGGCGTCAATGTGACCAACTACGGGGTGATTTCCGGTGGCCGGCACGGCATCACCACCGATCTTGGCGCGACGCTGATCAACTACGGGCAGATCACCGGCCGTAATGGTTCCGGCTTCGGTTCCGACGGCGATGGCACGGTGATCAACCACGGCACCATCACCGGGGCTTACTCAGGCTTTCAAGCGAACGGTGACGGCGACGGCGTGGACATCGACAAGATCGCCCACATCGAAAACTACGGGACCATTCAGGGCGTCGGTGCGGGCGGTGTGGACAAGGGTGGTTTCGCCAACGGCAGCGAGGGTATCGCGCTGGGTGGCGGTTCCATCCTCAACGCCAGCAACGCTTTGATCAGCGGTGCCGACAGCGCCATTCTGGTCGACGATGGCAGCGGCGGCTCGGGACTGGCGGCGACCACGCTGGAAAACTTCGGCACCATTCAAGGCCTCAACGGTTTTGGCGTGAAGTTCGTCGGTGATTTCGCCGACAACGTCATCAACGGCGGCACGATCAGCGGCAGCAATGGCCTGGCGCTGGATCTGGGTGGCGGTAACGACAGCCTGACCTTGCGCAACGGCAGTCGCTTTGTCGGCGTGGTGGATGGCGGCAGCGGTTACGACCGGGTGGTGATGGACGATGCGGCCGGTGGCAGCTTCGGCGCCAGTCGCAACTTCGAATGGTTGGAGGTCAAGCAAGGCGCCTGGACGCTGTCCGGCAGTGGCGATTTCAGCGACGGCGGCGCGGTGCGCAACGGCGCAACGCTGATCAATCAGGGCAGCATCGCTAGCAACCTGACCGTCGACGCGGGCGGTGTGTATGCCGGTGGCGGCTCGGTGGGCAATCTTAACGTTAACGGCATTTTGCACACGGACACCGGACTCGGCCGCGCCACGATTGTTCGCGATTTGACCATGGGCAGCACCGCCACTCTCGCCTACGGTGTCAACGCCGACGGCAGCAGCGCGCCCGTGCAGGTTGGCGGCATCGCCAATCTCAACGGCGCAACCCTCGCGGTGAATCCCGGCAGCGGCACCTATCCATGGCAGAGCCACTACACCGTGCTGCAAGCGGCGCAGGTCAACGGCACTTTCGGCAAGGTCAGCAGCGACTATGCGTTCCTGACGCCGACCCTCGCCTACACGCCAACCCAGGTCGACCTGACCTACACCCGCAATGACGTGGCGTTCAATGAGTTCGCCACGACCGGCAACGGCAGCAACGCCGCCAACAGCCTCGCCTCGATCGGTAAAAACAATGCGTTGTACAACGCCCTGCTCAATACCAGCCAAAGCAGCGCTGGCGCGGCAATCGAGCAACTGGCCGGCGCCAGCAACGCCAACCTGACCAGCGCCACCCTCGGCGCCAGCAGTCAGGTCGGCAACAGCATGCTCTCGGCGATGCAGCAAATGGGCGGCAGCCCGGGACTGCTGGTCGGCCTCGATCAACGCGACACGCCCGTGCTGGCGGCCAACGGCGTGCCGACCGAGGCGCGCAACCTGAATGATCCGAACGCTCGCGGCCGGCTCTGGCTGCAAGGCATCGGCGGCTACGGCAAGCTCGATGGCGAACACGGCAGCAGTGGTCTGGAGCAACGCACCAAGGGCAGCGTGCTAGGCGCCGACTGGGCACTGAATCCGGCGTGGCGTCTGGGCGTACTGGGCGGCTATTCGAAAACCGATCTGGACGCGACCGGCGTCGACGGCAACGTCGAGAGCTGGCACGCCGGCGTCTACGCGCTGCACCAGAACGGCCCGATCGCTTTGCGCCTCGGCGCGGCGTACAGCGGCCATCAGGGCGAAAGCAAACGCACCATCGCCTTCAATGGTTTCAGCGACCGCCCGAAAGGCGACTACGACGCCGATAGCCAGCAAGCCTTCGCCGAACTCGGCTATGCCATGGGCAGCGGGCGCCTCAGCGCCGAACCATTCGCCAGCCTCGGCTATCAGCGCTACCACCGCGACGGCTACCAGGAAAAAGGTGGCGCCGCCGCACTGCAAGTCGACAGCCAGACCCAAGACAACTTCAGCAGCACCTTCGGCCTGCGCCTAGCGCACCTGAGCAGCCTGGACAACGGCATGAGCGTGACCCCGCGCATGGCCGCTGGCTGGAAACACACCTATGGCGATGTCAGCAGCTCGACTCGTCAGGCCTTTATAACCGGCGGCACGGCGTTCAGTGTCGATGGCAGCTCGCTGGATCGCGACAGCCTGGTGCTGGAAGCCGGGCTGGATGTGGGGATCTCGGCGCGGCACACGCTGGGTGTGGGATACAGCGGTGAGATCGGCAGCAACAGCCGCAATCACGGTTTGATCGGGCAGTGGCAGATGAGTTTTTGAGGTTGAACAGTCGGCGGGGGCTGGATTGATTGTAGGAAAAAGGACCGCAGCAGCCGAGTAAAAGTCTTGGTTGCGAATCTCGCGGTCATTTTCTACAAAATGATGCGATGTCGCCTGCAAGCCTACGGGAAGCAGCCGACATCGGATTTTCGGGTGCATCAATAGAGTTGGGTCTTCTTCCAAAGAAAGGCCCAACCCGATGCCCACTCAACACATATTCAAACCAAAACACTTGGCTTTGGCCATTTCGCTGGCGCTGGGTTGCGTAGCGGTCGCCAACGCTCAGCAACCCTCTGAAGTCGCTGATTCACCCGCAATAATGGATGCTGCAGAATCGTCCGAAACCAGCCATAAAGAAATGGCGCTTGAACGACTCAGGGCATTTCTCACTGCCCCAAGTACGGTGCCCATCGCTTTTGAAACCCCTGAAAAGACTTTTAAAGGTACCGCTGTAAACGATCTGATCACGCTCACGGACGGCGCAAGCTTTACGGGCCTGCTGGATGGTGGCGAGGGGGATAACGTCCTCTTTTTGAATGCCGCTGAAGGCGGAGAGTTGAAAGACACACGTAACTTCAACGGTCTATTTCTCGCTCGAGGAGCCTGGACGTCGAGTTCCAAGGGAGACTTCAAGGAAGGTGTGCTGGTGAACAGTGGTACCGCTCTGACCAACTTGGGAAGCATCAAGGGCGACGTGTATGTCGAGAGCGGTGGCAGCTTTGCCGGTAAAGGTGTGGTGGGAAGCCTGGAGGTCGCCGGCCTGCTCACCGTCAATGAGGTGCTAGGCAGCCCGCGCGTGAAAGGCGACTTGCGCTTGTCCCCGACCGCCGAACTGGCTTACGAGGTAACCCCCGGTGGCAGTCAAACGATCAAGGTTGATGGCACCGCCAAGCTGGAAGGCGCCACCCTGAAAGTCGTTGCGGCTCCGGGAGAATATCCGCAAAGCAGACAGTACAAAATCCTCGAAGCCGGCAAGGTAGAAGGCGAATTCGGTACGGTCGTTAGCGACCTCGCCTTCATGACAGCCACTGCGCAATACAACAAAAAGTCCGTCGGGCTGACTTACGCCCGTAACGGTGAGCCGCTTTCGAGCGCTGCCACGACGGACAACGCTCGTGCCGCTGCCGAGGGCATTGTCGATCCAACAGCACCTGCGCCATCAGCGACACCAACGCCATTGACGGCGTCTGCACCAGCTCCAATTTCTGTTCCTGTTCCGACTTCAGCGCCGACTCCCATTGCAGAGTCCGTCCCATCGCCAATGCCGGACGAACCTCTTACTGCGCAAGTTAACGAGTCCGCCGAACAGCCCGCACCTGCGCCAATAAAACCTGCAAACGCAGCAGTCGCCGCGCTTCTGACCAGCGACAAAACCACCGCACCGGTCGCCCTCGAACAACTCGCCGCCGGCAGCAACGCCAACCTCGCCAAAGCCACACTGAGCAGCATCAATCCGGTGAGCGCGAGCATGCTTTCGGCCATGCAGCAACTGAATAGCCGTTACGGTTCTGCCTACAGTTCCGGCAACTCGCCGCGTCAGGCCGCCGGCGCTGCCGATTCCGGGCGCGTGTGGATTCAGGCGCTTGGCCATGGTGGCAAAGTCGACCGCAACTTCGACAGCACCCTCAAACACGCTACCCAAGGCCTGGTCATGGGCGCCGACTGGCGGCTCAACGAGCAATGGCATGTCGGCCTGGTCGGCGGTAAATCGCAGACCAGACTCGATGCCCGGCAATACGATGGCGAACTCGACAGCTGGCACCTCGGTGCCTACGCCGCACGTCAGGACGGCCCCTTCTCACTGCGTCTCGGGGCGACCTACGCCAGTCATGACGGCGCCAGCAAACGTCGCGTGGCCTTCAACGGCTTCAGCGATCGCCTCAAGGGCAACTATGACGTCAACACCCAACAAGCCTTTGCCGAACTGGCGGTCAACATTGGCCGGCACAACGCGACGCTCGAACCGTTTGCCAGCGTCGGCTATCAGCGCTATCAACGCGACAGCTACCGTGAAAACGGTGGGGATGCGGCGCTGGAAGTCTTCGGACAAACCCGCGACAACCTCAGCAGTACGTTTGGCCTGCGCACGGCGAAAATCAATCGGCTGGACAACGGCATGACGCTGACACCGCGATTCAGTGCCGGCTGGAAACACACCTTTGGCGAGATCGAAAGCGACACCCGCCAGCAACTGGTCAAGGGCGGCAAACGCTTTGAAATTGCCGGTGCCGCGCTGGATCGCAACAGCCTGTCGGTGGATGCAGGCCTCGATCTCGGGCTGTCTGCCAACCACACGGTCGGTGTGGGTCTCACGGGTGAAATGGCCACTGACAGCCGCACTCACGGCGTAATGGGCCAATGGCGCATGGCGTTCTGACTGACACAACATTCTTTGTAGGAGCTGCCGAAGGCTGCGATCTCTTGATCTTGTTTTATGAACGCCAAACAACATCAAAAGATCGCAGCCTTCGGCAGCTCCTACAGGATCAAAATACGCAAAAAAAAGGGGAGCACATGCCCCCCCGAGGTTTAAAGCGTTGGATCGCGGCCGTTATCTCAGCCTTCGATCTCGATCAGAATTTCACCCGGATTGACCCGATCACCCTTGGCCACATGAATCGCGGTGACTTTGCCCGCGACCGCAGCCTGGACTTCGGTTTCCATCTTCATCGCTTCGGTGATCAGCACAGCCTGGCCGGCCTTGACGGTATCGCCCTCCTTGACCAGGACATCGACGATGTTGCCTGGCATGGTGGTGCTGACGTGGCCCGGCGCCGACGCCTGCTTGCGTTTGCTGCTGCCTCCGCTGACAAATTCGTTGAGCGGTTCGAACACCACTTCTTCCGGCATGCCGTCGATGGACAGGTAGAAGTGACGCTTGCCTTCGGCCTTCACACCGACACCAGTGATGTCGACGCGATAGGTTTCGCCGTGAACGTCGATGACGAACTCGGTCGGCACGCCTTCGCCACCCGCTTTTGTCACACCGCCCGCTTCAGGAATTGGCAGCAGCACTTCCGGGGTGAGGGTGCCGGCGGCACGCTCTTCGAGGAACTTGCGGCCGATGTCCGGGAACATGGCAAAGGTCAGCACGTCTTCTTCCGACTTGGCTAAGGCGCCGATGTCAGCACGCAGCTTGGTCATTTCCGGCTTGAGCAGATCGGCCGGACGCACGTCGATGACTTCTTCACTGCCGATCGCCTGGCGACGCAGCTTCTCGTCGACCACGCCCGGCGCTTTGCCGTAACCGCCTTGCAGATACAGCTTCACTTCGTTGGTGATGGTCTTGTAGCGCTCGCCGGCCAGCACATTGAAGAACGCCTGGGTGCCGACGATTTGCGAGGTCGGGGTCACCAGCGGCGGAAAGCCAAGGTCCTCACGCACGCGCGGGATTTCCGCCAGCACTTCGGCCATGCGGTTAAGAGCGCCCTGCTCTTTCAACTGATTGGCGAGGTTGGAGATCATCCCGCCCGGCACCTGGTTGACCTGCACACGGGTGTCGACGGCAGTGAATTCGCTTTCGAACTGGTGGTATTTTTTGCGCACGGCGTAGAAGTACAGACCGATCTCTTGCAGCAGTTCCAGGTTCAGGCCGGTGTCGTACTCGGTGCCCTTGAGCGCTGCGACCATCGACTCGGTGCCCGGGTGGCTGGTGCCCGAAGCGAAGCTGGAGATCGCGGTGTCGATATGATCGGCGCCGTTTTCGATCGCCTTGAGCTGGCACATGGTCGCCAGACCGGCAGTGTCGTGGGAGTGGATGAACACCGGCAGCGATTGCTCTGCCTTCAACGCGCGAACCAGTTCTCCGGTGGCGTACGGGGTCAACAATCCAGCCATGTCCTTGATCGCCACCGAGTCGCAACCCATGGCTTCCATCTGCTTGGCCTGAGTGACGAACGCATCGATGGTGTGCACCGGGCTGGTGGTGTAAGCGATGGTGCCCTGTGCATGTTTGCCGGCAGCCTTCACCGCTTCGATGGCCACACGCAGGTTCCGCACGTCGTTCATCGCGTCGAAGATACGAAACACATCGATGCCGTTTACCGCAGCTTTAGCGACGAAGGCTTTTACTACGTCGTCGCTGTAGTGGCGGTAGCCCAGCAGGTTCTGCCCGCGCAAGAGCATTTGCAGACGAGTGTTAGGCAGCGCCGCGCGCAGTTGGCGCAGACGCTCCCACGGGTCTTCTTTCAGAAACCGTACGCAGGCGTCGAACGTCGCCCCGCCCCAGCACTCCAGCGACCAGTAGCCGACTTTGTCGAGCTTGTCGCAGATCGGCAGCATGTCTTCGGTGCGCATGCGGGTGGCGAGCAGCGATTGGTGAGCGTCGCGCAGGATGGTATCGGTGACAAAGATCTTCTTGGACATTGTTGTATTCCTCACAGGCCTGCGTGGGCGGCGATGGCGGCGGCGATGGCCAGGGCCAGCTCTTCGGGTTTGCGCTTGATCGAGTAGTTAGTCAGTTCAGGGTGGCTTTCAACGAAGCTGGTATTGAACTGGCCGCTGCGGAATTCCGGGTTGCGCAGAATTTCCTGGTAGTACGCGGCGGTGGTCTTCACACCTTGCAGACGCATGTCGTCGAGGGCACGCAGGCCACGGTCCATCGCCTCTTCCCAGGTCAGCGCCCAGACCACAAGCTTCAGGCACATCGAGTCGTAGAACGGCGGAATGGTGTAGCCGGTGTAGATCGCTGTGTCGGTGCGCACACCCGGGCCGCCGGGGGCGTAGTAACGGGTGATCTTGCCGAAGCTCGGCAGGAAGTTGTTCTTCGGGTCTTCGGCGTTGATACGGAACTGCAAGGCGAAACCACGGTGCTGAATGTCTTCCTGCTTCACCGACAACGGCAGGCCGGAGGCGATGCGAATCTGCTCGCGGACGATGTCGATCCCGGTGATTTCTTCAGTGATGGTGTGCTCCACCTGCACCCGGGTGTTCATCTCCATGAAGTACACCTCGCCCTCGGCGAGCAGGAACTCCACGGTACCGGCGTTCTCGTAGCCCACCGCCTTGGCCGCTCGCACCGACAGGTCGCCGATGTAGGCGCGCTGTTCCGGGGTCAGTTGCGGGCTCGGGGCGATTTCGATGAGCTTCTGGTTACGGCGCTGGATCGAGCAGTCCCGTTCGAACAGATGCACGACGTTGCCGAAGCTGTCGCCGAGGATTTGCGCTTCGATGTGCTTGGGATTGACGATGCATTTTTCCAGGAACACTTCGGCAGAACCGAAGGCCTTGGTTGCTTCGGAAATCACCCGAGGGAAATTCTGTTCGAGTTCTTCGCGGCTGTTGCAGCGACGGATACCGCGACCGCCACCACCGGAAGTGGCTTTGAGCATCACCGGGTAACCGATGCGGTCGCCCTCGGCCAAGGCTTCTTCGATGTCCGCTACGTTACCTTCGGTGCCCGGCGTCACCGGTACACCGGCCTTGATCATGCTGCGCCGGGCTTCGGTCTTGTCGCCCATGCGGCGAATGACTTCCGCCGACGGGCCAATGAATTTGATGCCGCGCTCGGCGCAGATGTCTGCCAGCTCGGCATTTTCCGAAAGGAAACCGTAACCGGGGTGCAACGCATCGCAGCCGGTTTCAACCGCCAGGTTCACCAGCTTGCGCGGGTTCAGGTAACCGGCCAGTGGCTCGGCACCGATGCTGTGGGCCTCGTCCGCGCGCTTCACATGCAGCGCATGGCGGTCGGCGTCGGAAAAAATCGCAACCGAGCGAATGCCCATTTCGGCGCAGGCTCGCACGATTCGTACGGCAATCTCACCACGGTTGGCGATCAGGATCTTTGTTATCACTTGGAGGTTCCCTTGAGCCGGTGGTACCACGACCTGCTAGACCCAGGTCGACGCGTGACCAAATGTTTCAATTCAGTCGCAGGTCCACACTAGCGCTCATGAGGGATTAACAAAAATGAATAAAAATTGGGTTAGCCATAAGTAAAGACTTATAGTTAAACAATCAGCCTGCCGACAGAGCCTATAAGAAATGCGTAAGTCATTGATGCGTATGACATTGCGTCAGTTGCAGATCTTCAACGAAGTGTGTGATTTACGCTCTTACAGCCGCGCAGCCGAGGAAATGTCGCTCACGCAACCGGCCGTCAGCCTACAGATTCGTCAGCTCGAAGAGCTGATCGGGCAGCCATTATTCGATTACGTCGGCAAAAAACTCTACATGACCGAAGCCGCCGAAGCACTTCAGCGCGCCAGCCGGGACATCTTCGGGCGTCTGGAAAACCTCGATATGCAACTGTCCGACATGCAGGGTTCGCTGCAGGGCCAATTGAAACTGGCGGTGGAATCCAGCGCCAAATACTTCGTGCCGCACCTGTTCGCCGCGTTCAAGCGTCAGCACCCGGAAGTGAATCTGCAACTGACCGTGGTCAACCGTGGCCAGGTGATTCGCAGGCTGTCCGACAACCGCGACGATCTGGTGATCATGTCGATGGTGCCGCAGGACATGGGTCTGGATTTCCTGCCGTTCCTCAACAACCCGATTGTTGCCGTGGCGCGCCCGGATCACCCGCTGGCACACATGGGCCCGCTGCGGTTGCAGGATCTGGAACCCTACACGCTGCTGATCCGCGAGCCCGGCTCGGGCACACGACTGGCCTGCGAAGAGTACTTCAAAGAGAAACGCGTGCACTTCACCCAGACTCAGGAAGTGGCCTCGGCCGAAGCTCAGCGTGAATGTGTTCAGGCGGGTCTGGGCCTGGCGCTGTTGACGCGCCACGCCCTGAACCTGGAACTGGCGACCGGCGGGCTCGTCGAGCTGCCGGTCGAGGAATTGCCGCTATTCCGTAGCTGGTGTCTGGTGCAAGCCAAAGCCAAACGCTTGTCACCGGTGGCGCACGCCTTCCTGGCGTTTATCCGTAGCGAGCGCGTGCAGATCAGCGCGCTGGTTGAGCGCTTCGACGGGAAGCTGCGGGTGCTGCCTGCCAGTGAGTGATCTCGGGAAAGTCGCCGATTTCGGCTTGAAGCTGACGGAGTTCGAAGCGATCTTCGATAGCGCGGCGAAACTCCATGCGGCGCTGGTCTTCCTGCTGACGACGGGTTTTCGCGGCGCTGTTGCGTTCTTCGTAGGGCTGAGCCATTTCGAGTCTCCCAAGGCGATGACGGGAGTTTCACGATAGGCGGCGGGGATGACGGTTTGGCTGCGTGTCGATGACAGTGCGATGAAACTTGCGCAGGGTTGTGGTGTTTTTGAGGACGCCTTCGCGAGCAGGCTCGCTCCCACACTTGATCTCGGTATGACACAGAATTTGTGTACCCCGAAGATCCCCTGTGGGAGCGAGTCTGCTCGCGATTAAGGTCGGAACGACCTTAGATGACTTCAGTCATCCAGCGCTTTCACGGCTTTCGGCGACAAGCGCAAGCTGCGCAGACTGCGCTTCACGCTCTTCAGGTGATTGACCAGACTCGGCCCACGCGCCATCGCCACGCCCATCGCCAGCACGTCAATCACTACCAGGTGAGCAATACGCGAAGTCAGCGGCGTATAGATTTCGGTGTCTTCGTGCACATCGATCGCCAGATTGACGGTCGACAATTCGGCCAACGGCGTCTGGCTCGGGCACAAGGTAATCAGCGAAGCGCCGCTCTCACGCACCAGATTGGCGGTGATCAGCAGATCCTTGGAACGCCCGGACTGCGAAATACAGATCGCCACATCGGTCGGTTTCAACGTCACCGCCGACATCGCCTGCATGTGCGGATCGGAATACGCCGCTGCAGTCAGCAGCAAACGGAAGAACTTGTGCTGCGCATCCGCCGCCACTGCACCCGAGGCGCCGAAGCCATAGAATTCGACCCGCTGCGCCTGCGACATCAGTGTCACCGCACGCTGCAACTCAACCGGATCGAGCTTCTCGCGAACCTCCATCAAGGTGTGCAACGTGGTGTCGAAGATCTTCAGGCTGTAGTCGGCGACCGAGTCGTCTTCATGGATCGCGAACTGGCCGAAGCTGGCACCGGCCGCGAGGCTTTGCGCTAACTTCAGTTTGAGATCCTGAAAACCGGAGCAACCGATGGCGCGACAGAAGCGCACGATGGTCGGCTCGCTGATGCCAACGCTGTGGGCCAGGTCGGCCATGGAACTGTGCATCACCGCCGCAGGGTCAAGCAGCACGTGGTCGGCGACCTTGAGCTCCGACTTGCGTAACAGGTGACGTGACTGGGCGATGTGTTGCAGCAGATTCAAGGGGCTGGACTCTTCTTATGGGCAAGGATGTAGCACGCTTGTAGTTATACTACATGAATTGGCTTTTTGCCTGCTCAATGCGTAACTCCATGTCCCCATATCAGGCGCGATGGGGTGTATGTAGCCCTTAAAACGGTTTTTCCTGTTCGCGCAAAAGCCCGGCCAGACCGCTCGCCTCCACCGGCCGGCTGATCAGATAACCCTGCACTTCATCGCAACGCTCAGCGCGTAAAAATTCCAGCTGCTCCTGGCGCTCGACACCTTCGGCGACCACTTTCAGTGACAGCCCATGGGCCATGGCAATGATCGCGCGAGTGATCGCCGCATCTTCACTGCCCTCCCCCAAACCGCGAATGAATGCCTGATCGATCTTCACGTAATCCACCGGAATGCGCTTGAGGTAACTCAGCGACGAATACCCGGTGCCAAAATCATCGATGGCCAGTTTCACCCCCAGATCGCGCAGTTGCTGGAAGGTCGCGATGATGTGCTCGACGCTGTCGAGCAACTGGCTCTCGGTCAGTTCCAGTTCGAGGTAGTGCGACGCCAGGCCAGTTTCCTCCAGCACCTGCCGCACCAGACTGACCAGTTTGCCCTGACGCAGTTGATGCACCGACAGGTTCACCGAAACACGAATCGGCTCCAGCCCCTGACGCTGCCATTCGCAGGCCTGCCAGCACGCCTGACGCAGGACGAATTCGCCGATCGGCCCGATCAGACCGGTTTCCTCGGCCAGCCCGATGAAGTCCCCCGGCGGCACCTGGCCCATGGTTGGATGATCCCAGCGCACCAGTGCCTCTGCCGCATTCAAACGCCCGGTTTGCAGGCACAGCTTCGGTTGATAGAACACTTTCAGCTGCTTGTCTTCGATGGCCTTGCGCAGATGGTTTTCCAGCTGCAAGCGCTCAAGGGTGCTGGCCTGCAGGCTGTCGGTGTAGAACTGGAAGTTGTTCCCGCCCAGATGCTTGGCATGTTGCATGGCCATGTTCGACTGGCTGACCAGTGCGGAGATTTCCCGGGCGTTGTCCGGCAGCATGCTGATGCCCATCGAGGCGCTGACCACCAGCTCATGCCCTTCGACCGTCAGTGGCAGGCGCAACTTGCTCGACAGGCGCGTGGCGACCCGGGCCAGACTTGAGAGATTGCCGTAGGCATCGAACAGTACGGCGAACTCGTCACCGGACAAGCGGGCGATGGTATCCGCTTCCGGTAAGGCGTTGACCAGCCGGCGCGCCATTTTCTGCAGTAACTGGTCAGCAATCTCATGGCCGAGACTGTCGTTGAGCAATTTGAAGCGATCCAGATTGATGTGCAGCAACGCCAGACTGCGTCGTCCCTGACGCGAACGTTGATGCGCTTCATGCAAGCGCTCGCGGAACAGCGAGCGGTTGGCCAACCCGGTGAGCTCGTCGTAATGGGTCAGATAGCGCATGCGCTCTTCGGATTCGCGGCGTGCTGACAGATCGGCGAAGAAGCCGACGATATGGCTGACATTTCCCCGACCATCACGCACTGCATTCAGTTGCAGCCACTGCGGATACAGCTCGCCGTTCTTGCGGGTTTCAACCAGTTCGCCCTGCCAACTGCCGTGTTGCTCAAGTGCATGACGGATGGCGACGTAATGGCGGCGGGCATCACGGCTGCACGGCAGCTCGACGACGTTGCGCCCGAGCATGTCCTCGATGTCGTAACCGGTAACCCGGCTGAACGCCTGATTGATCGCGATCAGCGCATAGTTCGGGTCGAGAATCACGATGCCTTCACTGGCCGCTTCGAATACGGTCGCCGCCAAGCGCTGCTGCTCTTCGAGGCTTTTGCTGGCGCTGATGTCGCGGCGGGTGCCGACCATGCGGATCACCCGGCCGCTGTCGCTGCGCTCTACGGCGCGGCCTCGGTCTTCGATCCACACCCAATGGCCATCGCCGTGACGTACGCGGTATTCGATCTGATAGTCCTCGGTGCGCCCCTTCAAGTGCTCGATCAACGCGTATTTCAGCGTCGGCACATCGTCTGGATGCAGACGTGGCTTGAGGTCGCGCAAAAGCGCCGTGACGTATTCCGGAGCGAGGCCGAACAGCTCCTGAATCTGCGTGTGGTGAACCTCGTCGGTTTGCAGGTTCCAGTCCCACAGCCCCAACTCACTGGCCTTCAACGCCAGCGCCAGCCGCGCTTCGCTTTTGCGAAGGGCCTGATTGGCCGCGTCCAGTTCAAGGCTGCGCTGGGCAACGCGGTCTTCAAGTTCGACCTGCGCTTCACGCAATTTGCCCTCGGCGCAGCGGCGCTGGTCGATTTCTTTGGCCAGTTCCTGATTGAGCTGTTCGCTGCGCGACTGCGTCTGTTGCAGGTGCTCGATCAGATGCTGATTCTGGAAGCGCCGCAGCAAGCCCCGATCAATCAGCCGATTGACCTGCCACGCGACCACGCTCAGCGAACCGAGCAGGATCAGACCGAGCCAGCCCCAACCGCGCGCCTGCTCGTCACCGCCCCAGAACAGATAACCGATCGCCGGCAACAGGCAGGGCAAGGTAAACGACAGAAACGCCGGCAGGCTCACCGCGTAGGCGACGCTAGCCGAGAGGGTTGCGGCGCCGATCAGGCCGAATACCCAGGCCTGCTGAATGAAGTTGTCGGCGGGCACCAGGGCGATGCCGGCACCGGCCAGGGTCAGACCGGTCATGGTCGACCCGAGCAGAAACATCCGCCGCCAGATCGGTTGCGCCTGACGATCAGGGATCGCCGAATCGAACGCCGCCACCTGAATCACCCGCAACGCCACCAGTGACAGCAACCACACCAGCCAGACGCTGACCACGAAATAGCGCTGCGGGCTCCAGAGCAAAGCGGCGCAGACCAGACCATTGATCAACATGAACAGCGTGGGCAACAACGAGCCCTGATACAGCAGACGCGTGCGCTCGACCGCCATCTCGACGGCATAGTGCTTGCGGATAACCCGGGGATCCACGGAGGGGCCCGACAGTTCGGAGCTGAGGGTCATGGGCAACGTTCTTGTTCTTATAAGGAGGGCGTGCGCCCGAAACGTGGACGGAGCATACACAAGCAGATCCCGTTGCCAAACTGCTCAAGATCATAATTTCACTTAAACTTTTCCGTCCTTTGCCACCGGCCAAACCCTGGGAACGCGGCGGGCCAATGCCTGTAGCCAGTGACCGACCGGTCGTCATCGACAGGAGTTTCATCGGCTAATGCAAAGCTCGGTTTGCCCGGGCCTGCGGCGCACCCTAGAATGCCCCGATGCGCGATGATCTCTCCCTTCTGCTGAACTCCCTCAACGATGCCCAACGCCAGGCCGTAGCAGCCCCCGTTGGCCGTCAGTTGGTCCTGGCCGGTGCTGGCTCCGGTAAAACCCGAGTGCTGGTGCACCGTATAGCCTGGTTGATCCAGGTCGAAAACGCCTCGCCCCACTCCATTCTGTCGGTGACCTTCACCAACAAGGCCGCTGCGGAGATGCGTCATCGCATCGAGCAGTTGCTGGGGATCAACCCGGCCGGCATGTGGGTCGGCACCTTCCACGGCCTGGCGCACCGCTTGCTGCGGGCGCACTGGCAGGAAGCGGGCCTGAGCCAGACTTTCCAGATTCTCGACAGCGATGACCAGCAAAGGCTGGTAAAACGGGTAATCCGCGAGCTCGGCCTCGACGAGCAACGCTGGCCGGCGCGTCAGGCGCAGTGGTTCATCAATGGCCAGAAAGACGAAGGCCTGCGTCCGCAACACATTCAGGCCAGTGGCGATTTGTACCTGGCGACCATGCGCGGCATCTATGAGGCCTATGAGGCGGCGTGCCAGCGTGCCGGCGTCATCGATTTCTCCGAACTGCTGCTGCGTGCCCTCGACCTGTGGCGCGATCACCCGGGCCTGCTCGCGCATTATCAAAAACGCTTCCGGCATATTCTGGTGGACGAGTTCCAGGACACCAACGCCGTGCAGTACGCCTGGTTGCGTCTGCTGGGCAAGGGCAGCGACAGCCTGATGGTGGTCGGCGACGACGACCAGTCGATCTACGGCTGGCGCGGCGCGAAAATCGAGAACATTCATCAGTATTCTTCCGATTTCCCGGATTCGGTGACCATTCGTCTGGAGCAAAACTACCGCTCCACCGCCGGCATCCTCAAGGCCGCCAACGCCTTGATCGCCAACAACACCGGGCGTCTGGGCAAAGAGCTGTGGACCGACGGCGGCGACGGCGAAGCGATCAATCTGTACGCCGCGTTCAACGAGCACGACGAAGCACGCTATGTTGTCGAAACCATCGAAAGCGCGCTGAAAACCGGCTTGGCCCGCAGCGATATCGCGATTCTGTACCGCTCCAACGCCCAGTCGCGCGTTCTCGAAGAAGCCTTGTTGCGTGAGCGCATTCCCTACCGCATTTATGGTGGCCAGCGCTTCTTCGAACGTGCCGAAATCAAGAACGCCATGGCCTATCTGCGTTTGCTTGAAGGTCGTGGCAACGATGCGGCGCTGGAGCGGGTAATCAACGTTCCAGCCCGTGGCATCGGTGAAAAAACCGTCGAAGCGATTCGCGACCATGCACGCCACAGCGATGTGTCGATGTGGGAAGCGATGCGCCAACTGGTCGCCAACAAAGGCCTGACCGGTCGCGCCGCCGGTGCGCTGGGTGCGTTTATCGAGTTGATCGAAAATCTCGCCGCCAAGTGCATGGAAATGCCGCTGCATTTGATGACGCAAACCGTCATCGAGCAATCCGGTCTGATCGCTTATCACGAGGCGGAAAAAGGCGAGAAAGGCCAGGCCCGGGTAGAAAACCTTGAGGAACTGGTCAGCGCCGCGCGCAACTTCGAGAACACCGAAGAGGACGAAGAGCTGACGCCACTGGCGGCGTTCCTCGGCCATGCTTCGCTGGAAGCCGGGGACACTCAGGCTGACGAACACGAAGACAGCATTCAACTGATGACCCTGCACAGCGCCAAAGGCCTGGAATTCCCTTACGTGTTCCTCGTGGGCATGGAAGAAGGCCTGTTCCCGCACAAGATGAGCCTGGAAGAACCGGGGCGTCTTGAAGAAGAACGGCGTCTGGCTTACGTGGGCATTACCCGGGCGATGCAGAATCTGGTGATGACCTACGCTGAAACCCGACGCCTGTACGGCAGCGAGACCTACAACAAGGTCTCGCGTTTCGTCCGCGAAGTACCGAAAGGCCTGATTCAGGAAGTGCGCTTGTCGAACAGCGTCAGCCGACCGTTCGGCGGCAATCAGTCGATGAGCGGCAGCAATCTGTTCAGCGGCAGCGAGATTCCGGAAACGGGTTTCAGCCTCGGTCAGGCGGTACGCCATTCGATCTTTGGTGACGGGGTGATCCTCAACTTCGAAGGCGCCGGCGCACAGGCACGGGTGCAGGTGAACTTCAGCGAAGGCAGCAAATGGCTGATGCTCGGTTATGCCAAGCTGGAAGCAATCTGATACCAGTTTTGCTGTTTTTGTGGGAGCGAGCCTGCTCGCGAATGAAATCGCTGCGGTTTATCTGATAGACCGCGGTGCGGCTTTCGCGAGCAGGCTCGCTCCCACAGGGTTTGGTGTTCTGACCAACAATCCTGCGGAACCTATCTCCTTTTCCTACAGCCAAAAGTACACGCTCTTATTGCCTCGCGAAGCTGAACGCGACCTGTCAGGCAAAAGCCCGAAACACTCTCTCGCTAGCCAGTAACACTTCAGCTGTGCAACATGGCGCGCGTGTCTCCACAAACGGGAATTCCCTTTATGAAACGTTTTCTTAGCATCGCCATGGCGTTGTGCATCGGCCTGACGATGAGCCTCGACGCCAACGCCAAGCGCTTTGGTGGTGGCAAAAGCGCCGGCGCTGCGCCGACGCACCAGACCAGCCAGATGGCTCCTTCTTCTCCAGGTGTCGGCGGCGCTGCGGCGACCGCAGGTGCTGCCGGTGCCGCTGGCGCTGCTGCCAAGGCCGGCGGTGCTTCGAAATGGCTCGGCCCTCTGGCCGGTATCGCCGCCGGTGGCCTGCTCGCGTCCATGTTCATGGGCGGCGGCTTCCAGGGCATGCAGATCTTCGACATCCTGATCATGGCCGTGATCGCGTTCGTGATCTTCCGCTTCATCGCCGCGCGTCGCCGCAAGCAGCAAGAGCAATTCGCTCCGGCCGGCGCGCCGATGCAGCGTGAAGTGTTCGAGCAAAAGCCTGCCGCCATGGGTTCGATCTTCGGTGGTTCGGCTGCACCTGCTGCCGCCCGTCCGGTGATCAACGCGCCGGCCTGGTTCAACGAGCAGAACTTCCTTGAAGCTGCACGCAGCCACTTCCAGTCGCTGCAGCAGCACTGGGACGCCAACGAAATGGACAAGATCGCCGAGTTCGTGACCCCGCAAATGCTTGAGTTCCTCAAGCGTGAGCGTGCAGATCTGGGCGACGCTTTCCAGTCGACCTACATCGACAATCTCCAGGTGCAACTGGATGGTGTGGATGACCGCGCCGACAAGACCATCGCCACCCTGACCTTCAGCGGTGTGTCGAAGACCTCGCGTTTCGACCAGGGCGAAGTGTTCAGCGAAAGCTGGAACATGGAACGTCCGCAGGGCGACAACCAGCCTTGGCTGGTGGCCGGTATCCGCCAGAACGGCTGATCCCCTCTGCGTTAAGCATGCGGTAACAAAAACCCCGGACTTGTCCGGGGTTTTTCTATTTCGCGGTTGCATCTATAGCAAGCTACTGTATAAACCGGCCCATATAAACCGCGCCATTCAAGCAAGAGGATCCCGGACGTGGAAGAAATCATCGAACAACTGCGCGAAGCCAACGAACCGGTACCGGTTCCCCTGGAGTTGCCTGACGAAGATCTGCTGGTCGAAATCGAAGAACAACTGTTCATCGATATTCCGTTTGTCTTCAGGGAGTTTTTGCTGACCGTCAGCGACGTGGTTTACGGTAGCCTCGAACCGGTGACTGTCACCGACCCACAATCCCACACCTACTTGCCGGATGTGGCCGCCAACGCCTGGGATGCCGGTGTTGATCGCAGCCTGATTCCAATCTGTCAGGACGGCGATGACTACTACTGTGTCGAAGAGGATGGCACGGTGGTGTTGTGGCAGGCCGAAGAAGAGTTGATTGCCGAGGAAACCTGGGAGTCGGTGTGGCACTGGGCGCGAGACGTCTGGCTGGAAAGCTGATCAGCCAGCCGCCCCGGCAGGTCAGTGCCCCGACGACTCCTTGTGGTTGTCGAGGGTTTCCAGCAGCGCCACCTGCATCCGCGTGTGCACGCGGATGAACCAGCGCCAGAGCAGCGCCGCCACGGCGGCCGCGACCACGGCGATCAGTACCAGCAACTTGTTGGTCGGCAAGATACTGGCCGACAAGGCTGCCAGCAGCAGGAAAATCACCAGCAGTGAGAGAATCGGGATCACTTCGGAGATCACCCGGCGCACTCGCTGCGTGTGACGCCCGGCCATCTCCGGCTTCACACCCATCTCCGCCAGCAGCATCGACAACGCCTTGAGCTTGCGATAAGCGGCGATCAGGAACGGCAACGACACCAACAAGGCACCGCCCCAGATCAACGCCTTCTGCCAGCTCGGATCGCTGATCCAGTCTTGCAGCCACAGCGAGATGCGTTCAGCGAAATACGCGCCGGCGAAGAAGATCGCGATCACCAGCGCCAGGTTGACGCCGACTTGCAGCAAGATCTTGCGAATGATTGACGCCAGCATTGCACCCTCGCCTTGCGGCTGAATGCTGCGCAGCCATTCGCCATACATGCCCAGCACGCGGCCGAGAGGCTTGGGCACAGCCGCGGACAACTTGATCGACAGCGGATCAGCCGCGCGGATCAGATACGGCGTCAGCAAAGTGGTAATCACCGACACCGCCACGGCAACCGGGTAGAGGAAGTTACTGGTCACCTGCAACGTCATCCCGAGAGCGGCGATGATGAAGGAAAATTCGCCAATCTGTGACAGGCCCATCCCCACGCGCAGTGAGGTGCGTCCGTCATTGCCGGCGATAAACGCTCCGAGACCGCAGGACAACATCTTGCCGAGTACAACGGCTACGGTGATCACCGCAATCGGCCACGCGTATTCGAGCAGAATCATCGGGTCGAGCATCAGCCCGATGGCGACAAAGAAGATCGCGCTGAACAGGTCGCGAACCGGCTCGATCAGACGCTCGATTTTTAGCAGTTGTCGCGACTCGGCCATGATCGCGCCGATCAGGAACGCACCAAGTACCATGCTGTATTCGAGTTTGACTACGAGCAGGCAGAAGCCGAAACACAGGCCGAGCACGGTGATCAGCAGCATCTCGTTGCTTTCGAATTTGGCCACATAGGCCAGCAATCGCGGCACCAGCAGAATGCCGATGACCAGCGCGACGATCATGAACAGCGACAGTTTGCCAACCGTGGAAAACACTTCTCCGGAACTGACCGTGCCGCTGACGGCGATGCTTGAAAGCAGTGCGATGATGCCGATGCCGAGGATGTCTTCGACGATCAATACGCCGAAGATCAACTGCGCGAAGCGCTCGCTCTTCATCTTCAGATCGTTGAGGGCCTTGACGATGATGGTGGTCGAGGAAATCGCCAGAATCGCGCCGAGGAACAGCGAGTCCATGGTGTTCCAGTCGAACCAGCGACCGATTTCGTAGCCGATCCAGATCATCAGGACGATCTCGAGGAACGCCGCGATAAACGCTGTGGCGCCGACCTTGAACAGCTTGCGCAGGCTGAACTCCAGACCCAGGCAGAACATCAGGAAAATCACCCCGAGTTCGGCGAGGGTCTTGATGGTTTCTTCGTCGTGGATCAGACCGAACGGCGGGGTGTGCGGGCCGATGATGAAGCCGGCGACGATGTAACCGAGCACCACCGGCTGTTTGAAGCGATGAAACAACACGGTCACCACACCTGCGACCAACATGATCACTGCCAGGTCTTGAATAAAACTGATGGCATGCATGGCGTGGGCTCCTTGAATGACGAGGCTCGCGCACAGACGTCAGAAATGTCTGAGCGAGCTAGGTAAAAATCCGCTTTTGATGTGGGAATTGCCCTTGAGGCGGGCTTTTGCAGGGTAACACCGCGACTTCCGCCTGGAATGCGGTGCAATATAAGGAAACAGATCGATTCCGGCGTGACGGCGGCCAGTCGCCCGGCGTCCCGATAACGGTGCTTTTGAAAAGCGACCAGGCACCCGCAGAGGTGCTTCCAGCAATCAGCCTTGATCCGTGAGAACGTTATGGAACCCGGAAACGCCCAGCTGTCGATGACGGTACTGATGACCCCCGACATGGCCAACTTCTCTGGCAATGTCCACGGTGGCACCCTGCTCAAATACCTCGACGAAGTGGCCTACGCCTGCGCGAGCCGTTATGCCGGTCGCTACGTGGTGACGCTGTCGGTGGATCAGGTGATTTTCCGCGAGCCGATCCATGTCGGCGAACTGGTGACCTTCCTCGCGTCGGTCAACTACACCGGCAACACCTCGATGGAAGTCGGCATCAAAGTGGTCACCGAAAACATCCGCGAGCGCTCAGTGCGCCACACCAACAGCTGCTTCTTCACCATGGTCGCGGTGGATGACCAGCGTAAGCCGGCCGCCGTGCCGCCGCTGCAACCGCAGAACAGTGAAGACAAACGTCGTTACATGCAGGCGCAGCAGCGTCGGCAGATTCGCCAGGAGCTGGAGAAGCGGTATCAGGAGATCAAGGGCGACGCCTGAGATTTGTAGCGTCAAGAAATCGCTATCGCGAGCAGGCTCACTCCTACATTGGAATGCGTTTCCCTGTAGGAGTGAGCCTGCTCGCGATTGGATTCAACGCGGTCTTAAAGACTGATCGCCGTCGCCTCGAACTTAACCCGAGGATGCGCAATCCGGTCCTGCGCCCGCACCAGCTGCAACTCATAACTGGCGCACGCCTGAGTTTCCAGCAACACCTCATGCACCGCCGCCGCCGTGAATTCAAACGCGGCTACCAAGCTGTCACCCAGCAGCACCCGCGCCAGGAACAGGCCGGACGTCAGATCGCCCACACCCACTGGCTGACGCGGGAACGCCAGCAACGGACGGCGCAGATGCCAGCTGCCTTCAGCCGTCACCAGTAACATTTCAAAGCCATCGGCCGGTTTGCCCGGATAATCCAGATGCTTGACCAGTACTACTTTCGGCCCGCGCGCCAGCAAGGCCCGCGCCATTGCCAGGCAATCGAACAGCGACTGCGGCTTGCGCCCGGAAAAACTGTCCAGCTCCAACTGGTTCGGACACATGATGTCCGCCACGGCCGCCGCCTCTTCCAGCAGGAAATCGCTGACCTCGGTCGGTACGCTGCAGCCCTTCTCCGGATGGCCCATCACCGGATCGCACAGATACAGCGCCTTCGGATTGACCGATTTGATGCGCTCGACGCCGCTGAGAATCGCCCGGCCCTGCGCCGCGCTGCCGAGGTAACCGGACAGCACCGCATCGCAATTGCCCAGCTCGCCAATCGCGGCGATCCCTTCGACCAGCTCGGGAATCTGCTGCGGCGCCAGCACTTCGCCGGCCCACTGACCGTACTGGGTGTGGTTGGAAAACTGCACGGTGTTAAGCGGCCAGACATTGACCCCGACCCGCTGCATCGGAAAAACCGCGGCGCTGTTGCCGGCGTGGCCGAACACCACGTGAGACTGAATGGCGAGCAGATGAGGCGTACGTTTCATTCGGGTCATTCCGTAAAACGATTGAAATTCAAGCCGCGCAGTATGCGACGAAACGCAGCCTGTACGACAGACCGGCGACGCAGTTAAGCTGACGCTATCTTTTGGAGTTCGATGTTGATGCTGACCCTGGAAAACATCTTCGTGCTGATACTGTTCGCCGCTGCCGGCGCGTGGCTATGGCACAACCACGGCTTGCGCGAACGAGCGCTGGAGCGGGTCAAGCAGCATTGCCTGAACGTGCGGGTCGAACTGCTCGATGGCAACGTCGCCCTGAAGAAAATCGGTTTCATCAAGGACGCCAACGGTCGCCGACGACTGGCGCGGGTGTACAACTTTGAATTCACCGTGACCGGCGAAACCCGGCATAACGGCACCATCACCCAGTTTGGCGCGCACAGTGCGCAGATCGAACTAGCGCCCTACCCGGCACCGTTCGACGACACGCCGCCAGTAGTGGAAGTGCACAAGCCGCGGGCGGAAGTGATCGAGTTGAGCCAGTGGCGGCAAGAACATACCAAGTGGAAGCCTTAAAAATCAAAAGATCGCAGCCTTCGGCAGCTCCTACAGGGAATCCCATGTAGGAGCTGCCGAAGGCTGCGATCTTTTGATCTAACTTTCCCGACACCCCGACAAACCCTGCTGCAGCTCATCAATGTTTTGCGGATCGACGAAGATCAGCTCAATCCGCGAATCCTTTCGCCACTCACTGACCTGCCAAATCAACTCGGCATTATCCAAAGCATTCGCAGACACCCAACCCTCCGAGCTGTGGATAACCAGTTTCGCCCGCTGCCAATTGAGGCTGGCTAGCCAGTCAGCAATGTGCCGCTTGTCGAACGTCTGCCCCGGATGCCAACGCCAACCAATACTCCAGCCCCCTTCCTGCACCTGACTCAGGCAAATCGGCAGCGTCGGATCAGTCCAGACGGCCGGCATTTGTCCTAATCCCTTGGGTACGGCCAAGTTATCCAAACCGTTGACCGCTTTTGCGGCTAGGCCCGGCAGTTCGCCCAGGTTTAGTTGCGCCTCTTGAGTCCAGACCAACGGCACTGCCGGCAACTGGCTGGCGATTTTTTCCCTGGCCCTGTCATCAAGGTTTTCAGCCTTGTTCAACAACAGCAGGCCAGCGGCTTCCAAGGCTTCTTGTTGCGCTGCGGGCAAGGCTTTCCCCGCCTGCAGCGCCTGAGCATCCAGCACCAGCACACACGGCTGCACCGCCAGCACACCTCGCCACGGCGCCTCATTCAACTGGCTAATCAGCTGCGCCGGATGCCCCAGCCCGGACGGTTCGATAAACAACCGATCTGGCTTCGCCTTGCGCAGCAACCGCCCCAGGCCAATCTGAAACGGCGCGCCGTTGACGCAACACAGGCAACCGCCGGCCACTTCGCCCAGTGCGATACCCTCGGCGTCACTCGTCAACAGGGCGGCGTCGATGCCGATCTGGCCGAACTCGTTGATCAGCACCGCCCAGCGCTCGCCAGCCGGCCGCTGAGCCATCAGTTGACGAATCAGGCTCGTCTTGCCGGCGCCCAAAGGGCCAGCAATGACATGGGTAGGAATGTTCTGCAACATGGCCGGAAGCTTTCTTGGGAGATTCAAAGATGCGTTGGATGGGATGGTCGTTGCTGTTGACGCTACTGTCGAGTGAAGCGTGGGCTCAGGCCTGCGTGGTGCACAGTCAGGGCGAGCGGCTCGACGTCAAAGTCTGTCAGCAGAACCGCAATATCCCGGAGAAACTGTTCAACGACGGTTTCTGCCAGCCGACGCTGGCCGGACAGAAAGTCGAAGTGCAGTACGTCGACCAGTGCCCGAGCGGTGCATTTGGCGTATGCAGCAACGCACAAGTCGCCAATATGCCTTATCGCCAGGATATCCACTATTACGGCGTCGCCACCGATGCCGCGTATCTGAAGCCATACTGCGAAGGCCAGAGCCAGGGTTCTTGGCTCAAGCCTTGACGCATTAGCCAAGCCAGTCGAGGGTCAGGATCAAGCGGCGCTGGCCCGCGGCGGGTTGCGGCGAGCGGTGAATCAGGCCGAAGCCTTCATTGCCATGCCATTTCTCGCCTTTCAACAGCGCTACATCGCCGCTGTCGAGTTGCTGGATTTGCACGTGGGGCTCCGCGTTCGCCTGCCCCAGCTGACTGCGATCCATCACACCCTCCTTGAGCCATTGGCTGCCGACACCCGCATAAGTCGTGATCAGTCGCACCGGCACGTGATCGACATGGAAGCGTGGACACATGGCTTTATCGAGCACCCGCAGGCGCAGACCTACACGCTTTGCCCCCAGTAAGCAGGCGAATGCGCTGACCAGCCATTTCAGGTCGGCGATAAAACCCTCGTAACCTTCCAGATCACGGAAGCCTGATGCCAGGCCGGTGAGATCGGGTTCGGCGTCCTCATCCGGCAACTCAAGGCACAACGATTCCGCCAAGGGCTCATTGAGCGACAGCAGCAGGTGAGCGAACTCGCTGATGTGCAACGGCAGTTGGCGTTGCCAGACGGCGAGGTTGGTGTCGTCTTCGAGGATTCGCGTCAACGCTTTCGGTGTCGGACCTTGATGCTGATGGCGCGTACGGTTCTGCAGCAGCTTTAGCGCGAGCATCAGGCAGCCTCTTCGTGCCAAGGGCCGAACGGATCTGGCAACAATCGCCAGCCTTCGACACCGCGCGCCATTTCTTCATCGGTGAGCAGGCAGGCATCCAGTTCGGCTGAGAGCTGCAGGAAATCAATGTTCTGACCGATAAACACCAGTTCCTGACGGCAGTCTCCTACGCTCGACAGCCAGTTTTCCATGATCGCGGCGGTGCTTTCCTGATCTTGTGGCCACTGCTCCTTTGGCACGAAACGCCACCAGCGCCCGGCAAAACCGTGGCGCATCAAACCACCGGCCTGCGACCAACTGCCGGCGTCGGTGGGTTTGCTCGCGAGCCAGAAGAAACCTTTGGAGCGCAGCAATTTCCCGTTCAGCCAAGGACGATCGATAAAGCTGAAAAAGCGTTGCGGGTGAAAGGGCCGACGGGCGCGATAGGCTGTGGAGGCGATGCCGTACTCATCGGTTTCCGGCACGTGTTCGCCGCGTAATTCCTGCAGCCAACCCGGTGCCTGTGCGGCTTTCTCGAAGTCGAAACGTCCGGTATTGAGGATTTTCTCCAGCGGCACCTCACCCATCACCATCGGGATGATTTCCGCTTGGGCGTTGAGACGCTGGAGGATCGCGATCAACTCCTCACGCTCGCGCTGGCTGATCAAGTCGATCTTGCTGATCAACAGCACATCGGCGAACTCGATCTGTTCGATCAACAGATCCGTGATGGAGCGCTCGTCTTCCTCGCCCAGGATCTCGCCACGGGAGGCGAGGCTTTCCGCTGCCTGGTAGTCCGGCAGGAAGTTCACACCGTCGACTACAGTGACCATGGTGTCCAGACGCGCGATGTCGGAGAGACTCTGGCCGTGCTCATCGCGGAAGGTAAACGTCTCTGCCACGGGCAACGGCTCGGAAATCCCGGTGGATTCGATCAGGAGATAATCGAAGCGATTTTCACGGGCCAGCTTGCTGACCTCTTCCAGCAGGTCTTCGCGTAACGTACAGCAGATACAACCATTACTCATTTCGACTATTCTTTCTTCTGCACGATTCAGGCTGACATCACGCTGGACTTCGCTGCCATCAATGTTGATTTCGCTCATATCATTAACGATAACAGCCACGCGCAAACCCTCTCGATTACGTAGTACGTAATTCAAAAGTGTACTTTTTCCGGCGCCGAGAAATCCTGAAAGTACGGTGACGGGCAATTCTGCTGACATTGGATAATCCTCTTCAGAAGGCAGCCAATTGGCGCTTTTACTGGCGCATGGCGTTTTTGCGCTTCCTACGGTGGCTCACGTAGAAAACCAACGCCTTGAAATCGGGCTGCCCAAGCTTAATTCAAACCAATGTTATAGTATAACAATAAAAAGAAACCAGCCTTCTCTTGTCTTGATCGACAAACAACAGGAAGCTTCGCCAATCCCGCACCCGGAAATCGCCATGAGAAATGCGCTGAAATGCTCGATGTTGAGCCTTGGGTTGTTGCTGGGCGGCAATGCCTGCGCGCAATTGCCGGCACTCGCCAGCTGCACACGCAGCGCCAACCTGCTGGCTTGTGTCGACGCCGATGGCAACGCTTATAGCGTCAATACCGTCGGCAACACCCTTTATCTGCGCGGTTTTGAAAAGACTGGCCGGCGTTATTGGGCGCAGACCAACAGCCGTTTCGGGCAATTGACGTTCTTCACCGGGGTCGCCTCTGATGGCGAAGCCTGGGTTGGTTACACCCGACGTGTCGGCTGGACGACCATCAATCGTTTCTCCAGCTCGGGCGGCAGCAGCGCAAAATTCACCTGCAGCCGCATTACCGGCTGTTAAACCTGGTTGTTTTTCTGCGCCTGCTGCCAGGCAAGGTAGCTGTCGATGGGCGGATTCTTTGCAAAATAACGCTGCAATCCTTCAAACAACCCGTTGGCCACGGCCTGCTGATGTCGCGCAGTAACCAGCCGTTGACTGTCGCGCGCATTGGAAATGAAGCCGGTCTCCACCAGAATTGAAGGTACATCTGGCGATTTCAGAACCGCGAATCCTGCCTGTTCCACACGCTTCTGATGCAGCGTAGTGATGCCGGCCAGACTGCCAAGTACCGTGCTGCCCAACTGCAGACTGGCAGCGATCGTCGCGTTCATCGACATGTCGAGAATCACCCCCGCCAGCATCGGATCCTTACCTTTCAGGTTGAGCAGACTGGTGGCGCCGAGCAGATCCGCACCATTCTCCCGCTGCGCCATGAAGCGTGCCGTCGCCGATGTCGCACCGCCCTCAGACAGGCAATAGACCGACGCGCCGGAAGCAGTCAGACGCGGCGCTGCATCGGCATGCACTGAGATAAACATGTCCGCCTTATGCTGACGCGCGATCTCCACGCGTTTGCGCAACGGCACGAAAAAGTCGTCATTGCGCACCAGTTTTACATCGAAGCCCCTCTCTTTTTTCAGGCGTTTGGCGAGCAGTTGCGCAATGGCAAGCACCACATCCTTTTCCCTTTCGCCCTTGGCACCGACAGCACCGGGATCCTTTCCACCGTGCCCTGGGTCAACGACAACAATGATGTCTCGTCTTGGATGCGCTTTCAGCGCAGGTGTTTCACGTGGAACCATTGGCGTATTTGGCGTGGATTTGGCGCTAACCAGATCCAGAACCAAGCGATGGCCCTGGCCGTCCTGCGGCGCCAAAAGGAAGCTGTTTAATAGCACCGGATTGCTCAGATCCAGAACAATCCGCGTGTCACCGTGACCAAAAGGCCCGGAGCGAATCGAACGAATCACCGTTCCATTTAGCGCGAGCTGACGGAAATCTGCGTCAACGCTCGCACTGGACACATCAATTATCAGACGTTCCGGGGCCGTTAGCGTGAAGGTTTTATAGCGCACCGGGCCGCTTAGATCGAACACCAACCGCAGCTTTTCATCCGAGCGCCATAGGCGCGCATTACGAATTTGCGTAGCTGAAACTCTGAAAGGGAGAGCGAGGGCCGCGCTGGCCAGGATCAGATTAAGCAAGTGGCGTCTGTGCATATGAAAGCCTGTTCATGAAAAAGGCATCGTGATTTGAATTGTTATAATGTAACATTCAATTCAATCAACACGACGGTCCCGAACATGAATTCGATGACACTTCCGGATATCGCCGCGCAGGTCGCACGCCAAACTTTGCCACTCGAATGGGTGGGCATGCGCGGCATTGCGTTACCTGTTTTGTTAGAGGGTCAGCGCTTGAGCGCCAAGGCTGATGCGGGTGTCAGTCTTGATGATGGCGAGGCGCGTGGCATTCACATGTCGCGGCTGTATCTGGCCTTGGAAGCGCTCGAACAGAAGAACCTGTCCCCAGCGCTTCTGCATCAGGTGCTCAAGGATTTCCTGCAAAGCCACGAAGGTTTATCCAACCGCGCCTACCTGAATATCCACACCGATTTGCTGCTAAAGAGGTCAGCGCTGATCAGCCCATTGGCCGGCTGGAAGTCTTATCCCGCGAGCATTTTCGCCAGCCTGATAAATGAAGTGTTCCACGTGGAACTCAAAATCGAAGTGCCCTACTCCTCAACTTGCCCTTGCTCAGCAGCCTTGGCGCGACAGTTGATCCAGCAGAAATTCATCGCCGACTTCGCCAACAACGCTCTACAACACGCCGACGTTCTGGCATGGCTTGGCTCGACCCAAGGCATCCTTGCCACGCCTCACAGCCAACGCAGCACAGCACAATTGCACCTTCACCTCGACGACTTCATTGATGAGTTTCCTCTTAGCGTGATCATCAATGACGCTGAAGCTGCCCTCGGCACCGCCGTACAAACCGCCGTGAAACGCGCAGACGAACAAGCCTTCGCCCTCGCCAACGGGCAGAACCTGATGTTCTGCGAAGACGCGGCACGCCGCCTGAATCTGGCCCTGCGACGTACTCCCGGTATCAGCGCATTTCAACTGCGAGTGATCCACGCCGAAAGTCTTCACGCTCACGACGCCGTCGCCGAAAGCCATTGGCAGCGTGAGCAAGCATGATCCGCTGCCAATCCCTGAGTTGGGGTGCGCCCGGCCAACCACTGACCGTGCCCCTGGACCTTGAACTCGACAGCGGCAGCCTGACGGCAATCATCGGTGCCAACGGCTGTGGCAAAAGCAGCCTGCTGAAAGTGATCGCTGGGCTACAAAAGCCATTGGCAGGCAATGTCGGGCTGAGTGTCCCACGTCAAAGCGGATTGTCCTTTCTGCCCCAGCAACAGCATCTGGATCGCCAATTCCCCATCAGCCTCGAAGATCTGGTCGCCGCCGGTTTCTGGGGACGCAGGCTCTCGACTCAACTACGAAGCCAGCGCTTGAAAGACGCACTGGCGAACTGGCACCTGAGCGGACTCGAGCAACGCCCACTCATGGCCCTGTCCGGTGGCGAACTGCAACGCGCCCTGCTCGCTCGACTGAGCCTGACCGACGCGCCCGTGCTGCTGCTCGACGAGCCCCACGCCGCACTCGATGAACTCGGTCAGCAGTTGCTCTGGCAGCACATCCACGGCTGGCACGGCGAAGGTCGGACACTGGTCGTGGTGTGTCACGACCTCGCCGCCGTACGCCAACACATCCCCAAAACGTTGCTGATCAAAAACCGCGACTGCGTGTTTGGTGCGAGCGCAGAACTCATTCAGCAAACACCTCACACACAGGTGGCCTGATGCTCACCGTCGCCCACCTCTGGCAACCATTTAATGAGTTCGTGTTCATGCGCCGTGCCCTGCTCGGCGGACTGGTATTGGCGTGCAGCACCGCTCCCCTCGGCGTGTTCTTGATCCTGCGACGGATGAGCCTGATCGGTGACGCCGTGGCCCACGGTATCCTTCCCGGCGCGGCATTGGGTTTCTGGTTTGCCGGACTGAGCCTGCCCGCGCTAACGCTGGGAGGCTTAGGCGCCGGTTTGAGCATGGCTGGCCTCGCCGCCTGGATCACCCGCCGCACGGGCCTGCGCGAAGACGCCAGTCTCGCTGCGATCTATCCAATCTCGCTGGCCAGTGGCGTACTCATCCTCGGCATCGCCGGCAAACGCCTCGACCTGTTGCACCTGCTGTTCGGCTCAGCACTGGCCGTCGATGGTCCGACCCTCACCGGCATGTTGTGGGTTTCGGGATTCAGCCTGATCGCCATGGCGCTGATCTACAAACCGCTGCTGCTCGACACCCTCGACCCGTTGTTCTTGAGAACCGTCAGCCGCCTCGGCCCACTCGCCCATGGCGTGTTCCTGACGCTGGTCGTACTCAATCTGGTGATCGGTTTCCAGGCCATCGGCGCGCTGATGGTAGTCGGCCTGATGATGCTTCCCGCTGCGGCTTCGCGATTCTGGAGCCGCCGGCTGCCGACCCTGATTGCCATCGCGGCCGTCATCGGTTGCCTCTCGGTCTGGTTCGGCTTGCTGCTGTCGTTCTACTACTCGCTGCCGAGCGGCCCGGCCATCGTCCTGATCGCCGGCCTTGGCTATCTGTTGTCCGTGGTGTTCGGGCCGGTGCACGGTCTGTTGCGCCGCCCGCCTTTGCTCACATCCCAATGAGGTGTTTCCCGATGCGCGCTCTACTCGTGCTGTTCAGCCTGATGCTGTCGATGTCATTGTCGGCCGCGGAAAAACTGCCCGTGGTCACCAGCTTCAGCATCCTCGCCGACATGGTCCATCAGGTCGGCGGCGAACATGTCCAGATCACCAACATGGTTGGACCGGACGCTGACGCTCACACTTACGAGCCGACGCCAGACGATGCCAAAGCCCTTCTGAAGGCCAAACTGATCGTCAAGAATGGCTTGGGTTTCGAGCCATGGCTGGATCGTCTGGTCACCAGTACCGAGACCAAAGCCACGGTCATCAGTGCCAGTCACGGCGTGATTCCACGCTCGCTGGATGAAGACGGCGAAACCATTCCCGACCCGCATGCCTGGCACAATCTGGCGAACGCCGAGTTGTACATCGCCAATATCACCAAAGCACTGATCGCTGCGGATCCCGCGAACAAAGCCGACTACGAACGCAACAGCAAAACCTACCTGAAGCAGATCTACGCCCTGCTCGCCGAAGCCAAAGCCAAACTCGGTGCGCTGCCACCGGGCAACCGCAAGATCGTTACCAGCCATGATGCTTTCGGATATCTCGGTCAGGCCTACGGTATCGACTTCATGGCACCGCAAGGCCTGTCCACCGAACGCGACCCCTCGGCTGCCGAAGTCGCCGCGCTGATCACCCAGATTCGCCATGCCCACGTCAAAGCGGTGTTCATGGAAAACATCAAGGACGCACGCCTGCTCAAACAGATCGCTGACGAAAGCGGCGCGCACATTGGCGGCACGCTGTACTCGGATGCCCTCGCCGCCAGCGGTCCCGCCAGTACCTTCACCGGTCTGTTCGAATACAACCTCAACACTCTTTACGACGCACTGAGCCAACCATGATCCGCAAGAATCCTTCAGGTGATTTGCCCCACATTGCCGAGTCGGCCTACGTCGATAAAACCGCGATTATCTGCGGCAAAGTGGTGATCGGCGAGAACGTCTTCGTTGGCCCCTACGCAGTCATTCGCGCCGACGAAGTGGACGCCTCAGGCGAGATGGAGCCGATCATCATCGGCGCCAATTCGAATATCCAGGACGGCGTGGTCATCCATTCCAAATCCGGCGCGGCTGTGACCATCGGTGAGTACAGTTCCATCGCCCACCGCTCGATCGTGCACGGCCCCTGCGTCGTCGGCGATCGAGTGTTCATCGGTTTCAACAGTGTCCTGTTCAACTGCGTCGTCGGCAACGGTTGTGTGGTGCGGCACAACTCGGTGGTCGACGGTCGGGATTTGCCGGACGCTTTCTATGTGCCCTCGACGACTCGCATCGGCCCGAACACCGACCTCTCGCAATTTCCACCGGTCAGCGTCAGCGCCTCGGAGTTTTCTGAAGACGTGGCGCGCACCAACGTCGACCTGGTGCGCGGCTACAAAGCCTTGCAGAACGAGTTCTGAACCTATGAGCAGCGTGCTGATTCGCAACGCAAGGCTGGTCAACGAAGGACGCGAGTTCGACGGCGATCTGTTGGTCAGCAATGGGCGCATCGTCAAGATTGCCCGCAGCATCGAAGGCGAAAACGCCAAGGTGGAAATCGACGCGAAGGGCCAATGGCTGCTGCCGGGGATGATCGACGACCAAGTGCATTTTCGTGAGCCTGGTACGCCAGCCAAGGGCAGCATTCATACCGAGTCGCGGGCGGCGGTCGCCGGTGGCATCACCAGTTTTATGGACATGCCGAATACAAACCCGGCCACTCTCACCCTCGAAGCGTTGGCGGATAAAAAGCGCCGGGCTGCGATCAACTCCGTGGCCAACTACGGGTTTCACTTTGGCGTGAGCCAGGACAACCTCGATACAGTGGCGGCGCTCAGTCCGTGTGAAGTCGCCGGGGTGAAAGTGTTCATGGGCGCATCGACCGGCAATATGCTGGTGGACGATCCGAAGATCCTCGAGCGACTGTTCGCCGAGGTGCCGACGATCCTCTTGGCTCACTGCGAGCACACGCCCAGCATCAACGCCAATGCCGCCAACTTGCATGAGCTGTTCGGTGATCGTTTGCCCCCGGCTGCCCATGCGTTGATCCGTAATGCCGAGACCTGTTATCGCTGTTCTTCAATGGCGGTTGATCTGGCGAAACGTCACGGCACGCGCCTGCATGTTTTGCACCTGACCACGGCGCGTGAACTGGCGTTGTTCGAGGACAGACCGCTGGCGCAAAAACACATCACGGCGGAAGTCTGCCTGCACCATTTGCTGTTTGATGATCGCGACTATCCCCACCTCGGCAACCTGATCAAATGCAATCCGGCGATCAAAACCCAATCCGATCGCGATGCACTACGCGCGGCACTGAACAGCAATCGACTGGACGTGATCGGCAGTGACCATGCACCGCATACCTGGGCTGAAAAACAACGACCTTATACGCAGGCACCTGCGGGATTGCCTTTAGTGCAGCACGCGTTACCGGCACTGCTAGAGTTGGTGGCGGACGATGTGCTGCCAATCACTACGCTGGTGGCGAAGACCAGCCACAGAGTCGCGGATCTTTTTGCGATTCCCGATCGTGGGTATCTACGTGAGGGCTACTGGGCGGATCTGGTATTGGTTGAACCGCAAGCCCTGGAGGTAAATCGGCAACCCATTCTGTCGCAGTGCGGATGGACACCGTTTGCCGGGCGCAGCTTTCGGCATCGGGTGAATGCGACGATGGTGTCGGGGCAGATTGCCTGGCGGGAGGGTCGGGTGAACGAGGGATGTCGGGGGCTGGCGCTGAGGTTTATGCGCTGAATACGAAGACGCTTTCGCGAGCAGGTCGAATCGTCGCACCGTCGCTCCCACATTAGACTGCATTTCAAAGGTGGGAGCGACGGTGCGACCTGCTCGCGAAGCTTTTAAGCTCTTGGCTTCACAGCGCCGCAGTCCTGACCCAACCAAACCGCGCGAGTCTCCAGACTGCCCTTCTGATTGATCCCGATCGCATTGAACGTGCCGTTGGCCACGGTGGTGAATTCACGATCACTGAGGAACGTCGCCACCCCGGTACCCTGCGCTTTCGGGCAACTGAAACGGAATTTCCACTGGTTGCCGGTGCGATCGGTAATCTGCTGTTTGCAGCCCGATTGCGGGTCGGCCAATGGAATATCGTTGGTCGCCACCTGCTCCGGCGTCAGACAGGCACGAATGCCCTTGCCGCCGATATTGATCCCGTTCTTCTCCAGCGCAGCACGCTGTTGCGGGGTCATCTGGCCTTGCAACTGGCCGAGGATCGATTGCACATCCATCGGCTGGTCATCGACCTTGACGTTGCTCGATGTCATTTCCCACAGCCCCGGCTGCAGCATCTGCGCCTGCGCAACCACCGGCAATGCCAAACCCAGGCCCAGCGCCAAACCCAGCAGACGAACGTTCATCGAAAAACTCCTGATCAGTAGTGGCCGTTAGACGTCGGCCGATTGCTTCGGTTCATGCACCAATTAAATAGCGACATTCGCGGCAGAACATGGTCTGTTAAGCATTGAATCTTCCGGAGCAAGGCTGCCCCATGGATTATTTTGGACCGCACATTTTCGGTTATCTGATCGCCCTGATACACACCCTCGGCTTGATCGCCGCAATTCACGCGGTGCTCACCGTGCGCACGGCTCAAGGCTCGATCGCCTGGGCATTGTCGCTGATCTTCATTCCCTACCTCACGCTAATTCCGTACCTGGTATTTGGGCGCAGCACCTTTGATGGTTACATCAAGGCACGACGCCAGGCCAACGAACAGATGCGTCAGGCCATCTCCGAGTTGAACTGGCGTCCGTGGGTGGAAGAAGCGCTGACTGCACGCGCCTCGAATGCCTATGCCTCGTTACGTGCGATGCCCAAACTGGGACGTATGCCTTGCCTGGCGAATAACGAAGTGCAATTGCTGGTAAACGGCACGGCCACCTTCGACGCTATATTTCAGGCCATCGATCAAGCTAAAGAAGCGGTGCTGATTCAGTTTTTCATCATCCACGATGATCGGCTCGGTCAGCGTTTGCGTGATCTGCTACTGAAGAAGGCTGCTGAAGGCGTATCAATCCATCTGCTTTACGACCGCATCGGCAGCCACGCCCTGCCCCACAGCTATGTGCAGACGTTGCGTGATGGCGGCGTCGAGGTCAAAGCCTTCGCCACACGCAGTGGCTGGCTCAATCGTTTTCAGGTCAACTTCCGTAATCACCGCAAGATCGTCGTGGTCGATGGAGTGGTCGGGTTTGTCGGCGGGCATAACGTTGGCGATGAATACATGGGTGAAAAACCACCGCTGGCACCCTGGCGCGATACGCATGTGAAAGTGCGTGGCCCGGTCGTCGCCTGTATGCAGGAATCCTTTGCCGAAGACTGGTTCTGGGCCGCGCGTACCCTGCCGCCGCTGATCCTGCCCGACGAATACCCGGATGACGGCGTGCTCTGCCAATTGCTCGCCAGCGGCCCGGCAGATGCTTACGAAACCTGCTCGCTGTTCTTTGTTGAGGCGATCCACGCGGCGACCGAACGGGTGTGGATCACCAGCCCGTATTTCATCCCGGATGAAGCTGTATTCGCCGCCCTAAGATTGGCTGTGTTGCGGGGCGTCGATGTGCGATTGCTGCTGCCGTCGCGTCCCGATCACCGCATCGTTTACGCCGCGTCCAGTCTCTACGCCTTTGAAGCCGTGCGCGCCGGCGTACGGGTATTCCGCTACGAACCCGGTTTCCTGCATCAGAAAGTGGTGTTGATCGACAGCGAGATCAGCGCGATCGGCAGCGCCAATCTGGACAACCGTTCGTTCCGGCTGAATTTCGAAGTGATGCTGCTGACCGTCGACAGTGACTTCGCCGCCAGCGTGGAGAACATGCTTAGCGCCGATTTCGCGCAAGCCTACGAAGTCGCCAAAGAAGAAAGCCGGGAGATCCACCGCTTGCAACAGGTCGGCATGCGGATCGCCCGGCTTATTTCACCGATTCTATGAAAGCCCTCACCGGTAAGAAAAGGACTGCTTAGCGGTTAAGGGTTGTAGATATCGTCGCGCGTCCACGGCAGTTCATGGCTGCCATCCGCATGCGCCTTCACCGCGAGGATCTGGTGCAGATTGATCCAGCCGCGCGCAAACGCATAAGCGCAACCGGCCAGATACAGACGCCAGATACGCAGCGCTTGATCCGGCACCAGTTTGCCAGCGGCTTCCAGGTTGTCCTCCAGCCGCTCACTCCAGTGGTCCAGCGTGCGCGCGTAGTGCAGGCGCAGGCTTTCGACGTCGACAATCTCCAGACCGGCTTCGCTGATCTCGGCCGAGATCATCGCCAGGTGCGGTAATTCGCCGTTGGGGAAGACGTACTTCTCAATGAAATCCCCGGCACCACGTCCCACCGGACGGCCGTCGGTGTGCTTGGCGGTGATGCCATGGTTCATCACCAGACCGCCCTCCTTCACCGCGCCAAACAGGGTTTTGCAGTACTCGGCCAGGTTGGCATGGCCAACGTGTTCGAACATGCCGACGCTGACTACCTTGTCGAAACGCCCGTCCTGAGGCAGGTCGCGATAGTCGAGCAATTGCAGTTCGACCTGGTCTTCCAGGCCTTCGGCTTTGACCCGTTCGCGGGCCAGTTCCAGCTGTTCCTTGCTCAGGGTGATGCCGAACACTTTCGCACCGAACTCCCGCGCGGCATACCTGGCCAGCCCACCCCAGCCGCAACCGACATCCAGCAGATAGTCACCCGGCTGCAAACGCAGCTTGCGGCACAGGTGGCGGAATTTGGCTTGTTGCGCCTGCTCGAGGGATTCGCTGCCGGTTTCGAAATACGCGCAGGAGTAGGCCATGTCGCTGTCCAGCCAGAGCTGGTAGAACGCATTCGACAGGTCGTAATGGTAGGAAATGGCTTTGGCGTCGGTTTCCTTGTCGTGCAAGGTACGCACTGGCTGACTGTCGTCATCGTCGCCGAGCAAAGCGTTGCTCAATTCGTCGCAGACCCGGATGACCTCGCTGATCGAGCCCTCCAGTTCCAGCTTGCCTTCAACGAATGCCGCTCCGAGCGCATCAAGGCTTGGATGGGTGAACTGGCTGACCATCTGCGGGTCCTTGACCACGATGGTGACGCTGGGCGCCGGCCCCAGATTGAACTCATGGCCATCCCAGAGTCGCAGGCGCAGCGGAAGCTGCAAATTCTGTAAGGCCGGTGGAAGTTGCGCGAGCATGGAAAATCCCCCCTTGTTTCAGACGTCAGATCTGAGGGTAGACCATCCCGGAAAAATAGCAGGCTATCGATTTGATTAGCCTTGTCTATCGTTGCAGACGCTCCAGCAAACCTTCCTGAATCCACTGTTTAAGCCAGGTCACGGCTTGAAGTGGCGCGCCCTCACCATAAGTGACTGCTAACTCGGCGCACAGTTCGGCGAAATTCCAGCCACCGCTGAATATGCCCTTGAGAGCTGAAGCTTCGGCTGGATCCAGGCTGCGGTAACTGCAGATCAACTGGTTGCGCCAGATCAGACAGATCTGTGGGATTTCGAACGGCATGTTGCCAGGGAATTCCGATTCCTCCTTTACCGAACGCCATAAAGAAAGGCTGTTGAAACGGCACTCCAGCCATTGCATGGACGGTACCGCTCTGACGCGCAATTCGGGCCACTCCTCCGGAGCCAAAGCCGCCATGGCCTCAATTGTCAGCGGCTCAGCGGCAGGTGCATCGAAAGCCAGGGTGAAGGCCCATTCGAGCGCAATCAACTCAGCCAGCGGCGCGCTCTGTTCCGGCACCAGATGCTCGCGGACGAAGCCTTCGAAGCCTTTGCCCAACCAGCGCAGGCTGAAGTGCGCAGACGGATACCGTTGGATGTAAGCCATTGCGAGGCGGTCGAATTCCTCATCGCCCAGCCAGTGCAGGCTCGTCGGAAAGTCATTGCGCAACACGTCCAGCAAACGCGCCTTGTAAGCATTGTGGTAGATCGCCAGTCCCGTGCCGACATCCAGTGTCGGGCCACCGATCAGGCTCTCGCTCAACGTCGGATTCGCGTTGGGGTCTTCTTCGAGCAGAAACGCTTCAAACGCCAGTTGCCACTCTTTCAGGAGCATGGCTGCCTCCGCGCAAGAACATTGTTCCCGAGCTGACGGGCCGTTTGCAGTTCATCAAGCAGCGCTTCGAAGGGCGGAAAATGATCGTCGCGTTCCAGCAACGTCGCCACCGGGCCGAAATGTTCGAGTGTGCGTTGATAGAGCGCCCAGACCGGATCGCTCACCGGATGGTCGTGGGTGTCGATCACGTAATCGCCGTAATCGCTGTGCCCCGCCAGATGCAGTTGGCGGACTTTATCAACGGGCAGGCTGCTGATGAAGGCCCACGGATCGAAGCCATGATTACGTGAACTGACGTAGACATTGTTCACGTCCAGCAGTAATTCGCAGCCGCTCACATGGCTGAGCAAAGCGAGAAACTCCCACTCGGTGAATTCGTCCGAGGCGCCGCGCACGTAACTGGAGACGTTTTCCAGCACCAACGGGCGCTGCAGAATATCCTGAACCTGCATCACCCGAGCAGCAATGTAAACCAGGCTTTCTTCGGTGTAAGGCAACGGCAGCAAGTCGTGTAGCTGATGGGCATTGCCGCGGCTCCAACACAGGTGATCAGAGATCCATGCCGGTCGGACGCGTTCGGCCAATTGTTTGAGTTGTTTGAGGTACTCAGGATCGAGGGCATGCGGCCCGCCGATGGACAACGATACGCCGTGCATCACCAACGGATAGCGCTCGGCGAAGGCATCGAGGTAATACAGAGCCTTGCCGCCCTGCACCATGAAGTTTTCCGAGACCACTTCGAACCAGTCGACATCCGGCGACTGCTCAAGGATCTGTTGATAATAAGCACTGCGTAAACCCAGGCCATAACCCAGAAAAGGAAGAGAGGCGGACATGTGCGGACTCCTGATAAAAAGTGGCCGCAGTGGCGCAAACCACTGCGGCAACACTTGCCGGTCAGTTATTCGCCGACCTTGCCACCGGCTTTTTCACACGCCGCCTGAGTCATTGCCTTGAAGCCCTGGCCTTTGCAGGCGCCCATGCCTTTACAGGCGTGGTCTTTGGTTTTGCAGTCGTTCTGGCCTTTGCAAGAGGTCACGCCGTAGCAGTGAACGTTGGCATCGGCGGCCATCGCGTTGGAGGCAACACCGGCAAACATTGTGGCGGCAGCCAAAGCGAGAGCGGCACCAGCAGCAGCGGTCTTGATGGTCATTTTTCTTATCCTCGGTAATCGTCAGGGGTGTCGGCTGGAAGGTTGTTCAGTCCCGACATAGCACTAGAGAGAGCGGCCCCGACGGCGTTACAGAGGATCGAAAAATAATTTCAAAGATCGTTCTTGAGCTTGAGCAACGGCTCCTGAAAGCGCAGCAAGCGCCCGGCATTCCCGAGGACCAGCAACGTGCTGAGGTTGTGCAGCAGCGCGGCGATCATCGCCCCGGCGGCACCCAGCCAACCGAAAGCGGCAAACACGACAATGGCCAGCGTCCAGCCCAGGCCGATGATCACATTGACCTGCAACGTCCTGCGGCACTGACGGCTAAGCCGCACACATGTACCGAGACGGCGCAGGTCACTGCCGATCAAGACGATGTCGGCCGAGGCCAGCGCGATGTCCGCTCCGCCCGCGCCCATCGCTACACCGACCACGCCCGCCTTCAGTGCGAGGGAATCGTTGATACCGTCACCGACTACCATCGGCCGAAAACCATTGTTGATTTCCTTGAGTACGTGATTGAGTTTGTCCTCGGGCAGGGCTTGGGCTTGCACCTCATGCAAGCCGACCTCGCTGGCCAGCGATTGCGCCACGCTTTGGCGATCGCCGGTTAGCAGCAATTGCCGGCCAAGACCCAACTCGCGCAATTCGTCGAGGGCAAAACGGGCTTCCGGTTTAACCGTGTCGGCGAGCAACAACCAGGCGAGGAATGCACCGTTCAATGCCAACCCGGCGATGGGACCGTCGTGATCGGGAACCGTCGTCGTGGTGATGCCCAGTTGCGCGAACAACTCCGGTCGGCCCAACGCGGCTTCGCCTTGCGCGGTCATGGCCACCACACCGAGGCCCTGACGTTCGTGGATATCACTGAGTGCCAAACATTCTTCCTGACTGACCAACCCTGCGAGCGCACGACTGACCGGATGACTGCTTGCCGCGCCAAGGCTGGCGGCAAGCGCGATGATCACGGACGAATCTGCACACGGATTATTGATCGACTGCAGGCGCAGGGTGCCGAAAGTCAGGGTGCCGGTCTTGTCGACCACCAGCGAAGTCAGGTCGGCCAGTTCTTCAAGGAACGCCGAACTGCGGATCAGTATGCCGTGACGTGCGGCCACCGCCACACCGGCAATCGCCGTGGCCGGAGCCGACAGCACCAACGCACACGGACAAGCGGCGACCAATACCGCAAGCATCGCTTGCGCATCGTGAGTGATAAACCAGGTCACTGCCGCCAGCAGCAAGACCAGCACCATATAGCTGCCAGCGTAACGTTCGAGCAACCGGGTGATTGGCGGTTTCGAGCGCTCGGCGTTCTGCATCAACGCGATGACCTTGCCCAGTGTCGACTCGCCACCGGTGCGCGTCACTTCAATACGCAACAGACCGTCGAGGTTGATCGCACCGCCGAACACCGACATACCGACACCCGCCTCGACCGGCACCGATTCACCGGTAATCGATGCAGTGTCGAGACTGGCCTGACCGGATAACACTCGACCATCTGCGGGAATCCGATCACCGGCGCGCACTTCAACGGTGTCGCCGGCTTTCAACGTGCCGTTGTCCACTTCGATGATCGAGCCATCCACTTGCACCTTGCGCGCATGGCTGCGCGTCAGTTGGCCAAGGGCATGGATCGCCTCTTGCGAGCCGATGACGCTGCGCTCCTCCAGCACATGGCCGAAGATCATGATGATCGGCAGCAACGCCGCTGTCAGCAAGTCACCAGTCGCCCATGCACCGAGCATAGCCAGGGCAATCAGTTGATCGGTGATGCCGTGCAAGCTCGGATAGCGCAGGCTGTACCACGCCGAGCGCATTACCGGCACGCCAACCAATAAAGATGCAAACCCAAGCAGCAACTGACTGACACCGGTTTGCTCAGGCATCTGCCAGCGCCAGATCAGACCCAGACCAAGCAGGCCCAGCGCAAGCATGGCCAAGGTCAGTTGCCGTGCAGCACGGCGTTGTTCGGCCGAAGACAACAGGCTCGGTGCGGCGGTCGTCGCAGTCATTTACTGGCTCCCTGAATGATCAGGCGGGAATCGTCTTTCGGGTCGACCGTGGTCACCGATCCGGCCTGACCGAGAATCTTCGGTATGCGCTCGCGGTACAGGCGCAGGAGCATTTGCGGGTCGGTAGTTTTGGCCAGACTCGACACCGTGGCCGTATCGGCAGAGGCTTTGGCCAAGCGCTCGCCAGCCTGCGCGTGAGCGACTTGTAGCGTGCGGTCGGCCTGTTCGTTGGCGGTCTGGGTGAGTTTCTCGGCGTCGGTGCGTGCATTGGCCACAGCTTTGTCGGCTTGCTGACTAGCGGTCAATACCGCGTTGAAAGCACTGACCGCCGGATCGGGCAGACTCGATTGCACATCGACTCGCGCCACTTCGATACCGATACCCTGCCCGCTTGCCTTCAAATCGGCCAAGCGTTTGTTGATGCCTTGCACCAGATCGCCACGCAGTTTTTCACGACGTTCCGCGGCTTGATTGTCGGCACCGATCAACTCCGGGCGGGCGACCAGGATGGTGTCCAGATCGCGTGCGGCCGTCAGCGCCACCGCGCTGCGTGTCACCAGACGATCCAGCGCCGGCAAGACATGCTCGCCCTGCAACACGAAGTCGTAAGGGTCAGTGACTTTGTAGAACACCCGCACATCCAGTTGCACCACGCCGGCATCACCGGTCAATAAATAACCGGATCCGGCCAGCGCATCACTCAGGGGGGTGGCAAAGGAAGCGACCCGATCGGCCTTCAGCGCCTCATCACTGCGCAACAGATTCTCGACACGACGCTCGATCACCCGATCGGCTGCCGGCAGCAAAATCACCTGTTCGAATGGCTGCGGCCAAGCCAATAGCAGACCGGCATTCTGGATGCGATCCAGCGCGCCGAAATGCAAAACCACGGCACGATTTTGCGGATCAATTTGCCGCACATTGGAAAACACCCAGACCAATGCAGCCAGGATCGTCACCGCGTACAAGGCAAAAAATGCCAAACGCCCCGCCTGAATCCATGGACTGTTCAGCGAAGATGTTCCACGTGGAACTTCATCATTCATGGCTGCGATCCGGATTTGCTGTCGAGTGTCGGCGGGCCGTCGACCAATACTCGAAATGGCGCGGCGTCGGTACGCAGAATCAGTTTGGTGTCCGGCGTAACGATGGTGCCGAGGGTGTCGAGCGAGCGCAGCAAGTTGTAAAGCTGCGGTGAACTGGCGTAAGCACGGCCATAAATCTGCGCCGCTTCGACACGAGACTGCGCTTCGATCTCTGCCGCTTTTACCGTCGCGTCAGCCTGCACAATTCGCGCATCGCGCTCAGCTGCGGAACGGATTTGCGCGGCCTCACGTTTGCCGATCGCCGTGCGTTCAGTGGCAATTGTTTCACGCTCGGCGCGCATGCGATCGACCGTGGCAGTGAGTGTCACCGACGGCAAGGTCAAACGCTCGATGCCGACTTGCACAACCCGCACGCCATACGTCGCGAGCAATTGCTGATCGATCTGCTGGCGCAACTGCGCTTCGAAATCGGCGATACGCACCTGACTGGCATCGGTGTTCACCAGATTCGCCAGATCAAAACTGCTCGCGGTGGTTTCCAGCGCCGAGCCGACAAAGGTACGAATCTGCCGCGCCGCTTCGTCCGGCTGATTCTGCACCGCACGCATGAAACGCTGCACATTGTCCGCATCGCCCTGCACCTGCCACGCCACGTAGGCCTGCACAATGATGCGCAAGCCGTCACGGGTGCCGACATCCTGCAAGCCACTGGACGTCGTGCGCAAACGCAAGTCGACCGGAATCGCCGCCTCGAACGGCGCTGGCCAACGCCAGCTCAAACCCGGATCAAGCAACACCCGCGCAGGGTTACCAAAACGCGTGATGACCGTGGCCTCGCCCGAGCGCACTTGCACCAGGCTTGCCGCCGCGATGGCGAACGCCACCAGCAATAGGGCCCAACTCATGCGTCGCCACGGGAAAGGCCCTGCCTCTTCCGGCGCACCGTGGTGATGGTGATGATGCCCATGATGATGGTGATGTCCGCCGTTGCCATGATCGTGGCCGCTGTGATCATGCGGTTCGTGAGTATGCGACTGGCTCAATGGGCGACTCCTGGTTGAGCGGTGGTACGCGCGGGCGTCGGGTCAGCCGGCAGCGTGAAGGTCCGCAAGTCGATGGTCGGCGCATTGCTGCTGCCCCCGAGACGATGGTCGAGTACCAGCAACTTGGCCTTGCTCAGCCCTTGGCTGAGCTGACCGAGATATTGCTCCAGCACGAAAGCTTGGCCGGCACTGGCGTAAGCTTTTTGCTCGGCGCTGAATTTCAGATCCGCCGCCTGCGCCGTAGCATTGATTTCCCGCGCATTGGCGCTGGCCTGATCGCGAGCCAGGCTGGCCTGCAATTGCGCCTGATTACTCGCTTCAGCTGCCGCGCCACGCTCGCGGGAGATCAATGCCTGCGCGCCGATCTGCGCGGCTTGCACGCTGTGATAGGCATTGGCGGCACCGGCCGGCGGGTGAATGGCTTCGACGACCGTGGCGAGAATCTCCACGCCACTGTTGAGTGTTTGCAGATCATGCTGCACCGCGCGACCAATCTCATCGCCCAGCCCTACCCTGTCTTGACCAAGTAAGCCGTCCAGCGTGCGCGAGGCAAAGTCGTGCACCAGAATCCGGCTGGCGGTGCTGCGAATCAGCGTTGGCACATCCGCAATGTTATACGTCGCCGCCAGTGCGGCCTGATCGCTGAGGCGTATGCGATAGACGAAGCGCACATCCATGTTGACGATCTGAAAGCTCTGCTGATCGCCACGGCTGCTGGCGATCACTTGCGATTTGTCGTTGACGTGGCTGGCGTCCCACAAACGGTTGGCGGTCATCGGTGCCGGCCCCTCAGCAGGGTTGGCTTGCAGCGGGACCGGGTTTTCGCCGACGCTGGTGGCCAGTTCATGCACCACGCCGTTTTCGATGATCCGCACCCGCCCCAGCGGCCAAGGTAAGCCGCTGTGCAAACCTGGGCCGAATACCTGCACCGGTTTGCCAAAGCGCTCATAAATACCGCGTCCCTGTAGCGGAATTTCATGGATCCCGGTGAGCAACCAACCCACTGCGGCTACTAGCACCAGCACTGGTAGAAAAGCACGGCGCATGTAGCTGAACGCCCAGATCTGGCGCAGATCGATGCCAAAACGGTTGTGCAATTCATGCTGCAACGCGAGTAAAGGTTGTGGCGGCCAGCGCAGCATCTCGGCGACAAAACTGCGCGCCAGCAGGCGCGGCTCAAGCTGCTCGCGACGAGGGCTGAACACTGAAAGAACGGCGCGCAATAACAACTCGATCGCGACCAATCCCGGCAAGATACCGATCAGGACAGCGACGCGAATTGGCCACACCGCATTCTCGCCAGCGAACAACAAACACAGTGCGCCCAGCACCAGGCTGATGATCGCCACACGCGTCAGTTGCGCGAGTGAAACCGCTTCGGGCCATTGCGCCGGGTTTTCCTGGGCCAGTTGCCGCTCCAGCACCAGCAGACCGAACGCCAACAACAATGTCAACGCTGCGCCCACCGTTGCCGATAAACCCACCGCAGCGGGCGGCAACGTCAGATTCCAAACCTGCTCGATGCTCAGCACCGCCAGCAGCGCCCAGCCACCCAACCACAGCGTCGCCGCACCGATCTGGCCAAGCAGATGCAGACTGCGCTCACTCAACCGGTCCAGCAGCCGCTCATACCACCCCTGCGGCGGAGATTGTTCCTCCCCAGCAAGCGGCGCCAGCACAACAGGATTGATCACCCGTGCGCGCCACTGTGTCACCCACCACGCCGATTGCAACCCGGCAACCAGCACCAGCAGGGCGGCGCTCTGATTGACCAGCAGCGGCAGCCACAATGATTGCGCGGCAAACAGCCCGACAAAGAACGCCAGCACCCACCCTGCCCCGGCCAATCCGCCGAAGCCGATCGCCCAGCGGCGCAGACGCCGGCTCTGCACGGCCGCCTGTTGAAAGCGCGGCAGTCCGGTCACGTGCTTGCCATCCACCTCCAGATCGACTTGCATATCACCCCAATTCATTAGCCAACACTGCATATCGTTACGATATAACGAAAAGCGTGAAATATTCGTACACAATTACGCTTATTCAAAGATGCCCAACCTGTCGCTTGGCTGAAGCCTTGACCGAAATGTCCGCAAACGCACATATTACGTTCGTAATTTTTATCCGAAACTACCGTTAGCGATCTGCATCCATCCATCAGGAGCAAGCACATGAGCAACTATGACGTAGTGATTCTGGGCGGCGGCCCGGGTGGTTATAACGCGGCGATCCGCGCCGGCCAGTTGGGCCTCAAGGCCGCTTGCGTCGAAGGCCGGGCAACCCTCGGCGGCACCTGCCTGAACGTTGGTTGCATGCCGTCCAAAGCCTTGCTGCATGCATCAGAGCTTTACGATGCGGCGATGGGTGCGGAATTCGCCAACCTCGGCATCGAGGTCAAACCGACGCTAAATCTTGTGCAAATGATGAAACAGAAAGACGAAAGCGTGGCTGGCCTGACCAAAGGCATCGAATTTCTGTTTCGCAAGAACAAGGTCGACTGGATCAAGGGCTGGGGCCACATCGACGGCCCCGGCAAGGTCACGGTGACCGACGATCATGGCGGCAAAGTCGAACTGACCGCCAAGGACATCATCATCGCCACCGGTTCCGAGCCCACTCCCCTGCCCGGTGTCGAGATCGACAACAAACGTATCCTTGATTCGACCGGTGCGCTTTCCCTGAGTGAAGTGCCCAAACACCTGGTGGTGATCGGTGCCGGTGTGATCGGTCTGGAGTTGGGCTCGGTATGGCGGCGGCTCGGCGCGCAGGTCACCGTGGTCGAATACCTCGACCGCATCTGCCCGGGCGTCGATGGCGAGGCCGGCAAAACCCTGCAACGCTCGCTGAGCAAACAGGGCATCGCGTTCAAGTTGAGTTCGAAAGTCACCAGCGCCACCGCTTCCGCCAACGGTGTGCAACTCAGCGTCGAGCCGGCCGCTGGCGGCACTGCCGAGTTGCTGGAAGCCGATTACGTGCTGGTGGCCATCGGTCGTCGCCCGTACACCCAGGGCCTCGGTCTGGAGAACGTCGGCCTGAGCACCGACAAGCGCGGCATGCTCGCCAACAAACAGCATCGCACCGAAGCGGCAGGGGTCTGGGTGATCGGCGATGTGACCTCCGGGCCGATGCTCGCGCACAAGGCTGAAGACGAAGCGATGGTCTGCGTCGAGCAGATCCATGGCAAGGCCGGCGAGGTCAATTACGACCTGATCCCCAACGTGATCTACACCAAACCGGAACTGGCCAGCGTCGGCAAAACCGAAGAACAGCTCAAGGCTGAAGGACGCGCCTACAAGGTCGGCAAATTCCCGTTCACCGCCAACAGCCGGGCGAAGATCAACCACGAGACCGAGGGGTTTGCCAAAGTCATCGCCGACGAGCGCACTGATGAAGTCCTCGGCGTACACCTGGTCGGTCCGAGCGTGAGTGAAATGATTGGCGAGTTTTGCGTGGCGATGGAGTTCAGTGCTTCGGCTGAGGACATCGCACTGACTTGCCATCCACATCCAACGCGATCGGAAGCGTTGCGCCAGGCGGCGATGAATGTAGAGGGGATGGCGACGCAGATGTAAGCAAAAAATTATCTGGTGACTGGGCGTCTGCTATCGCGAGCAGGCTCACTCCTAACAGTTGATCGCGTTTGTTCAGAAGCACCGCGATCAACTGTAGGAGTAAGCCTGCTCGCGAATGGGGACAACTCGGTCTCAAGCCGGAAGATGCCCCAGCGGCAACGCCCCCGGCGTCTTCACCGTGTGAATCGCAAAGTTGCTGCGGATGTCACTCACCCCCGGCAGTTTCAACAGGCAGCCGCTGAGAAAACGGTCATACGCACGCAAATCCGGCACCACCACTTGCAGCAAAAAGTCCGATTCCCCAGACACCAGAAATGCTGAAATCACCTCCGGCAATGCCGTCACTGCGGTGTAAAACGCCTCGGCCTGTTCATCGTTGTGGCGCTCGACCTTGACCCCGACAAACACCGTCAGTCCCAGCCCGACTTCATCGCGATCGAGATTGGCCTGATAACCGCGAATCACCCCGGCCTCCTCGAGCATCCGCACCCGGCGCAGACACGGTGAGGCCGACAAGCCGATTTCGTCCGCCAGCTCGACATTGCTCAGGCGTCCATTGCGTTGCAGGGCCGTGAGAATCTTGCGATCAAAGGCGTCGAGTTTCATGATTGGCAGATCCTGATAGTCGGGTCGTTGAAAACCAGCAGGTTATGCCAAAGCAGCAGGCTTTTGAAGCGGACTACGCAAGCACCTGCCTCACCTTTCGGGCCTAGACTTGGCGCACCGAATCGACAACGAAAGGGCTGCAACATGGCGAGTCTCTGGCTGTTCTTCCTGGCATTGGCGGTGGTCTATCTGTTGCCCGGCCCGGACATGATCCTGCTGCTGCAAACCGGCGCTCGGCAGGGACGCGGCGCGGCGCTGGCCACCGCTGTCGGTCTGGGCATCGCCCGTGGTTGTCACGTGGCCCTGGCGGCGTTGGGGCTGGCGGCGTTGTTCAAAGCGGCGCCGTGGACGTTCGAGGTGGTGCGATTGGCGGGGGCGGCGTATCTGCTGTGGATCGGCATTCAATGCCTGCGCAGCACCCTGCTGCCGAACCTGAATACCGGTGAAGCTGACGACGCACACGGGCAATGGCGCGAAGCCGTCCGACGCGGTTTGCTGACCAACCTGCTCAATCCAAAAGCGCTGCTGTTCTGTTCGGTGTTGCTGCCGCAATTCATCGTCAATGACGGCGCACCAGTACTGAGCCAATTCGCCGTGCTCGGCGTGCTGCTGGTCGGCGTCGGCCTGCTGTTCGACAGCGCTTACGCGCTGACCGGCGCCGCGCTGGGTCGTTGGCTGCAACACAGTCCAACGGCCCAACGCGTACAACAATGGCTGTTCGGCAGCCTGTTGATCGGTTTCGCCGTGCGCCTGACGTTCATCCAGCAGGCTTAGCCTTTGCGGACCTTGCGCTGGCGACGGCTGATCAACAGCAACGCAGCACCCGTGACCAGCACAATCGCGCCGATCTGCACCGGCCATTTGTACGGCCGCAGCGACGAGCGCACAGCATCGGTTACCTGAGTGACATAACGCTTGTCGGCGTTTTCGAAATCCGGGTACGGGCACTGATTGCCGAAATCCACCGCCCACGGCACAAACGGACCTTCCTTGATGTAACGCTGATACAGCGCGCTCTGATCTTCCAGGCTACTGTTCCAGCCAGCGGCGTTGCACAGCACTGCGGCAAACGCCTGACTGGTGTGCGGCAGGTTGTCAGCGGCGCGCCCGGCCAGCGCGGTGGCGACGAAACGGTAGTGATAGCGCTGATCCGGTTTCGCTTCGCTGGCGACCTGACGTTGCACTTCGGCTTCGCTGACCAGCGGGCCGACTTTCAGCTCAGCGCTTTCCAGGCTGTAGTTGCCACCGAACGTGGCGTAGTCCGGCGCCATCTCGTAACCGAGAATATCCATGCCCCACTCACGCGCCGTCCACGCGGCGTTGTACAGCGCACTGGCGCGTTTGGTCGGCCACCACGCGGCATCGGCCTTCAGCCGTTGTTCGCCGTAGAGTCGGGCCTTGTTTTGCAGGTCGGGATTGTCGAAATAAGCCACCGCGTCGGCGTAATGCCCTTCGCGCAACAAGCGTCGACCAAGCAGATTGCGCAGGCTGGCGGCGACCGGCAGCGGCACGTAGTTGTCACGCTCCTGCTGGGTCAACGCCGGCGGCGCCGGGACGTTGTCGTCGACGTATTTTTTCAGTTCTTCGACCGTCAGCACGCGTTCGGCCACGGTCGCAGCGTCGAACCAATAGGTGCTGTTGCTGCGATACAACTGCACGAAGGCTTGCAGGTATTCGCCGCGCTGCAAGGCGAGAATCGCGCTTTCGCCCTCGACCCGGCACTTCGGCTGAACGGCTTCATACGCCCAGTCCGGGGTGCGCCGGTAACCCCAGTCTTCGCTCTGCGGGAAGGCCTGCGCGGCTTTCGAATAGGCGGCGGCCGCGGCATTTTTATCGCCGTCACGCACCGCCAGTTTCGCCCGTAGCCACCACGCCAATCCGTCGTCGCCGGCGTTCTCGAGAAAAGCCTTGGCCCCAGCGTAATCACCCTGTTGATAACTCATTGCCGCCAGACGATCAGCGTTGTCGAGGCTGCCACGGGTGCTGTTTTGCAGCAGCTTGACCAGTTTCTTCTCGTTCGGCGGCTCATCGCCAAACGACCAGCCTTGGCGGCTGACCAGCGATGCCGTGACCAGTTGCTGCACGGTTTTGTGTTGCAGCAGCTCGGCCAGTTCGGCCTCGGGCAACTCCGCCAGTTCATTCATCAATTGCTTGAGCGAGGTGTAACCCACGGCCGAACCGTGCAGATTCTGTGCTTCATACAATTCGATGGCGCCGCTCCAGTCGCCTGCCGAGCGCAACACCCGCGCCTCTTCACCGAGGCTGGCAACACCCAACTCCAGCGGATCGCTGAAACCGTCGATGCTCAGTTGCCGGGCCTGGCGGAACGCATCACGCGATTGTTCCAGCGCCTCGACCGCATCCCCTCCTTCGCTGCTCATCGCAAACCAGGTACGGCCCATCGAATACGCCGCCCACGTGCTGCGCAACGGACGCTGATCTGCCGGCAGCGCCAGCAGCTTGTTGAAATACTCGACGGCGAGTTGATGATCGCCTGTGGCAAACGCCACTGCACCGGCCACGTACAAACGGATTTCCGTCGGCAGACTGGCGCCCAGCACCTCGACCTGACGCGCATCGGTCAGGCCACGCAGTTGTTTGACCAACGCTTGCTGCTCGGCGCTCAGTCCGGCCTGCTCGGCCTTCTCCCGTGCCTCGGCGGCCGCGTTTTCCTCGCCGTACATATCGTTCGGATTGTGCGTTGCCGCGGTGACATTCTTCAGCCCGGCGATGGCTTTGCCGAGACGACTGAGTTCGAAGTTGAAGTTGCCCTCAGGCAGATCCGCGAGGGTTTGCCCGCGATTGTCGAGCAGGCGCATGGGGAAATCCGGTCCGCAGGCCAGCGCCGAACCCAGCGGCAGGCAGAGGCTCAGGCAGAGCAGATGGCGGGGCCAGTTACGGGTCAACATGCGAACCTCCTTGATCAATATTGGCGCAACGCGCCCAACCGATGGCGCGTTGCCCACCCGCCGGCAAACGGCCGTCGCGCAGGCGGGTGAAGGTAAGCAGATCCGGGCCTTGTTGCAACGAGTAACCGGCGAGCGCATCGGCGCCTTCACAGCTTTGCGCCTTCAAGGTGATTTGCGCAGGCCAGGCACTGTCGAGGTTACCGGGGTTTTCGAGTTTGATGTCGTAGAGACCGTCGTGTTCGCTGAACGTCACGCCGAGCTGGCTGACGAGTTGATCACCCCGGGCCACCGCGCGCAGGGTGGTCAGGCTCCATGCGCGGCGGTCATTAGCCAGCGGCAGGCGAAACCAGATCAATCCGGCCAGATGCGCCGGCGGGTCTTCGCGCAAGGCCTTGCCGAGTTGGCTCAATTGCAGCGGATCAGCCAGCAACTCGCGGCGCTCACCATCCCGTTCAAGTTGCACCTCGCTCTCCACCACCGGCGCCCCGCCGTCATCCGGCAGCAGCGCCACGCCGTAAGCCGGCAGCGCGAGATAGAACGGTTTTTCGGTGATGCGCGCCCAGGCCTTGGCCCATTTCAACGCCTGATCAGGATCGAACAAACCCCGGCGTGGATCGCTGACGGCATGCACTTGCAGCACGCTGCTGTCGACGGTTTGCAGAAGTTCGGGCAATTGCACACTGCCGAGCCAGGCCGGTAGTGCCGTGATGCTCAAGGGCAGATTCGTCGGTAAGGCCGAGCGCAGATGTCTGAGAAATTCAGCATACGCCGGTAACCGCGCATTGCCCGCGTCGTGATCGATTTCGACACCGTTCAATGTCAGGCCTTGTGTTTGCCAATCGGCGAGCACCTGCAGAATCTGCGCGGTGACCTGATCCTGATCCAGCGACTTGAGTTGGCCGTCGAGACGAATCACCGCAATCAACGGACGACCATCGGCTTTCAATAAGTGCGCATCGATCCGCGCCCGACTCCATCCCGCGTTCGGAAAGGCCTGCAGCGCCAGCACCCGCAGCGTCGAGAAGTCATCGCGGCTGTCATGTAGCGCTGCCGTGTGGGCCGGAGTCCACTGACGTTGCCAGATATAGAGGTGTTGGTCGAGGGATGGCGCGTCCTGCTGCTTGCAAGCAGACAGCACGATCAAAGCAAACAGACCGACGATAAACCGCATACCTTCCAGATCCCTGACACCACAAGGCTGCAAGGTTACACAAATCCGCGTGGGGGCGAGCCTGATCGCGAAGGCGGTGTATTAGCCGAAAGCTGTGTGACTGACCCGGCCTCTTCGCGAGGAGGCTCGCTCCCACACGTCGATCCAGAGGTCACTTCAGAAGGCGCTACCTTCGCTCGGGACGTTGCGAGGCGTTTCACCAGTGCGGTGCCACGGTCGCGCATCGGCATTTCGATGAAGCGATAATTCAGTTCGCTGAGCAATACGATCAGACCGAATGCCAACAGCAAGGTAACGATCGGGTGTCCCGCCGGGCTCGGCAGTCCTGCTCCCTGCAAACGGAAAATCACTTCGCGCACCAGGAAGTACGCCGGAATGTGGATCAGGTAGATGCCGTAGGAACGACTGCCCACCCACGCCATCAACCGCTGCAAGCGTCCGGCCGGCAACAGATAATCCCGGTTGTAGGAGGCGATCCACACCAACAAGGCACTGAGTATCGCGATAGCGCCGATGCGATAGTGACTGGCAGAAAAAGGGTCGGTGGCCAGGTAACTCATCAGTAATCCGATGACGATCAGTGCTGAAGTCCCGACCCAGGGACGCCGCAGAAAAGTCGGTTGAAAGCGTTGATAGCTCGGTTGAACACTCCACATTGCCAATAACACGCCAAGGGCAAGCGCGTCGGTTCGCACGACCATCAGCAACGGCGTACGCACCAGCAACAGTTGCACGGCCACCAGCGCCAGCAATACCCACACCAGGTGTTTGCGACAGAGCAGAATCAGCAGCGGAAACAGCAGGTAGAACTGTTCCTCCAGCGCCAGACTCCAGTAGACGAAACTGCTGCCGTACTCATAACGAAAGAAGGCGTCGGCAAAGCGGAAATTGGCGTACTGCAATACCCCCGCGAGCGTGGCCTGCAGGTTGGCCTGTACCGTTCCGAATGCCCCGGAGCGGTTGAAAAACATGCACAGCAATAACACCAGTGCCAGCCATAACCAGGCCGATGGCAACAGGCGAAAGACTCGACGCAACCAGAAGTTACGCGTTTGCTCCCAGCACTCCTGACGGTTGCTGCAACCGCGCAGCGCAGGAATCAGACTACGGGCGATGACAAATCCGGAAATCGCGAAAAAAAGATCGACCCCCCACCACGGCTGCGCCCAGGCGTGAATGGATTCGAGCAGCGGCACAGGATCCTGGAACAGATTGCCGGACAGGTGATGAAACAGCACCCCGAGCACTGCAATGGCGCGCAGCACCTCGATATCCATGATGCGTTTACTGATCATCCGGTCTCCCCGCATCCAGTGGTTTACGGGCAATGATCACCTGGCTCTTGGGCATGAACTGGTCGAGGATCTGTTTGATCGCAAGCCCGTCGGGCCGGTCGAGCATCTCTTCCCAGGTTCTCGCCCACCCGCCCATCAAATGCGGGAACGGTGCCTGAATGCGATCGCGCACCGCACCGCCCGGATCCTTGCCGGCAGCCTTTTCGCTGGCCCAGAAGAAAATCATCCCCATCACCCAGAAGAACCCGGTGGCTTGCCGATGTTCGATGACCAACCCGGCATCCTCGACCATCGCCTCGAAGCGCTCCGGGGTGAAAATCTGTACATGATTGGGAGACTGGTAATAACTCGCAGGGGCGATGCCTTTCTGCAAATGCTCGCCAACCGGTGCCGGCACACTGAGCAGATACAACGCACCGGGCCGCCCCATACGCGCCAGTTCGGCCATGAACGACTCAGGCTCGTCGACGTGCTCCAACACCTCCATACACACCACTCGGCTCGCGCAACCGTCCGCCAGAGGCAAGGGCAAGCTGTTGCTGACCAGCCCCAGACTCGGCCTGGAACTCTTAGCTTCAACCTGACGCGCCAGCTCGCTCACTTTGTCGTGCTCACTGTCGGTGAAGATCACCGATGCGCCCTGACGTACCGCAAACAAAGTCGCGGCACCCTCGCCACAACCGACATCAAGCAAGGTGTCTTCAGGCGTTATGGCGAAGCCCTTGAGCAATTCGCCGCTGTCATTGAGAAACCAGCCGTCCAGAACCGCATCACGCAAACCGACGTCGCGCGGCGACCAGGTGAACAAGGGCTCCGGTTCGGATTCAGGTGTCGGATCAACCACGGGTTCGTCGACGGGTTCAACGGCTTGCGGCGCTTGCGGCTCGGCTAAAAATCGCTGGAACAATCGACGTATCATGCTCCGGCAGCCTCCATGGCAAGTTCAGCGCGGCGCTCGAACAGTTGCGCAAAAAATGCCTGCAAGCGCTGTTCAGCCACAGCCTGACTGCAAAACCCTCGCAGACTCTCCACGGCTTGCGCCGAAAGGTGCGCGTAACGCTGCGGATCGTTTTTGGCCACCGCGTAGCTGGCTCGGTAGGCCGCGCAAATCGACGCCCAATTGGCCGCGTAGCGCAGGGTCCGGTAGGCCGAGCGCGGATCGTGCGGCCAGGCCGTAAACTCCTCGGTCGCCTCGATCAGAAACGCGTTATCGATATTGAGATAGTCGATCATCGCCGTCGTGCACGGCGCCACGGCCGGTTTGCCGCAAGACATGAACTCCATCAGCGGCAGGCACTGGCCTTCGCCGTAGGACGTATTGACGACGTAACGGGTCGCCTGCACCAGCCGTTCGTAATCCGCGTCCGCCAGATAGCCATAGACCAGCACGATACGGCAGCGATAAGGCTGGTTTTTGTAGAGGTGATGAAGGATATCGGTGAGCGCCTCTTCGGCATCGTGGTGAGTGAGTTTGAGCACCAGCGTTGCGTCATCGTTCTCGCGAAAAGTCGCACAGAAGGCACTGATCATGTCCTCCCAGTTCTTGCGGCCGTCGCGCGGATTGAACACCGAGGTGTAGACCACGCCTTCGAGCAACAACGTCTGCTCGGTGACCGGTGCGAGGAAGTCGATACCCGGGCCACTGCGCAGATGAACCGGACCAAAGGCATCCAGATCGACCTCACGGCTGTCGACCACCAGCCCTTTGATCGTCAAACGTACCGAATCGACCACAGGTTGCCCCTGCAACTGAACGCCACGCGCGGCGAATCGATCCCAGACCGGGGCGGGTACGGCAACAATCGGGTAACCGATGCTCATCGCTTCGCGCACCGCATCGACCGTGTAACTGGAATGGGTGATCGCGGCACCGCAGGCCTTGAGTGCAGTGCGCCAGTCGTTCAACGGATCGCCGGCAAATGGCTCGTTGGGGATGGTGCTGAATTCCCAGGCAAAGACAGGCAACGTCGGGCAGGCCAGATGCACCGGAGTGCGGTGCGGTGGCGAGAACGAGAGAAATACACACGGCTCGTCACGGGACTGGCAGTCGGCGTACAACGCATCGACTTCAGTGTTCGGGTCCATGACCTCGATCACCCGCCCGAGTCGCTCCAGGACCGGCCGATACTCCTTGAGAACGAAGTAATAGCTGTACTCCGAACGCCCGAGGTTACGGCTGATGGTGTGCTGGTTGGTTTCCGAATGGATGATGATCAGCATGAGGCGTTATCCGTAATCGGGGCAACGTTGTCGACCGGTGATGCCAGCCCGAAAAAATCGGCGACACGCTTTTGCAACGCCGGTTGCGCGCAGTAATCGTGCATGCGTTCGATCGCCGCCAGCGACATGCGCTGATACTCCTGGGGTTGTGTCTTGGCCATCCGATAGCTGTTTTCGTAGGCCTTCTTCAATGACCCCCAGTCCGGTCGATGCCGTTGTGCGCGAAACAGCATTCGCGGGTCATGGGGCCAGGTGCAAGCCTCTACGCTGGAGCCGACCACGAACGCCACAGACTCATCGATATAATCCTGCATCGCCGTGTGATCGGGAGCGATCACCGGTTTGCCGCTCGCCATGAACTCCATCAGCGGCAGGCACAGGCCTTCGCAATGCGAAGCGTTGACGTAAAAATTTGCGGACTGGTAAAGCCGTGCGTATTCGGCATCGTCCAGATAGCCGTGAATCATCACGACCCGGCAGGAGAATGGTGCCAGTTGCGCCAGCGGTGTCATCAAGTGTGCGTACACCGCCGCCAGATCACTCTGGGTAAATTTCATCACCAGTGTGGCGTCGGGGGTGTCACGAAACGCCGCGCAAAAGGCCGTCAGGATCTGTAGCCAGTTCTTGCGCCCGTCATCGGGGCGGAACACCGTCACGTAGACCACACCGTCCACACGGGTTTGCACCGTTAATGAACTGTCCGGCATATCTCGCGGTGGCGGTTGGACGGCTACCGGTAAAGGCTGTGGGCCTGCGATGTTTGGCAGACGTTTGCCGAGCCAGTCATGCAAAGTCTCTGGAACCAGATCGCGAATCCCTTCCCAGTACCAGTTCTGCAGAAACCTCACGCGTGGCACTGGCGGCTCCTGCTCGTGGCCCAGATTCAGCAACCACAACCGCAGGAAATGTCGGGCAATGATAAAGCGCCGCTTCAAGGTCAGCGGTGGTGGACGCAAGGCCTCCAGCTGTGCCTCGATTTCGGCCAGCTCTTCGGGGGTCAGCGGCTCGGGCAGCAGATTATCCGGATGCAGGTTCATTTGGCGAGAATCAAAGATGCAACCTTTGACCGTCAATGTCGTACCCGCATTGACCGGCGCGCTAACGTGTTGCTCACGAATCGCTGCAAAGTGCTCCCACAGCGGGGCTGGCAAGACCAACACCGGAAAGTCTTCGCCCATGGTGCGCTGGATCACTCGGGCGGTGTAGCTGGACAGTGTGATCACGCGGCCATGTTTGGCCAGCATGCGCGTCCAGTCCTGGCGTGGATCGTTGCCCCACTGCTCGTTGGGGATGGAGTCGTACTCCCACGTCACAACACAAACGGTCGGGCATTGGAGATCGGTCAGGGTTTTCTGCGCCCGGGTGAACGAGAGGAAAACACTCTCCTGGCCAGCGGCGAGCAACTGTCGGTAGAGCGGATCTACCTCTGTCACAGCACTGACCACGTGCACTCGCCCGAGCGTTTCGAGCAACGGCACATAGGCCTTCAGCACAAAGTAGTGACTGGCATCGGGATGCCCAAGATTCTGGCTGATTGAACTGTCGTTGATGTCCGAATAAAGAATGAAATTCATGGCATTCCACAATGAAACTGCCATCCCGGCAGCCTCACACTATGACGGCAAAGCGTTGGATCGGATCAATATCCGTCCTCCGTCTTCGGTCCCGTCTTGTTCTTGTTTTAGTGGTCAGTTTCACCTTTTTTCACGACGATGCCGACGAGCCCGGCCAATCGTGACAAGGCGCATTCTAAACACATCCGCGAAGGGTTCGTGAACCGCCCGGCGAGAATTAATCGACTACGCTGACGAGAACTGACCGGTCACGGTTTGCCCTGTTGAAATTGCTGCGCAATTGGCACAGATTGGTCACAAACAACTACAACAACTGACTTCGCCTGCCTTTCACCCGGTTTTTCTTTCGGTCTGACAGACTTTTCCTCAAGGCCTGTGGGAAGGAGGCGCAAGTTCAAGACCAAGGGGTCGCTGTTTGAAAAAGCGTCTGTTCGTCACGGATCCGAGTGGATGCGTTGGACAACATATCCGGTCGCGTCTGGCATCGTCGGGTTGGTCGTGGGATTTGCTGCCTGCCGCGTCGACCTGCGAACTTATCCATTCGCTTAGCCACACCAATCTGTGGTCGCCACTGCCTGACGCAGTCATTCAATTGGCCGGGCAGCCCCTCGCCTCCGAAGCCTTCCGCGATCCGGCACGTACGCCCGAGATCAATCTGCTCGGTACGCTCACCCTGTTACAGCGCCCCAAAACGCGCGGCCGTGCCGGCACATTCCTGCCTGCCAGTTCCGCTGACGCCTGCGTCCAGAACGGCTCATATCTGGCCAATTCCAAATCGACCTTCATCGCCGCCGGCCACAAGCATCGCCAGGAAAACTCCCATGTGATCGGTGTATCGAGCATAGGAATACGAGGCGGCGAATACCGGGGAGAGGACAACGTCGTCCGCTTCAAAAAACCATACAGCAGGACGACTTAAATGCTGCTTTCCGTTTATCGATCACTGCATGACTACCGAGGTTTCATCCTCGGCAGCGTGCAGAGAGAGTTCCAGGCGCGTTATCGCAATTCACTGTTCGGCGCCCTGTGGCCGATCTTCAATCCGCTGTCGATGATCGTCATCTACACCGTGATCTTTTCCCACATCATGCACACCCGCTTACCGGGCGTGGACGACAGCATGGCCTACAGCATTTATCTATGCGCAGGTCTACTGGCGTGGGGGCTGTTTGCCGAAATCACGCTGCGCAGCCAGAACATGTTTCTGGACAACGCGAATCTGCTGAAGAAGATCAGTTTTCCGAAGGTCTGTTTGCCGGTGATCGTGCTACTCAATGCGGCGATAAATTTCGCCATCATCATCGGCTTGTTTCTGGGTTTTCTGCTCATTACCGGACGCTGGCCGGGTATGGCATTGCTGGCGCTGGTACCACTGGTTGCCCTGCAAATGATGCTCTGCGCAGGACTCGGCATGATGTTGGGCGTACTCAACGTATTCTTCCGCGATGTCGGCCAACTGTTCGGTATCTGTCTCCAGTTCTGGTTCTGGCTGACCCCGATCATTTACCCCATCACCATATTGCCGGAGCGGCTGCAGAGCCTGCTGCAATTCAACCCTCTGACCAGCCTGATGGCTAGCTACCAGAATGTGTTCGTGTACGGACAATGGCCAATCTGGAGTTCGCTGCTTCCGACCTTCGTGATTGGCGCCGCGTTCTGCGCAATCGGTCTGTGTCTGTTTCGCCGTCAGGTCGGTGCAATGGAGGATGAGCTCTGATGGGACATATTCGTGTGACCGGGCTAGGTAAAGCCTTCAAGCAATACCCCAGTCGCTGGAGCCGTCTGGCCGAATGGATGACTCCTTTTTCAACGCTTCATCACCGCCAGCATTGGGTACTCAAGGACCTCACGTTCGAGATTCCTGCCGGCCAAGCCGTGGGCATCGTCGGGGTTAATGGCGCTGGCAAGAGTACGCTGCTGAAGATGATCACCGGCACCAATCGCCAGACTTGCGGCACCATTGAGCTTTCGGGTCGGGTGGCTGCACTACTTGAGCTGGGCATGGGATTTCACCCAGACTTTACTGGCCGGCAAAACGCTGTGATGGCTGGGCAGTTGCTCGGCTTGCATCTCGAGGAAATCAACGCATTGATGCCACAGATCGAGAGCTTCGCTGAAATCGGCGAGGCGATTGATCATCCAGTGCGCACCTACTCCAGTGGCATGCAGATGCGGCTGGCGTTCAGCGTCGCCACCGCACGCCGACCCGATATTCTGATCGTCGACGAAGCGTTGTCCGTGGGCGATGCCTACTTCCAGCATAAGAGTTTTGAACGCATCCGCGGCTTCCGCGCGGCCGGCACCACCCTGCTGATCGTGTCCCACGACCGCTCGGCGATTCAATCGATCTGCGATTCGGCGATTCTGCTCGATGGTGGCCGCATGGCCATGCACGACACGCCCGAAGCAGTGATGGATTACTACAACGCCTTGCTCGCTGAACGTGAGGGCCAGACCGTTCGCCAGGAAATACTCAGCGGCGGCCAGGTACAAACTGTGTCGGGCACCGGTGAAGCCGGCATTCTGCGCGTGCGCCTGCTGGATGAATCCGACCGTTCCATCGAAGTCGCCGAAGTCGGCCAACCCGTAGTACTGGCAGTGGATGTCGAAGTGCGTCAGGACCTCGAACGTCTGGTACTGGGGTTCATGATCAAGGATCGCCTCGGCCAGCCCATGTACGGCATCAACACCCATCGCCAGAACCAGGCACTGGAAAACGTGCGGGCCGGCGAGCGCATCACCTATCGCTTCGCGTTTGTCATGGGGCTGGGCAAAGGCAACTACTCCGTGGCCCTTAGCCTGTCGCGGCTCGACTCGCACCTGGACCGCAATTACGAATGGCGGGATCTTGGTCTGGTGTTTCATGTCATCAACAATCGACGCGAAGATTTCGTTGGTTGCTCGTGGCTCAATGCTCAGACCACGATCAACCGGCATACCGAAGTCAGCCTGCTCGAGCGCACACCATGAACCGCTTGCTAGTGGAATGCACCCATGTGTTTAAACACCCGATGGTCAACTCGGGTATTCAGCGTGTAGTGCGAAACGTCATTAATCAATTGCCCGCCAGCACCGAAGGCATCGAATGCATGCCGGTGGTGTTGCTCAATGGCCAACTCTATCGCGTGCTGCAACTCGCACCGCTCAATACGCCATTCTTCAATAAACTTGAAAACTTCGGAGAACGCCTGGAGCGCCTGGCCCATCGCCTCTGCCAATGGCATGAGCGGCGCGATGCACAATGCACCTCGAAACTGACGCGACGGATTTTGTATGTCGGCTACCGGCTGACCAGCTTCGGCGCGTTCGGCCTGCAACTGCGCCTGATTCGACGGATCAATCGCTCGCAATTGCTTAAACGTTGCACCCCGCTCCAACACCAGCCGGGGGATCAACTGCTGTTGCTGGACTCGTCCTGGCACTCGGACTTTTTCGCCCAGGTCGAGCGAATCAAACGCGACGGCGTCGGTGTGATTGCGGTGATCTACGACCTCATTCCGCTGACTCATCCACAGTTTTACGAATCCCGGCTGGTTGGGGTTTTCAGCGAGTGGTTCGACTGGATCACCCGCACGGCCGATGGCTACATGGCGATTTCCGCAACGGTACGCGATCAACTGCGTGAGGAGTTGAAGTACCGAATCGGTACCGAACGGACCGACAAATGTTGGTTCGATTTTTTTCACCTTGGCTCCGAACTTGATCTGCGAAACACCGAAGGAACCGTCGAGCCGCGCCTGAAGAAGTTGTTTATGACAACCGATCCGGTGTTCCTGATGGTGAGCACCATTGAGCCGCGCAAGAACCATGCGTATCTGCTCGACGCCTTAGAACGCGCCTGGGCCGCCGGTTCCACGGCACGGTTGTGTATCGCCGGGCAGGTCGGCTGGAAGTGCGATGCCCTGCTTGCCCGTGTGAGCAATCATCCAGAGCTCAACCGGCGCCTGTTCATGTTCAACGACCTCAGCGACACCAGCCTCGAACATGCCTACGCCCACGCCAGCGCGTTGGTGTTCCCCTCGTTCGTTGAAGGCTTTGGTTTGCCGCTGGTGGAAGCCATGCAACGCGGCCTGCCGGCGATGGGCAGCGATATTGCAGTGTTCCGCGAAATTGCCGGCGAGTTCATGGCGTATTTCGACTTGCAGGATCCGCAAAGCCTTGCCGACCTGATCAATGGCTTCCAACGCAGCGGGAAGTTCCCCGCCGCCCGCAATATTGCCGACTGGCAGTGGATCAATTGGCGTGAGGCCAGCCTGCAACTGGTCGAACGCAGCGTGCGAAATATCGTGGGAGCTCGTGCGAAGCCAACAAGACGCCGAGCACGGGCATAGGCCATTACGGAGACGAACTGCTCAACTCCTCTCGCAGCGAAGCCGTCGGCGAAAGCGTCGCTCCCCGACTGATGCCGGGATTCAACGCTGGCGGAAGCTGCCTGCAAGGCTATCGGCAATTGATGCCACTGCTGCGACAGATTCCAGATGCCTGTCAGTGGTGAAAACGACTGATTCGAAATCCGCAAAAATTCGTCGCAGGAAAGTAGCTACAGATCCAGTACCAGTGGCTGATTGCTTTGCGCCGGAACTGCGCAGCAAATCAGCACATGCCCCGCTTCCGGAATATCCGCCGGCACCTGTGGATAATTCACCGCACCACTGACCAGCCGGGTCTTGCAGGTACCGCACGAACCACCGCGGCAACTGAACTCCGGACGCAATCCGCGGCTTTCCGCCAACTCCAGCAAACTGCCGCCATCGGGTTGCCAACGTGCCTCTTTCGCCGAGCGCTCAAACACCACCGGCACCGACGTGGCTGCTGCGGGCGGTTGCTCGATCACAATCGCATCCGGATCGGCCTGACGTTTCAGCGTCGACGGGCCAAAGGTTTCCGCGTGAATCTGCGCGTCGCGCACATCCAGTTCGCGCAGGGTGTCGTACAACCCTTGGGTAAAACCACCAGGGCCACAGAGCACAAAGTCGAGCTGATCGAAATCCTCGGCCTCCAGCAGGTTGCTCAGCACCGCGCCGTCGATGCGCCCATGCACATCGAAATCCTCGCCCTCTTGCAGATCGGCTTCCGGCTGGCTGAGCAAACGCAGCACTCGTACAGAATCGCCTGCGGTTTCGAGCAAACGATCCAGCTCCTTTCGAAATGGCTGATCCGCCAGACTGCGCGAACTCTGCAGCAACAACGTCGGACGAATCCCCCGCGTGCGCAAGCCCTGGTACACAACCTCGCGCAACATCGACAGCAACGGCGTGATGCCGACCCCGGCAGCCAGCAGCACCAACGGTCGCTGTTCCAGCGGCGCCACGGTGAAATGCCCCTGCGGCGCCCGCGCCTCGAGCACATCACCAACGCGAATCTGCTCATGCAGGTGCGAGGAAATCAGCCCTTCGCGCTTCACGCTGATCCGGTAGAAACCATCCGATGGCGCACTCGAAAGACTGTAGGTGCGGATATGCACCTCGCCATCAATAGTGAAACGCACTGGCAAATGCTGACCCGCGAGAAACACTGGCAACCCGGCGCCATCGGTTGGCTCCAGATAGATTGAACGGATGCTGCGACTTTCTGCTTCGATCTTCGCCACGCGCAACGGCCGCCATTGATTACCCAGTGCCTGCGCCTGCAAACGCGCGTCCGCCTCGGCCCAATTGCCGGTCAGCAGGCTGGTCGGCGACATGCCGTCGAAGCGCCAGCGTAACGCCAGAGCGGCCGGACGCCGCACCAGTTTTTCCACCTCAAATGTCCACAGCCGTTCCGCACCTTGAAAGGCTTCGATCTGCGGGTCATCGAGAAGGATCTCGGTACGCCCGCTGAGTTGCAGCAGATCACCTGTGGAAAAGTCGATGAACAGCAAGCCGGCCTTGGGATTGAGCAGCAGATTGCCGAGGGTGTTGAAATGCAGATTGCCGGCAAAGTCAGGGATGGTAAGACGATTGCCTTTCACACGGACGAAACCGGCCTGGCCACCCCGGTGGGAAACATCCACCGCACGCTGGCCGTCGACATCCACATAACTGGCAACAAAAAACGTATCGGCGCCAGTGATCAGCGCAACGGCCGCGTCATCGAGGCCGTGTAGATGCTCAGCCGGGCGTGTCTGCGGATCCGTCAGCGGCACCCGCTGAAACTGACGCAGTTGAATGTATTGCGGGCAGTTGCCGAAGGCCTGATCCACGCTTACTTCAAAACCATCAGCGCTCAGATTGCCGACATGGCCGTTGAGGCGATTGCGCCGGCGGGTATGCAATTCGATGCCGAGTAAACCGATCGGCTCGCCATTGCGCAGTTGCGCCGGGTCATCGGCAGCAGGCTGGCTGGCGAAATGCAAATGCTCGGGATCCGGCGAACGGGCAAACCCCGGCGCACCTTCGAGCACACTGGCCCACGGCATCCCCTGCGCATCGACTGCGCCGTACAGCATGAAGGGCAGTTGCTGATAGAACTCACGGTGCTGATCCGGCATCCAGGTGCGAATCACCTTACGCCCGAAGGCTTCCATACGATCGGCAACGCCGACATGGGCCTGCAATTGCTGTTCGCCAGCGTGCCACGGTGAACGTTCCATCACGACCTCTCCCCTGCACCGTCGGCGCAGTGTCGATTGCGAAAATCAGGCAGTGGTTTGCAGACCGGCAACCGTACGCGGCATGCCGACGAAACCAGGCAAGGCTTCAACCCGCGCCAGCCAGGCGCGGACGTTGCCGTAATCGTCCAGTGACACGTTGCCTTCCGGTGCGTGGGCGATGTAACTGTAGGCAGAAACGTCGGCAATGGTCGGTTCGTCGCCGGCCAGGTACGCGGTTTTGCCCAACTCGATGTCCATCACGTTGAGCAGGTTGTGCGCCCGGGTGATTGCCTCGTCCGCATTCAGTTGTGCGCCAAACACCGTGACCAGTCGCGCTGCAGCGGGCCCGAAAGCGATCGGTCCGGCGGCGGCCGACAACCAGCGCTGCACACGTGCGGCGCCGACAGGATCCGTTGGCAACCAACGGCCGTTGCCGTATTTCTGCGCCAGGTACACCAGAATCGCGTTGGAGTCGGCCAGCACCACACCGTCGTCATCGATGGCCGGCACCTGGCCGAAACTGTTGATCGCCAGATACGCCGGCTGCTTGTGCTCACCTTTGGCCAGATCGACGAAGATCAGCTCGGTCGGCAGTTGCAACAGGGACAACATCAGCTCGACACGGTGGGCGTGGCCGGAACGTGGAAAGTTGTAGAGTTTGATCGCTTGCATGGTCGACTCCGCTGAACAGTGGCGCCGCTGCGAGGATGAGAGCGCCGATGGAGGCCATCTTGCGCTGATCGCGAAAACAACAGAATCACCAGCAACTGCAATCGATTATTTCATCGGGTGCAATAACGCAGCGCCTTTCAAAGCAGGATGTTCGCGCAAAGCGTTGGCGGTGAAATCGACAAAACTGCGGATCCGCGCCGGCGCCTTGCGCCCTCCCTGATACACCACATGGATCGGCAATGTCGGCAGTTCAAATTCAGCGAGGACGATTTCCAGCTCACCGGTCGCGATTTTGCTGGCAACTTGATAAGACAGCACCCGAGTCAAGCCCAGCCCCATGCAGGCTGCGGTAATCGCTGCCTGATTGGCGGTCACGATCAGACGCGGCTCAGGACGCACGCTAAGCGGTTCACCCGCGTCGAGAAACGGCCAACTGCGTTGCTGGCCAATCGCTGAAGTCGCCACCACTGGCGCGCCCGCCAACGCGTGGGGATGAGCCGGTCGGCCATATTTGGCAAAGTAGTCCGGCGAGCCGCAAATGACCCTACGCACCTCACCCACGCGAACAGCATGCTGACTGCTGTCCGGCAGATCACCGATGCGCACCGCCACATCGATGCCCTCCTCGACCATGTTGACGATCCGATCGACCAGTACCGCATTGATCGTGACATCCGGATACTGCGCCAGATAACGCGCCATCAGCGGCGTCACAAACAAATCACCGAACAACACCGGCGCTGTGACCGTCAGTTGCCCACGCGGCTCGGCATGACTGCCCGCTGCCGAATCCTCGGCTTCCTGCACCTCAGCGAGAATCCTCCGACAATCCTCCAGATAACGCTGCCCGGCTTCGCTCAAATGCACACTGCGCGTAGTACGAATCAGCAACTGCGTGCCGATGCGCAACTCCAGCGCCGCCACCGCACGCGTGACGCTGGCCGCTGACAAACCCAGACGCCGCGCGGCAGAGGAGAAGCCTTGCTCTTGAGCGACGGTGGTGAAGATGTGCATTTCCTGGAAGCGGTCCATGGTGCCTCTCGAGTCAGATACAAAAATCGCAGCCGAAGCTGCGATTTTTTGTGCGTAGGTCAGCTGTGGATAACTTATTCCACCGTCACCGACTTCGCCAGGTTACGCGGCTGATCGACGTCCGTGCCCTTGAGTACCGCCACGTAGTACGACAGCAACTGCAGCGGAATCGTGTAGAGGATCGGCGAGAGGATGTCGTGGATGTGCGGCATCTGCACCACGTGGGTGCCTTCGCCGTTGGTCATCCCGGCTTTCTCATCGGCGAATACGATCAGTTCACCGCCACGGGCACGGACTTCCTGCAGGTTGGATTTGAGCTTTTCCAGCAGTTCGTTGTTCGGCGCGACGGTAACCACCGGCATATCGTTATCCACAAGCGCCAGCGGGCCGTGTTTCAGTTCGCCGGCCGGGTAGGCTTCGGCGTGGATGTAGGAGATTTCCTTGAGTTTCAAGGCGCCTTCCATTGCTACCGGGAATTGCGCACCACGACCGAGAAATAGCGTGTGGTTCTTCTCGGCGAACAGCTCGGCGATTTTTTCCACGGTGCTGTCCATGGCCAATGCTTCACCGAGACGGGTTGGCAGACGACGCAGTTCCTCGACCAGACGCGCTTCAACGCCCTCGGCTAACGTCCCGCGTACTTGACCCAGCGACAGAGTCAGCAGCAACAGGCCGACCAGTTGCGTGGTGAAGGCTTTAGTCGAGGCGACGCCGATTTCGCGGCCGGCCTGGGTCAGCAGGGTCAGGTCGGATTCGCGCACCAGCGAGCTGATGCCAACGTTGCAGATGGCCAGGCTGGCGAGGAAGCCCAGTTCCTTGGCATTGCGCAGCGCCGCCAGGGTGTCGGCGGTTTCGCCGGACTGCGAGATGGTCACGAATAAGGTGTCCGGCTGCACCACCACTTTGCGGTAGCGGAATTCGCTGGCGACTTCGACCTGGCACGGAATGCCGGCCAATTCTTCGAGCCAGTACCGCGCGACCATACCCGCGTGATAACTGGTGCCGCACGCGACGATCTGCACGTTGCGGACTTTGGCGAACAGTTCGGCCGCTTGTGGGCCGAACGCTTGCACCAGCACCTGATCGTTGCTCAGGCGACCTTCGAGGGTGCGTTGTACAACGGCCGGTTGCTCGTGGATTTCCTTGAGCATGTAGTGGCGGTATTCACCTTTGTCGGCAGCTTCAGCACCATCGCTGTACTGCACGGTCTGGCGCTCGACGGCATTGCCGTTGATGTCCCAGATCTGCACGTTATCGCGGCGAATTTCGGCGATATCGCCTTCTTCCAGATACATGAACCGGTCGGTGACCTGACGCAGGGCCAATTGGTCAGAGGCGAGGAAATTCTCGCCCAGACCCAGACCGATCACCAATGGGCTGCCACTGCGCGCGGCGACCAGACGATCAGGCTGTTTGGCATTGATCACCGCCAGACCGTAAGCACCGTGCAATTCCTTGACCGTCGCTTTTAGCGCAACGCTCAGGTCTGGCTGGTCCTTGAGCTTGTGGTTGAGCAGATGGGCGATAACTTCGGTGTCGGTATCCGAAGTAAACACGTAACCCAGCGCTTTCAGTTGTTCACGCAGGGCTTCGTGGTTTTCGATGATGCCGTTGTGCACCACCGCGATGTCGCCGGAGAAATGCGGGTGCGCGTTACGCTCGCACGGTGCGCCGTGGGTGGCCCAGCGGGTGTGAGCAATGCCGAGACGGCCAACCAACGGATGCTCGGCCAATGCGGCTTCGAGTTCGCTGACCTTGCCCGGACGACGCATGCGCTCGAGGGTTTCGTCGTTGGTGAAGACCGCGACACCGGCGCTGTCGTAGCCGCGGTATTCAAGGCGCTTGAGGCCTTCGAGCAGGATGGCGGTGATATTACGTTCAGCAACTGCGCCGACAATTCCACACATGCTTATTTCTCCTGACTGACAGCCGCGCAAATCACGGTGATACCGCGGGCCTGTATCTGATCGCGCGCTTCGATAGGCAGGCGATCATCGGTAATGAGGGTATGGACGCTGCTCCACGGCAGTTCCAGATTGGGAATCTTGCGACCGATCTTGTCGGCCTCGACCATGACGATGACTTCTCGCGCCACCTCGGCCATGACCCGGCTCAGTCCCAGCAATTCATTGAAAGTCGTCGTGCCGCGCACCAGATCGATACCGTCGGCGCCAATGAACAACTGGTCGAAGTCGTAAGAGCGTAGTACCTGCTCGGCGACCTGGCCCTGAAAGGATTCCGAATGCGGATCCCAGGTGCCGCCAGTCATCAACAGCACAGGCTCGTGTTCGAGTTCGCTCAAGGCATTGGCGACGTGCAGGGAATTGGTCATCACCACCAAACCCGGCTGCTGGCCAAGTTCGGGGATCATCGCGGCAGTGGTGCTGCCGCTGTCGATGATGATGCGCGCGTGCTCGCGGATGCGTTTCACCGCCGCGCGGGCGATGGCCTGTTTGTACTTGGAAACGCTCTGCGCGGTTTCCGCGACCAGTTCCTGCGGCATGGTGATCGCCCCGCCGTAGCGGCGCAGCAACAGACCGTGGCTTTCCAGCGCGGCGAGATCCTTGCGAATCGTAACTTCCGAGGTTTCGAAGCGCTTGGCCAGTTCATCCACACTGACTTCGCCCTGCTCGTTGAGCAAGGCGAGGATGTTGTGGCGGCGTTGCGGCGTGTTGCGTTTCGACATGGCGACTTAAGTTTCGTTTCGAAAGATAACGGAAGCAATCAAAACCTATCGGCTCTAAATCGTCAAGCTGTCACCCAAAAAAAATCGCAGCCTTCAACATTCCCGTAGGAGCTGCCGAAGGCTGCGATCTCTTGATCTTCAAAAAACCGCTGTGGATAACTCAGCTCTTCTTGATCTTCTCCGGCCGCTTCCAGCCGTCGATATTTCTCTGCCGCGCTCGGCCCACGGCCAACTGCGCGTTATCCACATTCTGCGTAATCGTCGAGCCGGCCGCCGTGGATGCACCGTCGGAGATATCCACAGGCGCGACCAGCGAATTATTGGAACCGATGAACACATCTGCACCCAGCACGGTTTTCCACTTGTTGGCGCCATCGTAGTTGCAGGTGATTGTGCCGGCGCCGATGTTGGTACGGGCACCGATCTCGGCATCGCCCAGATAAGTCAGGTGTCCCGCCTTGGCGCCTTCGCCCATGCGGGCATTTTTCAGCTCAACGAAGTTACCCACATGTGCGCCCGCTTCAAGCACGGTGCCTGGACGCAGACGCGCGAACGGGCCGGCATCACTGCCCTCGCCCAGTACGGCACCTTCGATATGACTGTTGGCTTTGATGACCACGCCTTTGCGCAGGGTGCTGTCCTTGATCACGCAGTTCGGGCCGATCACCACGTCATCTTCGATGACAACGTTGCCTTCGAGGATCACGTTGATGTCAATCAGCACATCGCGACCGACGGTCACTTCACCACGCACGTCAAAGCGCGCCGGGTCACGCAGGGTGACGCCTTGCGTCATCAACCGACGACCAGCGCGCAACTGGTAATGACGCTCCAGCTCAGACAGTTGCTTGCGATCGTTGGCGCCCTGCACTTCCATTGGGTCGTGCGGTTGCTCGGTGGCGACCACCAGACCATCACTGACAGCCATCTCGATCACGTCGGTCAGGTAGTACTCGCCCTGAGCATTGTTGTTCGACAGACGGCTCATCCAGTCAGCCAGACGATTGGCCGGGACAGCAAGAATGCCGGTGTTGCCTTCAGTAATTGCGCGTTGCGCTTCGCTGGCATCTTTGTGCTCAATGATCGCGGCCACCTTACCGTCGGTATCGCGCACGATGCGGCCGTAACCGGTCGGGTCATCCAGCTCGACGGTGAGCAAGCCCATCTGTCCAGGCACGACGTGCTTGAGCAGACGCTGCAGGGTTTCGACTTCGATCAGCGGCACGTCCCCGTAGAGGATCAGCACGGTGTCGGCAGTAATGAACGGCACCGCTTGAGCGGTGGCGTGGCCGGTGCCGAGTTGCTTGTCCTGCAGGACGAAATTCAGATCGTCGGCAGCCAGTCGCTCGCGCACCACGTCGGCGCCGTGACCGATCACCACATGAATGCGTTGCGGATCAAGTTGCCGGGCGCTGTGGATAACATGACCCAGCATGGAGTTGCCGGCAATCGGATGCAGCACTTTCGGCAGTGCCGAACGCATACGAGTGCCTTGACCGGCCGCGAGGATAACGATTTCAAGAGACATGACTGGCTACCAATCCTGGGTGGTCAGCAACTGCGACCGGGTTTCGGGAATTCGGAAAAGAAAAAAGGGTAGCCGAGGCTACCCTTTTTTATCAATCGCACAACAAGCGGCTGACGGATTAACCGCCAAACTTCTTGCGGATCTGCTGGACGGTGCGCAGCTGAGCTGCAGCCTCGGCCAGACGTGCGGACGCAGCTCCGTAGTCGAAATCTGCGCTCTTCTCGTGCAGAGCAGCTTCGGCAGCCTTGAGAGCTGCCTGGGCTTGAGCTTCATCCAGGTCGGCGGCGCGTTGCACGGTATCGGCAAGCACCTTGACCATGTTCGGCTGAACCTCGAGGAAACCACCGGAGATGTAGAACACCTCGGCTTCCCCGCCTTGCTTGATCAGGCGGATCGGACCTGGCTTCAGATTAGTGATCAGCGGCGCGTGACCCAGAGCGATACCAAGATCACCCAGTGCACCGTGCGCAATCACCATCTCGACCAGGCCGGAAAAGATTTCCCCTTCCGCGCTGACGATATCGCAATGGACTGTCATAGCCATCTGATTGCCTCAACCTAAATTAGCGCCCGTTGCCGGGCGCCGGGATTACAGTTTCTTGGCTTTCTCGATCGCTTCTTCGATGCCGCCAACCATGTAGAACGCTTGTTCTGGCAGGTGGTCGTAGTCACCATTGAGGATGCCTTTGAAGCCAGCAATAGTGTCTTTCAGGGAAACGTATTTACCCGAAGCACCGGTGAAGACTTCAGCCACGAAGAACGGCTGCGACAAGAAGCGCTGGATCTTACGAGCACGGTTTACCAACTGCTTGTCGGCTTCCGACAGCTCGTCCATACCCAGGATCGCGATGATGTCCTTCAGCTCTTTGTAACGTTGCAGAACGTACTGAACGCCGCGAGCGGTGTCGTAGTGGTCCTGGCCGATTACGTTCGGGTCCAGCTGGCGCGAAGTCGAATCCAGTGGATCTACCGCTGGGTAGATACCCAGGGAAGCGATGTCACGGGACAGAACGACGGTGGCGTCCAAGTGGGCGAAGGTGGTCGCTGGCGACGGGTCGGTCAAGTCATCCGCAGGTACGTATACCGCTTGGATCGAAGTGATCGAACCTTCCTTGGTCGAAGTGATACGTTCTTGCAGAACGCCCATCTCTTCAGCCAGGGTCGGCTGGTAACCTACTGCCGAAGGCATACGGCCCAGCAGTGCGGATACTTCAGTACCGGCCAGGGTGTAACGATAGATGTTGTCGACGAACAGCAGAACGTCGTTACCTTCGTCACGGAACTTCTCGGCCATGGTCAGGCCGGTCAGTGCTACGCGCAGACGGTTACCCGGCGGCTCGTTCATCTGACCGTAAACCAGTGCCACTTTGTCCAGAACGTTGGAATCCTTCATCTCATGGTAGAAGTCGTTACCCTCACGAGTACGCTCACCCACACCGGCGAACACGGAATAACCGCTGTGCTCGATGGCGATGTTACGGATCAGTTCCATCATGTTTACGGTTTTGCCTACACCGGCACCACCGAACAGACCGACTTTACCGCCTTTGGCAAACGGGCAAACCAGGTCGATAACCTTGATGCCGGTTTCCAGCAGGTCGTTGCCGCCTGCTTGCTCAGCGAACGAAGGCGCTGGACGGTGAATGCCCCAACGCTCTTCGGTGTCGATCGGGCCAGCTTCGTCGATCGGGTTACCGAGGACGTCCATGATCCGGCCCAGGGTCGCTTTACCGACCGGTACGGAGATGGCTGCGCCAGAGTCGGTAACTTCCAGACCGCGCTTCAAGCCCTCGGTGGAACCCATCGCAATGGTGCGAACCACGCCGTCGCCCAGCTGTTGCTGAACTTCCAGAGTGGTTTCAGCCGCGCTCACTACTTTCAGCGCGTTGTAGATGCTCGGTACGCTGTCGCGTGGAAATTCCACGTCGATAACGGCGCCGATGATTTGAACGATACGTCCGCTACTCATAGCTGGATCCTCTGAATATTTGAACCGTTAAACCGCGGCAGCGCCGCCGACGATTTCCGAGATCTCTTGGGTGATCGCAGCCTGACGCGCCTTGTTGTAGATCAGCTGCAAATCGCTGATCAAATCACCGGCGTTGTCGGTAGCGTTCTTCATCGCGATCATCCGCGCAGCTTGTTCAGCCGCGTTGTTCTCGACCACCGCCTGGTAGACCTGCGACTCAACGTAGCGGACCATCAAGCCGTCAAGCAGCTCTTTGGCATCCGGTTCGTAGAGATAGTCCCAGTGGTGCTTGAGATCCTGATCCGGGGTTGCCACCAGTGGAATCAACTGCTCCACGGTAGGCTGTTGCGTCATGGTGTTGATGAACTTGTTGGACACCACGGACAGGCGGTCAATACGGCCGTCCAGGTAGGCATCCAGCATCACCTTGACGCTGCCGATCAGATCATTGATCGACGGCTCTTCACCCAGGTGGCTGATAGCTGCAACGACGTTACCGCCGAAGTTGCGGAAAAAGGCCGCACCCTTGCTACCAACGACACACAGATCAATCTCGACGCCGTTTTCGCGGTTTACCGCCATGTCCTTGACCAGGGCCTTGAACAGGTTGGTGTTCAAGCCGCCGCACAGACCACGGTCACTGCTCACCACAACATAACCAACGCGCTTGATTTCGCGGTCGATCATGAACGGGTGGCGGTATTCCGGGTTGGCGTTGGCCAGATGCCCAATAACCTGGCGGATACGCTCCGCATAAGGACGGCTAGCAGCCATGCGCATTTGTGCCTTGCGCATTTTGCTGACCGCCACTTTTTCCATGGCGCTGGTAATCTTTTGCGTGCTTTTGATGCTCGCAATCTTACTGCGAATCTCTTTTGCGCCTGCCATGTAACACCTATCAGGTTAGCAAGCGGGAGCCTCGCGGCTCCCGCTGCGGCTTACCAGGTTTGGGTGGCCTTGAACTTCTCGATACCGGCTTTCATGCCAGCGTCGATTTCGTCATTGAAGTCACCTTTAACGTTGATCTTGGCCATCAAATCGGCGTGATCGCGGTTGAAGAAAGCAATCAGCGCTTGTTCGAAGCTGCCGATCTTGGCGATTTCAATGTCAGTCAGGAACCCACGCTCAGCGGCATACAGCGACAGCGCCATGTCAGCGATCGACATTGGTGCGTATTGCTTCTGCTTCATCAGCTCGGTAACGCGCTGACCATGCTCAAGTTGCTTACGGGTCGCTTCGTCCAGGTCAGAAGCGAACTGGGCGAATGCCGCCAGTTCACGGTACTGAGCCAGAGCGGTACGGATACCACCGGAGAGCTTCTTGATGATCTTGGTCTGAGCGGCACCACCCACACGGGATACCGAAACACCGGCGTTCACTGCAGGGCGGATGCCCGAGTTGAACATGGCCGATTCCAGGAAGATCTGACCGTCGGTGATGGAAATCACGTTGGTCGGAACGAACGCGGAAACGTCGCCAGCCTGGGTTTCGATGATCGGCAGTGCGGTCAGGGAACCGGTTTTGCCGGTCACTGCGCCGTTGGTGAACTTCTCTACGTATTCTTCCGAAACGCGGGATGCGCGCTCCAGCAGACGGGAGTGGAGATAGAACACGTCGCCTGGGTAAGCTTCACGGCCTGGTGGACGGCGCAGCAGCAGGGAAATCTGGCGGTAAGCCACTGCTTGCTTGGACAGATCGTCATAAACGATCAGCGCGTCTTCACCGCGGTCGCGGAAGAATTCACCCATGGTGCAACCGGAGTACGGTGCCAGGAATTGCAGCGCAGGAGATTCCGAAGCACTGGCAGCCACGATGATCGTGTTGGCCAGGGCGCCGTTTTCTTCCAGCTTGCGAACCACGTTGGCGATGGTCGATTGCTTCTGACCGATAGCTACGTAGACGCAGAAAATGCCGCTGTCTTTCTGGTTGATGATCGCGTCGATCGCCAGAGCGGTTTTACCGATCTGACGGTCACCGATGATCAGCTCACGCTGGCCACGGCCGACAGGGATCATGGCATCGACAGCCTTGTAGCCAGTCTGTACAGGCTGGTCTACCGACTTACGCCAGATCACGCCCGGTGCAACTTTCTCGACCGCGTCGGTCTCGGTGTTGCCCAGTGGACCTTTGCCGTCAACAGGGTTACCCAGTGCGTCGACTACGCGACCCAGCAGTTCCTTACCAACCGGAACTTCGAGGATGCGGCCAGTGCACTTGGCGCTCATGCCTTCAGCCAGAGACTGGTAAGCGCCCAGTACAACGGCACCTACGGAGTCTTGCTCCAGGTTGAGGGCCATACCGTAGACGCCGCCCGGAAACTCGATCATCTCGCCGTACATAACGTCGGCCAGACCGTGAATCCGCACGATGCCGTCAGATACGCTGACGACAGTGCCTTCGTTACGGGCTTGGGAGGTCACATCGAGCTTGTCGATGCGGCCCTTGATAATTTCACTTATTTCGGAAGGATTGAGTTGCTGCATTGCTCTGCTGCCCCTTCAAACTCAAGATTTCAATGCTTCGGCAAGTTTCGCGATTTTGCCGCGAATCGAGCCATCGATAACCAGGTCGCCGGCGCGGATAACGACACCACCTATTAGGGCAGCATCCTCCGCAACTTGCAGGCGCACTTCCCGGTTGAGTCGTGCACTGAGAACCTTGGCGAGTTTGTCTTGCTGTTCTTGGTTCAATGCAAAAGCACTGGTCACTTCAACGTCTACCGACTTCTCTTGTTCGGCCTTGTACAGGTCGAAAAGAGCGGCAATCTCCGGCAGAAGCGGGAGACGGTCGTTTTCGGCAACGACATTGATGAAGTTCTGTGCCTTGGCATCAAACTTGTCGCCGCACACGTCAATAAACGTGGCGGCCTTTTCTGCGCTCGTCAGTCGCGGGGCCTTGAGCACGCGCTGCATGGTGTCGTCTTGCGACACCGCTGCAGCCAGGCCGAGCATGGCTGACCAATTGGCCAGTTGCTGGTGGGCCTGAGCGTGCTCGAAGGCCGCCTTAGCGTAAGGTCGGGCCAACGTGGTCAGTTCTGCCATGATCGCCCTCGCTTAGATTTCAGCAGCCAGTTGGTTAACCAGCTCTGCGTGCGCGTTTTGATCGATTGTGGCACCCAGGATCTTCTCGGCGCCGCCGACAGCCAGCAAGCCCACTTGGGCACGCAGCTTGTCTTTGACACTGTTCAGTTCCTGTTCGATCTCGGCTTGAGCCTGAACCTTCACACGGTCAGCGTCGACACGGGCCTTTTCAACGGCCTCTTCGACAATCTGGTTACCGCGTTTCTTGGCTTGCTCGATGATTTCAGCTGCCTGAGCTTTCGCTTCGCGCAGTTGCTGACCCGCTTTTTCTTGGGCCAACTCCAGGTCGCGAGCTGCACGGCTGGCAGCGTCCAGACCATCAGCGATCTTCTTTTGACGTTCGTGCAGAGCAGCGATGACCGGAGGCCATACATACTTCATGCAGAACAGTACAAAAATCAGGAACGCAACGGACTGGCCAATCAGGGTCGCATTAATGTTCACGCCAACACCTCGCAGTTACGTTGTCCATCACATCAAATTACTCGGAAGAATCCGGGTAATTAGCCAGCGATCTGACCAACGAACGGGTTCGCAAAGGTGAAGAACAGAGCGATACCAACACCGATCATGGTTACGGCGTCGAGCAGACCGGCAACGATGAACATTTTAACTTGCAGCATTGGAACCATTTCTGGCTGACGCGCTGCGCCTTCCAGGAACTTGCCGCCCAGCAGGCCGAAACCAATTGCGGTACCCAGTGCGCCCAGGCCGATCAACAGTGCAACAGCGATAGCGGTTAGACCAACTACAGTTTCCATCTTTCCTCCCGACTTTTACGTCGTATGGTTTAGGTTTTTTAGATTAAAGCGGTAAAACAAATCGTTTCAGGTGCCCTGTGAAGAGCCCCTTCCCGTTTGACCGGGAAGGACATCAGACTAGTCGAGACTGGCCTTAATGGTTTTCTTCGTGCGCCATCGACAAGTAGACGATGGTCAGCATCATGAAGATGAACGCCTGCAGCGTGATGATCAGGATGTGGAACACAGCCCACGCCCACTGCAGAACAACGCCCAGGCCGCTCAGCCAGAGCAGGCCGCTGCCGAACATCACAGCGATCAGAATGAACACCAGCTCGCCGGCATACATGTTGCCGAACAGACGCAGAGCCAGAGAGATCGGCTTGGCGATCAGGGTCACGAATTCCAGCAGGAAGTTCACCGGGATCAGCAGGGCTTGAACGAAGATGTTCTTGCTGCCGAACGGGTGCAGGGTCAGTTCGCCGATGAAGCCGCCGAAGCCCTTGACCTTGATGCTATAGAAAATGATCAGTGCGAAAACCGAGAACGCCATGCCCAGGGTCGCGTTCGGGTCGGTGGTCGACACGGCGCGGAACGGGATGTGGTGGTCACCGGAGATCAGGATGGCCAGCTGAGGAATCCAGTCGACCGGTACCAGGTCGACGGCGTTCATCAGGAACACCCAGACGAAGATGGTCAGTGCCAGCGGTGCAATCACCGGGCTACGGCCATGGAAGCTGTCTTTCACGCTGCCATCGACGAATTCGACCAATACTTCAACGAAGTTCTGCAAAGCACCCGGCTGACCCGAAGTCGCTTTCTTTGCCGCCATGCGGAAAAGAAGTACGAAGATCAGACCCAACGCGACCGACCAGCCGAGGGTATCGACGTGGAAAGCCCAGAAGCCCATTTCTTTGGCTTCTGCTGCGGTATGGGCAAAGCCCCAGCCGCCGTTAGGTAGCTGACCGAAGGTCAGGTTCTGCAAGTGGTGCTGGATATAGCCCGAAGCGGTTGTTTCTGCCATGGTTGCCTCAAACGCCCTAAGGTCTCGAAAGTCTTGTTCTCATCAGCAGGGGAGCGAACCAGCTGACCGACTGAGTCAGCACGAACGCGCCGAATACAGCTATCGGCGCCAATGGCTTCACACCTGCAAACACCAGTGCAAAGAGCACTGCCGTCAAAATCAGTTTGCCTGCCTCGCCGGCGTAAAAGGACCGGACGATGGACTGGGCTGCTCGGGCGCCGGAAAACCGAAATGCCTTGTGAGCGAAATAAACATTGGGCAGCAAGGCTATCAGGCCTCCGCAAAGTCCCGAGTATCCGGCAACGACTCCGTGCCATTGCCAGAGCGCCAAAGCGGCAATGAGCAAAATGACAAATTGAGCCATTAACACCGGAAAAACCGCCAGGCGATGGAACGGCAGGCGGTTTGGCTTGCGGGTTTCCATCACGTTTGCTCTCCAATGGTCGGCTGCCAGAATTCAATAACTTGGCATAATTTGTGCCGACAAAATGCGCGCAGAGTATAGGGGCGGTTCTGCCCCTATTCAACTGTCAGGTAGTGATTTCCGACTGCGCGCTACATGAGGAAATGTTTCAGCGGATGTGTGCGAGCACACCTTGAAGCTCATCGAGGGAGTTGTAACCGATCACCAACTGGCCCTTTCCCTTCTTCCCATGGCGAATCTGCACCGCAGAGCCTAGGCGCTCGGCCAGACGCTGTTCGAGGCGGGCGATATCCGGGTCGGGTTTGGTCGCCTCCACAGGCTCCGGTTTGCCACTCAACCACTGACGAACCAGTGCCTCAGTTTGGCGCACAGTGAGACCGCGTGCGACAACATGTCGCGCCCCTTCCACCTGTTGATTGTCCGGCAGACCGAGCAATGCACGGGCATGACCCATTTCCAGGTCGCCATGGGACAGCATGGTCTTGATGACTTCCGGCAGCGCAATAAGCCGCAACAGGTTAGCCACAGTGACGCGGGACTTACCCACAGCTTCGGCGACCTGTTGCTGAGTGAGCTGGAACTCCTGCTGCAAACGCTGCAGGGCCACCGCTTCTTCGATCGGATTGAGGTCTTCGCGCTGGATGTTCTCGATCAGCGCAATAGCGATTGCGGTTTCATCCGGCACATCGCGGACCATCGCCGGGATGGTTTCCTGCCCGGCTTGCTGACTCGCGCGCCAGCGACGTTCACCAGCGATGATCTCGAAGCGGCCACCGCCAATCGGGCGCACCACGATCGGCTGCATCACGCCTTGCGCCTTGATCGACGCTGCCAGTTCTTCCAGCGCCTGCGGATCCATGTCGCGGCGCGGCTGGTATTTGCCGCGCTGCAGCAGATCCAACGGCAAGTGCTGCAGTTCGCGGGTGTCAGCTTGCGCCGCTTGTTCTTCCAGCGCGCTGACGGTCGGACCACTCAGCAGTGCATCCAGTCCACGTCCGAGACCTCGTTTCTTGACGGCCATGGGGATTCCTTAAGTTGCCTGAGCGGCGGCGATGCGTGAGTTTTTGCGCTGACGGCGAACCATCTCGCCGGCCAGGGCCAGATAAGCCAGGGCGCCGCGCGATTGCTTGTCGTAGGCAAGCGCCGGCATGCCGTAGCTCGGCGCTTCGGCCAGGCGGATGTTGCGCGGGATCACCGTGTCGTACAGCTGATCGCCGAAGTGTTCCTTGAGCTGCGCCGAAACGTCGTTCATCAGGCTCAGGCGCGGGTCATACATGGTCCGCAGTAACCCTTCGACTTTCAGGTTCGGATTCAGCAGTTCGGCGATGCGCTTGATGTTATCCACAAGGTCGCTCAAGCCTTCGAGCGCAAAGTACTCACACTGCATGGGGATAATGACCCCATCAGCGGCGACCAGTGCGTTCAGCGTAAGCATCGACAGCGACGGCGGGCAGTCGATCAGAATGTAATCGTAGTTTTCGCGGATCGGCGCCAGCGCGCTGCGCAGACGGCTTTCCTTCATCTGCATTTCCAGCAGCACCACTTCGGCCGCGGTCAGGTCGCGGTTGGCCGGCAGCAGTTGGTAACCGCCATGTTCGGAATAGTGCATGGCCTGGGCCAGATCGCATTCGCCGATCAGCAGGTCGTAGACCGAATTTTCCAGGCCGTGTTTATCCACACCGCTACCCATGGTGGCGTTGCCCTGTGGATCGAGATCGATCAACAGCACCCGGCGCTTGGTCGCGACCAGCGATGCTGCGAGGTTGATGCAGGTGGTGGTCTTGCCCACACCACCCTTTTGGTTCGCTATCGCGAATACCTTAGCCATTCTTGCTTGTGTTCCCAATCATGCCGTGCGGCGCAGTATCAGCAGATGGCGTTGGCCTTGGCAACCGGGTACGGCCAGGGCGTGTTCGCTATCGAGTTTGAAGTCTGCCGGCAATGCTACCAGCTCATCGGCCGGATGAACGCCCTTCATTGCCAGCCAACGTGTATCGGCGTCGCCTAAGTGGCGAGTCCAGTTGGTGAAGTTTTCCATGCTGCTGAACGCCCGGGAAATGATCCCATTGAACGGTTGAGCAGGCTGGAAGGCTTCGACACGACTGTGGATAACTTGCAGGTTATCCAGTTTGAGTTCGAGTTTGACCTGAGTCAGAAAGCGGGTTTTCTTGCCGTTGCTGTCCAGACAGGTCACTTGCGAGTCCGGATACAGGATCGCCAACGGGATCCCCGGCATGCCGCCGCCACTGCCGACGTCGAGCCAGCGACCGTTTTCGATGAACGACATCACGCTCAGACTATCGAGCAAGTGTCGCGAAACCATTTCGTCCGGATCGCGCACCGCAGTCAGGTTGTAGGCCTGGTTCCATTTGATCAACAGGGCCAGATAACCCAGCAGCAATTCGTGCTGGGTTTCAGTGAGATGGACACCGAGCTCGCGGGCTCCTGTGGATAACTCTTCGGCGTGTTGCGAAGTGACCTTAGAACTCAAGCGCTTTGCTCCAACTGACGGCCCGCGCCGCGTTTTTTCAAATGAATCATCAACAGCGAAATCGCTGCCGGGGTCACACCCGGGATCCGCGAAGCCTGACCCAGCGTCTCTGGACGCGTGGCACCGAGCTTGCTCTGGATCTCCTTGGAGAGACCGGAAATGTTGGTGTAATCGATATCCACAGGCAATTTCGTGTCTTCACTGGCGCGCAGACGGGCGATTTCGTCCTGTTGACGGTCGATGTAACCGGCGTACTTGGTTTTGATTTCAACCTGCTCGGCGACCTGAGGATCTTCGGCGCCGTTGCCGGTCACTTCGACCAGACCAGCGTAGTCGATTTCCGGACGGCTCAAGAGGTTGAGCAAGTTGTATTCGTGGGTCAGCGGCGTGCCGAATTTTTCCGCGATCGCATCGCCCTGCTGCGTATTCGGGCGAACCCAAGTGCTTTTCAGGCGCTGTTCTTCGAGTTCGATGCTTTCGCGTTTCTTGCAGAAGGCTGCCCAACGTGCGTCATCGACCAAACCGAGCTCGCGACCTTTTTCGGTCAAACGCAGGTCGGCGTTGTCCTCGCGCAGGATCAGGCGGTATTCGGCACGGGAAGTGAACATGCGGTACGGCTCTTGGGTACCGAGGGTGATCAGGTCGTCGACCAACACACCGATGTACGCTTCATCGCGACGCGGACACCAGGCTTCTTTGCCCTTGGCGCGCAGTGCGGCGTTGGCCCCGGCCAGCAAACCTTGGGCGCCAGCTTCTTCGTAACCTGTGGTGCCGTTGATTTGCCCGGCGAAGAACAGACCGCCGATGACTTTGGTCTCGAGGCTGTACTTCAGGTCACGCGGATCGAAGTAGTCGTACTCGATCGCATAACCCGGACGCACGATGTGCGCGTTTTCCATGCCGCGAATCGATTGCACGATCTGCAATTGCACGTCGAACGGCAGGCTTGTGGATATTCCGTTCGGGTACAGCTCATGGGTGGTCAAACCTTCCGGTTCGATAAACACCTGATGGCTTTCCTTGTCGGCAAAGCGGTGGATCTTGTCTTCGATCGACGGGCAGTAGCGCGGGCCAATGCCTTCGATCTCACCGGCAGCGGAATACATCGGCGAACGATCGAGGTTCGCGCCAATGATTTCGTGGGTGCGGGCGTTGGTGTGAGTAATCCAGCAACTGACCTGACGTGGATGCTGTTCTTTGTTGCCCATGAACGACATCACCGGGATCGGCGTATCGCCTGGTTGCTCGGTCATTACCGAGAAATCCACAGACTTGCCGTCGATACGCGGCGGCGTACCGGTTTTCAGGCGACCGACACGCAGCGGTAGTTCACGCAGACGGTGAGCCAGTGCGATGGACGGCGGATCACCGGCGCGACCGCCGGAAAAATTCTGCAAACCGATGTGGATAAGTCCGCCGAGGAACGTACCGGTGGTCAACACCACGGAATCGGCGAGAAAACGCAGACCCATTTGCGTGACAACACCACGGACTTGTTCCTGCTCGACGATCAGGTCGTCAGCAGCTTGTTGAAATATCCACAGGTTCGGCTGGTTTTCCAGAATTTCGCGGACAGCGGCTTTGTACAGAATCCGGTCAGCTTGCGCACGGGTCGCCCGAACGGCGGGGCCTTTGCGGCTGTTCAACACGCGAAACTGGATGCCACCGAAATCGGTAGCGGTGGCCATCGCGCCGCCGAGGGCATCGATTTCCTTGACCAGATGGCTTTTGCCAATGCCACCAATGGCCGGGTTGCAACTCATGGCACCGAGGGTTTCCACGTTATGCGTCAGCAACAGGGTTTTTGCCCCCATACGTGCTGAGGCCAGTGCTGCCTCGGTACCGGCATGACCGCCGCCGATGACGATCACTTCAAAACGGGAAGGGAAATCCACCACGCACCTCGTGCCTGCTTAAGTAGGTAATTCAGGAATAGTTTGAGATCAGGTTTCTGAACCTGGTCGACAAGTATAGGGACTTCGCCCTTCCTAAAGAACCCTTTGCACAAAATTTAACCAGCTGTGGAGAACTCGAGGTTAAAAGAATAAAAAAGAGAGAAATTTATAAAACCTTTGTTTTTATGTTTATTTTTACTGAGCATACTTTCTGTGGATAGATTGCTACAAGCCTTTATATTCAATATGTACAGAGTTTCAAAACCCTGTGATCATGTGCCAATAAGGGCCTTGGATAACCGGTTTAAGCCTGTGGATTAAAGGGGTGGTTATCCACAACGTGGGTTATATCCAGTTTTCAGGCCCTGTTATCAACTGCCCTTAGTGGCAGTTATTCACAGGGCTTAATCCACAGAAATGCGGTGAATGAAGAAATAACGGGCACGAGAAATCTGCTCAGGGAGACGAAATCTGCCCGGCACTGGAGAAAGGTTTGAGAAAGAGGAGGCGCAGACAGGTCGCGAATGGACCTGTCTGTGGAAAGCGGAGGGTTTATTTACCGATACAGAAGCTGGAAAAGATCCGTCCCAGCAGATCATCAGAGCTGAATGCCCCGGTGATTTCCCCTAGAGAGTGCTGAGCCTGACGCAGGTCTTCGGCCAGCAACTCGCCCGCACCCGCCAGAGTCAGTTGTGCACGACCGTGTTCAAGGGCTGCACTGGCATGGCGCAACGCTTCCAGATGGCGACGACGAGCACTGAAGCTGCTTTCCGAAGTCTGCTCGTAGCCCATACAGGCCTTGAGGTGATCACGCAGGAGTTCCAGACCATCACCTGCAGATTTGGCGCTCAGGCTGATCGTCACGTGGCTATCTTCACTGACTTCCAGGGAAATGGATTCACCAGTCAGGTCTGCTTTGTTACGAATCAACGTAACCTTGGCCGGATCCGGGCGGGTTTCGAGGAATTCAGGCCACAAGGCAAACGGATCCAGTGCTTCCGGAGCGGTTGCATCGACCACCAGCAGGACGCGATCCGCTTCGCCGATGGCTTTCAGTGCGCGTTCAACGCCAATCTTTTCCACCTGGTCTTCGGTATCACGCAAACCTGCGGTATCCACAACGTGCAACGGCATACCGTCGATGTGGATATGTTCACGCAAAATATCGCGGGTGGTGCCGGCAATCTCGGTGACGATCGCCGCTTCCCGACCGGCTAACGCATTCAACAGGCTGGACTTGCCGGCATTCGGACGACCGGCAATCACCACGGTCATACCATCGCGCAACAACGCGCCCTGTCCGGCTTCACGCAGTACTGTGGATAATTCATCACGGACCTTGTCCAGCATGCTCAGCACGTGGCCATCGGCAAGAAAGTCGATTTCCTCTTCCGGGAAGTCGATGGCGGCTTCGACGTAGATGCGCAGACCTATCAGCTGTTCGGTCAAGTTATGCACACGCTGGGAAAACGCGCCTTGCAAAGAACGCAGGGCATTGCGCGCCGCTTGTGCAGAACTCGCCTCGATCAAATCGGCAATCGCCTCGGCCTGGGCCAGGTCGAGTTTGTCATTGAGGAACGCGCGTTCGCTGAACTCCCCCGGACGCGCCAGACGGCAGCCCAGTTCCAGGCAGCGTTTGAGCAGCATGTCCAGAACGATCGGCCCACCGTGGCCCTGCAATTCCAGAACGTCTTCGCCGGTGAACGAGTTTGGCCCCGGGAAATATAGCGCCAGACCTTCATCGAGCACTTGCTGGTCATCACTGAAAAATGGCCCGTAATGGGCGTAACGCGGTTTCAGTTCGCGGCCGCTTATAGCTTTGGCTGCAACGCTGGCCAGCGGCCCGGAAATACGAACAATGCCCACACCGCCGCGACCCTGAGCGGTGGCGACGGCGGCGATGGTTTCACGAGGTGTGCTCATAAACCGGAATCCAGACAAAAGTGGCAGATAGCAAAACGCCCCACTAGGGGGCGTTTTGAGTGGTGTTATCCACAGTGCAAGTTACGCCTCGGCTTTTTTCGTCGCCGCTTCGATCTTACGCGTGATGTACCACTGTTGTGCAATCGACAGGCAGTTGTTCACAACCCAGTACAGCACCAGACCAGCAGGGAACCACAGGAAGAAGAAGGTGAAGATGATTGGCATCATTTTCATGACCTTCGCCTGCATCGGATCCGGCGGAGTCGGGTTCAGCTGCTGCTGGATGAACATGGTTGCGCCCATGATGATCGGCAGAATGAAGAACGGATCCTTGATCGACAGGTCAGTGATCCACAGCATGAACGGCGCCTGGCGCATTTCCACGCTTTCCAGCAGAACCCAGTACAGCGAAAGGAAAACCGGCATCTGTACGAGGATCGGCAGGCAGCCGCCCAGCGGGTTGATCTTCTCTTTCTTGTACAGCTCCATCATGGCTTGCGACATTTTCTGCCGGTCATCGCCATGTTGCTCTTTCAGAGCAGCCAGTTTCGGCGCGACAGCACGCATGCGCGCCATCGATTTGTAGCTGGCAGCCGACAGAGGGAAGAAAATACCCTTGATCAGCATGGTCAGGAAGATGATCGACCAGCCCCAGTTACCGACAATGGCGTGGATGTGTTGCAGCAGCCAGAAGATTGGCTGGGCAATGAACCACAGAATGCCGTAGTCGACGGTCAGTTCCAGACCTGGGGACAACTCTTTCAATACAGCCTGGCTTTTCGGACCGGCGTACAGCACAGCGCTGGTTTCAACTTTGGCACCCGGAGCAGCGGTCAGTGTAGGACCGGTGTAGCCGATGATGTAGTTGCCTTTGCTGTCTTTACGGGTCTGGACGATGTTGTTTTCGCCCTTGGCCGGAATCCACGCGGTCACGAAGTAGTGTTGCAGCCAGGCTACCCAGCCACCGGTGACGGTTTCTTTCAACTGCGCCTTGTCCATGTCTTTCATGGACACTTTCTTGTACGGCTCCGAACTTGTCCACAGGGCGGCGCCCAGGTAAGTCGCGGTGCCAGTAGCAGTAGTGGACGAAGGATCAGCGCTGTTATCACGCTTCAACTGAGCAAACATTGCGCCGTTCCAGGGCTGAGCGCTCTGGTTATCCACAATGTAGGAAACGGCTACGTCATACAGGCCGCGTTTCAGGGTGAAACGCTTGATGTAATTGACGCCGTCCTTGCTGAACTTCAGGTCGACGACCAGTTGGTCCTGACCGTCAGCCAGTTGATAAGTCTTCTTCTCCGAAGAGTAGACCGGACGACCGGCCGGATTTGCATCCGGGCCATTGGTGCCGATCAGACCGCTTTGGGCCAGATAAACACGTTCGCCGCCGTTATCGAACAGCTGGAACGGTACATCAGGACGATCCTGACGACGTGGATACAAAGGCAAGGTCAGTTGAGCAACATCACCACCTTGTGGATCGATCGCGAGATCGAGCACGTCGGTTTTGATCTGGATCAGATCCTTGCTGGCGGCTACCGGAGTTTCGGCAGGTGCACTGGTATCGCTAGCGGCGCGCGGAATATCGTCACTGGCGGCAGCATTATTGCCAGTGGCGGTGTCCGGCAAACCGGATGTAGTCGTACTGGAAGCAACATTCTGAGTCGGCAGGGCAGCCTGGCCATAGTCCTGGTTCCATTTAAGAACCATAACGTAGGACACGATTGCCAGGGCGACGATCAGGATCGTGCGTTTGATATCCATGATTACTCGGCCATCGAAGAAGAACGGGAGGTAGGGATAGGTGGAACCGGGTCATAACCACCGGGATTCCACGGATGACAGCGACCTAAACGACGAAAGGTCAGCCAGCCACCGCGCAGAAGGCCATGATTTTCGATGGCTTCATACGCGTAGCAGGAACAACTGGGGTAGAAACGACAGTGGCTGGCCATCAAAGGACTAATGGCATAGCGATAAAACTGGATCGGAACGAGGGCCAGTTTACGCATCGGTACTGTCTACCCCTACAGTTTCGGTTTTGACTTCTGGAACTGGCTTGCTGCGTGCCAGACGCTTCCAGAGCTTGCCGAAATGCTGAATCAATTCGGGGTTTTCTACATCGCCCAGACCTTTGCGCGCGACGATAACGATATCCCAGCCGACCAGTGAATCCTGGTGCAGACGAAATGATTCGCGCATCAAACGTTTGAGGCGATTGCGCTCAACGGAGAGCTTTACGCTCTTTTTCCCGATAACCAGCCCGAGACGGGGGTGATCAAGATCGTTGTTGCGTGCAAGGAGCAGGAGATTTTTCCCCGGAACCTTGCCGGTAGGGGAGTCAAAGACTGCCTTGAAATGCCGGGGAGTAAGCAGACGCTTTTCCCGACTGAAGTCCTGACTCACCTCCAGTACCGGATTATCAAACTGCCAGACGCGCACGACCTTTGGCGCGGCGACGCGACAGGACAGCACGGCCGTTCTTGGTAGCCATGCGAGCACGGAAACCGTGGGTACGGGCGCGTTTGATAGTGCTTGGTTGGAAAGTACGTTTCATGTCGTGTTACCTGGTTCGTCCACAACGGGCCGGAATGGCCCCCGTTTTAAGAGACCGGGGATTCTAGAGAAAGCAAGCCTTCAGGTCAATTTCCAACCAGCGTTTCCTTATAAATAGATATCTAGGTGTTCTTTGCCTGATCACCTGCTTGCCATACATAAAAATAAAGAAGGGAATTATTTAAAGCTTTTCTGTAAAGCTTATAAAAGCTAGGCACACCTTCTTCTGTGGATAAGTAGCATTAGGCCTTGTCTGACGTGATGTACAGAGAATGACAACTACAGTGGAAAACCGTGTTCAGCCTGTGCTGCGCTGTCGGATAACCTGTGTGTGGAATGGCCTGTTATCCACAGGCAGGTTATCCACCGAGTTCAACCCCCAGTTGTCCAGTGCCCTTAGAGGCGGTTATCCACAGAGCTTATTCACACACCGTTGGTCGCCTTTTTCCGATTTAACGCATTGATAAATCATGGTCACCGGGCAACCTGCATGTGGATAAGTGGACGGCTCGCCGCTACAATGGCCGCTTGTTTTTGCCTCACCGGCTTTCAACTTAGGGGATATCCGTGTCAGTGGAACTTTGGCAGCAGTGCGTGGAGCTTTTGCGCGAGGAGCTGCCTGCCCAACAATTCAACACCTGGATCCGTCCACTACAGGTCGAAGCCGAAGGCGACGAGTTGCGCGTCTACGCACCGAACCGTTTTGTGCTGGACTGGGTCAACGAAAAGTACCTGGGCCGCGTCCTTGAACTGCTGGATGAGCATGGCAACGGCATGGCGCCGGCGCTTTCCTTATTAATAGGCAGCAAACGCAGTTCCGCTCCGCGTGCCGCACCGAATGCGCCGCTTGCAGCCGCGCAGGTTTCCCAGCAGGCCCAGGCAAATGCCACGCCTGTGAGTACGCAGGCACCGACGCAGACGCCCGCACCGACGGCCAAGCGCTCGACGCAGAAAAGTCCTGAAGTCAGCGATGAACCGTCTCGCGACAGTTTCGATCCGATGTCCGGTGCCGCTTCGCAGCAAGCCCCGGTTCGCGCCGAACAGCGCACCGTGCAGGTCGAAGGTGCGCTCAAGCACACCAGCTACCTGAACCGCACCTTCACCTTCGAAAACTTCGTCGAAGGTAAATCCAACCAGCTCGCCCGCGCGGCCGCCTGGCAAGTGGCGGACAACCCCAAGCACGGGTACAACCCGCTGTTCCTTTATGGTGGCGTCGGCCTGGGTAAGACCCACTTGATGCACGCGGTGGGTAACCATCTATTAAAGAAGAACCCGAATGCGAAGGTTGTGTACCTGCATTCCGAGCGCTTCGTGGCCGACATGGTCAAGGCACTGCAACTGAACGCGATCAACGAGTTCAAGCGTTTCTACCGTTCAGTGGATGCGTTGCTGATCGACGATATTCAGTTCTTCGCCCGCAAAGAGCGCTCGCAGGAAGAGTTTTTCCACACCTTCAACGCCCTGCTTGAAGGTGGCCAGCAGGTCATTCTCACCAGTGACCGCTACCCGAAAGAAATCGAAGGCCTTGAAGAACGCCTCAAATCCCGCTTCGGCTGGGGCCTGACGGTTGCCGTCGAGCCGCCGGAACTGGAAACCCGCGTGGCGATCTTGATGAAGAAGGCCGACCAGGCCAAAGTCGAGTTACCGCATGACGCCGCGTTCTTCATTGCCCAGCGCATTCGCTCCAACGTCCGTGAGCTGGAAGGTGCGCTGAAACGCGTGATCGCCCACTCGCACTTCATGGGCCGCGACATCACCATCGAGCTGATTCGCGAATCCCTGAAAGACTTGTTGGCGTTGCAGGACAAACTGGTCTCTGTGGATAACATTCAGCGCACCGTCGCCGAGTACTACAAGATCAAGATCTCGGATCTGCTGTCCAAGCGCCGTTCGCGCTCGGTGGCTCGTCCGCGTCAGGTCGCCATGGCCTTGTCCAAGGAACTGACCAACCACAGCCTGCCGGAAATCGGCGATGTGTTCGGCGGCCGCGACCACACCACGGTGTTGCACGCCTGCCGCAAGATCAACGAACTTAAGGAATCCGACGCGGACATCCGCGAGGACTACAAGAACCTGCTGCGTACACTGACCACTTGATGAACACCAGCGCAGCTTATTAAGGCAAGGGACTAGACCATGCATTTCACCATTCAACGCGAAGCCCTGTTGAAACCCCTGCAACTGGTCGCAGGCGTCGTCGAGCGCCGACAGACCTTGCCGGTACTCTCCAACGTGCTGCTGGTTGTCGAAGGCCAGCAACTGTCGCTGACCGGTACCGACCTCGAGGTCGAGCTGGTCGGTCGTGTGCAACTTGAAGAGCCGGCTGAAACAGGTTCCATCACCGTGCCTGCGCGCAAGCTGATGGATATCTGCAAAAGCCTGCCCAACGACGCGCTGATCGACATCAAGGTCGACGAGCAGAAGCTGGTGGTGAAGGCAGGCCGCAGCCGCTTCACCCTGTCGACTCTGCCGGCCAACGATTTCCCGACCGTTGAAGAAGGTCCGGGCTCGCTGACTTGCAGTCTTGAACAAAGCAAACTGCGTCGCCTGATCGAACGCACCAGCTTCGCCATGGCCCAGCAGGACGTGCGTTATTACCTCAACGGCATGCTGCTGGAAGTGTCCGAAGGCATCATCCGCGCTGTGGCCACCGACGGTCACCGTCTGGCCATGTGCTCGATGAAGGCCGATATCGGCCAGCCGGATCGCCATCAGGTGATCGTGCCGCGCAAAGGTATTCTGGAACTGGCGCGTCTGCTCACCGAGCCGGACGGCAATGTCAGCATCGTGCTGGGTCAACATCACATCCGCGCCACTACCGGCGAATTCACCTTCACCTCGAAACTGGTTGACGGCAAGTTCCCGGACTATGAGCGCGTTCTGCCAAAGGGCGGCGACAAGCTGGTGTTGGGCGATCGCCAGGCCTTGCGTGAAGCGTTCAGCCGTACCGCGATTCTGTCCAACGAGAAGTACCGTGGTATCCGTCTGCAACTGGCCAGCGGTCAGTTGAAGATCCAGGCCAACAACCCGGAGCAGGAAGAAGCGGAAGAAGAAGTGGGCGTTGAATACAACGGCGGCTCCCTGGAAATCGGCTTCAACGTGAGCTATTTGCTCGACGTGCTGGGCGTGATGACCACCGAGCAGGTTCGTCTGATCCTGTCCGACTCCAACAGCAGTGCACTGGTGCAAGAGTCCGACAACGACGATTCGGCTTACGTTGTCATGCCGATGCGTCTGTAATCAGCTGACCCTGGATGTCCTTAAGTCGTGTTTCGGTCACCGCGGTGCGCAATCTGCACCCGGTGACCTTCTCCCCCTCCTCCCGCATCAACATTCTTTACGGCGCCAACGGCAGCGGCAAAACCAGTGTTCTGGAAGCCATTCATCTGCTGGGGCTTGCCCGTTCGTTTCGTAGCACGCGGCTGTTACCTGTCATTCAGTACGAGCAACTCGCCTGCACCGTGTTCGGTCAGGTCGAATTGGCTGAGGGTGGGCACAGTGCGTTGGGGATCTCGCGCGATCGTCAGGGCGAGTTCCAGATCCGCATCGACGGCCAGAACGCCCGCAGTGCTGCGCAACTGGCGGAGATCCTGCCGCTGCAGTTGATCAACCCCGACAGCTTCCGCTTGCTTGAAGGTGCGCCGAAGATTCGTCGACAGTTTCTCGACTGGGGCGTGTTCCACGTCGAGCCGCGCTTTATGGCCACCTGGCAGCGGTTGCAGAAGGCCCTGCGCCAGAGAAACTCTTGGCTGCGACATGGTACACTTGACGCCGTTTCGCAAGCGGTTTGGGACAGGGAACTGTGCCAGGCCAGCGCTGAAATCGATGAATACCGCCGCGCCTACATCAAAGCCTTGAAACCAGTCTTTGAACAAACCTTGAGCGAACTGGTTGAGCTTGAAGGTTTGACGCTCAGCTATTACCGAGGCTGGGACAAAGACCGGGAATTGAGCGCCGTACTGGCTGGATCCGTGCAACGGGATCAGCAAATGGGTCATACCCAGGCCGGACCGCAACGGGCTGATTTGCGTCTTAGATTGGGCGCTCACAACGCCGCGGACATCTTGTCCCGGGGTCAGCAGAAGTTAGTGGTCTGTGCACTACGGATTGCCCAAGGGCATTTGGTCAGCCAGGCCCGTCGCGGTCAGTGTATTTATCTGGTGGATGACTTGCCGTCCGAGCTGGACGAGGGCCACCGTCGCGCGCTGTGCCGCTTGCTGGAAGACTTACGCTGCCAGGTATTTATCACCTGTGTAGATCACGAATTATTGAGGGAAGGCTGGCAGACGGAAACGCCAGTCGCTCTGTTCCACGTGGAACAGGGCCGTATCACCCAGACCCACGACCATCGGGAGTGAAGGCATTGAGCGAAGAAAATACGTACGACTCAACGAGCATTAAAGTGCTGAAAGGCCTGGATGCCGTACGCAAACGTCCCGGTATGTACATTGGTGACACCGACGATGGCAGCGGTCTGCACCACATGGTGTTCGAGGTGGTCGACAACTCGATCGACGAAGCCCTCGCCGGCCACTGCGATGACATCAGCATCATTATCCACCCGGATGAGTCCATCACCGTTAAAGACAACGGCCGTGGCATCCCGGTAGACGTGCACAAAGAGGAAGGCGTTTCCGCCGCCGAGGTCATCATGACCGTCCTCCACGCTGGCGGTAAGTTCGACGACAACTCCTACAAAGTATCCGGCGGTCTGCACGGTGTAGGTGTGTCGGTAGTGAACGCACTGTCCGAGGAGCTGGTACTGACTGTTCGCCGCAGCGGCAAGATCTGGGAACAGACCTACGTCCACGGCGTACCTCAGGCTCCGATGGCCATCGTTGGCGACAGCGAAACCACCGGTACCCAGATCCACTTCAAGGCTTCCAGCGAAACCTTCAAGAACATTCACTTCAGCTGGGACATCCTGGCCAAGCGCATTCGTGAACTGTCCTTCCTCAACTCCGGTGTCGGCATCGTCCTCAAGGATGAGCGCAGCGGCAAGGAAGAGCTGTTCAAGTACGAAGGCGGCCTGCGTGCGTTCGTTGAATACCTGAACACCAACAAGACTGCGGTCAACCAGGTGTTCCACTTCAACATCCAGCGTGAAGACGGCATCGGCGTGGAAATCGCCCTGCAGTGGAACGACAGCTTCAACGAGAACCTGTTGTGCTTCACCAACAACATTCCGCAGCGCGACGGCGGTACCCACCTGGTGGGCTTCCGTTCCGCTCTGACGCGTAACCTGAACAACTACATCGAGCAGGAAGGTCTGGCGAAGAAGCACAAAGTCGCCACCACCGGCGACGATGCCCGTGAAGGCCTGACCGCGATCATCTCGGTAAAAGTGCCGGATCCGAAGTTCAGCTCGCAGACCAAAGACAAACTGGTGTCTTCCGAAGTGAAGACTGCGGTCGAGCAGGAGATGGGCAAGTACTTCTCCGACTTCCTCCTGGAAAACCCGAACGAAGCCAAGCTGGTCGTCGGCAAGATGATCGACGCCGCCCGTGCCCGCGAAGCGGCGCGCAAGGCCCGTGAGATGACCCGCCGCAAAGGCGCGCTGGACATCGCCGGTCTGCCGGGCAAGCTCGCTGACTGCCAGGAAAAAGACCCGGCGCTGTCCGAACTGTATCTCGTGGAAGGTGACTCCGCGGGCGGCTCTGCCAAGCAGGGACGTAACCGCAAGACCCAGGCGATCCTGCCGTTGAAGGGCAAGATCCTCAACGTCGAGAAAGCGCGTTTCGACAAGATGATCTCTTCCCAGGAAGTGGGCACCTTGATCACCGCACTGGGCTGCGGCATCGGTCGCGACGAATACAACATCGACAAGCTGCGTTATCACAACATCATCATCATGACCGATGCTGACGTCGACGGTTCGCACATCCGTACCCTGCTGCTGACCTTCTTCTTCCGTCAGTTGCCGGAGCTGATCGAGCGTGGCTACATCTACATCGCCCAGCCGCCGCTGTACAAGGTCAAGAAAGGCAAGCAAGAGCAATACATCAAAGACGACGACGCCATGGAAGAGTACATGACGCAGTCGGCTCTGGAAGATGCGAGCCTGCACCTGAACGAAGAGGCCCCGGGCATTTCCGGTGAAGCTTTGGAGCGTCTGGTAAACGACTTCCGCATGGTGATGAAGACCCTCAAGCGTCTGTCGCGCCTGTACCCGCAAGAGCTGACCGAGCACTTCATCTACCTGCCGGCCGTGAGCCTGGAAATGCTTGGCGACCACGCCAAGATGCAGGACTGGCTGGCCCAGTACGAAGTCCGTCTGCGCACCGTCGAGAAGTCCGGTCTGGTCTACAAGGCCAGCCTGCGTGAAGACCGTGAACGTGGTGTGTGGCTGCCGGAGGTCGAACTGATCTCCCACGGCCTGTCGAACTACGTCACCTTCAACCGCGACTTTTTCGGCAGCAACGACTACAAAACCGTCGTCACCCTTGGCGCTCAACTGAGCACCCTGCTCGACGACGGCGCGTACATCCAGCGTGGCGAGCGCAAGAAGGCAGTCACCGAGTTCAAGGAAGCCCTCGACTGGCTGATGGCGGAAAGCACTAAGCGCCACACCATTCAGCGATACAAAGGTCTGGGCGAAATGAACCCGGATCAGCTGTGGGAAACCACCATGGACCCAAGCGTGCGCCGCATGCTGAAAGTCACCATCGAAGACGCCATTGGTGCAGACCAGATCTTCAACACCCTGATGGGTGATGCGGTCGAACCTCGCCGTGACTTCATCGAGAGCAATGCGCTGGCGGTTTCGAACCTGGATTTCTGATCCCGGTTTGCGTCAAACAAAAGGCCAACGCATTGCGTTGGCCTTTTTATTGGCAGATCAAAAGATCGCAGCCTACGGCAGCTCCTACAGAGATAGGTGTAGGAGCTGCCGTAGGCTGCGATCTTTTGCTCTTTTTACTCGGATGCTGCAGACACACTCTCCAACCGATACCCATACCCATAAATCGTCAGCAACTGCCACCCTCGATCCGCCGTCAGCCCGAGCTTGTTCCGCAACCGGTAGATATGAGTATCCAACGGTCGCGATGATGCCATCTCCTCATGTGGCCAAAACCGCTCATACAGATAATCCCGCGACAACGGCCGGCCCAGATTGCTGAACAGACACCGCGCCAGTCGATACTCGCGTTCGGTCATGACGATGGGTTTTCCCTCGCGGGTAACAGTCAGTTCGGCGTCATCGAAGGTCAGGTCGTTGAAGCTCAGCACTTCCGTCGCCGCCGCACGTTGCTGGCTATGCCGACGCAACACCGCAGCCACACGCGCTTTCAGTTCATTCGGCCGGAATGGCTTGCTGACGTAATCATCAGCCCCGGCATTCAACGCCTGGACGATATCGCTTTCGCCATCGCGGCTGGTCAGCATGATCGCCGCTGGTGGCGCTTCCATGTGTTCGCGGGTCCAGCGCAGCAGGGCCAGGCCGGTGAGGTCGGGCAGTTGCCAGTCGAGGATCAGCAGGTCGAAGGTTTCCCGGCGTAGCTGTCGCAACAGGTCTTCGCCACGCTCGAAGCTGTGCAGTGACCACGGCTGTTCGCCGGCATCGGCCATTTGCTGCAGGGTTTGCTCGACCCGGCGCAGTTCGGCGGGTTCGTCGTCCAATATCGCAACGCGCATACGCGGTGGTTCCTTGTTGCTTGGGCAGTTGGGCGTCAACCATAGTCGCTTGGTCATCACCTTGAAAGTAAGCGGCCCGCCGTTGGTCGACGTCCGCTATGATTCTTCGAGTCTACGTCTCAGACCTGTGACCTATGAAAGCATTCATCCTGCCCTGCCCTTTTTCCCCATGAATAATCAGCGCCGGCGCGAAAGCCGTGAGCCAAGTCAGGTGCAGCGACTGTTTCGACAGTTGGTGCGTGAATGGTTGTGGATAAGTCTAGTGCTGTTGCCGCTGACTGCGCTGCTGTCTTATCGCGCGCAGATCAACCTGCACGATGCGCATCCGGCGATGGGCGCATTATTGTCGGTCGTTTGGGTGGCAGGCAGTCTAGGGCTGCTGTTATGGCGCCCGCGCTGGGCGCTTTGGGTCACGTTGATCGGCATGGCGTGCGCACTGCTGGCCAGTACGGGTCTGGCAGAAATGCGCCATTGGTGGTCGCCGACGCCGGCAGTGCTGGGCATGTTGTTCGGTTATCTGATCTGGAACTGGCGGCGCCTGAGTGTGGTGCTGACCTATTTCGGTTGGGAACTGGCGCGGCTGGACAGTGAACCGAAGGTGTTCCCCGAGCGCCGTCGTTCGCAATTTACTGGCGCCGATCGCTTGCAGGGCCAGATCATGGCGCTTGAACAGGCCATGAGCCGTACCCGCGATACGCGGCGGTTCATCGCCGATGGCCTGGAATACCTGCCCGTCGCCACGCTGATCAGCGATCCCAAAGGGCAGATCCTGCTGGGTAATCGCAAAGCTCGTCAGCTCTTCGATAACAATCTGGTAGGTGACGACGTTCTCGATCAACTGGCTCGACTCGGTTATCCGGAGTTGTCCACAGAGCAACGGCCGCCACTGTCGGCCATGCCGCTGCTGGAGTTTCGCGATTACAAGGAACGCAGCTTGCGGCTGGAGCGTGCGGCTTTACTGCCGGTGGATGGAGACACGCCGATCGGTTGGCTGCTCAGCCTCACGGACCTTAGCGCCGAACGTGCCGCCGAGGAGCAACGCAGCGTGTTACTGCGGTTTCTGTCCCACGACCTGCGCGCACCCCATTCGGCGATTCTTGCGCTGCTGGACGTTCACCGCCATCAGGCCGGGGCGGATTCACCGTTGTTCGAGCAAATCGAACGCCAGGTACGTCGCGCTCTGGACCTGACCGATGGATTTGTTCTGTTGGCGAGGGCCGAATCCGAGGCTTATCAGTTTCAACCGACGCTGTTCGCGATGCTGGTGCTGGACGTGCTGGATCAAGCGTTGCCCATCGCCCAGCAGAAACGTATCGAGCTGCTGCATGACATGGATGAAGAGTCGCAGGAACGTCTGATCAATGCTGATCAGGGCTTGCTGACCCGCGCGCTGTTCAACCTCCTGGAGAACGCGATCAAGTACAGCCCGGCAGATACCACTATCACCCTGCGCGTCAGTTGCCGTGAGGAATGGTTGCACTGTGAATTGATCGATCAAGGCAAGGGCATCGCCGCTGATGAATTGCCCGACCTGTTCAGTCAATACCGACGTTTTTCTTCCGCACAGGGCATCGACGGCGTGGGCCTCGGCTTATCGATGGTCAAAGCGGTATTCGATCATCACGGCGGCAAAATTGAATGCCGCAGCGTGGTTGATCAAGGCACCACCTTCCTGCTTGAGTTACCGCTGATCCCCGAATGATCAGGCACAAAAAAACCGGCTATATCAGCCGGTTTTTTTACTTCCGAAAAAAACTTATGCACCTTTTACGGTGTTTTATGAGCTTGAGAAATATATAAGTAAATCAATAACTTAATTTCAATATTCAGGCTTTTTCAACAAAACCGTACACAGGTTATCCACAAAATCTCAGACAGCGATCTGATCATTTGCAGCCGGTGCCTGCGGAGCAGGTGGCAGTGAGCCCATTTCCCGTTGAGTCTTCTCGTTCCACGCTTGTACGCGGTCGTTCAGATGAGCAATGGCGCGAGGCCCTGTGCCTTCGGCATACATCGGCTCACCGATGACCACGGTGATCACCCCAGACTTCTTGCCCCAGCCGATTTTCGGCCAGAACTTGCCGGCATTGTGTGCAATCGGCAGTACCGGAAGCGCCGCATTCACTGCCAAAGCGCTACCACTGCGGGAGAACTTGCCGACAGTGCCGTAAGGAACGCGTGTACCTTCAGGGAAGATCAGCACCCAAACGTTGTCCTTGAGCAGTTCATCACCCTTCGCTGCGACTTGTTTCAGCGCGGCTTTCGGGTTGTCGCGGTCAATCGCGATCGGCCGCAACATGGCCATCGCCCAGCCGAAGAACGGCACATAAAGCAATTCGCGCTTGAGCACCTGGCTCAGCGGCGAGAAATAAGCGGAGAGAAAGAACGTCTCCCAAGTGCTCTGGTGGTTCGACTGAATCACGCAGGGCCGATCAGGTACGTTTTCCGCGCCTTTGATTTCGTAACGGATACCGAGAAACACCTTGGTCAACCACAAGGCGCAGCGGCACCAGTACACGTTGATAAAACGATAGCGCGCCTTGAACGGCAAAAATGGCGCGATAAAGAAACTCAAGCTGCACCACAGCAGGGAGGTGGTGCCCAGCAGCAGGTAAAAGAGAAAAATCCTGATGGCCCGCAGTATCGACATAGTGACGTTTACCGTTACGGGGCAATGCCCGAATGTTCAAGCGCACTCCCGATCAATCCCTGGTCAGGAACTTCAGAAGTACTCTAGTTGTGGATAAGTTCTGCGGCAATCGCCGCCAGATCGTCAAAAATCAGAGTGCCAACCGGCAGGGTTTTGCCCTGAGTCTTTGCGCCTTTTCCGGTCTTTACCAAAACTGGCTGTGAATCGACGGCTTTGGCGGCCTCCAGGTCACCAAGGCTGTCGCCGACGAACCAGACATTGTTCAGTTCGACGTCGTAATGCGCGGCGATGGTTTTCAACATCCCCGGTTTCGGCTTGCGGCAATCGCAGCCTTCGTCCGGCCCATGCGGGCAATACACGATCAGCCCGACTTCACCGCCCTGCTCCGCCACGAGCGTACGCAGTCGCGCGTGCATGGCATCGAGGGTGGCGAGGTCGTAGTAGCCGCGAGCAATGCCCGACTGGTTGGTGGCGACCGCCACCGTCCAGCCGGCCTTGCTCAACTGCGCAATCGCTTCGATCGAGCCGGGCAGCGGAATCCACTCCTCTACCGACTTGATGTAAGCGTCGGAGTCGTAATTGATCACTCCGTCCCGATCGAGAATCAGCAGTTTCAACAGCAATCCCTCAACCCAGCAGCGAAATGTCGGCAACACCGAGGAACAGACCACGCAGACGCGCCAGCAGCGCGTAACGGTTGGCCCGCACATTGGCGTCGTCGGCATTGACCATCACCGCGTCGAAGAACGCATCCACCGGTTCACGCAATGCCGCCAAGCGTGCCAGCGATTCGTTGTACTGACGCGCTGCCGCCATTGGCTGCACCGCTTGATCCGCTTGCTGGATCGCCGAGTACAGCGAGAACTCGTTGGCGTTGTCGAAGTACTTGGCTTGCACCTCGGTCGGTACCGCGCCTTCGAGTTTGCTCAACAGGTTCGACACACGCTTGTTCACCGCCGCCAGCGCTGCTGCTTCCGGCAGTTTGCGGAAGGCTTGCACTGCTTGCACACGCTGGTCGAAGTCCAGCGCCGAACCCGGCTTCAGGGCACGCACCGACAGGTAAGTGGCAACATCGACGCCTTCGTCTTCGTAACGTGCACGCAGACGATCGAAGATGAACTCCAGCACGGCTTCGTTGAGGCCGGCAGCCTTGACCTTGGCGCCGAACGCAGTCACGGCGAAAGCCACGGCGTCGTTCAGGTCCAGATCGAGTTTTTTCTCGATCAGGATGCGCAGCACACCGAGGGCCGCACGGCGCAGGGCATACGGGTCTTTGCTGCCGGTTGGCAGCATGCCAATACCGAAGATACCGACCAGGGTGTCGAGCTTGTCAGCGATCGCGACGGCTGCACCGGTCAGGGTGGCTGGCAGTTCCGCACCGGCACCGCGTGGCATGTACTGCTCGTTGAGCGCCAGCGCGACGTCTTCCGGCTCGCCGTCATTCAGTGCGTAGTAGTAACCGGCGACACCTTGCATCTCCGGGAACTCGCCGACCATTTCAGTCGCCAGGTCGCACTTCGACAGCAGGCCTGCACGGGCAGCCCACGAGGCGTTGCCACCGATGCGTGCGGCGATGTACGCAGCCAGTTTGGAAACGCGCTCGGCCTTGTCGTAGACGCTGCCGAGTTTTTCCTGGAACACCACGTTCTTCAGGCGATCATTGAAGGCTTCGAGTTTCTGCTTCTTGTCTTGCTTGAAGAAGAACTCGGCGTCGGTCAGGCGTGGACGAACCACTTTCTCGTTACCGGCGATGATCTGTTGCGGGTCTTTGCTTTCGATGTTGGCCACAGTAATGAAACGTGGCAGCAACTTGCCGTCGGCATCCAGCAGGCAGAAGTACTTCTGGTTGTCCTGCATGGTGGTGATCAGCGCTTCTTGCGGCACGTCGAGGAAACGTTCCTCGAACGAGCACACCAGCGGCACCGGCCATTCAACCAGGGCGGTCACTTCGTCGAGCAGCGCCGGCGGAACGATTGCCGTTCCTTCCTGACGGGTGGCCAGCTCTTCGGTGCGCTTGCTGATGATCTCGCGACGCTCATTGGCATCGGCCAATACATAAGCGGCACGCAGGTCGGCGAGGTAGCTCGACGGCGAACCGATGCGCACGCTTTGCGGGTGATGGAAGCGGTGACCACGGGAATCACGGCCAGCCTTCTGCGCGAGGATGGTGCAGTCGATGACCTGGTCACCGAGCAGCATCACCAGCCATTGGGTCGGACGCACGAACTCTTCCTTGCGCGCACCCCAACGCATGCGTTTCGGGATTGGCAAATCGTTCAGCGAATCTTCGACGATGGTCGGCAGCAGGCTCGCGGTCGGCTTGCCGGCGATGCTCTGGCTGTAACGCAGTTTCGGGCCGCTCTGGTCGATTTCGCTCAGATCGACGCCGCACTTCTTGGCGAAGCCCAGTGCTGCTTGCGTTGGATTGCCGTCAGCGTCGAACGCCGCCTGACGTGGTGGGCCGTCGAGGTTGATGCTGCGATCCGGCTGTTGAGTGGCCAGTGCAGTGATCAGCACGGCCAAACGACGCGGTGCGGCGTAGACGGTTTTAGTCTCGTAGCTCAGGCCAGCGGCTTGCAGGCCTTTGTCGATACCGGCGAGGAACGCTTCAGCCAGGGTGTTCAGGGCTTTCGGTGGCAGTTCTTCGGTGCCCAGTTCAACCAGAAAATCTTGCGCACTCATTGTGCAGCCTCCAGCTTGGCCAGTACTTCGTCACGCAGGTCCGGGGTCGCCATCGGGAAGCCCAGCTTGGCGCGCGCCAGCAGGTAGGCTTGCGCAACGGAACGCGCCAGGGTGCGTACGCGCAGAATGTATTGCTGACGCGCGGTCACCGAGATCGCCCGGCGCGCATCCAGCAGGTTGAAGGTGTGCGACGCCTTCAGCACCATTTCGTAGCTCGGCAACGGCAGCGGCTGGTCGAGTTCGATCAGGCGCTTGGCTTCGCTTTCATAGAAGTCGAACAGTTCGAACAGCTTGTCGACGTTGGCGTGTTCGAAGTTGTAAGTGGACTGCTCCACTTCGTTCTGGTGGAACACGTCGCCGTAGGTCACTTTGCCGAACGGGCCGTCAGCCCAGACCAGGTCGTAGACCGAATCCACGCCTTGCAGGTACATGGCCAAACGCTCGAGACCGTAAGTGATCTCGCCGGTCACCGGGTAGCACTCGATGCCGCCCGCCTGCTGGAAGTAAGTGAACTGAGTCACTTCCATGCCGTTGAGCCAGACTTCCCAGCCCAGACCCCAGGCGCCGAGAGTCGGCGATTCCCAGTTGTCTTCGACGAAGCGAATGTCGTGGACCAGCGGGTCCAGGCCAACATGCTTGAGCGAGCCCAGATACAGTTCCTGGAAATTGTCCGGGTTCGGTTTCAGGACGACCTGGAACTGATAGTAGTGCTGCAGACGGTTCGGGTTTTCGCCGTAACGGCCGTCAGTCGGACGGCGGCTTGGCTGTACGTAGGCGGCGTTCCAGGTTTCCGGGCCGATGGCGCGGAGGAAGGTCGCGGTGTGGAAAGTGCCGGCGCCTACTTCCATATCGTAGGGCTGAAGTACCACGCAACCTTGCTCGGCCCAGTATTGCTGGAGCGCGAGGATCAAGTCTTGGAAGGTACGCACGGCTGGCGTAGGCTGGCTCACGAAATTCACCTGTTTCTTGGGCTGCGATTTAAAGAGCGGGAGTATACCCGATTCAGTCGCACCTCCACCCCCTGGAGCCTTATGCCACGCTGCTTTTGGTGTACCGAAGATCCGCTGTACATGGCTTATCACGATCAGGAGTGGGGCACGCCGCTACGCGATGCGCAGGGTTTGTTCGAGTTGCTTTTGCTCGAAGGGTTCCAGGCCGGGCTGTCCTGGATCACCGTGTTGCGCAAGCGCGAGCGTTATCGCGAGGTGTTGTTCGGCTTCGACGTACAGCGCGTGGCGCAGATGAGCGACGCCGAAATCGACGAATTGATGCTCGATCCTGGGATCATCCGCAACCGCCTGAAACTCAACGCCGCCCGGCGTAATGCCCAGGCCTGGCTGGCCTTGGAGGACCCGGTGGCGTTTCTCTGGTCGTTCGTCGGTGATCAACCGCTCATCAATCATTTCAAGGATCGCAGCGAAGTCCCGGCGATCACCCCCGAAGCCGTTGCCATGAGCAAAGGCCTGAAAAAGGCCGGGTTCACGTTCGTCGGCCCAACCATTTGCTACGCACTGATGCAGGCCTCGGGCATGGTCATGGATCACACTCAGGATTGCGACCGCTACGCGCAGCTCGTCAACGGCGGTTAGAATGGCCGCCTCGCGCACCGCACAAGATCAGGAGTGACCTGTGGAAAAGTTTAAAGGCGCCTTGCTGGTAGGCGCTCTGCGGCTGTTTGCCCTGCTGCCATGGCGGGCCGTGCAGGCCGTAGGTTCGGCGATCGGCTGGATCATGTGGAAAACCCCCAACCGTTCCCGCGAAGTGGTGCGGATCAACCTTGCGAAATGTTTTCCACAGATGGATGCCGCCGAACGTGAACGTCTGGTCGGCCAAAGCCTGAAAGACATCGGCAAGTCGCTGACCGAAAGCGCCTGCGCGTGGATCTGGCCGGCGCAGCGCTCGATCGACCTGGTGCGTGAAGTTGAAGGCCTCGACATCCTCAAGGATGCCTTGGCCTCGGGCAAAGGCGTGGTCGGCATCACCAGCCATTTAGGCAATTGGGAAGTGCTCAATCACTTCTATTGCAGCCAGTGCAAACCGATCATTTTCTACCGTCCGCCGAAGCTCAAGGCTGTGGATGAGTTATTGCGCAAACAGCGCGTGCAACTGGGCAACAAAGTCGCTGCTTCCACCAAGGAAGGCATCCTCAGTGTGATCAAGGAAGTGCGCAAAGGTGGTGCAGTGGGCATTCCTGCTGACCCGGAACCGGCCGAATCCGCCGGGATCTTCGTGCCGTTCTTCGCCACCCAGGCGCTGACCAGCAAATTCGTGCCGAACATGCTGGCGGGTGGTAAAGCGGTCGGTGTATTCCTGCATGCGCTGCGCCTGCCCGACGGTTCTGGCTACAAAGTGATCCTCGAAGCCGCGCCAGAAGCCATGTACAGCACCGATACCGCCGAATCCTGCGCCGCGATGAGTAAAGTCGTCGAGCGTTACGTCGCCGCGTACCCGAGTCAGTACATGTGGAGCATGAAGCGCTTCAAGAAGCGTCCGCCGGGCGAAGAGCGCTGGTACTGAGCTGATTGGCATGATCTGTGGATAACCTCACTAGCGAGGTTATCCACAACCGTTCATCAAAGGGCGCAACAAGATGTCCGAACAACGCAAATCCTTCCGCATCAAGATTACCCACGACAGCTTTGGCGAATGCCTCGGGCAGACGCGCAACTTGTCGCCTACCGGGGTGTTTGTGCAGCATCCGGTTTTGGCTTCTTTGCCCAAAGGCGCAGTGGTTTACGGCGAGGTGCAGGGTTTACCCACAGGCGCGCCGCGGGTGCGGATGGAAGTGGTGACGGTAGATGCCGATGGTATCGGTCTTCGCTACCTTTGACTTATAGCGCCTGACGATCAAGCTTCTTCAGAAACACAGTCATTTCCTTCTCGGCCTGCTTGTCGCCATGGGCGCGAGCCGCTTCCAGACCGTGTTCCCACGCCAGACGTGCGGCGGCGTGATCGCCCAGCGCCAGATGCGCCTTGCCTAACAGTTTCCATGCCGCCGAATACTTCGGATCGAAACCAACACATCGCTGGAAGTGCTCGGCGGCCTTGGCGTTTTCACCCAGATCCAGATAACCCTTTCCCAGGCCGAAGCGCAGCAGGGAGTTATCCACACCCTTGGCGAGCATTTTTTCCAGGGATTCGAGCATTTTTTGCACCCTCGTTTCAGTGATCGTTCCCACGCTCCGCGTGGGAATGCCTCAATGGACGCTCTGCGTCCGCTCTTGGGACGCAGAGCGTCCCGGGCTGCATTCCCACGCAGAGAGTGGGAACGATCAACCTCAGAAGAAGCTCAACCCCACATGGAACAGCTTCTCCACATCGCGAATATGCTTTTTATCCACAAGGAACAGGATCACATGGTCGCCTGCTTCGATCACCGTGTCGTCGTGGGCGATGATCACTTGCTCGTTGCGAATGACCGCGCCAATGGTGGTGCCCGGCGGCAGGCCAATCTTCTCGATGGGTTTGCCGATGACCTTGCTCGACTTCGCATCACCGTGGGCAATCGCCTCGATGGCTTCTGCCGCACCGCGGCGTAGTGAGTGCACACTGACGATATCGCCACGACGCACGTGCGCCAGCAAGGTGCCGATGGTCGCCAGTTGCGGGCTGATGGCGATGTCGATATCGCCGCCCTGAATCAGATCGACGTAGGCCGGGTTGTTGATGATCGTCATGACCTTCTTCGCCCCCAGCCGTTTGGCCAGCAGCGACGACATGATGTTGGCTTCATCATCGTTGGTCAGGGCGAGGAAGATATCGGCGTCGGCAATGTTCTCCTCCAGCAGTAAATCACGATCTGATGCACTGCCCTGCAGCACCACGGTGCTGTCGAGGGTGTCGGAGAGATAACGGCAACGCGCCGGATTCATCTCGATGATCTTCACCTGATAACGGCTTTCGATGGCCTCGGCCAGACGTTCACCGATCTGCCCGCCACCGGCAATGACAATGCGTTTGTAGGTTTCGTCGAGGCGGCGCATTTCGCTCATCACTGCGCGAATATTCTCACGGGCGGCGATGAAAAAGACTTCGTCATCCGCCTCGATCACCGTATCGCCCTGGGGCAGGATCGGCCGGTCACGGCGGAAAATTGCGGCGACGCGAGTCTCGACATTCGGCATGTGCTCACGCAACTGCCGCAGTTGCTGACCCACCAGCGGACCGCCGTAATAGGCGCGCACCGCCACCAGTTGCGCTGCACCCTCGGCGAAGTCGATCACCTGCAAGGCGCCCGGATGCTGGATCAGGCGCTTGATGTAGTTGGTCACCACCTGCTCGGGGCTTATCAGCACGTCGACCGGAATCGCTTCGTTCTGAAACAGTTGCTCCTCGCGATTGAGGTAGGACGCTTCGCGCACCCGGGCGATCTTGGTCGGCGTGTGGAACAGCGTGTGGGCGACCTGGCAGGCGACCATATTGGTTTCGTCGCTATTGGTCACCGCCACCAGCATGTCAGCGTCGTCCGCTCCGGCCTGACGCAGCACCGACGGCAGTGAGCCCCGGCCCTGCACGGTGCGGATGTCGAGGCGGTCGCCGAGGTCGCGCAGGCGCTCACCGTCGGTGTCGACTACCGTAATATCGTTGGCCTCGCTGGCCAGATGTTCTGCCAGCGAACCGCCGACCTGTCCCGCACCGAGGATGATGATTTTCATCCAGTCACTCCGTTAAATCCGTTTAGCTGCGCGCTGCAGCGATCTTGATCAGCTTGGCGTAGTAGAACCCGTCATGGCCCCCTTGCTGGGCCAGCAGTTGGCGACCATGGGGCTGTTTGAGCCCGGCCGACGTGGCCAGATCCAGTTCGCGGGCGCCGGGGGTACGCTCAAGGAACGCAGCGATGACTTCGGTATTCTCGGTCGGCAGCGTCGAGCAGGTGGCGTACAGCAGGATGCCGCCGACTTCGAGGGTTTTCCACATCGCGTCGAGCAACTCGCCTTGCAGTTGCGCGAGGGCGACGATGTCGTCCGGTTGACGGGTCAGCTTGATGTCCGGATGACGGCGAATCACACCGGTGGCGGAGCATGGTGCGTCGAGCAGAATGCGCTGGAACGGTTTGCCGTCCCACCATTTCGCGGTATCGCGGCCGTCGGCGGCGATCAGTTCGGCGTTGAGACCAAGGCGTTCGAGGTTTTCTTTCACTCGCACCAGACGCTTGGCTTCCAGATCCACCGCCACTACACCGGCCAGCGCCGGTTCGGCTTCGAGGATGTGGCAAGTCTTGCCGCCCGGCGCGCAGCAGGCGTCGAGCACGCGTTGGCCCGGCGCCAGATCGAGCAGATCGGCGGCCAGTTGCGCCGCTTCGTCCTGCACGCTGATCCAGCCTTCGGCGAAACCTGGCAGGCTGCGTACGTCGGCAGCGGCTTCGAGAATGATGCCGTCGCGACTGTAAACGCACGGCGTCGCGGCAATCCCGGCTTCAGTCAGCAAGCCGAGGTAGGCGTCGCGGCTGTGATGGCGGCGGTTGACCCGCAGGATCATCGGCGGATGTGCGTTGTTCGCTGCGCAGATGGCTTCCCACTGCTCCGGCCAGAAGGCCTTCAGGGATTTTTGCAGCCAGCGCGGGTGAGCGGTACGCACCACCGGATCACGTTCCAACTCAGCGAAAATCGTCTCGCTTTCGCGCTGGGCGTTACGCAGCACCGCGTTGAGCAGGCCTTTGGCCCACGGCTTCTTCAGCTTGTCCGCGCAACCCACCGTTTCGCCGATGGCGGCGTGGGCCGGCACGCGGGTGTAGAGCAATTGATAGAGACCGACCAGCAGCAACGCCTCGACGTCGGCATCCGCGGCTTTGAACGGCTTTTGCAGCAGCTTCTCGGCCAGTGCCGACAGGCGTGGCTGCCAGCGCGCAGTGCCGAAGGCCAGGTCCTGAGTGAAGCCGCGATCACGATCCTCGACTTTGTCCAGTTGCGTCGGCAGGGAGCTGTTCAAAGAGGCTTTGCCGCTGAGCACGGCGGCGAGTGCCTTGGCGGCGGCCAGGCGCGGGTTCATTGCGCGTCCACCGCTGCGCCGAGCACGGTGCCGACAGCGAATTTCTCTCGACGGCTGTTGAACAGGTCGCTGAAGTTCAGCGCCTTGCCGCCGGGCAGTTGCAGGCGGGTCAGGCACAGCGCCTGCTCGCCGCAAGCGACGACCAAACCGTCCTTGCTGGCGCTGAGGATTTCACCCGGCGCGCCTTTACCTTCGGCGAGTGTCGCCGCCAGTACTTTCAGCGCTTCACCGTTGAGGGTGCTGTGGGTGATCGGCCATGGGTTGAAGGCGCGCACCAGGCGTTCCAGCTCAACGGCCGGACGGCTCCAGTCGATGCGTGCTTCGTCTTTGTTCAGCTTGTGCGCGTAAGTGGCGAACTCATCGTTCTGCACTTCGCCTTCCAGCGTGCCTGCAGCCAGACCGGCAATCGCCTGGACCACGGCGGGCGGGCCCATTTCGGCGAGGCGGTCGTGCAGGCTGCCACCGGTGTCGTCAGCGCTGATCGGGGTCACCACCTTGAGCAGCATCGGTCCGGTATCCAGGCCCGCTTCCATGCGCATCACGGTCACGCCGCTTTCCGCGTCACCGTGTTCGACGGCGCGCTGAATCGGCGCCGCACCGCGCCAGCGTGGCAGCAAGGAGGCGTGGCTGTTGATGCAGCCCAGACGCGGGATATCCAGCACCACTTGCGGCAGGATCAGGCCGTAGGCGACCACTACCAGCAAATCCGGCTTCAGTGCGGCCAGTTCAGCCTGAGCGTCAGCGTTGCGCAAGGTCGGCGGCTGCAACACCTGAATATGGTTTTCCAGGGCGAGTTGTTTGACCGGGCTTGGCATCAGTTTTTGCCCGCGACCGGCCGGACGATCCGGTTGGGTATAGACCGCAACGATCTCGTAAGGGCTGTTCAGCAGGGCCTTGAGGTGTTCGGCGGCGAATTCGGGGGTGCCGGCAAAAACGATGCGCAGTGGCTCAGTCATGAAGGGAGTCTCATAAAAAGAAAAAGGCTTGCCGCAGCAAGCCTTTGAAGAGGGGCATCAAGCGTTCTGGCGGTGCTGCTTTTCCAGTTTCTTCTTGATCCGGTCGCGTTTGAGCGTGGACAGGTAATCGACGAACAATTTGCCGTTGAGGTGGTCGCATTCGTGCTGGATGCACACCGCGAGCAGGCCTTCGGCGATCAGTTCATAGGGCTTGCCATCGCGGTCCAGCGCCTTGATCTTGACCTTTTGCGGGCGGTCGACGTTTTCGTAGAAACCCGGTACCGACAGGCAACCTTCCTGGTATTGGTCCATTTCGTCGGTCAGCGATTCGAACTCGGGGTTGATGAACACCCGCGGTTCGGTGCGGTCTTCGGAAAGGTCCATCACGACGATACGTTTGTGCACGTTGACCTGGGTCGCGGCAAGGCCGATGCCCGGCGCTTCATACATTGTTTCAAACATGTCATCGACCAACTGACGCACTTCGTCGTCCACTACAGCCACAGGCTTGGCGATAGTGCGCAGACGCGGGTCCGGGAATTCGAGGATGTTTAAAATGGCCATAGGCTTTGATTGCTGCACACGTTGAGTAAAGTCGGGCGATGGCCTGGCAGGTCCGAAGATGCAGGCTACCGTTGTGAAGCGTAGCTTGTGCATTTTGCACAAGCGAGCCACGGGGGCTCTGACGGTTCACGCGAATGCACATGATAAAGGGATTCACTGCATGAGGAAAACACTACTCGCCCTGCTGCTGTTGGCCTCGGCCGGCGTGGCGCAAGGGCAAGTGCAACTCAGGGATGGTTTTCCACAGCAATACACGGTGGTTTCGGGGGATACGCTCTGGGACATTTCCGGCAAATACCTGCGCGAGCCCTGGCAGTGGCCACAACTGTGGCGGGCCAATCCGCAAATCGAAAACCCCAACCTGATCTATCCCGGCGACACGCTGACGCTCAGTTATGTCGATGGCCAGCCACGTCTGACCCTTAATCGCGGCGAGTCGCGCGGCACCATCAAGCTCTCGCCACGCATTCGCACCAGCCCGGTGGCCGAGGCGATTCCGAGCATTCCGCTGAAATCCATCAACAGCTTTTTGCTGAGCAACCGCATCGTCGACAAGGTCGAGGATTTCGACAAGGCGCCGTACATCGTCGCGGGTGACGCCGAACGCGTGCTCAGCGGCACTGGCGACCGGATCTTCGCTCGCGGCCATTTCGATCCCGATCAACCGGTCTACGGCATCTTCCGTCAGGGCAAGGTCTACACCGATCCACAGACCCAGGAGTTTCTCGGGATCAACGCCGACGACATCGGCGGCGGCGAAATCGTCGCCACCGAAGGCGACGTCGCCACCCTCGCCCTGCAACGCACCACCCAGGAAGTGCGCCTCGGCGACCGTTTGTTCAGCGGCGAAGAGCGCTCGATCAACTCGACCTTCATGCCCAGCGCGCCAACCACCAGTATCAACGGCGTGATCATCGATGTACCGCGCGGCGTCACCCAGATTGGCGTGATGGACGTGGTCACGTTGAACAAAGGCAAGCGCGACGGTCTGGCCGAAGGCAACGTGCTGGTGGTGATGAAAACCGGCGAAACCGTGCGTGACCGCATCACCGGCCAGCCACTGAAGATTCCCGATGAACGCGCCGGGTTGCTGATGGTGTTCCGCACTTACGACAAACTCAGCTACGGCCTCGTCCTCAACGCATCGCGCTCGTTGGCGGTGCTCGACAAGGTGCGAAATCCGTAAGCGTGCTTCACAAGTTACCAACAGAGTTATCCACAGCTTGTTCCGAATGGTTCGGGGCTTATAACGATCAAGGATGATCCATCATGTTGCCTGTCTGTACACCAGTTTCCCCGGCGGAACTGGAAGCGCGTTTGCGCCTGCACCGCTTGCCCGATGTCGGCCCCAAGCGCTTTGCCAAATTGCTCGAGGCTTTCGGCTCGGCCTCCAAAGCCATCAGCGCACCGGCCAGCGCCTGGCGTTCGCTGGGTTTGCCGGCGACGTGTGCCGAAGCGCGGCGCTGTCCCGAGGTTCGCGACGGCGCCAGCCATGCAATGCGCTGGCTAGAGCGCCCGGAGCATCATTTGCTGATGTGGGATCAGCCGGATTACCCGGCGTTGCTGGCGCAGATTCCCGATCCGCCACCACTATTGTTTGTTGCCGGTGATCCGCAGATTCTGGAAAAACCGCAACTGGCGATGGTTGGCAGTCGCCGGGCATCGCGTCCGGGCATGGACACCGCAGTGGCATTTTCCCGCAGTCTCGCCGGGGCCGGTTTCGTCATCACCAGCGGCCTGGCGCTAGGCATCGATGCCGCTGCGCATCAGGCCGCGCTGGATACTGGCGGGTTGACGGTCGGTGTCCTCGGCACGGGGCTGGAAAATTTTTATCCACAGCGCAACCGCCGCCTGGCTGACGCGATGATTGCGTCCGGCAGCGCAGTGCTTTCCGAGTTTCCGCTGGACGCCGGACCAACGGCGAGCAACTTCCCGCGACGTAACCGCATCATCAGCGGTTTGTCCCTTGGTGTACTGGTGGTCGAGGCCAGTGTGGCCAGCGGTTCGCTGATCACCGCGCGGCTGGCAGCAGAACAGGGGCGCGAGGTTTATGCCATTCCCGGTTCGATCCATCATCCCGGCGCGCGCGGCTGTCACCAATTGATCCGCGATGGCGCGGTGCTGGTGGAAACCATTGAGCACATCCTCGAAGCCTTGCGTGGTTGGCAGCATCTGCCGCTATCCACTGACACGGCGAAAGCCGATCACCCGTTGCTCATCCTGCTCCATGCCGCCCCGCACACCAGCGAAGGCTTGGCTGACAGCAGCGGCTGGACGTTGCCCAAAGTGCTGGCGGCACTCACCGAACTGGAAATGGATGGCCGTGCAGTGTGCGAAAACGGTCGCTGGTTGGCCAGGACACGCTAGGTTTTACAAGGAAGATCGGTAAACTGCGCGAAACCTGTTTGCGGAGAGTTTTTTCATGGTTAACAGTTGGCGTGTGCAACAAGCCGCACGAGAGATTCGCGCCGGGGCGGTGATTGCCTATCCAACCGAAGCCGTCTGGGGGCTGGGTTGCGACCCATGGAACGAAGAGGCCGTGGATCGTTTGCTGGCGATCAAGAATCGTTCGGTGGTCAAAGGCCTGATTCTGGTTGCCGACAACATTCGCCAGTTCGACTTTCTGTTCGAAGACTTCCCGCAAGAATGGATCGACCGCATGGCCAGCACCTGGCCGGGGCCGAACACCTGGCTGGTGCCGCATCAAGGCTTGCTCCCGGAATGGGTGACCGGCATGCACGATACCGTCGCGCTGCGGGTCAGTGATCATCCGCAAGTACGCGATCTGTGCTCGATGGTCGGGCCGTTGATTTCGACCTCAGCCAACCCGCAGGGCCGCCCGGCGGCGCGCACGCGATTGCGTGTCGAGCAGTATTTCCGTGGGCAGATCGATCTGATACTGGGCGGGCAACTGGGTGGGCGCAAGAACCCCAGCGTGATTCGTGATCTGGCGACCGGCAAAGTCATTCGTCCCGACTGATCCAGCCTCGAACATTTGTAACGTGAGTACTCCTCGCCTTGATGGCGAGGAGTACTACAGGTGTCTGCGATTTATCCTGCAATGATGCTGGTTGTTGCGTCGGAAAAATCGTCAACTATTTGAATCAACTGAATTTTCCCACCTGATTATCAGACCGCATTTCGTGGCGGTATCGCCAAAAGCAACCATCCTTTCCCTGCACTCGAAACACTTCGATAAGTTAAGGTCTGCGGAGAAAGAATGGACACTACGGATTTGCAACTCACGGATTACCTGCAGGCGCTCCAGGTGACGTTAAACAGTCATCAGGAGGGTTGCCGTATCGTGATGCTTGAAGCGGGGTCGGATACCCAGGTGTTCGATCGGTTTATCGATCGGCAATTTCGGCTTCGGCTGCAGCATTACATGCTGACGTCCAGGGCGCGGATGCTCGAAACCCGACTGGCGACACGGTCGCGCAGTACCCATTTTCTGCTGTATCGGCACGAGCAACTGCTGGCGGTATTGAGGGCCACTCCGGCGCCGTTCGAGTGGGCATCACTGGCGCAGCAACATGTTTCGCCCACGGTGGCGTTGTCACGCCATGTCGAACTCAGTCGCTTGATCTCGTACGCGCCCAGCCAACAGCCCATTGCCGTCGACAGTCTGCTGGCGGCCGCTGCCGAGTGGGCCATAAAACAGGGCTATCAAGGTGTCACAGCGTTGTGCAGGGCATCGCAGCTACGCCTGTACCAGCGTTTCGGTCTGATGCCGGTCGCCTCCAATCCCTTGCATATCGAACAGCGCGCACGCGGGGATTACTGGGTGTTGTCAGCCGAGTGGCGGCAAATCCTCGCCGCTTTGCAACAGCCTGATTCCGCGACGGTCGGTCATTGGGCGCCAAGACCGTTGGCGGCTCATCCACCGCAGTACTGAACGCGCTCGAAGCGTCCTGCCAGTCATGGTTCTGAAACCCTGACTGGCAGGACGCCCGGAGGTATCAAGGCAGCAGGACGGTGGAACCGGTAGTGCGCCGCGCCGACAGCTCGGTTTGCGCCTTCGCCGCATCAGCCAGTGGATAACGCTGGCTGACATCCACCTTCAACTTGCCGCTGATGATCATCTCGAACAGCTCATCGGCCATTCGCTGCAGGTTTTCGGCGTTGTTGGCATAAGTCGCCAGCGTCGGCCGGGTCACGTACAGCGAACCCTTGGCGGAGAGAATCCCCAGATTCACGCCGTCCACCGCACCGGAGGCATTGCCGAAGCTCACCACCAGGCCACGCGGCGAAACGCTGTCGAGGGACGTCAGCCAGGTGTCCTTGCCGACACCGTCATAGACCACCGGGACTTTCTTGCCATCGGTCAATTCCAGCACGCGCTGGGCAACGTTTTCGTGGCTGTAATCGATCGTCGCCCAGGCGCCATTGGCCTTGGCCAGTTCGGCTTTCTCTTTGGAACTGACGGTGCCGATCAGCTTCACACCCAGTGCCTTGGCCCACTGACAGGCTAGCGAACCGACACCGCCGGCCGCCGCGTGGAACAGAATGGTTTCGCCACCCTTGAGTTCATAGGTCTGGCGCAGCAGGTATTGCACGGTCAGGCCTTTGAGCATTACACCGGCAGCCGTTTCGAAACTGATTTCGTCGGGCAGATGCACCAGATTGTCCTGGGGCAGCACATGCAATTCGCTGTAGGCCCCCAACGGGCCGCTGCCATAGGCCACGCGATCACCGACCTTGAACCGGGTGACGTCGCTGCCCACGGCATCGACGATCCCCGCACCTTCAGCACCCAGGCCGGACGGCAAGGCGGGCGGTGCGTACAGACCGCTGCGGTAATAGGTGTCGATGAAGTTCAGGCCGATCGCCTTGTTCGCCACGCGGACTTGATTGGGGCCGGGCGCGGCGGGTTGGTAATCAACATATTCGAGCACTTCGGGGCCGCCATGGGCGCGGAACTGGATACGCTTTGCCATCTGCCTGCTCTCCTTGGGTCTTTTGTGAGCCCCCTATCCAACTCCCATGCTTGATCTTCGTCAACTGCGGCGGGCTGTTGTGCGGTGGTATGCTACGCGCCCATTTGCGTCGCCCGTCTGCCGGGGCGCCGCCCGATTCAAGGTGAAGCCATGACGACCCGCACCGACGCCGTAAAGGCCTATCTGCTCGACCTGCAAGACCGCATCTGCGCGGCTCTCGAAACCGAAGACGGCGGCACGCGCTTCGTCGAAGACGCCTGGACCCGGCCCGCCGGCGGTGGCGGTCGTACTCGCGTGATCGAGAACGGCACGGTAATCGAAAAGGGTGGTGTCAACTTTTCCCATGTCTTCGGCAGTGGTCTGCCACCGTCGGCCAGCGCCCATCGCCCGGAATTGGCTGGCCGCGGTTTCGAAGCCCTTGGCGTGTCGCTGGTGATCCACCCGCACAACCCGCATGTGCCGACGTCCCACGCCAACGTGCGCTTTTTCATCGCCGAGAAGGAGGGTGAAGAGCCGGTCTGGTGGTTCGGCGGCGGCTTCGACCTGACCCCGTATTACGGCAATGAAGAAGATTGCGTTCACTGGCACCGCATCGCCGAGCAGGCCTGCGCACCGTTCGGGGCAGACGTTTATCCGCGCTACAAGGCTTGGTGCGATACCTATTTCCACATCAAGCATCGCCACGAACCGCGTGGCATTGGCGGCCTGTTTTTCGATGACCTGAACGAATGGGACTTCGACACCAGCTTCGCCTTTATGCGCGCCATCGGCGATGCGTACATCGACGCCTATCTGCCGATCGTGCAGCGCCGCAAGAACGATGCCTTCACTGCCCGGCAGCGAGAGTTCCAGGAATTCCGCCGTGGCCGTTACGTCGAGTTCAATCTGGTCTACGACCGTGGCACCTTGTTCGGTCTGCAATCGGGCGGGCGCACCGAGTCGATCCTGATGTCGTTGCCGCCGCAAGTGCGCTGGGGCTATGACTGGAAAGCCGAGCCTGGCAGCGAAGAAGCACGCCTGACCGAGTACTTCCTGCAAGACCGCGACTGGCTGGCTGAGGCCTGAGGACATCTGATGGATCGTTACGTCGTTTTCGGCAACCCGATCGGCCACAGCAAATCGCCGATGATTCACAAGCTGTTCGCCGAGCAGACCGGCCAGCACCTCGACTACAGCACCTTGCTGGCGCCGCTCGACGATTTCGCCGGCTGCGCCACGGCGTTTTTCCAGGAGGGTCGCGGCGCCAACGTCACTGTGCCGTTCAAGGAAGATGCCTATCGTCTGGCCAACAGCCTGACCGCGCGTGCACAACGGGCTGGCGCGGTGAACACCTTGAGCAAACTGGCCGACGGCTCACTGCTCGGTGATAACACTGACGGCGCCGGACTGGTGCGCGATCTGACGGTGAACGCCGGGTTCAGCCTGACCGGCAAACGCATTTTGCTGCTCGGTGCCGGTGGTGCGGTGCGCGGGGCGTTGGAGCCGTTGCTGGCGGAACAACCGGCCTCGGTGATCATCGCCAATCGTACGGTGGACAAGGCTGAATTGCTGGCGGAGTTGTTCTGTGACCTCGGGCCGGTGTCGGCCAGTGGTTTCGACTGGTTGCGCGAGCCGGTGGACGTGATCATCAACGCCACGTCAGCCAGCCTGAGCGGCGACGTGCCGCCGATTGCGCCAAGCCTGATCGAGCCGGGCAAGACCCTCTGCTACGACATGATGTACGGCAAGGAGCCGACGGCGTTCTGCTGCTGGGCCCGTGAACATGGCGCGGCGGTGGCGATGGATGGCTTGGGGATGTTGGCGGAGCAGGCGGCTGAGGCGTTTTTCCTGTGGCGTGGTGTGCGCCCTGATACCGCTCCGGTACTCGCCGAACTACGCCGCCAACTGGCGCAATAAATACCCATGTGGGAGCGAGCCTGCTCGCGAAAGCGGTCTGTCTGACACATCAATGTTGGATGTGCAGCAGTCTTCGCGAGCAGGCTCGCTCCCACAAGGATTACCTTGATCGCCAATCAATCCTCAAACCGGATCGGGCATTTCTCTGGCCCTTCCAGTTTGCGTAACTCCTCTACGACCTGCGGCCGCGCCCGGCGCAAGGTCAGGCTGCGATCCTGGCCAAGCAAGCGTCGCGCCTCCTGATGCAACATCTCCACGCCCGAATAGTCGATGAAGTTGATCTGCTGCGCCTCAATCACCACGCGTGCGCCGTGCATGCGCTGCAGACGTACTTGCAGGTAATGGCTGGCGCCGAAAAAGATCGATCCGCCGACACGCAACACATCGTCTTCGCCGTCGCGCCAGTGCTGTACGCGCGGTTGCGAAGTGCGCTTGAGGTAGAAGAACAGCGAGGCCAGCACACCGGCATAAATCGCCGTCTGCAATTCCAGCAGCAAAGTCGCGAGGCAGGTCAGCGCCATCACCACGAACTCGGCGCGGCTGACGCGCAGCAATGAGCGAATGCCTCGGTGGTCGACCAGCCCCCAGGCAATCAACAGAATGCTCCCAGCCATCGCCGGGATCGGAATGTGCGCAATCAGCCCCGCACCAAAAATTGCGAACAACGCCACCCAGATTGCTGAAAACACCCCGGCCAGCGGCGAGCAAGCGCCCGCCTCGTAACTTAGGCCCGAGCGGGTGAACGACCCGGCCGACAGCGACCCGGAAAAGAACGCCCCGAGAATATTCGACAAGCCCTGCGCACGGACTTCCTGATTGGCATCAAGCAATTGCTGCGACCGCGTCGAAATCGAGCGGGCAATCGACAGACTGGTAACCAGGCCGAGCATGCCCACCGCCACAGCGCTTGGCAGCAACCGCAGGATCAAATCCAGATCCAGCGGCAACGCACTGAACGGCGGCAAACGCCCGACAAACGCGCTGATCAGATGCACATGGCCGAACATCGCCGGCCACAGCCACACCAGCAGGCTGGCCAAAGCGAGGGTTATCAACAGCGTGGGCCAGCGCGGCAGCAGGTGTTTGAGCAGCAGACCGACGACCACCGTGGCCAAACCCAATACCAGCGAAGGTTTATCCACAGCCCGCAGGTGTTGCAGCAGATCCATCAAACTGGCCAGCGCAGTGGCTTTTGCCGGCAACTCCAGGCCCAGCAGGTTTGGCAATTGCCCGATAGCAATCACCACCGCCGCGCCAAGGGTGAACCCCAGCACCACCGAATGCGAGACAAAATTCACCAGCGCGCCAAAGCGCAGCAAACCGAGCAGCCACTGGAATATCCCCGCAAGCAAGGTCAGCAGCAGGATCAGGGTGATGTAGTCCTGCGAGGCCGGAACCGCTAAAGGGCTGACACTGGCAAACAGCACAATCGAAATCGCTGCCGTCGGACCGCAGATCAAATGCCACGACGAACCCCACAGGCAGGCGATCAGCACTGGGATGATCGCGGCGTAGAGGCCGTACTCAGGTGGCAGACCGGCGATCAATGCGTAGGCAATCGACTGGGGTAAGGCGAGAATCGCCCCGCTGAGGCCGACGATCAGATCCCGTCCGACGCTGGCGCGGGTTTGTCGCGGCAACCAGGTGAGGAAGGGCAAGAGAGAGTGGCGGCTGGGGAAGGCCATGGGTCCTCGCGGTTGGGTTTTGTTCAAGGTTATCAGGGTGCCAGGGCAAAGGCCCCTCACCCTAACCCTCTCCCGGAGGGAGAGGGGACTGACCGAGGTGAATGAGGGGGGTACGCTGACCTGAGATATCCAGTCGAACTCAGGTTCTGAACGGCATAAAGATCGGCTCCCTTCCCCCTCGCCCCCTCTGGGGGAGAGGGCTGGGGTGAGGGGGCAACAATCTCAAGCCGGGCACAATTCCAACAGCCCCACGATCAAAGCTTCGCTTTCACCGCCGCCAACGCATCCTTTCCGTCAGCCGTCTTGACGCCATCCAGCCACTTATCCAACACCGCCGGATTCGCCTTGATCCAAGCCTTCGCCGCCTCGGTATTGCTGACCTTTTTGTTCACCACCTCAGCCATGATGCTGTTCTCCATCTCCTGAGTGAACGAAAGATTGGTCAGCAATTTGCCCACATTCGGACACGCCTCGGCGTAGCCTTTGCGCGTTAACGTAAACACGCTGCCGGTGTCGCCAAAGTACTTCTCGCCACCCTTGAGGTAATGCATCTTCAACTGCACGTTCATCGGGTGCGGCGTCCAGCCGAGGAAGGTGACGAATTTCTGTTTCTTCACCGCCCGCGACACTTCAGCCAGCATCGCCTGTTCGCTGGATTCGATCAGCTTCCACTGGCCCATGTCGAAGTCGTTCTTCTTGATGATTTCCTGCAGCGAGATATTCGCCGGCGCACCCGAACCGATGCCGTAGATCTTACGATCGAACTTGTCCGCGTATTTGTTCAGGTCGGCAAAGTTATGCACACCCGCGTCCCACACGTAGTCCGGCACGGCGAGGGTGAATTCTGTGCCGTCGAGGTTCTTCGCCAGTTGCGTGACATCGCCGGTGGCGACGAACTTGTCATAGAAACCCTGCTGCGCCGGCATCCAGTTGCCGAGAAACACGTCCACCTGGCCGTCCTTCAAACCACCGAAGGTGATCGGCACCGCGAGGGTGTCGACCTTGGCCTTGTAGCCCATGCCATCCAGCAGAAACCCGGTGATGGCGTTGGTCGCGGCGATGTCGCTCCAGCCCGGATCGGCCATTTTCACGGTGTCGCAGCTTTGCTCGGCGAAGGCCGAGGCGCTGCTCAGCGCGAACAGGCCGACCGTCACTATTGTGGATAACTTACGCATGGACTTCCCCTTAACATTATTGGTTTTGGCAGGGTTGTGGATAACGTGCTTTGCGTTCCAGATCGTCGAGGTCGATGTGGTTGCGCATGTATTGCTGACTGGCGTCCACCAGTGGCTGGTGATCCCAGCTCTTCAGCTTGCCGATGGTCAACGCGTCGGCGACAAATCGGCGGCGGCGCTGGCTGGCGAGGACCTCCCGGTGAATCGACTGAATGTCCCATTTGACCCGTGCTTCGGCGAGAAAATCGTCGAACAGCGGGCGATGCTGCGGCGATTGGCTGAGTTCTTCCAGTTCACGCGGATCGTTATCTACGTCGAAAAGTAGGCAAGGGTCGCTTTCACTGTAGATAAATTTGTAGGCGCCGCGACGGATCATCATCAGCGGGCTGATGGTGCCTTCGGCCATGTATTCGCCGAACACTTCGTCATGACCGCCCTGCCCTCGCAGGTGCGAAACCAGTGAGCGGCCATCCAGTGGCAAGCCGGGTTCCAGCGTGCCGCCGGCCAATTCGACGAAGGTTGGCAACAGGTCTGCGGTCGATACGGCAGCGCTGACACGCCCGGCATCGAACTGGCCTGGAGCACTTATCAACAGGGGGACGCGCGCCGCCATTTCGTACCAATGCATTTTGTACCAAAGGCCCTTTTCGCCGAGCATGTCGCCGTGGTCACCGGAGAAGACAATAATTGTGTCATCGATCAGCCCGGTTTCTTCGAGGGTTTGCAGAAGTTTGCCGACGTTGGCGTCGATATAGCTGCAGGCACCGAAATACGCCCGGCGTGCATCGCGAATCTTATCCACAGGCAGTGGCTTATCCCACAGGTCATAAACCTTGAGCAGCCGCTGCGAGTGCGGATCGAGTTCGTGTTGATCCGGAGTTGTAGGCAACGGGATATCGGCATCGTCGTACAAATCCCAAAATGCTTTGGGAATGGTGTACGGGTCGTGTGGATGGGTCATCGACACGGTCAGGCAGAACGGCTGATCGCCGTCCTCGCGGATGTGATCGAACAGATATTGCTGCGCCTTGAACACCACCTCTTCATCGAAATCCAGCTGATTGGTGCGCACACATGGCCCAGCCTGCAGCACCGAAGACATGTTGTGGTACCAGCTCGGCCGTACATCCGGCTCATCCCAGTTCACGGCCCAACCGTAATCGGCCGGGTAGATATCACTGGTCAGGCGTTCTTCATAACCGTGCAACTGGTCCGGACCGCAGAAGTGCATCTTGCCGGATAGTGCGGTGCGGTAGCCCATGCGGCGCAGGTAGTGCGCGTAGGTCGGAATGTCGGCAGGGAAATCGGCGGCGTTGTCGTAGGCGCCGATCTTGCTCGGCAACTGGCCGCTGACCAGGGTGAACCGCGACGGCGCGCACAACGGGCTGTTGCAGTAAGCGGCGTCGAACACCACGCCTTGGGCGGCGAGGCGGGAAAGATTCGGCAGTTTGATCGGCGATGGGCCGTAAAACGGCAACATTGGCGCGGCCATCTGATCGGCCATGATGAAAAGAATATTCTTGCGCTTCATGTGATCGCGGCATTCCATAGTGAATATTTATGCGACATTGCTGCGATCGAGCATGGAGTCCATGCTTTATTCGGTAAAGCCGGCGCCGGACAATGACTAGGATAAGCACAGCTTATGTTTGAAGCCTTGGGTGATCTGTCCCTCGACCTGTTGCGTGCCTTCGAAGCGGCAGCCCGCCAGCGCAGCTTTACCGCAGCGGCGGTAGAGCTTGGCACCACGCAACCAGCGATCAGTCAGCAGATCAAACGGCTGGAAGAACAACTCGGTACGCGACTATTTGATCGCATTTACCGTGGGATCGAGCTGACCGAAGTCGGCGCGATACTGTTTGAGCAAGTTACTCTCGGCTTGCAGAATATCGATGCAGGATTGAGCGCGATCAGCGCACAACAGCAGCATGAAGTCCTGCAAGTTGCCACCGACTTTGCCTTCGCTGCTTATTGGCTGATGCCGCGCCTGCACCGCTTTCATGAAGCCAACCCGCAGGTCGACGTCAGCCTGGTGACCAGCGAACGCAACCACAACATGCTGCGCACCGATATCGATGTGGCGATCCTGTTTGGCGACGGGCGTTTCAAGCAGGGCGAAAGCCATTGGCTGTTCAGCGAAGAAGTGTTCCCGGTGTGCAGTCCGCAATTGCTCAAGGACCGCGCCCTGCCCTTGCCTGCTCACGCGCTGCTGGAGTTCCCGTTGCTGCACCTGCGTGGGGAGAACAGCAGCAACTGGTTTGACTGGAGCGGTCTGTTTCGCGAGTTGGGCATCACTACACCGCCGGCGCCGGGGCAATTGCGTTTCGACAATTACACGCTGTTGATTCAGGCGGCGATTGGCGGCCAGGGCGTGGCGATCGGTTGGCGGCACCTTGTGGATAACTTGCTGACGCAAGGTCTGTTGTGTCGCCCGATTGCTGAAACGACGCTGTCGCGGTTGGGTTATTACGTGGTGCTGCCGCAACGCAAACGTCGGGGCGCGCTGATTCAGCAGTTTGTCGATTGGTTGATGGCGGAACAGGCGAGCAGTGCTGAGTCGCTTAATGGACTCGCACTGCCTTCGATCGCGGTTTGAAAGTCAAAAGATCGCAGCCTGCGGCAACTCCTACATCTGGAGCGCGGTCCCCCTGTAGGAGCTGCCGAAGGCTGCGATCTTTTACGAATCTGAAGCCGCAACGAAATTCACATGCTGCCCTACATGCAAATTCAGCCTTAGCTCATCGGCAATCCCCACCGCCACGCGGTTCAGCCGCTCCAGTGGCTCGGCCAGTCCCGGTTCGAGATTGCCGCCGACCTGGCTGAAATGCTCAATGGTCAACCCGGCCACGCCGTGTGGCGCATTGACCAGTGTCCAGTGCAGCGGACTGCTTTGCACGGCTTCGCGAATTTCTTCGGCGGCATGGCGTTGCAGGCGATCATCGACGTCCCGCTCATCGAGTACGGCAAAATCCCCCACCAGAAACAGCCGCGACACATTGGCCGCTTGCAGGCCATCGACCAGTGCGTCGACGGCCAGTACCTGCTCGACCGGTCCGAGCACAACGGAGCGTTCAATTTGATCGCTACTGAATGGCAACCCCGGTGCATCCAATAAACAGATCACTGCCGAACTGCCGGCCACGCTCTGATTGATCCGCTCCGAGTCGAACAAATCACCGGTTTTGGTACGCAAGCCCGGACGCGGCGCAAGTGCGGTCAGATCGTCGAGAATGGCGATGACTTCATGCTGACGACGCAGCAACTCAGCCATCAACGCGCTGCCCAGGCTACTCATGGCACCATAGAGCACCACTTTTACCGCCGGGGTTTCGGCATTTTTCATGGCTGATCCCTTTTCTTATACCTTGTATGGCGTGTGACATACGGGTAACGCTGAGGGTTCGAACCGATTTCCGAGGGTTTGCGATGCAAGCGATCAAGGGCTACCACGCCCACGTCTATTTCGACGCCGACACCATCGATCAGGCGCGCGCGTTGTGTGAGAAAGCCGCGCAATTGTTTCCATTGAAAATGGGCCGCGTCCACGAACGCCCGGTCGGCCCGCATCCGGACTGGAGTTGCCAGTTGGCCTTCGGCCCCGAGTTGATCAGCGATGTGCTGCCGTGGCTGGCGCTGAACCGCAAAGGTCTGGTGGTATTCCTGCACCCGGACACCGGTGATGACCTGCTCGACCACACCGAACACGCAATCTGGATGGGCGCGATGCGGTCGCTGGATCTGTCTGTTTTCTGATCACAGCGTTTCTTCGGCTTCGCCCGGCAGATGCTCGTCCAGGTGCAGCCAGGGCAATTGGCTGTCCGTCCAGATGTGTCGCTCGGCGGGTGCCTGCTCTGGGTGATCAAGTGTGGCGATGGTCACGTCGATGCTTTCAGGGCTGAGCAACGTCACCAGCGCCAGTTGCGCGCCGCACTGCGGGCAAAAGAACCGCGCACAACTGGCGGACGAGTCGTAACGCGACGGCGTACCGGCCAGCCATTGGAAACTGGAGCCTGGCACTGTGATCCACGTCGTGACGATGCCGCCGCTGACCTTGCGGCAGATCGAACAATGGCAATGGGCGATATCCTGCAACGCCCCGCTGAACTGATAACGAATGTGTCCGCAATGGCAGCCGCCGCTGTGCAATTGGCTCATGATCAAAGCCCTCCTTCCCGTGTTTATTGACTCTGGTTCGCATCCGACGGCCGGTTGACCGTTCACCCAAAGCTTTCTTCAGCGAAAGGTAGCTGAAAGCTTCCGCGATTAGGATCGCCTCCACTTCCGGCAACAGACCGGTCGGCCAATGCGTGTGATACCCCGCACGAACGGCCCAATTAACAACAACAATGGTGATTCTGATGTCCTCTGTAGCCCGCCTTCGCGCTGTCACTCCTCCCGTACGTCTCGTGCTTCCCGTTCTGCGCTGATCGGCCCGATCTGCTCATTTAACTAGCCACGCTACGCCTGGAGTATTCCCATGCTGACTTTCCTTGGCTTCGCCATGGTCATCACGTTCATGTTCCTGATCATGACCAAGCGCCTGTCCGCGCTGATCGCTCTGATCATCATCCCGATCGTCTTCGCCCTGTTCGGCGGTTTCGCACCGAAGATCGGTCCGATGATGCTCGAAGGCATCACCAAGCTCGCGCCGACCGGCGTGATGCTGATGTTCGCCATTCTCTATTTCGCCCTGATGATCGACTCCGGCCTGTTCGACCCGGCCGTGCGCAAGATCCTCAAACTGGTCAAGGGCGACCCGCTGAAAGTTTCGGTCGGCACCGCCGTACTGGCGCTCGTCGTTTCCCTCGATGGTGACGGCGCGACCACTTACATGATCTGCGTGGCCGCCATGCTGCCGCTGTACAGCCGCATCGGCATGAGCCCGCGGATCATGGCCGGTCTGATCATCCTCGCCGGTGGCGTGATGAACATGACCCCATGGGGCGGCCCGACTGCCCGCGCCGCCAGTGCGCTGCACGTCGATCCATCGGACATTTTCGTGCCGATGATTCCGGCGATGGCGGCTGGTGTTTTGGCGATCCTGGTCATCGCCTACTTTTACGGTAAGCGTGAGCGTGCGCGTCTCGGTGAGCTGCATCTGGTTGGCGATGATATCGATCACAGCGAAATCAGCGTGTCGCAATTCCCGGATGCCCGCCGTCCGAAACTGATCTGGTTCAACGGCGCCCTGACCTTCGGCCTGATGTGCACGCTGATCGCCGGCCTGTTGCCGTTGCCGGTGCTGTTCATGGTGGCGTTCAGTATTGCCATGATCGTCAACTACCCTTGCCTGCAGATGCAAAAGGATCGTGTCGCCGCTCACGCCGGCAGCGTGCTGGCAGTGGTCGGGCTGATCTTTGCGGCGGGTATCTTCACCGGTATCCTGAGCGGCACCGGCATGGTCGATGCGATGTCGAAGAGCCTGTTGGCGGTGATTCCGGATTTTCTCGGCCCGTACCTGGCCGTGATCACGGCGCTGGTGAGCATGCCGTTCACCTTCTTCATGTCCAACGATGCGTTCTACTATGGCGTGTTGCCGGTGTTGGCCGAGGCCGCCAGCCACTACGGGATCACCGCAGTGGAAATGGCCCGTGCCTCGATCGTCGGTCAGCCCGTCCACTTGCTGAGCCCGTTGGTGCCATCGACGTATCTGTTGGTGGCCCTGGCCGGCATCGATTTTGGTGACCACCAGCGTTTCACCCTGAAATGGGCGATCCTGGTTTGTATCTGCATCCTGATTGCTGCACTGCTGTTGGGGACTTTCCCGGTGTTCAGCACTCTATAAGCCCACGACTCACCGTTTCGGGTCCTGGCTTCGCTGTTTGAAGCCCGGACCTTTTTCGGTTTAACAATCGCTCAAAGGAATACACATGGAATGGCTGACCAACCCCGAAATCTGGGTTGCCTTCTTCACCCTGACCGCCCTGGAAATCGTCCTCGGCATCGATAACATCATCATGATTTCGATCCTGGTCAGCCGCATGCCCAAACACATGCAGCAGCGCACCCGGATCTTCGGTCTCGGCCTGGCCATGATCACCCGCATCCTGTTGCTGCTGTCGATCACCTGGGTCATGCGCCTCACCGCCGACCTGTTCGAGGTGTTCGGCCAAGGCATTTCCGGCCGTGACCTGATCCTGTTCTTCGGTGGTCTGTTCCTGCTGTGGAAGAGCTCGCAAGAGATGTACCACGCGCTGGAAGGCGAAGACGAAAGCGACGAAACCCCGGGCGGCAAGGGTGGCAACTTCCTCTACACCATCATCCAGATCGCGATCATCGACATCGTCTTCTCGCTGGATTCGGTGATCACCGCCGTGGGCATGGTGTCCCACGTGCCGGTGATGGTCGCGGCGATCGTCGTGGCGGTGCTGGTGATGATGCTGGCCTCGGGCAAGATCAGCGAGTTCATCGACAAGCACCCGTCGCTGAAGATGCTGGCGCTGTCGTTCCTGCTGGTGGTCGGCACCGTGCTGATTGCCGAGTCGTTCGACGTGCATGTACCGAAAGGCTACGTCTACTTCGCCATGGCGTTCTCGCTGGCGGTGGAAGCGATCAACATCAAGCTGCGCGGCGCGATGGCCAAGAAGAGACAGCAGCAAGATCCGGTGAAACTGCGCAAGGACATCCCGGGCCAGTAACCCGGTAATCCAGACGCACGCAATACCCCCTGTGGGAGCGAGCCTGCTCGCGAAGACGGAGTGTCAGTCGACAAAAATGTTGGCTGATCCACCGCTTTCGCGAGCAGGCTCGCTCCCACATTTGTTTGTGCAACATTCAGTCACTGCGGACCTTGTGGGAGCTGGCTTGCCAGCGATAGCGGAGTGTCAGGCGACATCAATGTTGGTTGTGCCGACGCCATCGCTGGCAAGCCAGCTCCCACAGGAGACGGCGTTGATTTAAAGGGAGTGTATGAAGCGCTTTTCATGACACTTTTGTTTCAATCGACACTTTAGCTGTGCAATGCTGGCGCCCAGACCGTTAGCCAACTACAGCTTAAGTATCAAAAACGTAGAAACCGCGCGGTACCGTCAACTTGCCTCTCTGAGGCACTGCTATTACAGGGGGTCTGCATGCTCACCCTGCTCAATCTGCTTTCCGCCGTCGCCCTGCTGATCTGGGGCACGCATATCGTTCGAACCGGCATCCTGCGGGTGTACGGCACCAACCTGCGCCATGTGATTGGCCAAAACATGTCCAAGCGCTGGCTGGCCTTTGTCGCCGGCATCGTCGTTACCGCGATGGTGCAGAGCAGCAATGCCACGGCCATGCTCGTGACCTCTTTCGTCGGCCAGGGCCTGATGGCGCTGACCCCGGCGCTGGCGACCATGCTCGGCGCCGACGTCGGTACCGCGCTGATGGCGCGGGTGCTGACGTTTGACTTGTCGTGGCTGTCGCCGCTGCTGATTTTCCTCGGGGTGATTTTCTTTCTGTCGCGCAAACAGACGCGGCTCGGGCAGATGGGCCGGGTCAGCATCGGTCTGGGGCTGATCATTCTCGCGCTGCAATTGATCGTCGAGGCCGCTGCGCCGATCACTCACGCTCAAGGGGTCAAGGTGATCTTCGCCTCGCTGACCGGCGATATCCTTCTCGACGCCTTGGTCGGCGCATTGTTCGCGATGATTTCCTACTCGAGCCTCGCCGCCGTGTTGCTCACCGCGACACTGGCCGGCGCCAGTGTGATCAGCTTGCCGGTGGCGATCGGTCTGGTGATCGGCGCCAACATCGGCAGCGGCATTCTCGCTTTCATGAGCACCAGCATGCAGAACGCGGCCGGGCGGCAAGTGGCGCTGGGCAGTCTGCTGTACAAACTGATCGGCCTGCTGCTGATCATTCCGGTACTCGATCCGCTGGTGCACTGGATCGACAGCCTCGATTTCAGCCCGCAGGAAATGGTCATCGGTTTCCACTTGCTCTACAACACTGCGCGCTGCCTGATTCTGCTGCCGTCGGTGGGGCCGATGGCGCGCCTCTGCGCGTGCCTGCTGCCGGAACGGCCGGAGGTCAACGGCACTGCCAAACCGCGTCACCTCGATGCGACGGCACTGGTCACGCCGAGCCTGGCGTTGGCCAACGCCGCGCGGGAAACTCTGCGCATGGGCGATCTGCTCGACAACATGCTCGACGCCACCCTCGATGTGCTGCGCGGCAAGCAGACCGCCGTCACCCAGGAAATGCGCCGACTGACCGACGACGTCGAAGCGCTGTACAGCGCGATCAAGCTGTACCTGGCGCAGATGCCCCGCGAAGACCTCGGCGAGCAGGACAGTCGGCGCTGGGCCGAGATCATCGAGCTGGCGATCAATCTGAAACTGGCCGCCGACCTGATCGAACGCATGCTGCGCAAGATCCAGCAGCAGAAAACCTCGCAGCGGCGCTCGTTTTCCGAGGAAGGTCTGGAGGATCTGGCCGGATTGCAGCAGCAATTGATCGCTAATCTGCGGTTGGGGCTGTCGGTGTTCCTCAGTGGTGACCGCGAAAGCGCCCGCCAGCTACTGCGCGAGAAACGCCGCTTTCGCGCGCAGGAACGTCGTCTGGCCCATGCGCATGTCAGCCGTTTGCAACGCAAGATCGTGCAGAGTATCGAGACCAGTTCGCTGCATCTGGAGTTGATTGCCGACATGAAGCGGCTCAATTCGCTGTTTTGCGGCAGTGCGTATGTGGTGCTGGAAACGGCGGATACCGGGGCGCTGGCGACGGATGATATTGCCGACATTACGCATTCGCCTTGAACGACTGGGGCTGGGTTTAGTCAGTTACATTGATTCAGCCTTCAGGCCGCTATCGCGAGCAGGCTCACTCCTACAGTGGGGAATGCATTTCAAATGTGGGAGCGAGCTTGCTCGCGAAGGCGATCTGACTGACGACACGGATCTCCAAATCAGCCGTATGGAAGCCTGTTATGCGTTGCCTGTTGTTCGCCTGTCTGTTGCTCGGTTCCCTGCCCGCCTTCGCCCTGGATCGTTTTCAGGTTGAAGGCTATGCGCTGCCCAATGGTTTGCAGTTGCTGCTCAAGCCCGGCACCGAGCGCGGGCATGTTGCGATCCGGTTGGTAGTGGGCGTCGGCCTTGATGATTTCGATTGCGATGACAAGGAGTTGCCGCACCTGCTTGAGCATTTGTTGTTCAGCGGCATCGATGCGACCGGCGAAGGCGGTTTAGAGGAACGTATGCAAGCGCTGGGTGGTGACTGGAATGCGTTCACCAGTAACGCCGACACCACGTTTGTCATCGAAGCGCCGGCGAAAAACCAGCGCAAGGTACTCGACCTGCTGCTCGCTCTGCTCACGCAAACGCGCATCGACGACAACGCGATCAACGCCGCCAAACGTGTGGTCGAGCGCGAGGACGGCGGCCATTACACGCGCCTGCAACGCTTCCTTGATCGTCAGGACCTTGGCCACACCGCGAGCAATCAGCTCGCCGTCGAACTGGGCTTGAAATGCCCGCAGCGCGCCGAGGTCGGTCACCTGACTCAGGAACAACTGGAGAAGGTGCGCGAGGCCTGGTACGCGCCGAACAACATGACCCTGATCGTCGTCGGCGAACTCGACAAACTGCTGCCGGCCTATCTGGAACGCACCTGGGGCGCGCTCGAAGCGGTCGAGCCGAGCGAGCACCGTGCACTGCCGGACATCAGCACTAGCGCCGCCCATGAGCGCACCCTCACCCGTGGCTTTATCGGCGACAGCGCCAAGTTGCACTGGCTGGTGCCGGAACCGGTGCTGAACGATCAGTACGATGAGACGTTCGATATCCTCAAGGATTATCTGGATTGGGCGCTGTATCGGCAGATTCGTCTCAACCACGGTTTGTCCTATGGGCCGTGGGCCGAGCGTGAGGTATTTGGCGGCGTCGGTTTCATGAGCCTGAATGCCGATCTGGATCGTGATGACGTCGACGAAGCTATTCAGGTGCTGGAGGACCTCAAGGCTGATCTGCTGAAAAACGGCCTAGACCCGGATACTTTCGCGCGGATCAAGCAGGCCTCGATCGCCCATCAGGCGTGGGCGGTGCAAGGCAACAGTGCGCTGGCGGATTATTACTGGAGCGCCCTCGGTGATTACCAGGACGGTCGTTTTGCCAACCCGGCGCGGGAGCTTCAAGGGGTGACGCTGGAAGCGGCGAACAAGGCCATGCGTGAGTTGCTGTTGCAACCGGGGTATCTGCGGATCGAGAAGCCGTTGATCAGTGATGATCAGGTTTTGTGGTTGAGTGCGGGTGGCTTGGGTCTGGTGTTGCTGGTCCTGATCGGCTGGCGTTTGCATCACCGCCGCCGGCCGGCCGAGCACTAATCCTGTAGGAGTGAGCCTGCTCGCGATAGCGGTCCTTCAGTCACCATTTCTTCGGCTGATATTCCGCAATCGCGAGCAGGCTCACTCCTACAATGAAATGCGTTGGTTTTAAGTGACCATCAGCCTTGCCAGCGCTACTCTGTCCAGGTTTTTTCCCCTCAAGTCGTGAACCGCCCAAATGCCAAAAATACAGCTCCTGATCCAGCGTATTCTCGAACTGATGAAGCGCTATCCCGGGGTCATTGCGCTTGGTGGTTTTATCTCTGGGGTCGGCAGTTTCATCATGGTCGATCGTCAGCAGGGCCTGGCGAGTTGGATCACCGTGATCATGCTGCTCAGCTGGATCTGGCTGATGCTGGAAAACACCCTCACCGGCCTCTTCACCCGCGTGTTCAAACGCGAGATTCCCCAGCCGCTGCTGCGTTACGCGACGCAGATGATCCATCAGGAAAGCCTGTTTTTCGTCCTGCCGTTCTTTTTCATCACCACGACGTGGAATAGCGGACAGCTGTTTTTCACCGGCCTGCTCAGCGTCGCGGCACTGATTTCCATCGTCGATCCGCTCTATTACAAATGGCTGGCGCCACGGCGCTGGGCGTTTCTCGCGCTGCACACTCTGACCCTGTTCGCCGCCCTGCTCACCGCGTTGCCGGTGATCATGCACCTGACCACCGCGCAAAGCTTCAAGTGGGCGCTTGGCATTGCCGTGTTGTTGTCGTTCCCGAGTCTGGCGTCGATCTTCCCGATCCGCACGCTGCGCAATGCCCTGGCGATCCTGTGCATCACGGTCGGCATCGGTGGCGTGGGTTGGGCGCTGCGTTCGTGGGTGCCACCGGCGACGCTGTGGATGACCGACGTGGCGATCAGCACGCAAATGCAGGACCGCACCCCAGGCGCCAGCCTCGACACGGTCAGCGCCGAGCAGATTCGTGGCGATGGCCTTTACGCCTATACCGCTATCAACGCGCCGCGCGGGCTGGATGAGCGGATTTATCACGTCTGGCAATTCAACGGCAAAGAGGTCGACCGCATCGCCCTCGACATCCATGGCGGGCGCAAGGAAGGCTACCGTGCGTGGACGCACAAGCAGAACTTCCCCGGCAACCCGGCGGGCAAGTGGCAAGTGCGGGTGTTGACCGAGGATGGCCAGGTGATCGGCGTGCTGCGTTTCGAAGTCACGGACAGCACAGCGATCAAAGAAAAGTAATCCGGTTCGTGCTATTACGTTAGTTCGCATAAAGGCCGAACAAGCACGGAGCTTATGACCAGCAGCTCGATCAGCGGTAATGCTCAACTGGACACGTCGATAACCCCTGCCCGCCTGAGGGTCACGGGGGACTGGACGCTTGCCCATTACGCCGAGCTCAAGCAACTGAGCGAAAAGCTCCACGGTCAGTACGATGCCAACACCCCGATCGACCTCAACAGCCTCGGCGCCCTCGACACCGCTGGCGCTTCGTTGCTGGTCGAACTGCTCGGCTCCGAACGCCTGGGCAAATCCGCCGAACACCCCGATTGCACCCTGACCTCCGCCGACCGCGCGCTGCTGCAAACCGTGTACTGCTCGATGACCGATTTCTGCGTGCCGATCAAAGAGCCGGAAATCAGCGTCAGTGTGCAACTGCTGAAGCGCATTGGTCGCGCCGTCGACACCGTCTGGCAGGACACTCTGCAACTGCTCGGTTTCGTCGGCCTGATCATGGAAACCATCGCTCGCAACCTGTTACGGCCCAAGCGCTGGCGCATCACGCCAATGATCGCGCACATCGAGCAGACCGGCCTCGATGCCGCGCCGATCGTGGCATTGCTGACATTTCTGGTGGGTGCGGTGGTGGCGTTTCTCGGCGCCACGGTGCTGGCCAGTTTCGGTGCGACGATTTTTACCGTGGACCTGGTGGGCTTCTCGTTCCTGCGCGAATTTGGTGTGCTGCTCACGGCAATCCTCATGGCCGGGCGCACTGCCAGTGCCTTCACTGCGCAGATCGGCTCGATGAAGGCCAACGAGGAAATCGATGCGATTCGCACCCTCGGCCTTGATCCGATGGAGCTGCTGGTGGTGCCGCGCGTGCTGGCGATGCTGGTGGCGTTGCCGATGCTGACCTTCCTGGCGATGCTCTGCGGGATAATCGGCGGCGGCGTGGTCTGCGCGGTGTCGCTGGATATCTCGCCGGCGATGTTCCTGACGCTGTTGCAGTCGGATATCGGCGTGCAGCACTTTCTGGTCGGCTTGGTGAAGGCGCCGATCTTCGCCTTCATCATTGCTGCAATTGGTTGCCTGGAAGGCTTCAAGGTCAGTGGCAGCGCCGAGTCGGTCGGCGCCCACACTACGTCTGCCGTGGTGCAATCGATTTTCGTGGTGATCGTGCTCGACGCGGTGGCCGCGCTGTTCTTCATGGAGATGGGCTGGTGAGTCGTCTACCCCGCGCGCCCTCGGAGGCGGTGATCGAAGTCCGTGGCCTGTGCAATCGCTTTGGCAGCCAGAGCGTGCACGAGAACCTCGACCTGGATTTGTACAAAGGCGAGATTCTCGCCGTGGTCGGCGGCTCCGGCAGCGGCAAATCGGTGTTGCTGCGCAGCATCGTCGGCCTGCGCCGGCCCAGCGAAGGCATCGTCAAAGTGTTCGGCAAGAACCTGCCGAGCCTGTCCGAGCATGAGCGCTCGCTTATCGAACGCCGTTTTGGTGTGCTGTTTCAGAAAGGCGCGCTGTTCTCCTCGCTGACCGTTACTGAGAACGTCGCCCTGCCCCTTATCGAACACGCCGGCCTCAGCCGCAACGACGCCGAGCACTTGGCTGCGGTGAAGCTGGCGCTGGCCGGGTTGCCGCTGTCGGCGGCGGACAAATACCCGGCATCGCTGTCCGGCGGCATGATCAAACGCGCTGCTCTGGCCCGGGCTCTGGCGCTGGACCCGGACATCCTGTTTCTCGATGAACCCACCGCCGGCCTCGATCCGATTGGTGCGGCGCAGTTCGATCAATTGATCCTGACCCTGCGCGATGCGCTCGGTCTCAGCGTGTTTCTGGTGACCCACGACCTCGACACGCTCTACACCATCACCGACCGCGTGGCGGTGCTGGCGCAGAAAAAAGTGCTGGTCGCCGGCCCGATCGACGTCGTCTCGGAAACCGACGACGCATGGATTCACGAATACTTCCACGGTCCGCGTGGCCGCTCGGCGCTGGACGCCGCCAAATTGCTCAACGAGGTCTGACATGGAAACCCGAGCGCATCATGTGTTGATCGGCCTGTTCACCGTGATTGTGGTGGCAGGTGCCCTGCTCTTCGGTCTTTTCCTGGCAAAGTCCAGTGTCGACACCGAGTTCAAGGATTACGAGATTGTCTTCAGCGAGGCGGTCAGTGGCTTGTCCAAGGGCAGCCCGGTGCAGTACAGCGGGATCAAGGTCGGCGATGTGATCAACCTGCGCCTCGATCCAAAGGATCCGCGGCGGGTGCTGGCGCGGATTCGTCTGGCCGGTGATACGCCGGTCAAGGAGGACACCCAGGCCAAACTGGCGCTGGCCGGGATCACGGGGACCTCGATCATCCAGCTCAGCGGTGGTACACCCGAAAGCCCGAAACTGCGTGGGCATGACGGCAATCTGCCGACCATCGTCGCCTCGCCCTCGCCTATTTCGCGCTTGCTCAATGACAGCAACGATTTGATGACCGGCATCACTGCGCTGCTGCAGAACGCCAACCAGATGTTTTCTGCCGAGAACGTCGAGCGTGTGAGCAAAACCCTCGCCCATCTGGAGCAGACCACCGGCACCATCAACGATCAGCGCGGTGACATCAAGCAAGCCATGCAGCAACTGGCGAGCGTTGGCAAACAGGCCGGCAGCATGCTCGAACAGACCTCGTTATTGATGCGCAATGCCAACGGCTTGATCAACGATCAGGGCAAACAGGCATTGGGCAGTGCCGAACAAGCCATGAAGTCGCTGGAGCAAAGTACCGCGACGATCAGCACCCTGCTGAACAAAAACGAAAACTCCCTCGACAACGGCATGCAGGGCCTTAATGGCCTGGCCCCGGCGATCCGCGAACTGCGCGAGACGCTGACCTCGCTGCGCGCCATCTCCCAACGCCTTGAGGCCAACCCCAGCGGCTACCTGCTGGGCCGTGACAAGAACAAGGAATTCACGCCATGAAGCTGACTCGACTTGCCCTCCTCGCCGGCTTCACGCTGATCAGCGCCTGTTCGATTCTGCCCCAGTCCGAGCCGTCGGATGTCTATCGCCTGCCGGCCGCACAGGCGCCCGCCTCGGCCAGTTCAGCGGCGACTCAGTCTTGGTCGTTGCGGTTGAACAAGTTGCAGGCCAGTGAGGCGTTGAACCGGCCGACGATTGCGGTGATTCCGCAGGGCGACGTGATCAGCAGTTACAAGGGCTCGCGCTGGAGTGATCCGGCGCCGGTGCTGGTGCGTAATCGCTTGCTCGATGGGTTTCAGCGTGATGGTCGGGTGACGTTGCTTAGTACCGATGACAGCAACTTTGCGGCGGATCTGGAATTGGGCGGGAGTTTGCAGGCGTTTCAGACCGAATACCAAGGCTCACAGGCCAGCGTTGTGGTGCGCGTCGATGCGTTGCTGGTGCGCGGTTATGACCAGCGCATTCTGGCCAGTCGCCGCTTTGAAGAGCGCCAGCCTCTGAACGATGTACAGGTGCCGGCGGTGGTGGCCGGGTTTGGCCAGGCCAGTGATCGCCTGACCGCCAAAATCGTCGCTTGGGCTGTCGAACAAGGCCAGAAACTGGCCCCCCCAAAACCTTAAGCCCGACACACAACCCCCGTAGGAGTGAGCCTGCTCGCGATAGCGGTGTATCAGTCACCGATGATGGCGATTGATAAACCGCTATCGCGAGCAGACTCGCTCCTACAGTTTTGATGTGTGATCAGCCGAAGAACCAGTAGCACACGCCAATCGCGCCGAGCACACCCGCCAGTTCCGCCAGCAACGCACACCCCACCGCATGCCGCGCCCGCTGAATGCCCACCGCGCCGAAATACACTGCCAGCACATAGAACGTCGTCTCGGTACTACCCTGCACCGTCGCCGCGACCAGCGCCGGGAAGCTGTCGACGCCCGAGGTCTTCATCGTCTCGATCAGCATGGCCCGCGCTGCGCTGCCGGAGAACGGCTTGACCATCGCCGTCGGCAACGCATCGACAAACCGTGTGTCCCAACCCGCCCACTCGACCAGATGACGAATGCCATCCAGACCGAAGTCCAACGCCCCGGAAGCACGCAGTACGCCGACCGCACAGAGCATCGCCACCAGATACGGCAGCAGGTTCTTCGCGACGTCGAAGCCTTCCTTCGCGCCTTCAACGAACGCCTCGTAAACCTTCACTTTCCTCAACGCGCCGATGATCAGAAACAGCATGATCAACCCGAACAGCGTGAGATTGCCGAGGATCGACGACAATCCCGCCAAAGCCGTCGCTGAAAGGGTGCCGAGCAACGCCATGAAGCCACCCAACAACAGCGCACCCGGTACCAGATAGGCCAGCACCACTGGATCCCAGATCCGCAGGCGCTGCATGAACGCCACCGAGAGGAAGCCGACGATCGTCGAGCAACTGGTTGCCAGCAGGATCGGCAGGAACACCAGCGTCGGATCTGGCGCGCCTTGCTGGGCGCGGTACATGAAGATCGTCACCGGCAGCAGGGTCAGGGAGGAGGCGTTGAGCACCAGGAAGAGGATTTGCGCGTTACTGGCGATGGTGGCACTGGGATTGAGCTCCTGCAGCGCCTTCATGGCTTTCAGGCCGATGGGCGTGGCCGCGTTGTCGAGGCCCAGACCGTTGGCGGCGAAGTTCAGAGTGATCAGGCCAAGGGCAGGGTGACCGGCCGGGACTTCCGGCATCAGCCGAAGGAACAGCGGGCCGAGTACCTTGGCCAGCCACTCGACGATCCCGGCCTTCTCGGCGATGCGCAGAAAGCCCAGCCACAGGGTGAGGGTGCCGAACAGCAGCACCATGACTTCGACCGAGAGCTTGGCCATGGCGAAAATGCTTTCCACCATCGCCGCAAAGATCCCGGCGTTGCCGCCGATCAGCCACTGCGCCAGCGCCGATACGGCTGCCACGATGAAGAAGCCAAGCCACAGGCCATTAAGCATCAGTCAAATCCCCCGAAGAATGCCGCGAATGATAGCGGGGTCACCAGAAACGACAAACCCCGGATTTCTCCGGGGTTTGAGTGTACCTGCTGCCACCCCATTTACCGGGTTGACCTCAATCTCCTGTAGGAGCTGCCGAAGGCTGCGATCTTTTGATTTTGTTTTTAAAAAGCAAGATCAACAGATCGCAGCCTGCGGCAGCTCCTACAGGGGTGTGTCAGTTCTTCGAGATTTCGCCTGCAGGCAGTTTTTCCTTGCTGCGCCAGTGCGGCAGGGAGTTCCAGTAGCGCTGGCCCTTGGCATCGTCGTACATGCCTTCCCAACGTGCGATAACCAGTACCGCCAGGGCGTTACCAATCACGTTCAGAGCGGTACGCGCCATGTCCATGATGCGGTCGACACCGGCGATGAACGCCAAGCCTTCCAGCGGAATGCCGACGCTGCCCAGAGTGGCCAGCAGTACCACGAAGGACACGCCCGGTACACCGGCGATGCCTTTGGAGGTGACCATCAGGGTCAGGACCAGCAGCAGCTGCTGGCTGATCGACAGGTCGATGCCGTAGAGCTGGGCAATAAAGATGGCGGCGATCGACTGGTACAGGGTCGAACCGTCGAGGTTGAACGAATAACCGGTAGGCACCACGAAGCTGCAGATGGCTTTCGGTGCGCCGTAGGCTTCCATCTTCTCGATCACGCGTGGCAGCACGGTTTCCGAAGACGCGGTGGAGTAGGCCAGCACCAGCTCATCCTTGAAGATGCGCATCAGCTTGATCACAGAGAAACCGAACAGCTTGGCGATCAGGCCCAGCACCACGAAGGCAAAGAAGGCGATGGCGACGTAAACCAGGATCACCAGTTTCGCCAGCGGCAGCAGCGAGGCGAAGCCGAAGTTGGCCACGGTCACCGCGATCAGTGCGAACACGCCGATCGGCGCATAGTTCATGATCATGTGGGTGACTTTGAACATGCTTTCCGAGACGCCCTGGAACATCTTCACCAGCGGCTCGCGCAGGTCCGACTGCAGGCTCGACAGACCGAGACCGAACAGCACGGAGAAGAAGATGATCGGCAGCATTTCGCCGCGGGCCATGGCCGCGAAGATGTTCGACGGGATCAGGTTGAGGATGGTCTCGATGAACGCGTGTTCATGCTGCACTTCGGCGGCGGTCGCCTGGTACTTCGAGATGTCCACCGTGCCCAGGGTGCTCATGTCGATGCCGGTACCCGGGTGGAACAGGTTGGCCAGCAGCAGGCCGACAACGATGGCGATGGTGGTGACGATTTCGAAATAGATGATCGTCTTCAGGCCAATCCGCCCGAGTTTCTTGGCGTCGCCCACGCCGGCAATGCCGACAATCAGGGAAGAGATGACGATCGGGATCACGATCATCTTGATCAGACGGATAAAGATATCGCCTGCCGGTTGCAGGACGTTGCTGATCCACCAAGCCTTCTCGGCACTGAAGTGATTGAGCAACGCACCAATTGCAATCCCTAGAACAAGACCGATGAGGATCTGCCAGGCGAGGCTGATTTTTGCCTTCTTCATTATCTTTACCCTTACTTGCGTTTGACTCAGGCACATGCAGGAACTGGAACGCTCTTTAGCGGAAAAGTCTGTGCATCTGCCTCCGTATAAGGTGCCCCGAAGCGCGTATTTACGGCTCTTCGGCAGGCGAAAAAAGGCGCAACTATTCCGATGCAAGGTTGCGCCGTCTAATGCCGTAAACGCCTACCCTATGCCGAATCGGCATGAGCTTTTTTAAATGAAACTGGCGTCCCAACCGGTTCGATTGTGACATTTCGGCCGGCATAAGTGCCGTGAACCGGCCATCACAGCCTAGGTTGGTTGTTTTTTGAACGAGAAAAATCGACGAAATATTTAGGAAAAAGCCTACGCAGGAAGACTAGAAGTCCTACTGTTTAAGTGGTCTCTTTGTCGATATACGGTCGCCATGAAACACCGCGTAATGTTTTCGCGCGCAGTGTCAGCGATAAAAAGGATGAGCTAGACGCTCTGGATCAATGTTTTGCGTGTTGGAAAGCTCAGCGCAAGTCCGTCGAGCCACTACGGGTCGGCGAACCTGCGGCGCAGCTTTTACCCTGACCCGGCCCTTGCGCAGGCACTCCCTGTCCCCGTAGGTCACTCCGACCCTGCAACAGTCAGAACGTCCCGGCCCCTTGGTCATGCGCCTGCCTTCCTCAGGTGGGCGCAATGGAAGGCAGCAGGGCTGCTGCCTTCATGTTCAAATCAGTACCACTTCGGATCTTTCTTCAGGGTTTCCATCAAAAGATCCTGCATGCCCTGATCGGGTTTGCCGAGGAAGCGGTAGGTGGCATGTCGCGTTGGCGACTTGTCGGCCGGCAGTCCTTCGGGCACATCCACGAGCATGGCGTATGCGTCTTTCTTGTCGAAACTGAACGCGACGATCAAGCGGTGGTTCAGGCACTTGTCTGCGGATTCGCAGAGCGGGCCGACCAGATACTGGTCGCCATCTTCAGTTACGGCATTCATCTGCTGGTCAGGCGTGCCGGACAGGTTCATCACCCATTCCGGCAGGCGTTCTTCCTTCTTCACCACGCCTTCCCAGGTTTCGCGATACTGCGGGTCGGAACTCAATAGTTCGTTGACCCGCGCCTGGCCGTCATTGGCCGCCATCGCCATGGCACTGCCGCCCAGAAGCAGGGCGGCTGCCAGTGTCTTTAACACAGTCATCGTTAACCTCGGCCGCGACGGCCAAAGAAGAAGGAAGCGATGAACATCACCAGGAACACGACAAAGAGAATCTTGGCGATACCCGTGGCGGTGCCCGCGATACCACCGAAGCCCAGTACGGCAGCGATGATGGCAATGATCAAGAATGTAATTGCCCAGCTCAACATGGTGATTCTCCTTACTTCTCTATTTAGGGGTGTTACGTGTTCTGGCGCTGCGCGCCCGAATTCATCTGTTCTTTAGAAAACCCAACGCTCTTCACGTGGCAGTTGATCCAGCGGCTGCGCCTGATCGACATCCATCATGCGCATCGAGGCGCTCTCGGCCTGGCTGCTGCTGACGGCGCTGAAGTGTGTTTGCGTGTTGTGCTGGATCGAAATCAGCGGCTCAACCTGCTGGCTGTTTTCCCAGCGCAGGTATTGCTGACAGGCGATCAGGGTGATCAACAGCGCCAGTACGCCAAACAGACCTTGCTGAATATGCAGTGGCGAGATACGCACTTGGGCGGCACGTTGGCGAGTCATCCTGGGTTCCTCACTCTTATTCGGTTGGGGCAGTTCATTTCTGCCCGGGCTGAATGAGGTATTGCAGCCTGCATGCCAGTTTTTTAATTGAAAAATATTCAATAAAATCAATTGGTTATAGGCGCGGTAGAAAACCTTCGCGACGCATCCTGCACGATGGGGCATCTGGGATCGTGCGCAATGCACGATTTTTTCGTAGGAGATTTCATTCTTATGGAATTGAGAGCAGGGCGCAGATGTCAGAAAAGTACGCAGGGAATGCCCTGCAAATCGGCATTTGTTTAAAAAACCAACAAAATCAACGTATTGGCCGTAAAGGCAGGAGAGAGCTACCCTCCTATGGCTGGCATCGTTCAGAATCAACCATGCAACTTGCCCGATTTTTCCGGGACTAACCCAAGACCAATCACTATGGAGCGTAGGAAAAATGGAATCTGCCACTGAGCATCAAGGCCGCATTCTGCTGGTGGACGACGAATCCGCCATCCTGCGTACTTTCCGTTATTGCCTCGAAGATGAAGGCTATACGGTTGCCACAGCCAACAGCGCGGCTCAGGCCGACACCTTGCTGCAACGCCAGGTCTTCGATCTGTGCTTCCTTGATTTACGTCTGGGAGAAGACAACGGCCTCGACGTACTGGCGCAGATGCGCATTCAGGCACCATGGATGCGAGTGGTGATTGTCACCGCGCATTCGGCTGTCGATACCGCCGTCGACGCGATCCAGGCCGGCGCCGCCGACTATCTGGTCAAACCGTGCAGCCCGGATCAGTTGCGTCTGGCCACTGCCAAGCAATTGGAAGTGCGCCAACTGTCGGCGCGCCTCGAGGCCCTCGAAGGCGAGATCCGCAAACCGAAGGACGGTCTCGATTCCCACAGCCCGGCGATGAAGGTCGTACTGGAAACTGCACGTCAGGTCGCCGGCACCGACGCCAACATTCTGATCCTCGGCGAGTCCGGCACTGGTAAAGGTGAGCTAGCCCGAGCGATTCACGGCTGGAGCAAGCGCGAGAAAAAATCCTGCGTGACCATCAACTGCCCGTCGCTGACGGCGGAATTGATGGAAAGCGAGCTGTTCGGTCACAGTCGTGGCGCCTTTACCGGGGCCAGCGAAAGCACGTTGGGTCGAGTCAATCAGGCTGACGGCGGCACTCTGTTTCTCGACGAGATCGGCGATTTTCCACTGACATTACAACCCAAGTTGCTACGTTTCATTCAGGACAAGGAATACGAGCGGGTAGGGGATCCGGTCACCCGCCGCGCCGACGTGCGCATTCTAGCGGCGACCAATCTCAATCTCGAAGACATGGTCCGTGACGGGCGTTTCCGTGAAGACCTGCTCTATCGCCTCAACGTCATTACTCTGCACCTGCCGCCTCTGCGCGAGCGTGCCGAGGACATCCTGACGTTGGCCGACCGCTTCCTCGCCCGCTTCGTCAAAGAGTATGCGCGTCCGGCACGTGGCTTCAGCGACGAGGCTCGCGAGGCACTGCTCGGCTATCGCTGGCCGGGCAACATTCGCGAGTTGCGCAACGTGGTCGAGCGGGCGAGCATCATCTGCCCGCAGGAACGCGTGGAGATCAGCCACCTGGGCATGGCCGAACAACCGGCCAACAACGCGCCACGAGTCGGTGCCGCGTTGAGTCTCGATGAGTTGGAGAAGGCGCACATCGGCGCCGTCCTCGCCACCGCCGGCACCTTGGACCAAGCGGCGAAAACGCTCGGCATCGATGCCTCGACCCTGTATCGCAAGCGCAAGCAGTACAACCTGTGAGTGCCCGACGATGAAATTGGCGATGAAGTTGCGGACCCGTTTGTTCTTGAGCATTTCCGCTCTCATCACCGTGGCCTTGCTCGGGCTGTTGCTCGGGCTGGTCAGCGTGATGCAAATGGCTGGCTCGCAGGAAACGACGCTGCGTAACAACTTCGTCACTCTCGATCTGGGCCTCAAGCTGCGACAAACCCTGGGTGATCAACTGGTCCTCATGCTCGCCGAAGAACCCGATCCGGTCGCGTTCGAGGCGTCCAAGCAGCAGTATCTCAAGTTGCTTGATGACGGTATCGCCCAAGAGCACATTGGCGATGGCCGCCAGTATGGTTTTAGTCAGGCCAAGGCTGATTACCTGAGTTTTCTTCAGGCCTTTGATGTGTCCCGTGATCCGGCGGCTGCGTTGAGCAGCAACGCCAACCTCCGAGAGCGCTTCAACACGCTGCGCAACGGTTTGATCACTGAACACAAGCATGCACTGGACAACATTAACGTGGTTCAGCATCAAGCGCGCGACCGGGCATTGTTGATCGCCGGTCTGCTGGGATTTGTCGGGCTGGCGGTGTTGATCATCGGCTTCATCACGGCCCACGGGATTGCCCGGCGTTTCGGCGCGCCGATCGAGGCGCTGGCGCAGGCGGCGGACAATATCGGCCAAGGCAATTTTGAAGTGACCCTGCCGATTTCCTCCGCGATGGAAATGAACCTGCTGACCAAGCGTTTCGGTCTGATGGCTGAGGCCCTGCGGGAACATCAGGCGACCAACGTCGACGAATTGTTCGCCGGTCAGCAGCGGCTGCAAGCGGTGCTCGACAGTATCGACGACGGCTTGCTGATGATCGACCGCCAGGGGCATCTGGAACACCTCAATCCGGTGGCTCAGCGCCAGTTGGGTTGGGAAGATGATCGCCTCGGCCAAGGCTTGGGCACCGCGCTGGAGCGGCCGGAGCTGGATGCGCAGTTGCAACTGGTGTTGCGCGGTGGCTCGCTTGAGCGCGCACCGGAAGACCTGAGCATCGAGGTCGACGGCGAATCTCGTTTGCTGACCTACAGCCTGACGCCGGTCAGCCACACGCAGGGGCATATCCTTGGCGCGGTGATGGTCTTGCATGACGTGACCGAGCAACGCGCCTTCGAGCGGGTGCGCAGCGAATTCGTGTTGCGCGCTTCCCATGAGCTGCGCACGCCGGTCACCGGCATGCACATGGCCTTCGGGCTGTTCCGCGAACGAGCGAAGTACGCCCCGGAATCGCGCGAAGCCGATTTGCTCGACACCGTGAACGAAGAGATGCAGCGCTTGATGCAGTTGATAAACGACTTGCTCAACTTCTCGCGTTATCAGAATGGCCTGCAGAAACTCACGCTGGCACCATGCTCCATCGAGGATTTGCTGGAGCAGGCGCAACTGCGCTTTGCCGATTCGGCGGCGGCCAAGGGCATCGCCCTGCATGTCGAAGTGCAGGGACCGTTGCCACGTTTGCAGGCCGATCAGGCACAGCTCGATCGTGTGCTGGATAACCTGATCGACAACGCCTTGCGCCATACCGCCCGCGACGGTCAGATCCGCTTGCAGGCACGTCGGCATGGCGAGCGGCTGATTATCAGCGTCGAAGACAACGGCGAAGGCATTGCCTACGGCCAGCAGGGGCGGATCTTCGAACCTTTCGTGCAGGTAGGGCGCAAGAAGGGCGGTGCCGGTTTGGGCTTGGCGTTGTGCAAGGAAATCGTCCAGTTGCATGGTGGACGCATGGGCGTTTACTCACGGCCGGGGCAGGGCACGCAGTTTTATATGGCGCTCGCTGTCTAGGCTTCATCATCCATGCGTCGACCGGCAAGGCGCCGGCCACGGGTGATCAGTTCGATGAATTGCACCGCGCTCAGCGCATGGGCGAACAACCAGCCCTGACCGAATTTCACCCCTTCACTGCTGAGCAATTGCGCTTGGGATTCGAGCTCGATGCCTTCGGCAATCACCTTCAAATCCAGCGCCTGGGCCATGTGAATGATGTGCGGGGCGACGCCGCTGCTGGCCGCGTCATGGCCCAGTGCATCAATGAATGCTTTGTCGATCTTCAAGCAGTCCACTGGCAAGGTTTGCAAGTAGGCGAGGCTGCAATAGCCGGTGCCGAAATCGTCGATCAGCACCTGATGGCCAACATCGCGCAGCGCTTGCAGGTTTTCCCGTGCCACCACCACATCAATCAAGCCACGTTCGGTGACCTCGAAGGCAATCTGCCGCGCCGCCACGCGATGCAGTGTGAGCAGCCGCGCCATGACCTGGCCGATGCGTGGCACCATCACGTCGCAGGCTGCCAGGTTGACCGAGATGTATAGCTGCGGATTGGCGCGCAGCAACTGGCCCAGTTGCTCCAGCAGGCGCTGCAGGACGAAGTCGGTCATCTGCCGGATCTGCCCGGTGTTTTCTGCCATGGGGATGAACAGGTCAGGGCTGGTCAGCGTACCGTCGGGGCGGCGCCAGCGCAGCAGGGCCTCGGCACCGACGCAGTTGCGGCTGTCGAGGTCGAAGATCGGTTGATAGAGCACCTGCAGCTCGCCACGGCGAATTGCACCGTGTAGTTCGGCATCCAGAGACTGACGCTGGCGCACCAGTAAGAACACGAAAAATCCGACAAAGGCGCCGAGCAGCAGACACGCCGGGATGATCCACCACCAGACAGCCGGAATGTGCATGCCGGTTCTGGGTGTGATCAGGACCAACTGATACTCCGGATTATCCGTGGGCATGCGGTAGATCAGCCGGGTTTGCGTAACTTGCAGGGCATCGCGACTTTTCGGTGGCCAGTGTTCCGTGGGTGGCCAGGCTTGCGCCGTGCCAAGCACCGGGATAGCACGGGTGCCATGATCGAGCACCACCAGCAGGCTGCTACCGGGAGACAAATCGACCATGTCGGTCAGATGCCCGCGCGAGGTGGCGACGCGGAAATTGCCGCGCCCCAGCATCAGCGCCGCGCGGTTTTCATCAGGTTCGGTGGTGGTGTTCAGCCAATAGCTGTAGGTCGGGCCTTTGATGTCTGGCGCGCGGACCACCGACAGGCCTTCCTGGCGCGGACGGTTGGAGCAGATCCGCGAAGCGTCCATGTAAGCCGCTTCATAGACGAAGCGATAGTTGAAGGTGACTTGCTGCAGGGTGGCGATCATTTCATCGTCACAACTGCGCAAGGGCTGCGCTTCCAGGTCATCGAGACTTTCACGCAACTGGCCAAACAATTGTTCGAGGCGGGCCAGGAAACGTTCGCCTTGTGCGTTCATTTGTTGGCTTTCGTTTTGCTCGACCTGACGCATCGCCACGAACATACCGCCGGCGATCAGCAGGCAGGCACTGAGGACAGCCGCGATCATCGCCAAAAACCAGGGGCGATAAAACCAGCTACGCAGCGTCTCTCGGGTAGCAACCATCATGGAATATCCGAAGAATTACCAATGAGTTATAGCTGCTGATTGCAATTTCGCCCTGACCGTCGGGCGGGCGTCATTATTTTGTCTGATTGAGTACCAGCAACAACGCTGCCGTTTGTGCATCCGGCGTGCCGTCGAAGCGCGAAGGGCGGAAGTGCATCTGGAAGGCGGCGAGGACGTGGCGTGTGGCAACGTCCAGCTCACCGGTCTGCGGTGTGTCATAACCCAAGTGCGCCAACTGTGCCTGGAACCAGCTGATGCTCGGCAGTTCGCTGCTGTTGAACAGCATTTGCTGGCGCGCTACTGCCTGTTCGTTCGGCCATACGCCCAAGCCTTCGGCGGCGAGACGTTTCCACGGGAACAAAGGGCCCGGATCGAGTTTGCGCAATGGCGCGATGTCGCTATGGCCAATGATGTGGCGCGGGCTGATGCCATTGCGCTTGCTGATGTCCTTGAGCAGGACGATCAACGATTGAATCTGCGCTTCGCTGTACGGATACCACAGACGGCCGGTCGGGGTGTCCTTGAAGCCCGGATTGACGATTTCGATACCGATCGAGCTTGAGTTAAGCCAGGTACGGCCCTGCCATTGGCTTTCGCCGGCGTGCCAGGCGCGCTGGTTTTCGTCCATCAGCTTGTAGATGGTGCCGCTCTTGTCGTCGCCGATCAGGTAATGGCTGCTGACTTCGCCGTGGGTCAGCAATTGCAGCGAGCGCTCCAGCGAGGCCGACGTGTAATGCACAACCACAAACTGAATGCGGCTGTCGTAATTGGCCGAAGGATGGCTGGTGTTGTAGCGCGGGCCGCTGGCACAACCGGCCAGAACGAGCAGCGAAGCGAGGAGGGTAAAGAATTTCATGGCAGAAGGCAGTACACGCAAGACAGTAATGCAACAGTGTAACGTACTGCCTCGCGTCTCGACGGTCAGTGGACGGATTTAAACAAAATGGAACAATTTGCTCAGCCCAGCTCGACCCTGTTGCGCCCCGCATTTTTCGCTCGGTATAACGCCTGATCGGCTCTCTTCAATACAAGATCGCTGTGTTCTCCGGCACGGAATGTCGCCAGTCCCATGGAGATGGTGATGGTCACTCGTTCACCCTTGAAGTGGAACGGGCAGGCTTCGATAGCGGCGCGCAGGGTTTCCAGCAGTTTTGCGCCGACCGCTGGCGGCGTCGCCGGCATCAACAGAACGAACTCCTCACCGCCGAAACGGGCGATGAAATCGGCGCCGCGCAGACGCTTGCGCAGTACGGTGGCGATGATTTTCAGCACCTTGTCGCCGGCCAGATGGCCGTAGTTGTCATTGATCCGCTTGAAGTGATCGAGGTCGAGCATGGCCAGGCTCAGCGTGTTGCCGTGCAGTTGCCACTGTTTGATTTCATGCTCAAGGCGTTCGCTCCACGCGGCGCGGTTCGGCAGGCCGGTGAGCGGGTCGATCAGTGCTTTCTGCCGTTGTACTTCAAGATGTTCGCGGAAACCCTGGGCTTCCTGCTCCATATGCGCCACGCGTTCGGACAGGCTTTTCAGCCGCGTGGCGACTTCTTGCTCGCGGGCGTCGCGCTGCTTCTGATGCTGGTCCATGGTGCCGAGCAGGCCTTCAAGATGATTTTCCAGCACGTGCTTGAGGTCTTCCAGATCCGCAGCTTCCTGCACGCTGGTCTGCAGGCCGTCGACTTGCTCACGGATCTGCGTGTCCATGGCTTTCGCCGCCGAGCTGTTGTCGGCATGGCCCTCGCTGGCGGCTTGCAGATTGCTCTGAAACGCTTCGAGGCGTTCATTGAGCTGTTGTAGATAGGCTTCGAATTCGTGCTGGCCGCTGTCGGTGATCGCCAGCATCAACGTTGCAAGATCGTCGAGAATAGGGATCAGTTCGTACCAGTTCAAACCGTGTTTTAGCCGCTCACGCATGGCTTCGGCTTGCGGGCGGTGGCGTTCCGGCAGAGTCAGGTCGTCGAGCAGCCCGATCAGGGTGTCTTCGATGTGCTTGGCCACGGAACTGTAAGACGGCTCCGGGGTGTCCGGCAGGGCGAACAGGATGTCGTGCTCGGGCTGTTCCGGGTCGATGGCGGCCAGCGCCTGAGCAATCGGTTCGGGCAGGGGCAGGCTGTCGATGATCGGTGGTGATGGATCACCGGGGTGGATCAGTTCATCGGGATTGACCGCCTCAGCGGTGATCGGCGCTTGAGCCGGCGCTGAAGCCGGGGCGAAAACAGGCTCGGGCTCGAAGCGCTCTGCCTCCGGTTCGAGCGGTTCACTGATAACTTCGCTGATGACCGTTGGCGGTACGAAGGCCACTACATTTGCCGGTTCCAACTGGGCTGGAGCGGCTGGCGTGGGTGGTTCGACAACAGGCGCAAGTGCTTTGCTGGCAGGCGCTGCCGGTACCGGCTCAGCCGCCGCGACAGGCGCGAGCTGTGCGGTTTCCGCTGTGGTTGACGGTACAGCCAGTGGTTGCTCTGGCGGCGAGGCTGGAACCTGCGCGGGGGATTGTGTCGCTAGCGCTTCTTCGCTGTCACGGCTACCAAACAAACGCTGCAACAATCCTGGGCGTCCCGGTTCGGCTGGCGTTTCCAGCTGACTCAAAGCCTTGCCCTGCAAGCCGCTGAGTTCACTCAGCAACAGTGGCATTTCCCGCGCCGAACCGACGCGGCTATCCAGTTGTTTGGCGAATTTCTTCAGTGGCTGAGCGACTTCACGCGGCAACGGCAAAGCCTGCAACTGAGTGACCAGCGATGTCAGCGCGGTACTGACTTGATCGATGCGGGTTTCGCGGCGCTGCTCGGAATCGAGCACGGCTTTTTCCAAGCGCGGCAACAGGGCGGCGAGGCCGGCGTCCATGTCGTCGGTGCGCACCACGTCGCGCATCTCTTTCATGCACTGATCGACGACTTTATCGGTGCCTTCAGCCGCTAGTGTGCTGCGCACCAGACCGCGCCGCAGCAAGTCGAGCCTGGCGGCCCAGCGCCGCTCAAGCTTGTCTTGCTGTTCGATGCTTTTGAGGTACTTCTCTTTCCAGCGCTGGGCGTCGTCGCTCATTCAGGGGTTCCGCGAGGGGCAGGACTCAACGCGGGCAATGCATCGGCCGTGAGCGAACCCGGCAGACGAATCTCTACCGCGACCGGCAGGTGATCGGAAATCGGTTGTGCCAGCACTTCGACCTTTTCCAGCGTCAGGGTCGGGCTGAGCAAAATATGATCAAGGCAACGCTGAGGACGCCAGCTGGGGAATGTCGCTTCCACCTGCGGGGCCAGCAGGCCGAGATCGCGTAACGGAGAATGTTGCAGCAGATCGCTGGCATGGGTGTTCATGTCGCCCATCAACACTTGGTGTTTGTAACCGCCGATCAGCTCACGAATATAGGCCAGTTGCAGGCTGCGGGTTCGCGCGCCAAGGGCCAGGTGCATCATCACCACCACTAACGCCTCCGGACCTTCGCCGAAGCGCAGCAGAATCGCGCCACGACCTTTCGGGCCTGGCAGCGGGTGATCTTCAATCGCCGACGGTTTCAGACGACTCAGCACGCCGTTGCTGTGCTGGGCCAGTCGGCCGAGATTGCGATTGAGTTGTTGATACCAGTAAGGGAAGGCGCCGAGCTGGGCAAGGTGTTCGACCTGATTGACGTAGCCCGAACGCAGGCTGCCGCCATCGGCTTCCTGCAAGGCGACCAGATCGAAGTCGCCGAGCAAGTCGCCGATCTTTTGCAGATTGCCTGAGCGACCGTTGTGCGGCAGCAGGTGCTGCCAGCTACGGGTCAGGTAATGCCGATAGCGCTCGGTGCTGATGCCCACCTGGATATTGAAACTGAGCAGGCGCAGACGTTGGTCTGCGGGCAGGCCCGTGGACTCCAGGTGATGCTCGTTGACCTGCGGATCATGCAGGCCAACGATGCGTTCAGACTTCCAGCGGCGCATGGCGGGGGCGGCGCTTAGTTGGCTGCAGCCTTGGTTGCCGCTCGCTCTTTGGCGACCAGTTGGTCAGCCAGTTGCAGCGCTTGTTCGGCACCACCGGCAGAGCCGATGTCAAAGCGGTACTTGCCGTTGACGATCATGGTTGGCACGCCAGTGATTTCATACTTCTTGGCCAGTTCACGGGCCTTGACGATCTGGCCTTTGATGGCGAACGAGTCGAAGGTGGCGAGGAACTTGTCCTTGTCCACGCCTTGAGTGGCGAGGAAGTCAGCCATGTCGTTCTTGTCGGTCAGCTTCTTGTGTTCTTTCTGGATTGCGTTGAACACGGCGCTGTGAACCTTGTGCTCGACACCCATGGCTTCGAGGGTCAGGAACATCTGGCCGTGAGCGTCCCATGGGCCGCCGAACATCGCCGGAATACGCACGAAGTTGACGTCGGATGGCAGTTTTTCAACCCACGGGTTGATCACCGGCTCAAAGGCGTAGCAGTGCGGGCAGCCGTACCAGAACAGCTCGACCACTTCGATCTTGCCAGGCTCTGCCACCGGCACCGGATTGGCCAGTTCGACATACGGTGCGGCAGGGGTTTCGGCGGCTTGAGCGGTCACGCCGAACAGGCTGGCAGCGACGAGGGCGGCGCTGATGATCAGATTACGCATGCTTTACTCCTGGACAATTTGGGTCGCCTCGCGCGACCTGTTTTCAGACAGATCCTGGCGGGCATGAGTTCTGTAGTGTAACGGCAGCGGCCACAAAAAAGGGCGGCCAAAGCCACCCTTTTTATACTTGCTGCGACGGATTAATCGAGCGTTAACGTTGCGCGAGATCTATCGCTGCCAAATGCGCTTAGTGCAGACCTTGAATGTAGCTGGAGACCGCAGCAATATCTTCGTCGCTCAGGCGCTTGGCGATGGTCTGCATGGTCATGGTGTCGCCGTCGTTGTTGCGGCCGCCTTCTTCCTTGCGGAAATCGGTCAGTTGCTTGGCGATGTATTGAGCGTGTTGGCCACCCAGGTGCGGGAAGCCTGCCGCGGCGTTGCCAGCGCCGTTCGGTGAGTGACAGCCGGTGCAAGCTGGCAGGCCCTTGGCCAGGTTGCCGCCACGGAACAGGGCCTCACCGCGAGCGACGATCTTCGGATCGGCGGCGCCGACGCTGCCTTTCTGGCTGGCGAAGTAGGCGGCGATGTCGGCCAGGTCCTGATCGCTCAAGTTGGTCAGCAATCCGGTCATTTCCAGAACGGTGCGCTTGCCCGACTTGATGTCGTGCAATTGCTTGGTCAGGTAGCGTTCACCTTGACCGGCCAGTTTCGGAAAGTTTGGCGCCATGCTGTTCCCGTCCGGGCCATGGCAGGCTCCGCATACGGCGGCTTTTGCCTGGCCTGCTGCGGCATCACCGGCAGCATGGGCGAAGCCTGAGATTCCCACGGTCAACAGCAGACTCACGATCAATTTGTTCATCAGCTAATCCAACTACGGCTAAGGGTTAAGTTATGGACCGGGCTTACTCGCGCTCATCCACAGGATGATGGCTTGGTAATCCTCGGCACTGCAGTCCATGCACAAACCACGCGGCGGCATCGCCTTGAAACCCTGGGTCACGTGTTGCACCAGCGTCTCCATACCTTTCGCCAACCTCGGCGTCCAAGCTTCCTGATCGCCTCTTTCGGGCGCCATGGGTAGTTGGCCGGAATGACAGGCACCACAAACACGGTTGTACACAGCTTCCGGATCCTGTGTAGCCTGTGCGCTGTAAAGCGGCATCAAGACTCCGGCAGCCAGCAGCCATTTCGTCATAAAACGACCTTTTCAGGGTTGAGAGCGTTCTGCGTTCTAATGCGCAATCAAGGTCTGTCGCTCTCGTGAACTTCATCCTACGCTGGGACAAAGCACACACAAAATCTGCGGCATTATATACTGGCGTCACTGAAACGGAAGCGACACCGCGTTCCGCGCCCAATCCCGGCGCCGCCCACATCGGAAATCCCATGCAACTCAAGAATCCCATCCTCGGCCTGTGCCAACAGTCCACGTTTATGCTCAGTGCCGCCAAAGTCGATCAATGCCCTGACGACGAAGGCTTCGAAGTAGCGTTCGCCGGTCGTTCCAACGCCGGCAAATCCAGCGCACTGAACACTTTGACTCACGCCAGTCTGGCGCGCACCTCGAAAACCCCAGGTCGCACACAGCTGTTGAACTTCTTCAAGCTAGACGAAGATCGTCGTCTGGTCGACCTGCCGGGCTACGGTTACGCAAAAGTACCGATCCCGCTGAAGATGCACTGGCAGCGTCACCTCGAGGCTTACCTCGGTGGCCGCGAGAGTTTGAAGGGGCTGATTCTGATGATGGACATCCGTCATCCAATGACCGACTTCGACCTGCTGATGCTCGACTGGGCCGTTGCGGCCGGCATGCCAATGCACATCCTGCTGACCAAGGCCGACAAGCTGACCTACGGCGCAGCCAAGAACACCCTGCTCAAAGTGCAGTCGGAAATCCGCAAGGGTTGGGGCGACCTGGTCACCATCCAGCTGTTCTCGGCGCCAAAACGCATGGGCCTGGAAGAGGCCTACACTGTACTGGCCGGCTGGATGGAACTGGCAGACAAAGGCGCCGAGGCGGCTGAGTAAAACAGGGATTAGAAAATTGGCTGTGGTGCGCTCAGGCAAGGCGAAAGCACAGCTAAAAAGCGGAGTTTAGGTTACCTAAATGAGCATTTTTAGCTGTGCTTTCAACGCAGTCTGAGCGTGCCACAGCCAATTTTCGGGCAAAAAAAGCCCCGGACTTCATTGGGGAGGGAGAAGTTCCGGGGTTTAAGTTCCGAACCGCTAGGGCGGGGTTCAGATATCTGCCAACACTTAACACAACATAGGAGCATCGAAGGGCTTCACCAGCCATTCAGTATCTCTGAGTGGTGTCCTTCCAGATTAGTTCAGATTTTTTTCAAAAAGCTTTGGAATAATCCCAAGCGCTTTTCGAAATAAGCAGGTTTTACTGGCGCTGCCGCGACAACAGGTCGCGGCAAACCGTGTTCAAAAGCCTCAGTGAGCCTCATCCCAATTGTTGCCCACACCCACTTCGACCAGCAGCGGCACATCCAGTTTCGCCGCCTCGCTCATGTGCACGCGAATCTCGGCACTGACTTGTTCGACCAGATCCTCACGAACCTCCAGCACCAGTTCATCGTGCACCTGCAGGATGACTTTGGCGTCCAGCCCGGATGTCGCCAACCAGTTATCCACCGCCACCATGGCTTTCTTGATGATGTCGGCAGCCGTGCCCTGCATCGGCGCGTTGATCGCTGTGCGCTCGGCAGCGGCACGTTCCTGCGGCTTGTTCGAGTTGATTTCTGGCAGGTACAGACGACGACCGAAGAAGGTCTCGACATAACCCTGATCCGCCGCCTGTGCGCGGGTGCGATCCATGTATTCGCGAACCCCCGGATAACGGGCGAAGTAGGTGTCGATATAAGCCTTGGCGGTCTTGGTGTCGACGCCGATGTCCTTGCCGAGCTTCTGTGCGCCCATGCCGTAGATCAGGCCGAAGTTGATCGCCTTGGCGCCACGGCGCTGGTCGGAGGTCACTTCGTTGAGTTCGACCTTGAACACTTCGGCAGCGGTGGCGGTGTGCACGTCCAGATTGTTGCGGAAGGCATTCATCAGGCCTTCGTCCTTGGACAGGTGCGCCATGATCCGCAGTTCGATCTGCGAATAGTCCGCCGCCAGCAGTTTGTAGCCCTTTGGCGCGACGAACGCCTGACGGATGCGCCGGCCTTCCGCGGTGCGCACCGGGATATTCTGCAGGTTTGGATCGCTCGAGGACAAACGCCCGGTTGATGCCACAGCCTGGTGATACGAGGTGTGGACACGCCCGGTGCGCGGATTGATCTGCTCCGGCAGGCGATCGGTGTAGGTGCTTTTCAGCTTGCTCATCGACCGGTGCTCCATCAGCACCTTCGGCAAGCGGTGATCGTCTTCAGCGAGCTTCGCTAGCACTTCTTCAGCGGTGGACGGTTGGCCCTTGGCGGTCTTCTTCAATACTGGCAGGCCGAGTTTCTCGTAGAGAATCACGCCCAACTGCTTCGGCGAGCCAAGGTTGAATTCTTCCCCGGCGATCTCGAACGCTTCGCGCTCAAGTGCGACCATTTTGTTGCCCAGTTCGATGCTCTGAATGCCGAGCAGTTCGGCATCAACGAACGCGCCTTGGCGTTCGATGCGCGCCAGTACCGGCACCAGCGGAATCTCGATGTCGGTCAAAACGCTGGCCAGACTCGGGATGGCGCTGAGTTTTTCGAACAGCGTCTGGTGCAGGCGCAGGGTGATATCAGCGTCTTCGGCGGCGTACGGCCCGGCCTGTTCCAAAGCGATCTGGTCGAAAGTCAGCTGCTTGGCGCCTTTGCCGGCGATGTCCTGGAAGCTCACGGTGGTGTGATCCAAGTACTTCTGCGCGAGGCTGTCCATGTCGTGGCGGGTGGCGGTGGAGTTGAGCACGTAGGACTCAAGCATCGTGTCGAAGGCGATGCCGCGCACGTTGATGCCTTGGCTCTGATCGCCGCCGATGGCACAGTTGGCCAGAATATTCATATCGAACTTGGCGTGCTGGCCGACCTTCAGCTTGCTCGGGTCTTCGAGAATCGGCTTGAGTGCGCGCAGCACGGTGTCGCGATCCAGCTGTTCCGGCACGCCGATGTAGGAGTGAGTCAGCGGAATGTACGCGGCTTCGTTGGCCTGCACGGCGAACGACAGGCCGACCAGCTGCGCTTGCTGCGCGTCGATGCCGGTGGTTTCGGTGTCGAAGGCGAACAGTTTGGCGTTGTTGAGTTTTTCCAGCCAGACGTCGAAGCGCGCCTGATCAAGGATGGTTTCGTAGGCAGCTTCGGCGGGAGCGACAGGCGCTTCTTCCGCTGGTGCGCTGAACAGATCGCCGGCCAGCGCAGGTTCGCTGGCTGCGCTCAGTTCCAGACGTTTGGCGTCGCGATCGAGATCATTGATCCAGCTTTTGAATTCCAGCAGCGAGTACAGCTCGTAGAGCTTGGCCGGGTCTTCGGCGCCCATCTGCAGGTCGTCGAGTTCGACGTCCAGCGGCACGTCGACCTTGATGGTCGCCAGTTGATAGGAGAGGAACGCCATCTCCTTGTGCTCTTCAAGCTTGGCCGGCAGGGTCTTGGCGCCGCGAATCGGCAGGGTCGGCACGATGTCGAGATTGGCGTACAGCTCGGTGAGGCCGCCGTTGACGCCGACCAACAGGCCGGACGCAGTCTTCGGGCCGATGCCGGGAACGCCCGGAATGTTGTCGGACGAATCGCCCATCAGCGCCAGATAATCGATGATCTGCTCCGGAGCGACGCCGAATTTCTCCTTAACGCCCTCCACGTCCATCGAGCTACCGGACATGGTGTTGACCAAAGTAATGTGGCCATCGACCAGTTGCGCCATGTCCTTGTCGCCGGTGGAGATGATCACCGGGCGATCCGCCGCCGCGCTGCTGCGCGCCAGGGTGCCGATCACGTCGTCAGCCTCGACGCCTTCCACGCACAGCAGCGGGAAACCGAGGGCGATCACGCTCTGGTGCAGCGGCTCGATCTGCACGCGCATGTCGTCGGGCATGCTCGGGCGATTGGCTTTGTATTCGGCGTACATTTCATCGCGAAATGTCCCGCCCTTGGCGTCGAACACCACGGCGAACGGGCTGTCCGGGTACTGCTTGCGCAGACTCTTGAGCATGTTCAGCACGCCTTTGACCGCACCGGTCGGCAGGCCTTTGGAGGTGGTCAGTGGTGGCAGCGCGTGAAACGCGCGGTACAGGTAAGACGAACCGTCCACCAGGACGAGGGGGGCTTGGCTCATGAGCAGGATCAACCTTTTCGGCGGGTCCGGCGCTAGAATAGCGGGACCGTTGACGACAAAGGGACAAGGTTATCATGCGTACGTTAAATCGCTTGCTGCTGGTCGGTCTGATTGCTGCCTCACCGTTGGCCGCGATGGCGGCGGATGATGCGCCGTCAGGGGATCCTGAAGTAACCATTCGCACGGAAGGCGACAAGACGATTCAGGAGTACCGGCAAAACGGCTTCCTGTACGCGATCAAAGTCACGCCGAAGGGCGCGCCGCCGTACTTTCTGGTGCGTGCAGATGGGACGGATGCAAACTTCATCCGCTCGGATCAGCCGGATATGCTGATTCCGTCGTGGAAGATTTTCGAATGGAAGTAGATTTTTAATTCACCCGGCGCCGCGATTGGCGGCGCCCGTACTGGCAGTTAAAACATGTCTGTGTTCACTCCCCTGGCTCGGCCCGAGCTGGAAACCTTTCTCGCCCCTTACGGGCTTGGCCGTCTGCTTGATTTCCAGGGGATCGCCGCCGGCAGCGAAAACACCAATTTCTTTATCAGCCTGGAGCAGGGCGAATTCGTCCTGACCCTGGTCGAGCGCGGCCCGGTGCAGGAGATGCCGTTTTTCATCGACCTGCTCGATGTGCTCCATGAAGCCGATCTGCCGGTGCCGTACGCACTTCGCACCACCGACGGCGTGGCGCTGCGTGAGCTGAAAGGCAAACCGGCACTGCTGCAACCGCGCCTTTCCGGTAAGCACATCAAGGTCGCTAATGCTCAGCATTGCGCGCAGGTCGGCGAGTTGCAGGCGCACCTGCACCTGGCGACCCAGGACGAGCGCATGATCAAGCGCAAGACCGACCGTGGCCTGGACTGGATGCTGGAAGAGGGCACGGAGTTTCTTTCGCACCTGAGCGATGAGCCGCGTGCGCTGCTGCAAAAGGCGTTGAACGAGATCACCGAGCGCAAAGACAAGATTCTTGCGCTGCCTCGCGCCAACATCCACGCCGACCTGTTTCGCGATAACGCGATGTTCGAAGGCACGCACCTGACCGGTTTGATCGACTTCTACAACGCCTGCTCAGGGCCGATGCTCTACGACGTGGCGATCGCCTTGAATGACTGGTGCTCGGACGAGGACGGTTTAATCGACGGGCCGCGTGCCCGCGCGTTTCTCGGCGCCTATGCGGCGTTGCGACCGTTCACGGCGGCGGAGGCTGAGTTGTGGCCGACGATGCTGCGTGTAGCCTGTGTGCGGTTCTGGCTGTCGCGGTTGATCGCGGCGGAGCAGTTCGCCGGGCAGGACGTGTTGATTCACGATCCGAAAGAGTTTGAACAGCGGTTGGCGCAGCGGCAGCAGGTCAATACACCTTTGCCTTTCGCGCTTTAATATCAAAAGATCGCAGCCTTCGGCAGCTCCTACATGGGATTACCTGTAGGAGCTGCCGAAGGCTGCGATCTTTTTCTATGCGGCTACAGAGATTCCAGGCATCCCGCCAGATCATTGCCCAACTTCTCTAGCACTTGCTCATAGCCCTGAGCTGTCGCCGGGGTGTACCCGCCCAACGCGTCCAGCTCCGCCAGTTTCACCGGCAAACCTGCAACCAAGGTTTCGGCCAAACGCGGCCGCAACGGCGGCTCACTGAACACACACGTCTTGCCGACTTCCTGCAAACGCTTGCGCATCGCCGCAACATGCTGCGCACCGGGCTGCACTTCGGCGGCCACGCTGAACACGCCGGCATGCTTCAGGCCATAAGCCTCTTCAAAGTAATCAAACGCCTCGTGAAAGACGAAGTACGGCTTGCCTTCAACGCTGGCCAGACGCTTCTTCAAACGCTGATCCAGTGCGTCCAGACGTTCGTCAAATGCCTTGGCGTTTTTCTGATAGCGCTCGGCATTGGCCGGATCAACGGCGCTCAAGTCCGCGGCCATTTTGTCGGCAATTACCCGCGCATTGACCGGTGATAACCACAAGTGCGCATCGAGCGTGCCAGGACGGTGATCGTGATCATGCTCGTCAGCCTCTTCGGCGTGGGAGTGGCTGTCCTCAGCGAAACGCCGCAGTTTCATCCCTGGCAGATCCTGCACCGCGACGCTCGGCAGCGTTCGACCGTTCAACACGCGCGGCAGAAAGCCTTCCATGTCCGGGCCGATCCAGTAGAGCAGATCCACCGATTGCACCTTCCGTACGTCGGATGGCCGCAGCGCGTAATTGTGTGGCGAAGCACCCGGCGGCAGCAGCACTTCGGGAATCGCTACGCCGTCCTGCACGGCCGCTGCAATCAGCTGCAACGGTTTGATGCTGGTGAGGACTTTGACCTCGGCCTGAGCCGAACCGATCAGCAGAAAACTGGCGACAAAAGCCACAAAAACAGAAAAAAGTCGGGACACGATGACCACTCAAGGAGGCGAGAACGGGTAACATAATAACGTCTCTATCAAAACTCGTCGCCGCCCATGCCTATTACACCGATTGCCAGCCGTCCCCACGACCACTCTCATTGCGTGCACAGCGCTTTGTCCGAGGCCGATACCTTGTGCGCCCAGAAAGGCTTGCGCCTGACCGCGTTGCGCCGCCGGGTGCTGGAACTGGTGTGGCAGAGCCACAAGCCGCTGGGCGCCTACGACATTCTTGCGGTGCTGAGCGAGCAGGATGGCCGCCGCGCCGCACCGCCGACGGTGTACCGCGCGCTGGATTTCCTCCTGGAAAACGGCCTGGTGCACCGCATTTCTTCGCTGAACGCCTTCGTCGGCTGCGTGCACCCGGAACACGCGCATCAGGGCCAGTTCCTGATCTGCCGCGATTGCCACGCTGCCATCGAGCTTGAGCAAAAAGTGATCAGTGACGCGATCATCAACAGCGCCAAAGACGTTGGTTTCATCGTCGAAGCGCAGACCGTCGAAGTCGTCGGCCTGTGCTCTGGTTGCCAGGGGGCTTGATGAGCAATGCGCTGATCCGTCTGGAACAGGTCGCCGTCACATTTGCCGGGCAGGCTGTGCTGGACAACATCGAGCTGAGCGTCGAGCCCGGGCAGATCGTTACCCTGATCGGCCCCAACGGCGCCGGCAAGACTACGCTGGTGCGCGCCGTGCTTGGTTTGTTGAAGCCGGACAGCGGCAGTGTCTGGCGCAAGCCGAAACTGCGCGTCGGCTACATGCCGCAAAAACTTCACGTCGATCCGACCTTGCCGCTTTCGGTGTTGCGTTTTCTGCGCTTGGTACCGGGCGTTGACCGCCCGCGTGCGCTGGCTGCGCTGAAAGAAGTCGGCGCCGAACACGTCATCGATAGCCCGGTGCAAAGCGTTTCCGGCGGCGAAATGCAGCGCGTACTACTCGCTCGGGCGCTGCTGCGCGAACCGGAACTGCTGGTGCTTGATGAGCCGGTTCAAGGCGTCGATGTCGCTGGCCAGGCCGAGCTGTACAGCCTGATCACCCGTCTGCGCGACCGCCATGGCTGCGGCGTGTTGATGGTGTCCCACGATTTGCATTTGGTGATGAGCACCACCGATCAGGTGGTCTGCCTCAACCGTCACGTCTGCTGCTCCGGGCATCCCGAGCAGGTCAGTGGCGATCCGGCGTTCGTCGAGCTGTTCGGCAAGAACGCGCAGAGCCTGGCGGTTTATCACCACCATCACGACCACGCTCACGACCTGCACGGTTCGGTGGTCAAAGGGCCGGTTATTGGCCAACCTCACGTTCACGGAGACAACTGCAAGCATGGCTGATTTTCTGTTGTATGCCCTGCTTGCAGGTCTGGCGTTGGCGATCGTTGCAGGTCCGCTGGGTTCGTTCGTGGTCTGGCGGCGCATGGCGTATTTCGGCGACACCTTGTCCCACGCTGCCTTGCTCGGTGTGGCGTTGGGCTTTCTGCTGGATGTCAGTCCTACGGTCGCGGTGACGGTCGGATGCCTGCTGCTGGCGGTGCTGCTGGTCACGCTGCAACAGCGCCAACCGCTGGCGTCTGACACGCTTTTGGGAATTCTCGCACCGAGCACGCTCTCTCTCGGCCTGGTGGTACTAAGCTTCATGCATGAAGTGCGGATCGACCTGATGGCCTATCTGTTCGGCGACCTGCTGGCGATCAGTCCAACCGATCTGGCGTGGATCCTCGGCGGCAGTGCGGCGGTGCTGGTGTTGCTGGTGACGCTGTGGCGGCCGTTGCTGGCGATTACCGTGCACGAAGAGTTGGCCAAGGTCGAAGGCCTGCCGGTTGCAGGTCTGCGCATGGCGCTGATGTTGTTGATTGCGGTGGTGATCGCGGTGGCGATGAAAATTGTCGGCGTGTTGCTGATTACCTCACTGCTGATCATCCCGGCGGCTGCGGCACAGCGTCACGCCCGCTCGCCGGAGCAGATGGCGCTGGGCGCGAGCCTGCTGGGCATGCTCGCCGTGTGTGGCGGGCTGGCGTTGTCGTGGTTCAAGGACACCCCGGCCGGCCCGTCAATCGTTGTGACGGCGGCCGCACTGTTTCTGTTGAGTTTTGTTCTGCCCCGTCGTGGGGTGTAGACTTGGCCGCTTTTTGCGCAAATAGAGAGTCGCAGGAATGAAGCCGTTCGCCTCCCGTTATCTGCTCCTTGTCGCATTTTCAGTGCTACTGGGCGCCTGCCAAAGCACGCCGCCGGTGGCCGAAGTCCCCGATGCGCGAGCTACGGCCATCGCACAGCTGGAGCAAAGCCTGGCCAGCAGCGAACTGGCCACTGCCGAAGATCAGTTGGCCGCTTTGCAGAAAGAAACCCCAAACGATCAATCCCTTGAGCAATACCAGCGGCAATTGGCCGAAGCGTATCTGCGTCGCAGCCAGATCGTGCTGCAGAAGGGCGATGTGAATGCTGCCGCTACGGCGTTAAGCCGTGCTCGCGCGTTGATGCCGAAAGCGCCGGCGCTGACCGGTGGCGTCAACGGTGCCATTACTGAAGCGCGCAAGGCTGAGCTGGAAAAGGCTGAGGCTGCATTGCTGGCCGCCGAGGCCAAGCCGAAAGCTAAAGTGATTGATCCGACCGCTGAGAGCACTACGGTTGCGCTGAACATCACCGATAGCCGCAAACTTCGTCGTCAACTCGACGCGATCGCCGCTGATGTGGTGAATTACGAGTGTGGGGTGACCATTCAGGCACCGCGCACCGATGACTATCCGTGGCTGGCGACTCTGCTGACCAAGCGGGTGAAGAAGTTGAACCCGGATTTTGATCTGAAGATCGTGAAACAGACCGTGCGCACAGTGCCGGCGCAGATGGTTCTGAGCCCGCGTAAACCCTAAGAAGCTTCGCGAGCAGGCTCGCTCCCACAGGGATCTCCAGAGAACACAAAATTCGTGTTCAAAGGAGAACCCTTGTGGGAGCGAGCCTGCTCGCGAAAGCGGTCTTTCTATTCCCGAAGATCTTAAGCCGGAATGGCTTTCGCCTTAGGCTCCCGCGCCCAAACCCGATGCTGCCCGATCGCCGCAAAGAACGGCTTGGTCAACGCTGGCACATCCTTGCCCTGCAGCAATCCGTCATCCGCCTCCAGTTTCAGCAGATCCTGCAATTGCTTGGCCTCGCCGTGCAACGCAATCGCCTTCAGATGCTTGTACGCCTCCAGCAGGTAGTGCAGCGCCACGCCATCACCGCTCAACGCCTTCACCGACGCCGCGCCACCCGGCACGAACACCGCGTCAAAAATCACCGACGGCATGCCTTCCATCGAAGCATCTACTGGCAACATTTTGCCGTCAGCGGTCTTCACCGGCGCTGAAGTTGCGCCGAGTAACTTGGCATGCGCACCTTCAGCCGCCAGAGCCTTCTTCATCGCATCAATCGCTGCACCATCGACGCCATTCGCGGCAAGAATCGCCACTTTTCGCGTCTTGATGTTTTCCGGCAACAGGTTGGCCTGACTCAATGACGGCGAATGATCGAAAGAGGTTTTACGAGCCTCGACCGTGCCTTTGCCTGGTGCCGGCAGACCTAGATTGGCCGCAACGCGCTTGGCCAGTTCGAGGTCAATGTTGGCCAGAATCTCGTTCACTTCCCGCGCACGGATGAACTCGCGCTCAACCTTGCCCAGCTCGAAGCTGTAAGCGGCAATGATGTGCTCCTTCTCGTGATCGCTCATGCTGTTGAAGAACAAGGTCGCCTGAGAGAAGTGATCGCTGAACGACTCGCTGCGCTGGCGGATCTTGATCGCATCAATGCGCTCTGGATAACTTTCGAAACCACCGTCCTGCGCGGCCGGAGGGGTTTCTTTGGGCCAGCCGCCATCAATCGAGTTCGGCTCATACGAGGCGCGGCCCTTGTCGATCACCGTGCGGTGCTGCGCATCACGCTGGCCATTGTGGAACGGCGCAACCGGCCGGTTGATCGGCAACTCGTGAAAATTCGGCCCACCGAGTCGGCTGATTTGCGTGTCGGTGTAGGAAAACAGCCGACCTTGCAGCAGCGGGTCATTGGAGAAGTCGATGCCCGGCACGATGTGGCCAGGGCAGAACGCGACCTGCTCGGTCTCGGCAAAGAAGTTGTCCGGGTTGCGGTTCAGCGTCATCTTGCCCAGCGGCGTGATCGGCACGATTTCTTCGGGGATCAGCTTGGTCGGGTCGAGGATATCGAAGTCGAAGTCGTGCTCGTTTTCCTCCTCGATGATCTGTACGCCGAGTTCCCATTCCGGGTAATCGCCCATTTCGATCGCTTCCCAGAGGTCGCGACGGTGGTAGTCGGTGTCTTTACCGGCAAGCTTCTGCGCCTCGTCCCACACCAGCGAACAAGTGCCGGCGGTAGGGCGCCAGTGGAATTTGACGAAGCGCGATTTGCCCTCCGCGTTGATCAGACGGAAGGTGTGCACGCCGAAGCCCTGCATGCTGCGCAGGCTTTTCGGGATCGCCCGGTCGGACATTGCCCAGATGACCATGTGCGCCGATTCCGGCACCAGCGAAACGAAATCCCAGAAGGTATCGTGAGCTGAGCCACCGGTTGGGATTTCATTGTGCGGTTCGGGTTTGACCGCGTGGACGAAGTCGGGAAACTTGATCGCGTCCTGAATAAAGAACACCGGCATGTTGTTGCCGACCAGGTCGAAGTTGCCTTCATCGGTGAAGAACTTCACCGCGAAACCGCGTACGTCACGCACGGTGTCGCCGGAACCGCGTGGGCCCTGAACCGTGGAAAAGCGCACGAACACTGGAGTCTTCTTGCCCGGATCTTGTAGGAAACCGGCCTTGGTCAGCGTCGAATGGTTCTCGTAGGTCTGAAAGAAACCATGCGCGCCGGTGCCGCGCGCATGGACGATGCGTTCCGGGATCCGCTCATGGTCAAAATGCGTGATCTTTTCCCGCATGATGAAGTCTTCAAGCAGCGACGGCCCACGAGGGCCGGCCTTGAGGGTGTTCTGGTTGTCAGCGATCTTCACACCTTGGTTGGTGCGCAGGGCCTGGCCGGTGGCGTCGGAGCGAAACTTTTCCAGGCTGTCGAGTTTGGCGTTGGTGTTGGCGCGATCCGGGGCATCGGTTCCGGCCATCTGGCTTTTATCGGTCGTAGGCTTCTTGCTCATCAGTCGTAAACTCCTCGGTTGACCCCGATGCTGGCCGGGGACTCTTGAGTGGTTCCCGGGCACGGCACCCAGGGTTTTCAAGTCGCTTACTTAGTGACTGATGGGCTGCTTTGGACGTTCCTTTTTTATGACCTTTGATCTTGTTATTGCCAAATCGAAGGTTAATTGCGAAATAAATGCTAAGAACCTCTATACGGACAGGCTAAAATGCGCGCCCGGCTAACCGCTGATCCTTTTCTAACGCGCCCCACAAGGTTCGCTACGTGATCGAGTTTCAAAACGTCCACAAGACTTACCGCGTCGCCGGTAAGGACATTCCCGCGCTGCACCCGACCAGTCTCTCTATCGAGAACGGGCAGGTGTTCGGCCTCATCGGCCATTCCGGCGCGGGCAAAAGTACCCTGCTGCGTCTGATCAATCGCCTGGAGAACTCCAGTGGCGGCAAGATCATCGTCGACGGCGAAGAAGTTACCGCGCTCGACGCCAAAGGCCTGCGCCGTTTCCGCCAGCAAGTCGGGATGATCTTCCAGCACTTCAACCTGCTTGCCTCCAAGACCGTGGCCGACAACGTTGCGTTGCCGCTGACCCTGGCCGGCGAACTGTCGGGCAGCGAAATCGACAAGCGTGTTGCCGAATTGCTGGCGCGCGTCGGTCTGTCCGACCACGCCAAGAAGTACCCGGCGCAATTGTCCGGCGGTCAGAAGCAGCGCGTCGGCATCGCCCGCGCCCTGGCGACCAAGCCGAAGATTCTGCTGTGCGACGAGGCCACCAGTGCCCTCGACCCGCAGACCACCGCGTCGGTCCTGCAACTGCTGGCCGAGATCAACCGCGAACTGAAACTGACCATCGTCCTGATCACCCACGAGATGGACGTGATACGTCGCGTCTGCGATCAAGTGGCGGTGATGGACGCTGGCGTGATCGTCGAGCAAGGTTCGGTGGCCGATGTGTTCCTGCATCCAAAACACCCGACCACCAAGCGTTTTGTGCAGGAAAGCGAGCAGATCGACGAAAGCGAGCAGCGTGATGACTTCGCTCACGTGCCGGGCCGCATCGTGCGTCTGACCTTCCAGGGCGAAGCGACCTACGCGCCGTTGCTTGGCACCGTCGCCCGGGAAACCGGCGTCGACTACAGCATCCTCGCCGGTCGTATCGACCGCATCAAAGACATTCCGTACGGGCAATTGACCCTCGCCGTCACCGGTGGCGACATGGAAGCGGCGTTCGCCCGCTTCACCGCCGCTGACGTTCACATGGAGGTATTGCGCTAATGGAAGACCTGATCAGTTTCTTCACCAATATCGACTGGTACGAAATCTGGCTGGCAACCGGCGATACGATGCTGATGCTCGGTGGTTCGCTGCTGTTCACCGTATTGCTCGGCCTGCCGCTGGGCGTGTTGCTGTTTCTGTGCAGCCCGCGTCAGTTGCTGGAAAACCGTGGCCTCTACGCGTTTATGTCGCTGGCAGTGAACATCCTGCGTTCGCTGCCGTTCATCATTCTGTTGATCGTTATGATCCCGTTCACCGTGCTGATCACCGGCACGTCGTTGGGCGTGGCCGGTGCGATTCCGCCACTGGTGGTCGGTGCCACACCGTTCTTCGCACGTCTGGTGGAAACCGCGCTGCGTGAAGTCGATCGCGGGATCATCGAAGCGACCCAGTCGATGGGCGCGACCACGCGGCAGATCATCATGAACGCTTTGCTGCCGGAAGCCCGCCCGGGCATCTTCGCGGCGATTACGGTGACGGCGATTACACTGGTGTCCTACACGGCAATGGCCGGTGTGGTCGGTGCCGGTGGTCTCGGCGACCTGGCGATCCGTTTCGGTTACCAGCGTTTCCAGACAGACGTGATGATCGTCACTGTGGTGTTGCTGTTGATTCTGGTGCAAGTGCTGCAGATGGTCGGTGATCGACTGGTCGTGCATTTCTCGCGCAAATAAGCAGTTTTGTATTGAACAGATGAGCCGGCCATTCGCTGGCAGGCGCCAGACGGTCGCCTCATAAGGAGTTAGCTGAATGAAAAAACTGATCGCTGCTTTTGCTGCCGTTGCAGCATTCTCGGCCCACGCCGAAACCCTGACCGTTGCCGCCACTCCGGTGCCGCACGCAGAAATCCTCGAGTTCGTGAAGCCGGCGCTAGCCAAAGAAGGCGTGGAGCTGAAGGTCAAGGTCTTTACCGACTACATTCAGCCGAACGTACAGGTCGCGGAAAAGCGTCTGGACGCCAACTTCTTCCAGCACCAGCCGTATCTCGATGAGTTCAACAAGGCCAAGGGCACTAGTCTGGTTGCCGTGACCGGTGTGCACCTGGAGCCGCTGGGCGCTTACTCGAGCAAGCTCAAGGAGCTGAAGGATCTGCCAAGCGGCGCCAACGTGGTGATCCCGAACGACGCCACCAACGGCGGCCGCGCGCTGTTGCTGCTGGCCAAGGCTGGCGTGATCACTTTGAAGGATCCGACCAACATCCTGTCGACTGTCAAAGACATTGCGACAAACCCGAAAGACCTGAAAATCCGTGAACTGGAAGCCGCGACCATCCCGCGCGTGCTGACCCAGGTTGATCTGGCGCTGATCAACACCAACTACGCACTGGAAGCCAAGCTCGATCCGTCCAAGGATGCGCTGGTAATCGAAGGCAACGACTCGCCGTACGTGAACATCCTCGTGTCCCGCGCGGACAATAAGGACAGCGACGCGATGAAGAAACTCGCTGCTGCGCTGCACAGCCCGGAAGTGAAGAAATTCATTACCGAGAAGTACAAAGGCGCGGTGTTGCCGGCGTTCTGATTCAGGAATGCTGCAACGAAAAGGGGACGCCATGCGCGTCCCCTTTTTTGTGTCTTGTGCTTGGCTTTGGACCTGCTGTGAAGCTTCCCCTCACCCCAGCCCTCTCCCGAGGGAGAGGGGGCCTATCTTCAAGCTTTTCGAGCCTGAGTTCGACTCACAATTGCAGGTCGGCGCAACTCGAACAAACACCTCGGTCAGTTCCCTCTCCCTCTGGGAGAGGGCTAGGGTGAGGGGCTTTTCGCTCTTCAGCTTTTATTTGCGGTTAAGCATCACCGGCAGCTGCGCAACCAGTTTGGCATTATTCAACGGCGCCCGAATAAACCCCCGCTGCGTCCCGTCCGGGCCGATCACCGCGAGATTACCGCTGTGATCCACCGTGTAATTCGGCTTACTGGTATCCGCCGGAATAAACGGAATACTCACCGCGTTCGCCACCTTCTGCAGCTCTTCGATCGAAGTCGGCGTCAGGCCAATGAACTGGGGATCAAAATAGCCTAGGTACTGCTTCAACTGCTTGGGGTTATCGCGGTTCGGATCAACGCTGACCAGCACGATCTGCAACTTATCCACAGCGTCTTTCGGCAGCTCACTCTTGATCTGCCGCAGCTGCGCCAACGTTGTCGGGCAGATGTCCGGGCAGAACGTGTAGCCGAAGAACAGCAGGCTCCACTTGCCTTTCAACTCGTTGATCGCCACCGGTTTGCCGTCCTGATCGGTCATCGTCACATCCGGCAGATTGCGGCTCTGCGGCAGCAGGATAATGCCGGCGTCGATCAGCGCAGTCGGGTCGCCCTGGCCCTTGCCGCTCAGTACTTTGTTGACGGTAAGTCCCAGGATCAGCGCGATCACGGCGACGAGGATGAAGACGGTTTTCTGGGTTCGAGTCATAGGTTCAACAGTAAGTAGTGGTCTACGAGCAGGGCAATGAACAGCAGAAACAAGTACCAAATAGAGTACTTGAAGGTGTTGATCGCCGCGTGCGGCCGAGTGCCACGGTACAGCACCACGGCCCATTGCAGAAACCTTGCGCCGAGGGCGAGGGCGCAAATCAGGTAGAGCATGCCGCTCATGTGAATCACGTAAGGCAGCAGACTTACCGCCAGCAGCGCAAAGGTGTACAGCAGAATGTGTACTTTGGTGTAGTGCTCGCCGTGGGTGACCGGCAGCATCGGGATGTCGGCCTTGGCGTATTCCTCTTTGCGATGGATCGCCAGCGCCCAGAAGTGCGGCGGCGTCCAGGCGAAGATGATCAGCACCAGCAACAACGGTTCGGCACTGACGTGGCCGGTGGCAGCCGTCCAGCCGAGCAGCGGTGGCGCGGCGCCGGCGAGGCCACCGATAACGATGTTCTGTGGCGTCGCGCGTTTGAGGAAACCGGTGTAGATCACTGCGTAACCGAGCAGCGAAGCCAGGGTCAGCCAAGCCGTCAGCGGGTTGGTGAAGGTCAGCAACAAGGCCTGCCCGAGCAGCGCCAGCACCAGTGCAAAGGTCAGCGCCGCCGCGGGCGACACCCGGCCTTCCGCCAATGGCCGTTTGTGTGTGCGCGCCATCACCGCATCGATGCGCCGATCGACCACATGGTTGACCGCCGCCGCGCCACCGGCACACAACGCAATGCCCAGATTACCGAACACCAGTACCGTCCACGGCACCCCGGCGCGGGTCGCGAGGAACATGCCGACCAGCGAGGTGATCAGCATCAGCACCACGACTTTCGGTTTGGTCAGCTCCAGATAATCACGCCAGATCGCCTGATGCGGGCGCTCGCCAATCAGAATCGCCACGGTGTTTCTCCTTTTATGGTGATGGGCGCGGCCGCGTGTTTGCGCGGGCTCAGGCGCCAGCGCGCGAGCACCGGTTGTTTGACCCGGACCAGACTGGTGCGCGCGTGGTAATTGACCAGCACCATGGTCAGCAACAGCGCCGCACCGCCAGCGTTATGCGCGACCGCCACTGGCAGCGGCAGATGGAACAAGACATTGCTGATGCCGAGGGTGATCTGCGCCGCGAGGGCAATCAACACAAGACCGGCCAACCGCGTCATGCCAACCACTTTCAGTTGCCAAGCGAGACCGAGCAGCACCAGCGTCACCAGCAGCGCGCCGATACGATGAGTCAGGTGAATCGCCGTGCGTGCATCGCTGTCGAGTTGCCCACCCAGATAATTCGGGCCGATGTGCTGGGTCAGGTGAAAACCGTTGGCGAAATCCGCCGGTGGCAACCATTGCCCGTGGCAGGTCGGGAAATCAATGCAGGCCACCGCCGCGTAGTTGGAACTGACCCAGCCACCCAGCGCAATCTGGCCGATCACCAACAACAATCCCACCGTCGCCCAATACTGCAAACGCTTGGGCACGGTCAGCGCCGGCAGCACACCGGACAATCGCAACGTCAGTAAAAACAGCAGACTCAGCGTCGCAAAGCCGCCGAGCAAATGCCCGGTGACCACCTGCGGCCAGAGCTTGAGCGTCACCGTCCACATGCCGAACGCCGCTTGCGCGAACACTACGGCCAGCAGGAACAGCGGCAACTTCAACGGCTGCCCCGGATGACGACGGTTAACCCACGCGCGTCCGGCCAGAATCGAAATAAGCAGGCCGAGGGTGCCGGCGAAATAGCGGTGGATCATCTCGTTCCAGCCCTTGCGCGCCTCCACTGGCGAGTCGGGGTAATGCAGTTCGGCATGGGCCAGTTGGGCTTCGCTTTTCGGCACGCTGATAAACCCGTAGCAGCCCGGCCAGTCCGGACAGCCGAGGCCGGCGTGGGTCAGGCGCGTGTAGGCGCCGAGCAGCACCACAATAAGTGCCAGCAGGGTGGCAAACAGCGCGAGGCGAAATCCAGGTTTGGCCATGACGATGCCCTTATCCGATGTTCGACAGTTTCAGCAGGTGCCGCAGGTCGTTGAGCAGATCCTTGCCTTTTACATTCGGCTCGTAACGCAGTACGAGATTGCCGTGAGGGTCGATGATCCACAGTTGCGGCGTGGCTTTGTCTCCGGTTGTCTTGCTGAACACACCGGCGTCCAGCGGGTAGCGTTGCAGTTGCGGATATTCGCGGCTCAGCTTGGCGTCGTAATCAGCGCTCACCGGTTGCGCAGCAGCAAGGGCGTGGCTTGCGCGGCCGGCATCGCGACCGAGGCCGATCTGGATCTGCCGCGCCAGATACACCAGTTGCTGGCAGTCCACCGCGCAGTCTTTCGGTGCGGTGACCAGTATCTGCCAGCGCTCTTCCTCCGCTTGCACGCCGAGGTCGGCGCGGGTCTGGCCGTTGCCGATCAGTTCGCCGTGATAGCTGCGACCTTCTGGCACCCAGAACTGCAATTTGTACATGCCGGTGGCGAGCACCATCGGCCCGATCACGCCAAGCACAATCAGCAATAATTGAATGCGCCCGCGACGACGGGTGGCGGCAGGCTTCGCCTCAGACATGCTGGGTGGATTCATGGCCGTTCCCATGGTGGTTCTCCTTTGCGTTGTGCAAGCCCAAATAGACGTAGAGGCCGAGCAGGGCGGTGGCCATGGCGAACCACTGCACGGCGTAACCGAGGTGTTTTTCCGGGCCTATGGCGACCACCGGCCAATCGGCCTCGTAGCTGGCCGGGCCGGGTTCGGCGCGTAATTCGTAGGTGAAGCCGTCGCGCTCAAGGGTTTTCCACAGCTTGACGGGTTCGACGGCAGTGATGGTTTGCGGCCAGGTGCTGCTGACCGGGTCGGCGTGCAACTGAAAAGTGGAGCCAGGGGCGACGTAGACCCAGGCATCGACATTCAACGCTTCACTGGGCGTAGTGAATTGTGGCGGCACGCGGCGATCCGGCCACGGCAGCCAGCCGCGATTGACCAGCAGCCACAATCCGGTGCGTTGATCCTGAAAGGGTTGCAGCAACTCGACGCCGACCTTGCCGTTACGCTGGCGGTTATCCAGCAGCAAGCTGTGCGCGGCATCGAACTGACCGTGCAGATGCACGCGGCGATAAGCCGGATCAGCGCTATTGAGCAGTTCGCTGCTGGCCATCGGTTCGGCAGCGCGGCGTTCCGCGTAACGGGCGAGCAGGGCGGTTTTCTCGGCACCCCGACTCAATTGCCAGAAGCCCAGCGACACCAGCAGCGGCAGCAACAACGCCACCACCACGGTCGGTATCACGCCTGGGCGAAAGCGCTTCATGGCTGCGCCACAAAGTCAGTCGTTGCGATCGCTATACTCAACTGCATCGCCTGTCCCCCGGAGTTCTTCCCATGCTCAAAACAGCCATCGTCCTGATGCTGATTGCCACGGTGATCAGCCTGTTCAGCGGCCTGTTTTTCCTGGTCAAGGACGACAGCAGTTCCAATCGCCTGGTCATCGCCTTGAGTGTTCGGGTGGCATTGGCCGCCGCCACCGTCGGCTTGATCGCCTGGGGCTTTTACAGCGGCCAACTGGTGTCGCATGCGCCTTGGTAGCTCTGGTCCTCAGAGCACGTAAACGAAGATAAAGAGCCCGATCCACACCACGTCGACGAAGTGCCAATACCAGCTCGCCGCTTCGAAACCGAACTGGTGCTCGTTGTCGAAGTGGCCCTTCATGATGCGCATCAGCATCACAAACAGAATGATCGTGCCGATGGTCACGTGGGCGCCGTGGAAACCGGTGAGCATGAAGAACGTCGCGCCATAAATGCCCGAACCGAGGGTCAGGCCCAGTTCGTGATAGGCGTGAATGTATTCCTCAGCCTGGAAGCCGAGAAACGCGCAGCCGAGCAGCACGGTGATCGCCAGCCAGATTTTCAGCGCGCCGCGATGGCCCTTCTTCAAGGCATGGTGAGCGATGGTGATGGTCACACTGGAGCTGACCAGCAGGATTGTGTTGATCAGCGGCAGGCCCCACGGGCTGATGACGTCCTTGGGCGGCGGGAACAGTTTCGGATCCGGCGTGTGCAGCAGCGGCCAGGTGAACTGGAAGTTCGGCCACAGCATGTGCGCGATGCCTTTGGTGCCTTCACCGCCGAGTGCTGGTCCGGAAACGTGCCGCACATAAAACAGCGCGCCGAAGAAGGCAGCGAAGAACATCACCTCGGAGAAGATGAACCAACTCATGCCCCAGCGAAACGAGCGATCCAGCTGCGCGCTGTAAAGCCCCGCGCGGCTTTCCTTGATCACCGCCCCAAACCAGCCGAACAGCATGTACGCCAGCAACAGGCTGCCGACGAAAAAGATGTACGGGCCGTGGGATTCCGGGCGCGTCGCCTTCAGATCGTTGAACCAGACGGCCAGACCATAAACGGTGATGGCCATGCCGAAGGTGGCAATGATCGGCCATTTGCTTTGGGGCGGAACGTAATAATGCTCATGAGTTGCCATTTATTGTTCTCCTTATCGGGCACGCTCAACCGCCAGTGTTTACAGCCACCGGCGGATGTCGGGCGGTGATATCGAACAGCGTGTAGGACAGCGTCAGGTGCTTCACATCCTTGGGCATGTCGCGGTCAACAATGAAGCGCACTGGCATCTCGATCTGCTGACCGGGCTGCAGCACCTGCTGGGTAAAGCAAAAGCATTCGGTCTTGTGGAAATACGCCGCCGCGTTGCTCGGCGCGATGCTCGGTACGGCTTGCGCACTCATCGGTTTGTCAGTGGGATTGCGTGCGATAAAGATCATCTCGTTGACCGCGCCGGGATTGGCGGTGAGTTCGTCATGCTTGGGGTAGAAATCCCACGGCATGTCGACGTTATTGGTCGACAGAAACTGCACACGGACCTGGCGGGAAGTGTCGACCACCTGCTCACCCTCGTACTGCCCACCGGTCTTGCCATTGATGCCGAAGGCTTTGCACATCACGTCGTAGATCGGCACCAGGGCAAAACCGAACACAAACATCGCCACCACCACGCCGAGCAGGCGGGTGACGAGTTTTTTCATCGAGATCGAATCAGCCATGGTTCATGCCTCTCATCAGATCCCTTGTGGGAGCGAGCCTGCTCGCGAAGCAGACAACTCGGTGCATCAGATGAACCGCGTCATCGTTCTTCGCGAGCAGGCTCGCTCCCACAGGGAGATCTGTGTTCATTTCACTTCCGGCGGTGTGGTGAAGGTGTGATACGGCGCCGGTGACGGCACGCTCCACTCCAGACCTTCCGCACCATCCCAAGGCTTGGCCGGTGCTGGCGGGCCGCCGCGAATGGTCTTGATGACGATGAACAGGAAGAATATCTGCGTCGCGCCGAACATGAACGCGCCAATCGAGGAGACCATGTTGAAGTCGGCGAACTGCAGGTTGTAGTCCGGAATCCGTCGCGGCATTCCCGCAAGCCCGACGAAGTGCATCGGGAAGAAGGTCAGGTTCATGCCGACGAACGACAGCCAGAAATGCAGCTTGCCGAGGGTTTCGTCGTACATGTGGCCGGTCCATTTCGGCAGCCAGTAGTAGGTCGAGGCGAAGATCCCGAAGATCGCCCCCGGCACCAGCACGTAGTGGAAGTGCGCGACCACAAAGTAGGTGTCCTGGTACTGGAAGTCTGCCGGGGCGATGGCCAGCATCAGTCCGGAGAAACCGCCGATGGAAAACAGGATCACGAACGCCACCGCGAACAGCATCGGCGTTTCGAAGGTCAGCGAGCCTTGCCACATGGTGCTGGCCCAGTTGAACACCTTCACCCCGGTCGGCACCGCGATCAGCAGCGTGGCGTACATGAAGAACAGCTCGCCCACCAACGGAATGCCGACCACGAACATGTGGTGCGCCCAGACGATGAACGACAGGAAGGCGATGCTCGCCGTCGCGTAGACCATCGAGGTGTAGCCGAACAGCGGCTTGCGCGAGAAGGTCGGGATGATCGAGCTGACGGCGCCGAAGGCCGGCAGGATCATGATGTACACCTCGGGATGCCCGAAGAACCAGAACACATGCTGGAACAACACCGGGTCACCGCCACCGGCAGCACTGAAGAAACTGGTGCCGAAGTGGATGTCCATCAGCATCATCGTCACGCACCCGGCCAGCACCGGCATCACCGCGATCAGCAGGAACGCGGTGATCAGCCAGGTCCAGACGAACAGCGGCATTTTCATCAGCGTCATGCCGGGAGCGCGCAGGTTGAGGATGGTCGCGACCACGTTGATCGCGCCCATGATCGAACTGATCCCCATCAAGTGGATGGCGAAGATGAAGAAGGTCACGCTTTCCGGTGCATAAGTCGTCGACAGCGGCGCATAGAACGTCCAGCCGAAGTTCGGCCCGCCACCCGGGGTGAACAGGGTCGACACCAGGATCAGGAACGCCGCCGGCAGCAGCCAGAAGCTGAAGTTGTTCATCCGTGGCAGGGCCATGTCCGGCGCGCCGATCATCAACGGGATCATCCAGTTGGCGAGACCGACGAAGGCCGGCATCACCGCACCGAAGACCATCACCAGACCATGCATGGTGGTCATCTGGTTGAAGAACGCCGGTTCGACGATCTGCAGCCCTGGCTGGAACAGTTCGGCGCGAATCACCATCGCGAACGTACCGCCGAGCAGGAACATGGAGAACGCAAACCACAGGTACAGCGTGCCGATGTCCTTGTGGTTGGTGGTCAGCACCCAGCGCATCAGGCCTTTGGCGGGGCCGTGGGCGTGGTCGGCATGACCGTGGTCATCGATGACAGCGCTCATGGCCGGTCTCCTTTACGTGAGTGGGTGGGGCGGGCCGGGGCGCGCTGCCCCGGCCGGTTCACGAGGTATGCGATAGACCGGCTCATTTGCTTTCCGCCTGTTTCAGCTCCAGCACTTCTTTTGGCGTGACCATGTCGCCCTTGTTGTTGCCCCAGGCGTTACGTTCGTAGGTCACGACCGCTGCGATATCGACTTCCGACAGCTGCTTGCCGAACGCCGCCATGGCGGTGCCGGGTTTGCCGTGGAAGACAATGCTCAAGTGATCCTTGATCGGGCCGGTGGCAATTTTCGAGCCCTTGAGCGCCGGGAACATCGGCGGCAGGCCTTGGCCTTCGGCCTGGTGACAGGCAACGCAGGTGGTGTGGTAGACCTTGTCGCCGCGCTCCTTGAGTTCGTCGAGGGTCCATTCCTTGCTGGTCAGCTCTTTAAGCTGCGCGGCCTCGGCTTTGCGCTCGGCGAGCCACTTGTCGTAGTCGGCCTTGTCCTTGACCTCGACCACGATCGGCATGAAGCCGTGATCCTTGCCGCACAGTTCGGCGCACTGGCCACGGTAAATGCCGGGCTTGTCGATGCGCGTCCACGCCTCGTTGACGAATCCCGGGATCGCATCGCGTTTCACCGCGAAGGCCGGCACCCACCAGGAGTGAATGACGTCGGCGGAAGTCACGAGGAAGCGCACTTTGGCGCCGGTCGGCAGCACCAACGGCTTGTCGACCTCGAGCAAGTAATGCTCGCTCTTGGTTTCCTTGTTGTGGATCTGCTCGGCGGGGGTGGCCAGGTTGCTGAAGAACTCGACGTCCTGGCCCAGGTATTTGTAGTGCCACTTCCACTGATAACCGGTGATCTGGATATCGATATCCGGCTCACTGGTGTCGTACATCTTGATCAAGGTGGCGGTCGCCGGTACGGCCATCGCCACCAGAATCAGGAACGGTACGACGGTCCAGAGAATTTCGACGGTAGTGCTTTCGTGGAATTTTGCGGCGACCTGCCCGGTAGAACGGCGGTGCACCATCATCGACCAGAACATGGCGCCGAAGACGATGATCCCGATCACCACACAGATCCAGAAAATGGTCATGTGCAGGTCGAATACTGCGTGACTGATTTCAGTCGCTCCAGGCGCCATATTCACAGTCCAGGCAGCGTGTGCCGGACTGAAAATCGACCACAACAGGAGGCCCATCCAGACGTGTGGATGTCGCATCATTGCGGGTTCCCCTTATCGTTCTTGTTATCCCGCCGGCTTTCGCCTGCGGCAAGGGAGCGGCTGCATCAGACTACGAACTTGAATCGCCGGGCCTTGCTGCGGGTGCAGTCGGGCGTCATCAGCTAACTCCATTCAATGGCGAGTATAGACAGCGACGGGAAATTGCAATGTGCGCACGTAAATCAGCTGAAACAGCTGGCACTTGCGTTCAAGGGCACGAATGGAGAAGGATGCAGACGAGTGGTGGCAAACCGATATAACGCAGGTGCATCAAGGATGAAATAATTATGACAAATGCGTCTTAGCATTTTTCGTAAGCCAGCTAAGTTATGTCTTCCCTATTTCATTGCCTTGTTTCCTGGAGTTTTCATGAACACCGCCGCATTGCGCGAGCAGATCCAAAAAGCCCAACAACACGAAAAAGAAACCGGCCTGCTGACCCGTCAGCTGGAAAGCAAGCTGCCTCATTTACACCCGGCGATCCAATTGCCGGAAGCCGACGCCAACGGTGTGCTGACGCGTTTTGTCGCCGCCTACATTGATGAAGTGCCAGACCTGCTGGATGCAGCCAATGAAGTTGCCAGGGAAGCGGGAATCGAATCGCAGATCAAACCGGTGCTGAAAATCGCCGAGCAGTATTTCCTCCAGCCGCCAGCCATCATGGCCGGGCACGTTGGCCTGGACAGCCTGCTCGACGAAGCCTATCTGGCGCACCGTTTTGTTGAAGAGGTCAACGACCTGTACATCAAGCATTTCGGCCAGCCACTGATCCCCTTGGACATGACGGTCGCTAACTTGATTGCTCACCAATTGATCGGTGAGGAATTTGCCAACCAACTGGACGAAGCGGTGCATCACGCCATCGACGAGATGCTCAACGACGAGAGTTTTGCCTTGGAGTCGGTAGAAGCCTACCGCGGCAAACTCAGCAGCCCGGACACCGGCGCCGCGTGGAAACGCTGGCCATGCATGAGCCGACGCCTGGGTGTGGGCCTGGAACTGGACCAGCCTGCTGCCTGAGTTCACACGATCCAATGTAGGAGCTGCCGCATGCTGCGATCTTTTGATCTTGATTGTTAAAAACAACATCAAAAGATCGCAGCCTGCGGCAGCTCCTACAGGGGTTGAGTTCAACCAGCAAATTTAGCCGGCAGCGCCGATTCCGGTAGTTGTGCGAATCCGTCCCTCAAGCCTGCGCTTCAACCCGCGCGACTCAATCAACAGCTTCGAGCCCTTCGCCGCATTCGCCCGGCCCCACTCCTCCAGCAACTCCAGACACGAATGGTCGATGTAGCTCAGGTTATTGAGCGGCACATGCACCGTCGTCCCCTGCGGAATACTGCCCAGTACTTGCGTCAACGCCGGCACTTTGAGGAATGTCGCCGCGCCGACCAGACGCAACTCCATCTCGCCGTCCTGCGGCAGATCGATCAGGCTGATCTTCAATCGCGAAGCCTTGAACGCCAGTTTCAACATCGTCAGACCGAAACCGATCAACACCCCGGTCAGCAGGTCAGTGAAGATGATCGACAGCGCCGTCGCCGCATAGGTGAACATCGGCATCCGCCCATAACGACCCAGACCTCGAAACGCTTTGAGATCGACCAGTTTGAACCCGGTGTACACCAGCACACCCGCCAGACTCGCCACCGGAATGCTTTGCAGCACACTCGACAGCAACAGCACGAACGCCAGCAGCCACAGACCATGGAAGATCGTCGAGTAACGCGTGGTCGCACCAGCCTGTACGTTGGCCGAACTGCGCACGATCACCCCGGTCATCGGCAGCGCGCCGAGCAGACCGCAGAGCATGTTGCCGACACCTTGCGCCGACAGCTCACGGTCGAAGTCCGAACGCACGCCGCTGTGCATGCGATCCACCGCAGCGGCGGACAACAAGGTTTCGGCGCTGGCGATAAACGCCACGGCGAACGCGGCGATCAGCAGCGTCGGGTCGGCCAGGCTGAGCAGGTCCGCCGGTTTCAGCCAATCAATGGCTTCGGCCAGATTCGCCGGTACTTCAACACGTTTGACCTGCAACGCCAGCAGCAGACTGGCAGCTGTCGCCAGACCCACGCCGAGCAATGCACCGGGCACGAAACGTAGCGAATGCGGGCGAAATTTTTCCCATAGCCACATCACCGCAATCGTCGACAGCCCGAGGAGTCCGGCCTGCCAGCCGAACGACGGCAAGGCTTGCGCCACGGCTGCCGGGAATGCCGTGAGGTTGTCCAGTCCAGACGGTTTTGGTGAGGCATCGAGCATCACATGCACCTGCGACAGCACGATCAATACGCCAATCCCCGCCAGCATCCCGTAAACCACCGCTGGCGCCGTAACCCGAAACCAGCAACCGAGTTTCAAGCGCCCGGCCACCAGTTGCAGGAAACCGGCGAGCAGCAGAATCGGCCCTAGCATTTCAATGCCGTGCTGGCGCACCAGTTCAAACACCAACACCGCCAGACCCGCCGCCGGCCCGCTGACCTGCAAAGGCGAACCCGCCAGCCAGCCAACCACCAGACCGCCGATGATCCCGGTGATCAGACCTTTGGCCGGTGGCAATCCTGACGCAATCGCGATACCCATGCACAGCGGCAACGCGACCAGAAACACAACCACTGAAGCGAGCAACTCCCGTGGCAACACCGCTTTCAATTGAGCCGCACGCATGGCGATTCTCCCGAAGTTTTCTTCAGGCATGGCTTCGCCGAACCGCTGAAACAGCGGCCGGCGTCAAACCACACAGATGTTTAGGAAGATTTAGAAGCGCGCTTTGGGCGTCGCCACCGGAATCGGATGGCTACCATCGAGCGGCAGGAAACGTCCCTGATCCGCGTCGTAAGCTTTAATTTCGCTGGTTTCGATGTTGTAGACCCAGCCATGGATGAACAGATGACCGTTCGCCATGCGCGAGGCTACCGAAGGATGGGTACGCAAGTGCTGCAATTGGGCGATGACGTTTTCCTCGGTGAGGATCGGCATGCTTTCTTTTTCGTCGGCGCAGTGACAGTTGTCGTGCACCATGGTTTTCGCGACTTCAGCGTGGCGCAGCCAGGCTTTGACTGTCGGCATCTTTTCCAGGCTGTCCGGATTGAGCACCGCACGCATGGCGCCGCAATCGGAGTGGCCGCAGATGATGATGTGCTGCACGCCAAGCGCCAGTACCGCGTATTCGATCGCGGTGGATACGCCGCCGTTCATCTGGCCGTAAGGCGGGACAACGTTGCCGACGTTACGGGTCACGAACAGATCGCCCGGCGAGCTCTGGGTGATCAGCTCAGGGACGATGCGCGAGTCGGCGCAGGTGATGAACATCGCCTTTGGCGCTTGGGCCGTGGCGAGTTTCTTGAAGAGTTCTTCCTGCTGGGGAAAGACCTCATGATGAAAATGCAAAAAGCCGTCTACGATCTGTCGCAGCGCTGCATCGGCGGATTCCGCTTCAGGGGTTTGCGCCGACGCAGCCAACGGCTGTTTATCCTTGTCACTCATGATTCATCCTCTTTGGCGGATTAGGGGAGTCGTTCCCATGTATTCCGGTATGAAGCCAGTGGCTGTTTAAAACATCCGGGTCATCCCGACCCGTCAGTCACTCGATGAACAAGGTAGCCGCCGAAACTTAACTCAAACTGAATCAAACGCTCTAGCACGTGTGTTCCAGGTCACAAAAAACGTGACTGAGTGATTTCGGCGGAAGGATTCCAACCCCTCAACCATAGGCCAATTGTCGCTAAATCAACGACATCTGGCGACCCGGCGGACAGAAGGCAGTGCAATCGAGGTTGTAGCTTTCGCGGTGATTGATGCCCAGACGCTTGATGGCTTTGGCAAATCGTTGCGCGAGCAGGTCGGCGAACACCCCTTCGCCGCGCATGCGTGCGCCGAAACGGCTGTCGTAGAGCTCGCCGCCACGGCTCTGGCGGATCAGGCTCAGCACATGCGCGGCGCGTTGCGGATAGTGCGCCTGAAGCCATTCTTCGAACAGCGGCGCCACTTCCAGCGGCAGACGCAGCATCATATAGGCAGCGCTTTGTGCTCCGGCCGCGTGGGCTTCGTTAAGCAGGTTTTCGATCTCGCTGTCGTTGATCATCGGAATCATCGGTGAACACAGCACGCCGACCGGTATGCCTGCTTCGCGCATGACCCGAATGGCGCGCAATCGCGCTTTGGGTGCAGCAGCGCGCGGTTCGAGGATGCGTTTGAGCTCGTCATCGAGCGTGGTCAGGCTGATCATCACCGCGACCAGGCGTTGCTCGGCCAACTCGGTCAGCAGGTCGAGATCGCGCAGAATCAGCGAGCCTTTGGTGACGATGGTCACGGGATGTCGATAGCGCAGAAGCACTTCGAGGGTCTGCCGGGTGATTTTGTGTTCGCGCTCGATCGGCTGATACGGATCGGTGTTGGAGCCCAGGTTGATCGGCGCACATTGATAGCCTTTTTTCCCGAGCTGTTCCTCCAGCACTTGGGCGGCGTTGGTCTTGGCGATCAGCCTGGTTTCGAAGTCCAGCCCTGGCGACATGTCCCAATAAGCGTGGCTGGGCCGTGCGTAGCAATAGATGCAGCCATGCTCGCAGCCACGGTAGGGATTGATCGAGCGGTCGAAGGGCAGATCCGGAGAGGTATTGCGGGTAATGATGGTTTTCGCGGTTTCGATCATCACCTCGGTGCCTTGGGTCAGCGGCACCTCCTGATACCAGCCGTCATCCTCGGCCACCGAACGGTTCGGCGCGAAGCGGTTGTGCGGGTTGCTGGCGGTGCCGCGACCGCGCTGGGGGAGAGGGTTGATCATTGGGCAGGCTCCAGATCTGTATATGCATACAGTACATGAGCAAGCCCGCTGTGATCCAGTACCGTTCAGCGATGGGATACTTGTTGAGTTCCAAAATTTATATATAGGTGCAGAGCCGAAGTACAACCAGAGATACATATGTTTGATTGTCGCGACAAGTTATCAAAGATAGCCTTGGCTACTCCGAGTGGCACTTGTCCGATAACTAAATTAAAAGGATTTAATTCATGTCTTACCTCAATCAACGCGGTGTCTTTGTGCAAATGATGCAACCCAATGCATCGGAACCCAACACCATTGTTTCGATGCAACTGGCACGAAAGGAACTGGGCTGGAACGCCGAACAGGAACTGCCTACCGAGGCGCTGGTCGACTCGATCTACGTAGTGGCGGTGTCCAGCGACCGTGGCAAAACGTTCACTGTTCGCACCAACAAGAAAGATGTGGACGGTGATGGCGATATTGATAACGACGACAAAGCGAAGTTGATTGCACTGGCCAAGGCTTATGTAAGTATCGTTAATCCGTAATTGAAAATGTAAGAATCTCACAGCAAATAAAAATAAAGCCCTGCATGACGACTCATGCAGGGCTTTATTATTTTAGAAGAAGAGACGGTAAATGGCAGGTGGCCGGTAAAGGACTGGCTGGGCATACACCCTGTCAACTCTGACAGTAGACCGGAATTTTCGCCAACCCTAATCTCAAGCACGCAATCAATCTGCAGGGTTTCATCCATGGCTATCAGAATACTGCTGGAAATCGCGGATATGGATCGGGATGCAAGTCCGGAAATCGCTTTTTATCACTACAGCGAGGACGCGACCGAAATGATGGATTACGACTATTCGCTTTTTGCTTCGTCGTCGCAGGCCAATGGTCGTTATGACGTGATCTGCGAAGACGCCGTCGATACTGACGGCGATGGCGACATCGACAAATACGACGAGAAGCTTTATCTGCAGCTGGCCGATGCATTTGCGCAGTTTAAAGGCTTTCAGCCCAAGCGTTGATCGGCCGCTGACACCGCACGAAAAGTCGAACCGTGCCAACGGCGTATCAATCACATCCGTCAGTTATGCGTAGTGACTTGCCCCAAATCATCCCCGGAAGTCGTTTGCATATCGTTCTTGCGTAGATTGGCTACATCTTCAGCGTCAACTGGCGCGCCTTTGTTGCCCCAACTGCCACGAATGAAACTCACCACATCCGCCACTTCCTGGTCCGACAGGCGCCAGGCAAAGCCCGGCATGGTGAACGTCGACGGTGCCGTGTGCGTCGCCGGCAACGTACCGCCCTTGAGCACAATGTGAATCAACGAAGTCGGGTCTTCCGATTGCAGCACCGGATTGCCCGCCAGCGCCGGGAACACCCGGGTGTAGCCGTGACCATCGGTGCGGTGGCACGCCGCGCAGTTGTCGATGTACACCGCAGCACCACGCTGACTGTCGTCACCGTTCCACAGTGCTTTGGCGGCTTTCTCATCGTACTGATGCGGTTGATCGTTCGGATCAGTGGCCGGCAGTGATTTGAGGTAGCGGGCAATCGCGGTCAGGTCGGCATCGGTCATGTATTGCATGCTGTGGGTGACCACGTCGCTCATGCCGCCGAACACCGCGCTGCGATCGCTGCGCCCGGTCTTGAGAAACTGCACCAGTTGCTCTTCGCTCCAGCCGCCGAGGCCATCCTTGTGATCGCCGCGCAGGCTTTTGGCGATCCAGCCTTCCAGCGGCGCACTGCCGGCGAGGAAGGTTGTACCGTCAGCCGCACTCAGGGATTTTTCCTGCATGGTCAGCGCGCGTGGTGTATGGCAGGCACCGCAGTGGCCGAGGCCTTCGACCAGATACGCGCCACGACTGATGACGGCGTCGTCACCGACTGGCGTGTAGTCCTCGACCTTCGGCGCAAACATCCAGCGCCAGCCCATCAGCGGCCAGCGCATGCTCAACGGCCATGGAATATCACTGCCCTTGTTCTCCTGTGCCACCGGTTCTACGCCGTGCATGAAATACGCGTACAGCGCTTGCATGTCGGTTTCGCTGACACGCGCGTAGGACGGATACGGCATCGCCGGGTACAACGTACTGCCGTTTTTGGCGACGCCATGGCGTACGGCCTGATCGAAGTCTTCGAAGATGTATTCACCGACGCCGGTTTTATCCGGGGTGATGTTGGTCGAGTAGATCGTGCCGATCGGCGTTTCCATTGGCAGGCCACCGGCGAACGGTTTGCCGCCCTTGGCGGTGTGGCAGGCTACGCAGTCACCGGCGCGGGCGAGGTATTCGCCCTGTTTGATCAAACTTTGATCAACTTCAGCCGCATGGATTGCGGCGCTGCCGAGCAGCGCCAGAGTCGCGATAACGAGATTTTTCATGGTCATCGCTCCTTAAGCCTGAACCAGCGGGCCGGGGGTTTTCAGGTACTGCTCGCGGATCGCCTTCGCCGACCAGTAGGTCAGTGCGGCAACCAGCCCGGTCGGGTTGTAACCCAGGCCCTGCGGGAACGCCGAGGCGCCCGGAACGAAGACGTTGTGCACGTCCCAGCTCTGCAGGTAGCGGTTCAACGCGCTCTTCTTCGGATCGGTACCCATGATCGCGCCACCGTTGAGGTGCGTGGTCTGGTAAGACGCGGTGTTGAAGTGGTCGCCGACTTTCTTGCCGATCACCGCAATGGCTTTCGGGCCCATCGCTTCGGCGACCTTGCCCATTTTCTCGACCATGAAGCGGTTCATCTTGATGTCGTTTTCCTGCCAGTCGAAGGTCATCCGCAGCAGCGGCAGACCGTAGGCATCGCGGTACACCGGATCGAGATCGAGGTAGTTGCCACGGTAGGACTGATGCGCGCCGTGGGCGTCCATCGACACCTGGTGGGTGTAGTAATCGGCGGTCGCGCGTTTCCAGGCACTGCCCCACGCAGGTGTGCCCGGCGGGTTCGAAGTGCCGGCAATCGGCCGGCTGCCGGCCTGGTTGACCCACATCGGCGAGCCGCCGACGAAGCCGTGCGGGCCGTGGTCGAAGTTATCGGCGTTGAAGTCATCCAGCGCCACGCCGTTACCGCCGGCGCCAATGAAGTTGTTGGTGTGGGTGTCCTTGTCAAAGAACGCCTTGATGGTCGCCATGTTCTGGTAGGCAAAGTTACGCCCGACCACGCCTTCGCCGCTGATCGGGTCGTATGGCTTGCCGATGCCGGACAGCAGCATCAGACGCACGTTGTGCAACTGGAACGCGCCGAGAATCACCAGATCCGCCGGTTGCTCGATCTCGCGACCCTGACCGTCGATGTAGGTCACGCCGGTGGCTTTGGATTTGCTGCTGTCGAGATTGACCCGCAACACATGCGAGTTAGGCCGCAGCTCGAAATTCGGCAGCGGCTTGAGCGCCGGCAGAATGTTCACGTTCGGCGACGCCTTGGAGTACATGTAGCACACGTAACCGCTACAGAAACCGCAGAAGTTGCACGGGCCCATCTGTGCGCCGTAAGGGTTGGTGTAAGGCCCCGAGGTGTTTGCCGAAGGCAAGTTGTAGGGCTTGTAACCGACTTCAGTCGCTGCTTTGCCGAACAGCTGTGCGGAGACTGTGTTTTTCTGCGCTTCCAGCGGGAACGGATTGGAGCGATCCGGCGCGTACGGGTTGCCGCCCTTGCCCTGACCGACCAATTGGCCTTTCACCGTCCAGGCCTGGCCCGAGGTGCCGAAGACTTTTTCGGCGAAATCGAAGAACGGCTCCAGCTCTTCATAGCTGACGCCGAAGTCCTGGATGGTCATGTCCTTGGGGATAAAGCTTTTGCCGTAGCGCTCTTCGTAGTGGCTGCGCATGCGCAACTCGATCGGATCGACCCGGAAGTGCACGCCCGACCAGTGCAGTCCGGCGCCGCCAACACCATTGCCTGGCAGGAACGCGCCCAACTGGCGGTTCGGCAGGGCGATGTCGTTGACGCTATGACGAATGGTGACGGTCTCTTTGGAGATGTCCTGAAAGAGTTTTTTGCGCACGCTGTAGGTGAGTTCGTCGATCACCTGCGGATAGTTGCCGTCCGGGTAGGTGTCCTGCATCGGCCCGCGCTCCAGCGCCAGCACGTTGAGACCCGCTTCGGTCAGTTCCTTGGCCATGATCGCGCCGGTCCAGCCGAAACCCACGATCACTGCGTCAACCTTCTTCATTACCGTTGCCATGCTTACGCCCTCTCGCCGCGAATCGAAACTGCCGGGAAGGGGTATTGCTCGTTACGTTCCACCCAATCCATGAAATCGGCGCGGGCGCCGGGGAAGCCGATCATGGTCCAGCCGACCATGCCTTTGTTGCCACCGTGGATCGGGTCGCAGAAGAACCCTTCCTTGGTGTTTTGCAGCAGCAGATTGAAGAAAATCTTTGCCGGAACCGCATCGAATTGCGGCTTGCCAGCTTCGAGTTGCTTGAGCAAATCGTCTCGGGTAGCGCTGTCTTGCTCAGCAAATACTTTACCGTTGAGGGATTTTGCCCACTGATCCGTGGCGGCGATGCCGAGTCGATAGATCTCTTTGGGCACCAGTTTGCTCTGCCAACCCATTTCCGGAGCGGCGTCGGCATTGAACGGGCCTTGCATGTACCAAAGCGCACCGGCGGCGTACGGCGTGTTCATCTGGCGGTCGATGTATTCCGGCACACCGGCTTCGAGCGCGCCCGGTCCTTGAGTATCGTTGGGGATCAGTTGAGCAACGGCGGCATTGATGAACGCCCACTCTTCGGCGGTGAAATAACTCGGTTGGTAGACGCTGGCATCAGCGTGAACCGGTTGCGGCGCGGGCGCAGCCGGCGCCGCTTCAGGCGCTGCTTGCAGGACGCTGCTGCCCAGACCGGTGCCGGCCAGGGTGACAACCGGGATCAGGGTCAGGGATTTGCGCAAAAACTCACGCCGCGGGTTGTCTCGATCTTCATCAGACATTGGGGTGCACCTCATCAGGCATTAGAGGACAGCCGCTTCTGCGAGCGGCTTGAGGATTTTTCGTCGCGACGGATCCGGTCTGACCCGGAAAAAGGGGACGCGTCTGCAACATGATGTGACAAATGGTAGCAGGCTAAGCTTCCGGATAAACCGATTCAGCGGAAAAAACACCGGTTTTCTTTACGGCAGTGCTGGAAAGCGTGCGGATTCACGTTTCTTTGACAGGCGCCTCACAGGGCTTTGACCGCGCAACGCCGAAGCTGCGTTTCCCCCTCATCGATGAATCCCGACACGGTAAAACCAGCATGTCCCGAGTGCGTTTTTTTCCTGCTTTGTGTATAGCTTTTTTAGCACTGTTGCCCTGGATACCGGCCCAGGCGGCGACGGCATCGACGGTTCGTCCGACTGAGTGGGCGCAACCGGTCGAAGTGCAATACAACCTGTTCCAGCTGTCGCCATTGCTCTATCGCAGCGCCTTGCCGGATGACGGCGCGGTGCCGCTGCTGAAAAGTCTCAAGGTCGCCACGGTGATCAACTTTCTGCCAGAAGCGGACGACTGGTTGTCTGACCCCGACATTCATCAGGTGCAACTTCCCTATCGCACCAATCACGTTGACGACGCCGATGTACTCAAGACCCTGCGGGCTATTCAGGCTGCCGAAGCCAATGGCCCGGTGCTGATGCATTGCAAGCACGGTTCCGACCGCACCGGACTGATGGCGGCGATGTATCGAGTGGTGATTCAGGGGTGGAGCAAAGAGGATGCCTTGAGCGAGATGACCCAAGGCGGTTTTGGCGACAGTATTCATTTCAAGGATGGTGTGCGTTACATGACGCAGGTGGATGTCGAAAAATTGCGCACGGCGTTGGTCAATGGCGATTGCAGTACCAGTGCTTTCGCCACCTGTTCAATGAAAAGCTGGTTCAAGTCCGCCCACATTGAGTGATCGGCGCGTCAGTCCGGTTGCGCTGCCAGATCAGCAGCCACCGGCTGACCCATAAAGGTCTCCAGCGCGCTGAGCAGCGAAGTCGAATCACCGGAGAAGAACGCTTCACGCAGTTCCCGGCCGGTTTGCGTATTGAATATCCCATCACGCCCAAAGCGCTTGAACGCTTTGCTGGCCAATACGCCTGACCACTTGTAGGCGTAGACCGAGGCTTCGTAACCGGTCACCAGATAATCGAAACTGTTGGCAAAGCGGCAATAGGCGGGTAATTGCAGCTGCGGAATTTTTTGCAGCACCGCTTCGAAGCACGATTGCGCGTTTCGGCCATTTTCCTCGCTACGGTGCAATTCAAGATCGAGTAAAGACTCAAGCAGCAGCGTGGCGGTATCGCGACTGGTGTGCGTCGCGATCGCGGTCAGTGCTGACGTTAGCCGTGTGCGGCTTAGCGGCGCGCGGGTTTTGTAATGTGCTGACAGCCACTGAAGCAGTTCCTCTGAAAGGCTCAATTGCTCGAACAGTTGCCCGGCGAACTCACCTGTATCGCGCGCCAGTTGCGAGATCCCCGACAGGTTGTGGTGGGGCGAGCGGGTCAGCACCTGTTGCAGGCAATGCCCGAACTCGTGGAATAGCACGCGCAGGTTCTTGTGTGAAAGCAGGCAGGGATACTCGCTGGTCGCGGGCGGGAAGTTGCAGTGAAGGATGGCAATCGGCAGGGCCGGCCGGCCCTCGGCATTGATTCGTCGGTTGCGCACGGTATTGGTCAAGGCAAAGTCGGGGCCGTCCTCACGATGAAACGGATCAAAGTAGATGTACCCCATCACCTGATCGTATTCGCTGACTTCAAACAGCCGCACCTCCTCGTGCCAATTGCTTAGGTCTTGTTGCTCGGCCAATTTGATACCGAACAGGTATTCATTGAACTGGCAGAACCGGCGTAGCGTTTCATCTAGCGGGAAATACTCGCGAAGTCCTTTCAGTGTGCTCGCCGAGCGTAGCTGGCGTAATTGCTCAGCAAAAAACTCGAAATCCCAGGCCTGCAGTTCTGCGACGCCCTGCGTTGCGGCGAATGCTTGCAGCGCCTGCATGTCCTGATCCAGTGCGGCACGATTTTGCTCGATCTGTTGCTTTAAAAAATGTTCGACCTGAGTGGGTGAGGTGGCCATGTGATTTGCAAGCCGCAGTTGGGCGAAGCTCTCGAAACCCAGCAACCTGGCTTTTTCATGGCGTAACCCGAGTAACTTTTGCAAAACCGGACCGTTGTCGAACTGAAGAGCATGCGGTCCTTGATCCGAGGCCCGGGTGCAATAAGCGCGGAAATACTCTTCGCGCAAACTCCGGTCTCGCGCATTTTTCATGATGTATTCGTAAGTGTTGCGATCCAGCGTCAGCAACCAGCCGCTTTTTCCCGTTCGACGCGCATTGAGCGCCAGCCGATCCTTGAACGCGGCTGACAGGCCGTCGAGCGTCGCCGATTGGTCAATCTGCTTGCTCCAGGCGGCATTGCTGCGCTCCAGATTGATTTGGAACAATTGCTCCTGAAGCTCGATGTCGAGGTTTATCGAGGTTAACCGCTGGCGCTGTTCGGAGGGCAATTCGATGCCCGACAGACGAAAAGAGCGCAGGGTCTTGGCTAACGACGCTTTGCGAAAGTCATCGAAGCTGTCGGCGATCGAACTCTGCTGCAGACGTTGATAGGTGTGATAGAGCTCCAGGTTGGCAGACTTCTGCACCCGATAGCGTGCCGCAGTAATACTGCACAGGGCGCTCTGCTCTACCCAGTCGACATCAGCACTTTTGACCGTCGAGAGCACGTCGATGAGAACCATGGTTTCAGCGAGCCGTGCGTCGGCTTCGGCGACGGCTATCACCAGATCATCCCAGTTGGGGTGGTCGGTCTGGGTGGCGATCACTTCGGCGATGATCCGCTGGTTATCGGCCACGATGGCATTGATGGCGGGTGCCAGGTGCTCGGCCTTTACGTCGGACCAGGCCGGCAGTTGCCAGCGTTGTAGCAGGGGATTGGTAGGGGGCATCGCGTCTTCCTTGACCGTAGGCTGAAAAAATCAGCCTACGGAGAAAGCGCAAGGGCAAGGCATTACATAGATACCACCTCGCACCGTTGATTCGGTGCGAAGTAGCCACAGCTCAATTGGGCTGGTCAGGTTTCTTTTTCAGTTTCGGGTTGGGAAAAAACTGCACCGCCTGCACGGTCTTGTCCGGCGCAGGTTTGTTCAGCGCGCTGGTGTTGACCCGCGTGCCCAGCTCTTTCGGTACCGACAGCCCTTGCTCGTTGAGCGTGTCCGAGTAACCGCAGGCCACACACTCACGGTGCGGCACGCTGTCTTCGTTCCACATCATCAACTTGTCCGGCTCGCTGCACGCCGGGCAGACCGCCCCGGCGATAAAGCGTTTCTTGGTAATCACAGGTGCCTCACTCATGCTGCCGCGTCCTCACTCAGGCCGCTGTGGCGCAAGAGTGCGTCAATCGATGGCTCACGGCCACGGAAGTCGACGAACAGCACCATCGGTGCCTGCGAACCGCCGCGCGCCAGAATCGCTTCGCGGAAAGCCCGGCCGGTTTCAGCGTTGAGCACGCCGTCCTCTTCAAACTTGGAGAAGGCATCCGCCGACAGTACTTCAGCCCACTTGTAGCTGTAATAACCCGCCGCGTAGCCACCGGCGAAGATGTGCGCGAAGCTGTTCGGGAAGCGGTTGTAGGCCGGCGGACGCATCACCGATACCTCGTCACGCACGCCTTCGAGCACTTGCAGCACGCTACGGCCGTCGCCGTGGGTGGCATGCAGTTCGAAGTCGAACAGCGAGAACTCGAGTTGGCGGACCATCATCAGGCCCGACTGGAAATTCTTCGCCGCGAGCATTTTTTCCAGCAGGTCCTGGGGCAGCGGCTCGCCGCTTTCGTAGTGACCGGAAATCAGTGCGAGGCCTTCTGGTTCCCAGCACCAGTTTTCCATGAACTGGCTTGGCAGCTCGACCGCGTCCCATGCCACACCGTTTATTCCGGAAACGCCGGCGTGATCCACGCGGGTCAGCAGGTGATGCAGGCCATGGCCGAATTCGTGGAACAGCGTGGTCACTTCATCGTGGGTCAGCAGCGCAGGCTTGCCGCTGTCGGCCGGGGTGAAGTTGCACACCAGATTGGCCACCGGGCTTTGCAGTACGCCATCAACCGTGCGGCGACGGTCGCGGGCGCCGTCCATCCACGCACCGCCACGCTTGTTGGCGCGGGCATAGAGATCGAAGAAGAAGCGGCCGACGTGCTGACCGTTTTCCTTGATTTCGAACAGGCGCACGTCCGGATGCCAGGTGTCGAAACCTTTCTGTTCAGCGATTTCGATGCCGTATAGACGCTGAACGATGGCGAACAGGCCGCTTAGCACTTTGTCGATCGGGAAGTAGGCGCGCAGCGTTTCCTGAGCAACGCTGTAACGTTGTTCACGCAGCTTTTCACCGTAGAAGCCGCTGTCCCAGCTTTGCAGGTCGGTGCAGCCCTGTTCGGCGGCGTAGGCGCGCAGCTGTTGCAGATCCTGCGCAGCGAACGGCTTGCTGCGCTTGGCCAGATCGCGCAGGAAGCTCAGCACCTGATCGCTGGATTCAGCCATTTTGGTGGCCAGGCTCAGCTCGGAGAAACTGGCGAAGCCCAAGAGTTTGGCTAGCTCCTGGCGCAGGTCGAGGATCTCTTCCATCACCGGGCCGTTGTCGTGCTGACCGGCGTTCGGGCCTTGATCCGAGGCGCGGGTGCAGTAGGCGGCGTAGACTTCTTCACGCAGGGCGCGGTCTTGCGCGTAGGTCATCACCGCGTAGTAGCTCGGGAATTCCAGGGTGATCAGCCAGCCGTCGAGGCCTTTGGCTTGTGCGGCAGCAGCCATTTGCGCCTTGGCCGAATTGGTCAGGCCGGCGAGGGCGGCTTCGTCGGTGACGTGCTTGGTCCACGCCTGAGTGGCGTCGAGCAGTTGATTGGAGAAACGGCTGCCCAGCTCGGACAGTTTGCTCTGCACTTCGGCGTAGCGTTTCTGCTCGGCTTCCGGAAGGTCGATACCCGACAGACGGAAATCACGTAGGGCGTGTTCCAGAATAGTCTTTTGCGCCACGTCGAAACCGGCGGCTTCCGGACTGTTGGCCAGCGCTTCATAAGCCTGGAACAGCTCGCGGTTCTGGCCCATCTCGGTGGAGTAGACGCTCAGGGCTGGCAGGCACGACTCGTAGGCTTCGCGCAGTTCGGCGCTGTTGCACACGGCGTTGAGGTGGCTGACCGGGCTCCAGGCAGCACCGAGGCGATCATTAAGTTCGTCCATCGCCAGTACCAGGCCGGCCCAAGTCGGGTTCTGAACCTGAGTCTTGAGGATTTCGGCAATGGCGGCGCGGTTGTCGGCCAGGATCGTTTCGATGGCGGGCAGGACGTGTTCGGCACGGATCGTGGAGAACGGTGGCAGGTCGTAGGACTGCAGCAGAGGGTTGTTCACGCTCACGGTTGGCACCTTGGCTGGGGAAACATTGCCCCATCTTAATTACAATCGACATTCACCGCAGCTATCGGCGACAGAGAGAGAAATTATCGTGTCCGTTCGCAAGTACCAGAATCACACCCCAAGCCTTTGCAAAGGCGCGTTTGTCGACGGCTCGGCGGTGGTCATCGGCGACGTCGAAATCGGTGAAGACAGCTCTGTCTGGCCGCTGACCGTGATCCGTGGCGACATGCACCGCATTCGTATAGGTGCGCGCACCAGCGTCCAGGACGGTTGCGTGCTGCACATCACCCACGCCGGCCCGTTCAATCCCGACGGCTTCCCGCTGCTGATCGGCGATGACGTCACCATCGCCCACAAAGTCATGCTGCATGGCTGCAGTGTTGGCAGCCGCGTGTTGATCGGCATGGGCAGCATTGTCATGGACGGCGCGGTGGTCGAGGACGATGTGATCATTGGCGCCGGCAGCCTTGTGCCACCGGGCAAGCATCTGCAAAGCGGCTTCCTCTATGTGGGTAGCCCGGTGAAACAGGTGCGAGAACTCACCGACAAGGAAAAAGCCTTCTTCACTTACAGCGCGGCGAACTACGTGAAGCTCAAGGACCTGCATCTTGCCGAAGGTTACGACCAGCTCTGAATTGCCTTACAACTGCTCAGGATTTCTCATGCATTACCAGACCGTACTGTTCGACCTCGATGGCACCCTGACCGACCCGCGTGAGGGCATCACCCGTTCCATCCAGTTCGCCCTCGCCAAGCTCGGCATCGATGAGCCGGACTTGACCAAGCTGGAACACTTCATCGGCCCGCCGTTATTGCAGGCGTTCATGCAGTTTTACGGATTCGATGAGGCCAAGGCATGGCAGGCGGTGAATTTCTATCGCGAGCGCTTCAAAGTGACGGGCCTGTACGAGAACCGTGTGTTCGATGGCGTCACGCCGTTGCTGGAAACCCTCAGTGGCCAAGGCCGGCAGCTGTATATCGCCACCTCGAAGCCGTGGGAATTTGCCCGCGAGATTGCCCGGCATTTTGATTTTGCCCGGCACTTCAAGGTGATTTACGGCAGTGAGCTGGATGGCACGCGGACCAACAAGGTTGAGTTGATTGCGCATCTGATCAAGGAAGAAGGGCTGGACCCGGCGAATACGTTGATGATCGGTGACCGTAAACATGATCTGATCGGGGCGCGCAGCAATGGGCTGGATGCGGCGGCAGTGGGGTATGGGTTTGGCAGTTTTGAAGAGTTGAGTGCCGAGGCGCCGGCGTATCATTTTGAAACGCTGGACGAGTTGCATCAGGCGTTTCTGCGGCGCTGATCAGTACGCCTTCGCTGGCAAGCCAGCTCCCACAGGTGAGCGATGTGTTCAGGCTCACCGCTGTCCCTGTGGGAGCTGGCTTGCCAGCGATGAGGCCAGATCAGCCACTGATATCTCATCATCTGCCAATGCTTTCAGTGCCGCTTTACGCTCAGTCACCGGTAACCCACCCAACCGCTCTACCTCAGCATAAAATCTCAGCCAATCCCCCCCGACCTTTTTGAACAACGCCGAAAACGCCGGCACCCACTGGTCATAGAGTCCAAACGGCAACAACCGCGCATTGTTCAACGGCGCATTCACCCAAGCGTCATAACGCTTGTCCCCGGCCCACTGGCTGTCTTTCATCAGCCGATAATCCCGGCGAAACCGTTCGAACTCTGCCGCTTTGCGTTCGCGCATCTGCTCCGCCGGTAATGGCTGCGCATACAACTTCTCCAGCCGTGAGCGGGTTTCGAGCACCAACTCAATAAACTGATCGCGTTGTTTGAGCCGCGAATCGGTATCCACCGGCAACCCGCGAAATGCTCGCCACTGCCGCGTGCCTTCCTGCTCGACAAACGTGGCGAAGGATTCGTTGAATTCGGTGTCGTCTTTCACATAAAAGCGCTGATGCGCCAGCTCATGAAAGATCAGCGTGGCCAGGCGCTCGTCGCCCCAGCCCATCATCGAATTAAGAATCGGGTCATTGAACCAGCCGAGCGTCGAATAGGCCTCGACGCCGCCAATCGATACGTCCATGCCCTGCAATCGCTGGATCGCCGCTTCACCGCGCGCCGCGCTCTGGCTGTAATAACCGCGATAGGCCACGCAGCCGGCAATCGGGAAGCAATGGTTCTGCGGTGTCAGGGAGAACTCTTGAGTGGCGAACACATTCCACACCACGTACGGGCGATGGATGTCGGCGTACAGGCGATAGCTCTGGTTATCCGGCAAATGCAGATGCTCGCTGGCAAAGGTACGGGCCTTTTGCGACTGCGCCAAGTGGGTGCGCAGAGTGGCGTCGCGGCTCGGATCGTTGATCACCTTTTCCACAGGCTCGCGCGCCCGCAGCAATTGCAGTTGGCCGCTGGCCAACTGCGTGTAATAGCTGACGCTGGCGCAACCGTTGAGCAACAAAAACATCACACCCGGAAACAAAATCCGAAAAACGCGATCAAGTAACCCAAGGCTTGGAAACGGCCTGCTCAAAATAAGAAATCCCCCGGAGAGTCTGCCCGCAAGACTATCCCGCCTTAAGGAGCACCGCTATGCGCATGTTGATGCTGTCAGGAGGCCTGCTGACGCTGGCCGGTTGTGCCGGATTCGGAATGCCCGATCCTGACCCTTCGCAAGCCTGGATCGATCTTGATGCCCGGCAGCAGGACACGGCGCTGCAAGCGCTGCAGGTCGATACCCAAGCGACTGCCGACAAACGCTACTTCGAAGTACAGCCCGGCAGCCATGAGTTGAAGGTGCGTTATCAATTCCCGGTCGAGGCGACCAACATCGGTCCTGACGCTGAGCCGCTGTGGCGCGATTGCCAGTTGAGCGTGAAATTCAAGGACTTCAACGCCGGCCAGCGTTATCAGTTGCAGGCCGGCAGTATTGGTTTCCGGCCTTGGGCCAAGCTCTATGACGAGCAGCGCAAAGTGGTAGGCCAGGGCACGCCGGCAGGCTGTCAGCGCACCTGAACGGCGCTATGCTGAGTATTCAGATCAGTGGATATTCGTCATGCGCCAGTTGCTGTTGTTGCTCGTTGCTACTCTTGTGGCCGGTTGTCAGACGCCATTGCCCCCGGTCGATCCGCAGATGGCCTGGGTCGATTTTTCGACGCCGACACCCGGCGGTAAAGTGCTGATGGCCGAGCGCCTCGACAAACAGCGACTGAATGACGGGCGCTACTTTCAGGTCACCCCGGGCAGCCACGAATTGCGCGTGCGGTTTGATTTCGAAGTGTTTGGCGGTGGTGGCGCCCTGATGACTGGCCCCGTAGAGCGGCTGTGCTACCTGTACATCCGCTACGACCATTTCGAGGCCGGGCAGCGTTATGTGCTGGAAGGGCGTTCGCTGGGGTTCACACCTAGCGCCCGGCTGTATAACGCCAAGCGTGAAATCGTCGCCGAGGATTACGACTACAACTGCATTATCTGAGGTGACTCAGCTGTCGTTCTTCTGATAGATGATTTTCTTGCGGCCATAATCGCAAGTGCCGACAACCATGGCGATATCGTGTTTTGCAGCCTCTTTCTTGCTGACGATTTCCAGCGTGTAGGAGGGCACGGCTTTGGCCTGAATCTTTACTTCGATTTCTTTTTTCAGTTCTTCACAGTCTTTGGGTGCCGCAATGACAGAAGTGGCCAGTGCACTGCAGAGAATCGCCAAGCCAATACGTTTCATGAGTGAAGCTCCCTGAGGCAGCGCGCACGGGCGTGCGCTGAAGCTGCTGTCATTTATTCGACCATACTTTTACAGCGAGGGTTCTGACTTCGCTCACAACTTGTGCTGAAGGTTTCAAACCTTGGGTGATCTGCAGATGGCTATCGCGAGCAGGCTCACTCCTACAGGGGATCTTCGACGCCCACAATAATTGTGTTCGCTGGAGATCAACTGTAGGAGTGAGCCTGCTCGCGATAGCGACAGACCAGTCAGAGTCGAATCAACTGACCAGCGAAGCCTCAAGCGTAATCTTCGCATTCAGCACTTTCGAGACCGGGCACCCTTCCTTGGCCTTGTTGCTCAGCTCTTCAAACTGCGCCTGCGTCGCCCCAGGGATTTTCGCCTTGAGGATCAGCTTCACCGCGGTGATCGCGAACCCGCCATCCACCTGATCGAGAGTCACTTCAGCCTGGGTATCAATGCTGTCGGCCTTCAGGCCCGCATCGCCCAGAATCATCGAAAACGCCATGGAGAAGCAGCCGGCATGCGCCGCGCCGATCAGCTCCTCCGGGTTGGTACCTTTGCCGCCCTCAAAGCGCGCCTTGAAACCGTAGGGCGCTTCTCTGAGGACACCGGTTTCAGTGGAGATCGAGCCGATGCCGGTTTTCAGATCGCCTGCCCAATGTGCGGATGCTTTCTTCACGATAGCCATGTCTGCCTCCTCAAGATCTGACGCGGAAACGCCGCGTCGTCGTGGTTTTTGCTTGCAAGGCTTCTGAGGATAGACGCCGCAGCAAAGTTCAGCCCGGCTGAATCGTTGACTTTTTTAGTAGGAAATTTCATCACTGCTATTGAAACTCGGGTATATGCCCTCATTGCACAAAACACGCTTATGGATTCGGCAGGTTTTCGTTTGCAAGAAGAACCTGCCTCCTCACTCGGAGACGCAGGTTTATGAAGCAACTGTCCGACGTAAAATTTTCCACCCTCGATCTGGTGCCGGTGCGCGAGAACGGCAGCCCGGCGCAATCGCTGCGCAACTCGCTGGATTTGGCGCAGCACGTCGAGAAATTTGGCTACACGCGGTTCTGGGTGGCCGAACACCACAACATGGACGGCATTGCCAGTTCGGCAACGTCGGTGCTGCTGGGTTATCTGGCGGGCGGAACGTCGACCATCCGCGTTGGCTCCGGCGGCGTGATGCTGCCCAACCATGCGCCGCTGGTGATCGCCGAGCAGTTCGGCACCCTCGAAAGTCTCTATCCGGGACGGATCGATCTCGGCCTGGGCCGCGCGCCCGGCTCCGATCAAATGACTGCTCGGGCGTTGCGCCGTGAACGCTCCGGCAGCGCTGATGATTTCCCCGAAGACGTCGCCGAACTGGTGCGCTACCTCGGCCCGCGCACGCCGGATCAGCGCGTGATCGCGATGCCGGGCACCGGCACCAATGTGCCGATCTGGCTGCTCGGTTCCAGCCTGTTCAGTGCGCAACTGGCCGGTGAGCGCGGCTTGCCTTACGCCTTCGCCTCGCACTTCGCCCCGCGTTTCATGCACGAGGCGATTCGCGTTTATCGCAATCACTTCAAACCCTCGGCGGTGCTCGACAAGCCGTACGTGATGCTCGGCGTGCCGCTGGTGGCCGCCGATACTGATGAGCAAGCCGATTACCTGGCGACTTCGGTGTACCAGCGCATTCTCGCGTTGATGCGTGGGCAGAGCCTGGTGCAGCGTCCGCCGGTGAAAACCATGGATGGCTTGTGGTTGCCCCATGAGCGTGAGGCGGTGGGTGATTTCCTCGGTCTGGCGATGGTTGGTAGCCCGCAGAAGATTCGCGCGAAGCTGGAGGTGCTGGTTGAGCAGACCCAGGCGGATGAGCTGATTTTTACCAGTGATCTCTACGAACACGCCGATCGCGTGCATTCGTACGAGTTGTTGGCGCAGGTGATGAAGGGCTGAAAAGCCCCTCACCCTAACCCTCTCCCGGAGGGAGAGGGGACTGATTGAGGTGTTCTCGCGCTCGACATCGACCTGAAAAATCGAGTCGAACTCAGGTTTTGAACAGCCCCCCGATCTGCTCCCTTTCCCCCTCGCCCCCTTTGGGGGAGAGGGCTGGGGTGAGGGGGTTCGATTTCAAATCCACTAAAAATCCCAAATCCTGAACACAAAAAAGCCGACGCCTTCACGTCGGCTTTTGCATTTCAGGCGCACTCAACCGCGCTTGTAGACGATTTCCTTGGTGCCACCTTCGCAGGTACCGACGACGTCGCCGCCAGCCGCTGCGCCCTTATCGACAATCTCCAGCGAATACCCGGAAACGCCCTTGGCATCCAGCTTCGCCGCAATCTCGCTTTTCAGCTCTTCACATGGCTTGCCGGCAGCAAACGCACCACCCGCAAGGCTCAACAAACCTACTGCCAACATGAACTTCTTCATCGGTCGCACTCCCTGGTCGGATTAAAAGAGGCGGGCATCGAGCGTTGACCCGATGCACTCACCCTGTAGCGCTTTGCCATTCCTATGGCACTCGGCCAGCGCGCAAGTTCAGAAGACTAGACCAAACTCAGCTGCTGGCAATGCGGAAGCCGACTTTCAGCGTCACCTGAAAGTGCGCCGCCTTGCCGTCCTTGATGTGGCCACGGGTGTCGACCACTTCAAACCACTCAAGATGCTTGATGCTCTTGTTGGCTTCGGCCAGCGCGTTGTTGATGGCGTCTTCGATGCTGCTGGCGGACGAACCGACCAGCTCGACTTTCTTGTACGTGTGATGGTCACTCATGGCGATCTCCTTGGCGTGTGGAATTGAGACTAGCAGTGAATCTGCGCTGTTGATTTCGGCGGCATCGCGCAGGCGAAGTTCAGATTTTCTGCACTTTCTCAAACCGCTGAAGTCCCAACCAACACACGCCACTCATCACCAATGCAGGAGAGCCACCATGGCCAACACCTCTTTACGTAAAGCCTCGTTGCAAAGCATGGAAGCCGAGATCGAGAGTCTGCTCAAATCGTTGGAAAGCTTGAAAGACGACGCTTCGGACGAGTCGCGCAAGACCCTCAAGGCGCTGAAAAGCAATGCCGAAAGTGCGCTGAAGCACTCGCGCCATCTGCTCAGCGATGCCTATGAAGAAGTCAAAGTGAAAACCCGCGAAACCGGGATCGCTACCCGTGATTACGCCCAGGAACATCCATGGACGACGGCCGGTGTGGCAGTCGGTGCGATCGGTCTGCTGGCGGCTTACTTGCTGTTCAAGCGCGGCGAGTGATCCGTCTGGCGCAGTTCGTTCTTGAGCCACTGCGCCAGTTGCCGAGCGCGCCCGTCTGCGGCGCGCTTGGGTAGCCACAACGCCAGTTGCGCCGGGGTTTCACAAAAGCCCCATGGCGCAACCAGGCGACCGGCCTTCAAATCTTCCGTCACTAGCGGCTCCGGCGCGATGGCCACGCCAAGCCCAGCAACTGCTGCCTCCAGCAAATAATACAAATGCTCGAAACCTTGCCCCAGCTTCAATGCTTTTGCGTCGAGTGCGTTCTGCTGCGCCCAACTCGGCCAGGCTTGCGGGCGCGAAGTGGTGTGCAGCAACGGTTCGTTTAGCAGTGCCGAGGCTGGCGCGGTTTGCAGACGTTGATAGCCGCTGAACAGCGGACTTATCACCGGGCCGATACGTTCTGCGGCCAGTTCATAGACTTGCATGTCCGCCGGCCACGGTGGTTCGGCGAACAGCAGCAAAGCATCCAGCCCCGGGCGTCGTGGATCGAGATCGCCTTCGCCCGCCGACAGGTGCAGCCGCAAATCCGGCAGATCGGCATTCAATCGCCCCAAACGCGGAATAAACCAGCGCGCTAACAGACTTCCAGAGCAACCCAAGACGAACGGTGCATCGGCGGTGCTCTGCGTCAGCTCGGCGCAAACACTGCGCAAGCGGTCAAACGCCTCGCCACTTGCATCGCGTAACCGCATGCCGGCATCTGTGAGTTTCAAGCCGCGCCCATCTTTGACGAACAGACTGACGCCAAGGTGTTCTTCCAACACCTTGAGCTGACGACTGACCGCGCCATGGGTGACGTGCAGCTGTTCGGCAGCCTGACTGACGCTGTTCAGCCGGGCGGTGGCTTCGAACGCACGCAAGGCGTTCAGCGGGGGAAGGTCGTGGCTCATGGTATCTGTGAGTTTTCCTGACAGGTTGTGGCGATCTTATCGGTTTTCAGCGTAGAAGGTCAGGGGTAGAGTGGTCGTCATTGTCTTTTGACCCGAATTCACCTGGAGCGACTCATGACCCAGACTTCGAACACCTCTGATCTGCGTAACGGCCCTGACGCCAACGGCCTGTTCGGCTCGTTCGGTGGCCGCTACGTGGCGGAAACCCTGATGCCGTTGATCCTCGATCTGGCCCGCGAATACGAAGCGGCCAAGGAAGATCCGGCGTTCAAAGAAGAATTGGCCTACTTCCAGCGTGATTACGTCGGCCGTCCGAGTCCGCTGTATTTCGCTGAACGCCTGACCGAGTTCTGCGGCGGCGCAAAGATTTATCTCAAGCGCGAAGAGCTGAACCACACCGGCGCGCACAAGATTAACAACTGCATCGGCCAGATCCTGCTGGCACGGCGCATGGGCAAGAAACGCATCATCGCCGAGACCGGCGCCGGCATGCACGGCGTGGCCACTGCCACCGTCGCCGCACGTTTCGGTCTGGACTGCGTGATCTACATGGGCACCACTGACATCGAACGTCAGCAGGCCAACGTGTTCCGCATGAAGTTGCTGGGCGCTGAAGTGATCCCGGTGGTGGCTGGCACCGGCACCCTGAAAGATGCGATGAATGAAGCCCTGCGTGACTGGGTGACCAACGTCGACAACACCTTTTACCTGATCGGCACCGTGGCCGGCCCACATCCATACCCAGCGATGGTTCGCGACTTCCAGGCCGTGATCGGCAAGGAAACCCGCGATCAGTTGCAGGCTCAGGAAGGTCGCCTGCCGGACAGCCTGGTGGCGTGCATCGGTGGCGGGTCTAACGCCATGGGCCTGTTCCACCCGTTCCTTGATGACAAGAGCGTCGAGATCATCGGCGTTGAAGCCGCGGGTTACGGCATCGAAACCGGCAAGCATGCAGCGAGCCTGAATGGCGGCGTTCCGGGTGTGCTGCACGGCAACCGTACCTTCCTGCTGCAGGACGACGATGGCCAGATCATCGACGCCCACTCGATATCCGCTGGCCTCGATTACCCAGGCATCGGCCCTGAACACGCTTGGTTGCATGACATCGGCCGCGTTCAATACACCTCGGTGACTGACGACGAAGCGCTGGATGCGTTCCACAAATGCTGCCGCCTGGAGGGGATCATTCCTGCCCTGGAAAGCGCCCACGCCCTGGCTGAAGTGTTCAAACGTGCACCGAAGCTACCGAAGGATCACCTGATGGTGGTCAACCTGTCGGGCCGTGGCGACAAAGACATGCAGACCGTCATGCACCATATGGAACAGTCGAAGCAGGAGAAACACTGATGAGCCGCCTGCAAACCCGTTTTGCCGATCTCAAAGAACAGAACCGCGCCGCGCTGGTGACCTTCGTCACCGCCGGCGATCCGGACTACGACACCTCGCTGGCGATCCTCAAAGGCTTGCCGGGCGCCGGCGCCGACGTGATCGAGTTGGGCATGCCGTTCACCGACCCGATGGCCGACGGCCCGGCGATTCAACTGGCGAACATCCGTGCCTTGGGCGCCAAACAGAACCTGGCGAAAACCCTGCAAATGGTTCGCGAGTTCCGTGAAGGCAACAGCGATACGCCGCTGGTGCTGATGGGCTACTTCAACCCGATCCATATGTATGGCGTTGAGCGCTTCATCGCCGATGCGAAAGAGGCCGGCGTCGATGGTCTGATCGTGGTCGACATGCCGCCTGAGCATAACGCCGAGCTGTGCGACCCGGCGCAGGCTGCGGGTCTGGACTTCATCCGCCTGACCACGCCGACCACTGACGACGCGCGTCTGCCGAAGGTGCTCAACGGCAGTTCCGGTTTCGTTTACTACGTGTCGGTCGCCGGTGTGACCGGTGCTGGCGCCGCAACGCTGGAACACGTTGAAGAGGCGCTGACCCGTCTGCGTCGTCATACCGATCTGCCGATCAGCATCGGTTTCGGCATCCGTACGCCGGAGCAGGCAGCGTCAATCGCGCGTCTGGCCGACGGTGTGGTGGTGGGTTCGGCATTGATCGATCACATCGCCAACGCGACCACACCCGACCAGGCCATCGACGGCGTGCTGAGCCTGTGCTCGGCTCTCTCCGAAGGCGTGCGTAAGGCCCGCGTCAGCTAAAGGTAAAGTTCCTGATACAGAGGAATTAGCACCTCGCGGCACAGACTAATCCAGCAAGACCGAGGGATTCAGAACCAGGTTCTGAGTCCCTTTTTGCTGTTTGTGCCGTGAGGAAAGACCCGATGAAAATGCCGAAACGTCTGATGGCCGGACTGGGCGTGCTGATGATCAGCGCGACACCGCTGCTGGCCAGCGCCGATCCGCGCGACGATCATGATCACGGCGGCCCGCAACAGGGCCAGCACGATAACCGCGGCGATAATCACGGTGACGACCACCGTGGCCCACAGAACGACCACCGTGGTGGCCCGCCCCCGCGCGATTTTGGCCCGGTGCGCCGAACCATTCGTGACAATCATGGCTACTTTGTACGCGGTGCGCCGCCGCCTCCGGGGATCCATCTGGAGCGTGGCCGGCCGTTGCCGCACGGCTATTACGGCGAGCGTCTGGATAATCGGGCGTTAGGTCGTCTGCCGGTGTACCCGGGTTACGAATGGCGCCGGGCGGGGGGTGATATCGTGCTGATCGCGGTGGGCACCGGGATCGTCTACGAAATTCTCGATGGCGTTTTGTATTGATCTGCAGGCAATAAAAAAGATCGCAGCCAAGGGCTGCGATCTTTTTTTCAGGGCAATTCCAGTCCGCCCGAGGCCTTGTGCAATTTTCGTAAATGCGCGCCGATCTGCTTCACGTTCTCCTCACTGGCCGCAATTTCCGCAGCCCGCTTGGGCTCCAGTAACTTACGCACTTCTGCATCCAGATCTCCGGACAGTGCCAGCAGCTTCTTCTGCCGCTGACTGCTCTCCGCTTCGAGTCGACTGAACTCGGTCGGCTGGGGCAGTCCGTAACCCTTGGAATCGAGCAATTCCGCCGGACGACTGAGGAACCCGCTGTTGGCGAGAATTTCCTGCAAGGTCGCGTTGGCTTTATCCATCCCGCCGTTTTCCAGTTCCCGCGCGCCGAGGTAACGCTGCTTCACCTCATCCTGCGCCAGCAGCAATTGGCGGCGATAGCTGGCTTGCTCCAGCAACAGCAGCGCGGCGCTGGTACGCAAGTCGGCGCGTTCGAACCACTCGCGGCGTTCTTCGGCTGTCAGTGAAAGCCATTCCTCAACGGTATTCTGCTTGATCGGCAATTGCTTCTTCAGCACATCGAACATCGCCTGATAGCGATCGCGGAACGAGTCGAAGCGGTAACCCAGGCGCAGGGCTTCTTTCGGATCATCCAGCACACTGGTGTCCGCCAGACCACGGCCCTTCATCACTTCCAGCAAACCGTTGGGCATGATGCTGTCCAGACCCACGAACTGGTTGTTGTTACTGCCGCTGCGCAACAGCTTCAGACCTTCCACCGCGCAGTTGTTGGAGAGGAAGAAGTAGTTGCCGTCGTAGCTCCAATGCATTTCGGCCGCGTGCTCGACCACGCCTTCGATCTCGTCCCGTGACAGGTTCAGCGGCACGGAAGCAAGGCTGCGCAATTCGGTCTTGGTGTATTCGTCGATGACCTGCGCGAGCGGCAGCACGAACAATCGCGATGGGTATTTGCCGACCAGTCCGTCCCAGCTCGACAGCTGCACATCGCCGACAAAGGCGCGGTAGGACAGCACCAGATGCTGATCCAGATCGAGCCGGCAATCCGGCCCAAGCGGGCGGCCCGGCGCGCAAATCACCAGACGCAACATGCTGTGGCCCCAGCGGCTGACCCAGTTCTGATTGGCTTCGGCCAACAGGTAATCGACGGCGTAAACCCGTTCCGGATCAACTTGCCCCAAGGGTTGCTTGGCGAAGTCGTTACCGGCATTCAAAAAGGAGAAGGTCTTGCTGCAGGTGTCCTTGGCCGGCGGTGCCCAGCCGAAGTGCTCCTGGTAATAGCGATACAGCGCCGGGCGACGGCAGGCATAGCTCGGGTCGAGGAGGAAATACTCCATGTTGACCGCGACAAACTCCTTCGGGCTGGAGATTTCGTACAGGTCCGGGCTGCGGGCGATCTGGCGGTTGTGCTGTTCACGCTCACCCCGACGACCGACGTATTGCTGCCAACCGGCGAGATCGAGCAGGCGCGGGTCATCACTGAGGGTGAAACGCCGGCCGTTCTGCCCGCGACACTCATCGGGAATGCCGATCAGCCCGGCGCTGTTGAAGCGGCGGGTGCAGCGCTGGATTCGCGTGCGCTCGGCGTCCGGCCACAAGCGCGCGCGATCGTAAATGTGGGTAATTTCGTGCAGCACCGTGGCGAGCAGTTCCTGACGCACAGTGCCGTGGGGGCGATTGGTTTTTTCTTTGGCGGCGCTGCCGTCAGTCAGGCTGGCGAGCAGTTTGCGATTCAGGTCGAGTTCGGCGACCAGCGTGGCTTGGCCATAGGCGTTGCTCGGCATGTCGTCGGTCCAGCCGACATCGATGCGCCGATCCAGCCGCTCGATAAAGCTCGGCGGCAGCTTTTGCATCGCCTCATCGATCAGCGCCTGGCTGGCCTGTTGTTGGGCAGGGCTCAGACCGTCGGTCTTGAGCCGCAATTGCAGGCCGGCGTGGGCGCTGTTGCCAAGCAGCAACAACGCCCCGACCAGCAGCCAGGTGCCGAGTGACTTCACAGTGCGAGGATGGCTTCGGCGAGAACCTGATCGCTGGCGTCGCGCGCTTCCGGCACACGGGTGCGCAGGGTGTTGAGCGCGGCTTCCAGATGCGCGCCACGGATATCACCGTTAGTGGCGACGAAACTGGCGGCATCATCGTGTGCTTCGCGGATGATTTTCGAATCGCGGATCGACGTGGTGGTGTCGGAAGTGAAATCGATAGTGCGCTGGGAGGCACGAACGATGATGTTACTGGTGGCTACCAGGGTGTGCGCCTGGGCCACGTCGGCCAACAAAAACAGGCCAAGGGCGGCAGCAATCAGCGGGCTACGCATGGAACGACTCCGGAAGGGCAAGGATAACAGGGGTACAGGATAACTATTGGACGAGAATTGCCTCTGCCAGTTCAAGGTCGCTGACATGAAGTTTCGGCCGGGTTTTGCGCAGGTAATGCAGCGCGGATTCCAGTCGAGCACCTCGCCATTCACCGTCACTGGCAACAAAAGCTGCGGCATCATCGTGGGCCGCGAGCAGCAGTTTACGGTCGAACGGTGCGGAAGACACCATGCTGGTGGCGTAACCACTGACGACGGTGCCTTGCGTCGACGCATTGAAAGCATCAAAGGCATCGACCGATGTCGCCCAGCAGGCGGTGAACAATACGGAGGGAATCAGTAGATTTGGAAGAAAGCGCATCGGACTCGGTAATTTTTGGTGAGCCCAAAGGCTAGCGCAATGCCCGGGCCAGAGCCAGCGCCGAAACATCGGGACACGCCTGGCGTGTCCCGCATGGCTGCGATCGTTTAGATCGTCAGAATAGCTTGAGCCAGTTGTGCGTCAGTGGCTTGCAGCTGTGGCGCCTGGTGACGGATGTGATCCAGCGCGCTTTCCAGTTTCACCCCACGGATTTCACCTTCGCTGGCGACGAAGCTGGCGGCATCGTCACGGGCGGCGAGCACGATCTTGTCGTCACGGAAGGAGGAGGTTACGTCGGAAGTCGCGTCGGACGAGGACTTCAGTGCACCGACAACGGCGTCGGTGGTGACGATGAAACTGGTGGCGCTGGCGTTGGCAGCCACGGCCAACAGGGCGGCAGCGCTGAGCAGACGAAGACGGGACATGGTGTAACTCCTATGGATAAACCGTATTGAGAGGTGGCTCGGTATCTGAGGAGTCAGACGCCAGTGACACAACATTCGCCACGTTCTGTGTGGATATTAGGCCTGCTTTGCGGGATTCGCACAGTGGGCAGAATGCTAGCGCCAGAAGGGTTTATCCAGTTCATGCAGGCGATCGGCGTGGCTGAGGCCAAGATCGGCGAGGTCACGGCCATCCAGTTGAGCCAGCAGTTGCCGCGTTTTGGCGCGTGCCAGGCTGTCCCGAAGTCCGAGAAACAGGCGACGCAGAGCGTTTGGGCGAGGGTAGGGTTGGCTGAAGCTTTCTGAAACATCCTGTAAGTCATTCATGACGTATTCCTTATTGCCGGTGAAGGCGGAAGGTCATGTTGAGCCTGCGACAGAGGAATAGGCAGATACAGAAGAGGCAAATTGTACTGGTTCAGGTAGAGATTCTAATAAACTGTACCTGCCGGTGATAAAGCCAGCTGTATAGAGACTTAAAACCCCCCAAAAACGACGAAACCCGTCGTGGTTTCCCACGACGGGTTTCGTTTGTTCAATTCGGGTTGCTGGCGGTGGGTCTAACGACCAGAGCCAGCGACGCTACTTAGCGCCAGAACGGCTTGCTCAGCTCTTCGTAGCGTTGTGCTTCGCTGATACCGGCGTCAGCCAGCAAACGCGAATCCAGGCGAGCCAGTTGATGGCGGCTGGAGATGCGGCGCTGCCACAACATCAGGTTGGCGATAACGCGCAGAGGCAGGGAAGCCTGGGTGTTTACAGCTTTGTCTTCGAAGAACAGTTCGGAACTGAGTGTACGTTCCATGGTTGACATCCTTCCGCTTGTGGCGGGATCAGGTAGTGGTTTGACTGGTGCCCATGATCCTCTCGTTTGCCAAGTCTCTCTAGATACAGTTCAACTGTATTGTGAGTGACCAGTTAACTGTTTATGGGGGGTGTACGGGTCAAAAACGAGCAAACTGTACCTGTCCGCACTTAAGTGGTGCGTTTTTGCTCGATTCGAGGAAAAAGGTAGGCAAAAGCTGTAGGAAAAGACCAGTACAGCAGTACAGTTTTTGTCGGCTTTGAGGATTGCAACAATCCGCTGACGCAAACTGTGTTTGCGCCAACGGTTTATCTGTGTGAATTACACCGCAAGCATGCGCCCGGTTTCTTCCAGGTTCACATGCCAGCTCAACGCTTCACGCAGAATGTGTGGGGTATGGCCACCAATTGCACAGGCCTTCGTGAAGTAATCATCCAGCGCTTGACGGAAGTCCGGGTGCACACAGTTATCGATGATCACCCGCGCCCGTTCCCGTGGCGCCAGGCCGCGCAAGTCAGCCAGCCCAACTTCGGTCACCAGAATGTCGACATCGTGCTCGGTGTGGTCAACGTGGCTGACCATCGGCACCACGCTGGAAATCGCGCCGCCCTTGGCGATCGACTTGGTCACGAACACCGCCAGATGCGCGTTACGCGCGAAGTCGCCGGAACCGCCGATGCCGTTCATCATCCGCGTGCCGCAAACGTGGGTGGAGTTGACGTTGCCGTAGATGTCGAACTCCAGCGCCGTGTTGATCCCGATGATGCCTAGGCGGCGCACCACTTCCGGGTGGTTGGAGATTTCCTGCGGACGCAGCACCAGTTTTTCCTTGTACTTCTCCAGATTGCCGAACACGTCGCTGTTGCGGCGTTCCGACAGGGTGATCGAGCTGCCCGACGCAAAGCTCAGCTTGCCGGCGTCGATCAGATCGAAGGTCGAATCCTGCAGCACTTCGGAGTACATCGTCAGGTCTTCAAACGGCGAATCGATCAGACCGCACATCACCGCGTTGGCAATGTTGCCGATCCCCGCCTGCAACGGGCCGAGCTTGTTGGTCATGCGCCCGGCGTCGACTTCCTGCTTGAAGAAGGTGATCAGGTGATCGGCAATGGCGTTGGTGTCGACGTCCGGCGACGACACGGTAGACGGCGAATCGGCCTGCTGAGTGATGACGATGGCGACAATCTTCTCCGGCGGAATCGGAATCGCGGTGCTGCCGATGCGATCATCGACTTTTACCAGCGGGATCGGCGTGCGCGTCGGGCGGTAAGTCGGGATATAGATGTCATGCAGGCCTTCGAGGTTGGCGTTGTGCGCCATATTGATTTCGACGATTACCTGTTTGGCGAAAATCGCGAAGCTCGCCGAGTTGCCCACCGAGGTGGTCGGCACGATGTGGCCTTGCTCGGTGATGGCCACGGCTTCGATGACCGCGATGTCCGGCAGCTTCAGTTGTTGGTTGCGCAGTTGCTCGACGGTTTCCGACAGATGCTGGTCGATAAACATAACCTGGCCGGCATTGATCGCCTTGCGCAGGGTGCTGTCGACCTGGAACGGCATGCGACGCGACAGCACGCCGGCTTCGGTCAGTTGCTTGTCGAGGTCGTTGCCCAGGCTGGCGCCGGTCATCAGGCTGATCTTCAGCGGCGTGACCTTGGCCCGCTCGGCCAGTGCGTGAGGGACTGCTTTGGCTTCGCCGGCGCGGGTGAAACCGCTCATGCCGACGGTCATGCCGTCCTCAATCAAAGCGGCTGCGTCGGCGGCGCTCATCACTTTATCCAACAACGAAGGCAGGCGAATACGGTCACGGTACATGGATTATTATCTCGGGAAGCGAGTAGCAGGATGCGCAGTCTAGTGAATTTGACGAGCGCCTGTCCCGCTACCAAGGTCGCAAACGAGGCGTCTATTTAGCGGTTTTGAAGTAAAACACCGTTACCGGATCTGCAACAACGCGGCAAATTGTCCGACTGTTTGCGCAAACAAAAACGCCCCGACAAGTCGGGGCGTTCGCTATTGCAGCGGGGAATTATTCGACCGCTTTGACCATGTCTTCGATGACTTTCTTCGCGTCGCCGAACACCATCATGGTTTTGTCCAGGTAGAACAATTCGTTGTCCAGACCGGCATAGCCGCTGGCCATCGAGCGCTTGTTGACGATGATGGTCTTGGCTTTGAACGCTTCGAGAATCGGCATGCCGGCAATCGGCGATTTGGGATCGTTCTTTGCGGCCGGGTTGACCACATCGTTCGCGCCGAGCACCAGCACCACGTCGGCCTGACCGAACTCGGAGTTGATGTCCTCCATCTCAAACACCTGGTCGTAAGGCACTTCGGCCTCGGCGAGCAGAACGTTCATGTGCCCCGGCATACGGCCCGCCACGGGGTGGATCGCGTACTTCACAGTCACGCCACGGTGGGTCAGCTTCTCGGTCAGCTCTTTCAGCGCATGTTGCGCACGTGCCACTGCCAGACCGTAGCCCGGGACGATGATCACGGTGTCGGCGTTGGTCAGCAGGAAGGTCGCGTCGTCAGCCGAACCGGATTTCACCGGACGTGCTTCTTTCGCACCGGCAGGACCTGCGTCTGCCGTGTTGCCGAAGCCGCCGAGCAGTACATTAAAGAAGGAACGGTTCATCGCTTTGCACATGATGTACGAGAGGATCGCGCCGCTCGAACCCACCAGCGAACCGGCGATGATCAGCATCGAGTTGTTCAGCGAGAAGCCAATTCCCGCCGCCGCCCAGCCCGAGTAGCTGTTGAGCATCGACACCACGACCGGCATGTCGGCGCCGCCAATCGGGATGATGATCAGCACGCCCATCACGAAGGCCAGCGCCAGCATCAGCGCGAACGCGGTGAGGTTGCCGGTGAACATGAAGGTCAGACCGAGTGCCAGTGTTGCCAGACCCAGCACGGCATTGAGCTTGTGCTGACCAGCGAACTGTACCGGGGCGCCCTGGAACAGACGGAACTTGTACTTGCCCGACAGCTTGCCGAACGCAATCACCGAACCGGAGAAGGTGATCGCACCGATCGCAGCGCCGAGGAACAGCTCCAGACGGTTGCCCGCCGGAATCGAGTCGCCCAGTTGCTTGACGATGCCCAGCGATTGCGGCTCCACCACAGCGGCGATGGCAATGAACACTGCCGCAAGGCCGATCATGCTGTGCATGAAGGCGACCAATTCCGGCATCTTGGTCATTTCAACGCGCTTGGCCATGATCGAACCGGCGGTGCCGCCGACCAGCAGGCCAACGATCACGTAACCGATACCGGCCGTGGCCAGCTCAGCGCCCAACTTATAGATAAGGCCGACGGTGGTCAGGATGGCCAACGCCATGCCGAGCATGCCGAACAGGTTGCCGCGCCGCGAGGTAGTCGGGTGCGACAAGCCTTTGAGGGCCTGGATAAAGCAGATCGACGCGATCAGATAGAGCGTCGTGACGAGATTCATGCTCATTACTTCGGCGCCTCTTCTTTTACTTTCGGGGCTTTCTTCTTGAACATCTCAAGCATGCGGCGGGTGACCAGGAAGCCACCGAACACGTTGACCGCAGCCAGTGCCACGGCGAGGGTGCCCATGGTTTTGCCCAGCGGCGTAACGGTCAGTGCGGCCGCGAGCATGGCGCCGACGATCACGATCGCCGAGATGGCGTTGGTTACTGCCATCAAAGGCGTGTGCAGCGCAGGTGTAACGTTCCAGACCACGTGGTAACCGACATAAATCGCCAGCACGAAGATGATCAGGTTGTAGATACCGGGGGAGATAAGCTCTTCCATCGTCTGAATCCCTGCTTAGGCGTTTTTGCGGATGACTTGGCCGTCGCGGCACATCAGGCACGCGGCGACGATGTCGTCTTCGAGGTTGACGTCGAACTGGCCTTCTTTGGTGAATACCAGCTTGAGGAAGTCCAGCAGGTTGCGCGCGTAAAGTGCCGAGGCGTCTGCTGCGACTTCACCGGCCAGATTGGTTGGGCCGCAAATGGTCACGCCATTTTCGACCACGACCTGATCGGCCACGGTCAACGGGCAGTTGCCGCCCTGAGCCGCCGCGAGATCGATGACCACCGAACCCGGTTTCATCTGCGCCACGGTTTCCGCGCTCAATAGCGTCGGTGCCTTGCGGCCCGGAATCAGCGCGGTGGTGATGACGATGTCAGCCTGCTTGGCGCGTTCGTGCACAGCCTGGGCCTGACGCTGCATCCAGCTCGCCGGCATTGGTCGCGCGTAACCGCCGACACCGACGGCGCATTCACGCTCTTCATCGGTCTCGTACGGCACGTCGACGAATTTGGCACCGAGGGATTCAATTTGCTCTTTTACCGCCGGACGCACGTCAGAAGCTTCGATCACCGCACCCAGACGTTTCGCCGTGGCGATCGCCTGCAACCCGGCCACACCGGCACCAAGAATCAGCACGCGCGCCGCTTTCACGGTGCCCGCAGCGGTCATCAGCATCGGCATGAAGCGAGGATAGTAGTGAGCGGCCAACAACACAGCCTTATAGCCGGCAATGTTCGCCTGCGACGACAACACATCGAGACTCTGCGCGCGTGAGGTGCGCGGCGCCGCTTCGAGGGCGAACGCGGTAATGCCGCACTCGGCCATCTTCGCGATGGTTTCGTTGTTGAACGGGTTGAGCATGCCCACCAGCACCGTACCGCGCTTGATCAGCGTCAGTTCGGCGTCGCTTGGGGCGACCACTTTGAGAATCAGCTCGGCGCCAAACGCGTCATTGGCACTGCCAATGGTTGCGCCTGCCGCTTCATAGGCACTGTCAACAACGCTGGCTTTAACGCCGGCGCCGGTTTGCACAGTGACCTTATGACCTTGGCTGATCAGCTTTTTTATGGTTTCCGGGGTTGCAGCAACCCGTGTTTCACCGGTCTGGGTTTCGAGAGGAACACCAATGTGCACGTCAAATCTCCTGCGTGATCTTATTGAGTAAACCCATGCACTACGGATGGTGCGACTGGGGCGGCCGATCAGCACGATCCCGCCAAATCAGGGCGGGGCGCGGCATTTTGCAGGCGAACTTTATGCCCTTCAAGGGATTATGACGGGTGACGGAAAATTAACTACAAGTCATCCCGTGACCGAATGTCGCAGTGGCCGGCGCAACCCCTTGCAGGCCGTGCCCTGTAAGGATTCTGGCTGAATATGGAAAAATTTCTCATCGGTGGCGTGAATAGGCAGTAATGAGTCGCCGATGAAGGCTCAAAGCCACGTCGATAGGCGCTTGTGGGACGTCTGTACGACTTTCGGATACAGTCTGTTGAATTGCGACAAATACTTATATCTGTAGGGCTTTTGTTTTCCTGACTACGGGGTTAGGTAACGTTGTAAGCCTTTACCCTTCTAGGCTGTAGCTCTGTGCCTGAGTTACCAGCCAGTCACGAAATGCCTTTAATGACGCTGATTCGACCTTTCGCTCAGGAATCATCAGGTAGTAGGCCTTGATGCTGGAAAGCGCCTGCGGGTTTGCAATCACCAAGCGTTTCTCGGCCAGCTCGCGCTGAATCAGGAACGGTGGAATCAGCGCAATGCCCATGTCGTGCATGGCCGCTTGGGCGAGCATGGAGAATAGCTCGTAGCGCGGGCCTGTCATGTCGCGGGGGATATTCAGCTGTTGCGAGTTGAACCACTGGCGCCAGGCGTAAGGTCGGGTGGTCTGCTGCAGCAGCGGCAGTTCGGCGATGGCTGCGGCTGTCAGAAGCGTCTTGTTGCCGAGTAGGGCGGGGCTGCACACCGGCATCGGATTCTCGCCCATCAGCCTGTGGGATTCGGTACCGGACCAATCGGCATCACCGAAGTAGATCGCTGCATCGAATTCGGTATCGGCAAACAGAAAGGGCCGGGTGCGGTTGGTCAGGTTGACCGTGACTTCCGGATGCTTGAGCTGGAAATCTTTCAGACGTGGCAGCAGCCATTGCGTGCCGAAGGTCGGCACCACCGCCAGTTCAATTACGTTGGTGCCTTGCTGGCCCATCACTGACAGCGTGTCGCGTTCGACTGCATCCAGTTGCGTCGCGACTCGGCGGCTGTAGGAAAGCCCCGCCTCGGTCAGCTTCACTCCGCGTCGCGAGCGTCGGAACAGTTCCACACTGAGGAACTCCTCAAGGCTGGCTATTTGTCGGCAAATGGCGCCTTGAGTCAGGGAAAGTTCTTCGGCAGCGCGGGTAAAGCTCTCGTGGCGCGCGGCAGCTTCGAAACTGATCAGGGCGGTGGTGCTGGGGATCTTCCTGCGCATGTACGTCAACCTCACTAATGCGCCGCATAAAAGGCATTTCGCGACGTTTCGGAGTGAGAAATTAGCACAACAGAATGCGAAATCCTCGTTTGCCGCGACGGCGAACCGCGCCTAGGATCAATGCCACGTTAATTCACCGATTTGCGAGGACAGACTCATGGGCGGTAAAGCTAGCTTCAACTGGATCGATCCCCTGCTGCTGGATCAACAGCTCACTGAAGAAGAGCGCATGATCCGCGACACCGCCGAGCAGTTCGCTCAGCAGAAGCTCGCGCCACGCGTTCTTGAAGCCTTCCGTCATGAGAAAACCGACCCGGCGATCTTCCGCGAGATGGGCGAAGTCGGTCTGTTGGGCGCGACCATCCCTGAACAGTACGGCGGCAGCGGCCTGAACTATGTCAGCTACGGTCTGATTGCCCGTGAAGTCGAGCGTGTCGACTCCGGCTACCGCTCGATGATGAGCGTACAGTCGTCGCTGGTGATGGTGCCGATCAACGAATTCGGCACCGAAGCGCAAAAGCAGAAGTACCTGCCGAAGCTGGCTTCCGGCGAATGGATCGGCTGCTTCGGTCTGACCGAACCCAACCACGGTTCCGACCCGGGCGCGATGATCACTCGTGCACGTAAGGTCGACGGCGGCTACAGCCTGACCGGCGCGAAAATGTGGATCACCAACAGCCCGATCGCCGATGTGTTCGTGGTCTGGGCCAAAGACGACGCCGGTGACATTCGTGGCTTCGTCCTGGAAAAAGGCTGGAAAGGCCTGAGCGCTCCGGCGATTCACGGCAAGGTCGGCCTGCGTGCGTCGATCACTGGTGAAATCGTTATGGATAACGTGTTTGTACCGGAAGAGAACATCTTCCCGGACGTGCGTGGCCTGAAAGGTCCGTTTACCTGCCTCAACTCCGCGCGTTATGGCATCTCTTGGGGCGCACTGGGCGCTGCCGAGTTCTGCTGGCACACCGCTCGCCAATACACCCTCGATCGTCAGCAGTTCGGTCGCCCATTGGCTGCCACTCAGTTGATCCAGAAAAAACTGGCAGACATGCAGACCGAAATCACCTTGGCCCTGCAAGGCTGCCTGCGGTTGGGGCGTATGAAAGATGAAGGCACTGCTGCGGTCGAGATCACTTCGATCATGAAGCGCAACTCGTGCGGCAAGTCCCTGGATATCGCCCGTATGGCTCGCGACATGTTGGGTGGTAACGGCATCTCCGACGAATTCGGCGTGGCCCGTCATCTGGTCAACCTGGAAGTGGTGAATACCTATGAAGGGACTCACGACGTTCACGCGCTGATCCTCGGGCGTGCGCAAACCGGTCTGCAGGCGTTCTATTAATAGGAGAGCGACCATGGGCGCGCTGTCGCATCTGCGGGTACTGGATTTATCGCGAGTATTGGCCGGACCGTGGGCCGGGCAGATCCTTGCCGACCTTGGCGCCGAAGTGATCAAGGTCGAGCGCCCGGGCAATGGTGATGATACGCGCGCCTGGGGGCCGCCCTTCCTTAAAGACGCTTATGGCGAGAATACGTCTGAGGCGGCTTATTACCTGTCGGCCAACCGCAACAAGCAATCGGTGACCATCGACTTCACGCGGCCCGAAGGTCAGAAGCTGGTGCGCGAGCTAGCGGCGAAGTCGGACATCCTCATTGAGAATTTCAAGGTCGGTGGTCTGGCGGCGTATGGGCTGGACTACGAATCGCTGAAAGCGATCAATCCGGACCTGATCTATTGCTCGATTACCGGATTCGGCCAGACCGGGCCGTATGCCAAGCGCGCCGGCTATGACTTCATGATTCAGGGGCTGGGTGGGCTGATGAGCCTGACCGGGCGTCCTGAGGGTGATGAGGGTGCCGGTCCGGTGAAAGTTGGTGTGGCGCTGACGGATATTCTCACCGGTCTGTATTCGACGGTAGCCATTCTGGCTGCGCTGGCTCATCGCGATCACGACGGTGGTGGGCAGCACATCGACATGGCATTGCTGGATGTCCAGGTGGCGTGTCTGGCTAACCAGGCGATGAACTACCTGACAACGGGCAACGCACCGAAGCGCTTGGGCAATGCGCATCCGAACATCGTGCCTTATCAGGATTTTCCTACGGCCGATGGTGATTTCATCCTCACCGTGGGTAATGACGGGCAGTTCCGCAAGTTTGCCGAAGTGGCGGGGCAGCCGCAGTGGGCGGATGATCCGCGTTTCGCGACCAATAAGTTGCGGGTGGCGAATCGCGCGGAGCTGATTCCTTTGATTCGTCAGGCAACCGTGTTCAAGACGACTGCCGAGTGGGTTGCTCAGCTGGAGCAGGCGGGCGTGCCGTGCGGGCCAATCAATGATTTGTCGCAAGTGTTTGAGGACCCTCAGGTCAAGGCGCGTGGCTTGGCGATAGAGATGCCGCATGCGTTGGCGGGTTTGGTGCCTCAGGTAGCCAGCCCCATTCGTTTGTCGCAGACGCCGGTTGAGTATCGTCGGGCGCCTCCCTTGTTGGGTGAGCATACGCTGGATGTTTTGCAGCGGGTGCTTGGGATGGGGGCGGGTGCGGTGGCTGATTTGAAAGCCGCTGGAGTGCTGTAGACATTCCTTCTATATAGAAGCGCGGCGTTTACTTCCTATATAGAGAAGCGGTTGACTGTTTTTCAGCCAATCTGCAAGTGATTGAAAGAAAAGTGAAATTAACGGTTGACGGCAGATTCAGGATGTCTATAATTCGCCCCACTTCCGGCGCAGTCGAAAAGGAAAACTCCTTGATATTCAATGAGTTATGTAGGTTTCGGCGGCAGGTTGCTTCAGTTCATCGAAGCCAAAAGGAAGTTGAAAAAGAGGTGTTGACAGCAGCGTGTAACGCTGTAGAATTCGCCTCCCGCTGACGAGAGATCGGAAGCGCAAGTGGTTGAAGTTGTTGAAGAATTCTTCGAAAACTTCTGAAAATAATCACTTGACA